>JAHDXT010000012.1:0-55371 GCA_023384095.1 Hyphomicrobiaceae bacterium
ACACGCCGCAGATCAGGTGTGGAGAGTTGCGTGGATGGCCGCCTTCGCGGCCATGGACGGAAGGAAGGGCAAAGGGGACCAGGCGGGACACTGCCCTTCGGCTCAGTTTCGTTTCAGACCGGCTCGCCTGTCGGATTGCGGCTCAGCTTCGTGCCCGGCTCGGGCGGGCTGTCCGGGCGCACCATCCAGCGCACCAGCAGGGCCGCGGGAACGACCCACGCGAGCCCGCCGACGACGTAGAACGCAAGCTCGACCCACTTGCTGGCGTTGACATGCAGGACGACGGCGACCGCCATCGTGGCGAGCGCATAGAGCGCGATGAACGCCAGCAGAAGGATGGCGCCGATCAGCTTGCGGGTCCGAATGCTCACCTGTGGTTCTCCCGGGCGGAGGGCTCCGGCCAGCCGCGCCGACTCGGCGCATTGCCGGGTGTCCGCGCCTCTACTATCAAAAAAGCGTCTGCTGGACTTCGGAAAGAATTGACACATGCCCGTGCCGCATGTTGCGCAAAGAGCCGCGGTCGCTTCCGAGTGCGACCACCGAGCCGTGAGGCTATGGCTGTATTTAGTGGCGGCGCTGGTCTTCGCCATGATCGTCGTCGGCGGCGCGACCCGGCTCACCGACTCCGGCCTGTCGATCACCGAGTGGCAGCCGCTGCTCGGCGCCATCCCGCCGCTTAGCGAGGCGCAATGGCAGGCGGCCTTCGCCAAGTACAAGGAGATCCCGCAGTACCAGCTCGTCAACAAGGGCATGAGCATCGACGAGTTCCAGCTCATCTACTGGTGGGAGTGGGCGCACCGCTTCCTCGGCCGGTTCATCGGCATCGCGTTCGCGCTGCCGCTGCTGCTCTTCTGGGCCATGCGGCGGCTGCCGAAGGGTATGCCGCTGAGGCTTTCGGGCGTGCTCGCGCTCGGCGCCGTGCAGGGCTTCGTGGGCTGGTACATGGTGAAATCGGGTCTCGTCGACAGGATCGACGTCAGCCCGTACCGCCTGGCCCTGCACCTGAGCGTCGCCATGCTGATCCTGGCAGCCGTCGTGTGGCTGGCGTTCGACTTGCGCACCGACCGCGGCTCGGTCCGCCTGCGCACCGTGACGGCGGGCCAGAAGCGACTGGCCGCCGTGCTGCTGGGCCTCGTCCTCGTGCAGTCGCTGCTCGGCGCGCTGGTCGCCGGCCTCAACGCCGGTCTGACCTACAACACGTGGCCGCTGATGGATGGCAAGCTGGTGCCGGACGGGCTCGGCACGCTGTCGCCCTGGTACCTGAACCTGTTCGAGAACATCACCACGGTGCAGTTCAACCATCGGGTGATGGCCTACGCGATCGGCGTGCTCGCCCTCGTGCAACTGGTCCGGCTGGCGCAGTCGGCCGATGACGAGAAGCTCGTGCGCTCGGCGCTGCTGCTGGTGCTCGGGGTGTTCGCCCAGGCCGCGCTCGGCGTCTGGACGCTGCTCGCGGTGGTGCCGCTGTGGCTCGGTCTCGCCCATCAGGCGGGCGCGGCGGTCGTGCTGATCCTGGCGGTCCGGCACGCGCATCTCATGATCCGCGCGCCAGCCGTTCACGAGGCGCCCGTCAGCGGCTACCCGGCCAGCCCGAGCATGAGCTGAATGTTCTGAACGGCGGCGCCCGATGCGCCCTTGCCGAGGTTGTCGAGTCGCGCCACGAGCACAGCCTGCCTGCGGGCCTCGTTGCCGAACACCCTGAGCTCCAGCCGGTCGGTGCCGTTGAGGGCCTGCGGCTCGAGCCGCCCGCTCCTCGTCGATCTGTCCGAGGCAGGCACGACGTCCACCAGCTTCGAGCCCGCGAAATGGGCCGCCAGCGCGGCCTCCAGGTCGGCCGCGGCCGGCTTGCCCGGCAGCGTGTCGAGGTGGAGCGGCACGCTGACCAGCATCCCCTGCCGGAAATTGCCGACGCTCGGCACGAACACCGGCCGCCGGGAAAGCAGCGAGTTCGTCTGCGTCTCGGGCAGGTGCTTGTGCTCGAGGCCGAGCCCGTACAGCTCGAAAGCGGGTGCGCTGCCGCTCTCGTAGGCCTCGATCATCGACTTGCCGCCGCCGGAGTAGCCGGAGACGGCGTTGATGGTGACAGGATGGTCGGGCGGCATCAGCCCCGCGGCGACGAGCGGCCGGATGAGGGCGATCGCGCCGGTCGGGTAGCAGCCCGGATTGGCCACGCGGCGGGCGGCGCGGATGGCCTCCTCCTGCCCCGCATCCATCTCGGCGAAGCCATAGACCCAGCCCGGCGCGACGCGGTGAGCTGTCGAGGCATCCACGATCCGCGGGCCGCCGCTGGGCAGCGCATCGGCCATGGCCACCGTCTCGCGGGCCGCGTCGTCCGGCAGGCACAGCACGACGAGCTCCACGGCGGCCAGCATCGCGCGCTTGGCCTCGACGTCCTTGCGCCGCTCGGGCGCGATGCTCCTCACCTCGACTGCGGCGATCTCGCGCAGGCGCTCGGCGATGCCGAGCCCGGTGGTGCCCGCCTCGCCGTCGATGAAGACGGATGGCTTGCGCGAATGGATGTCTGTCGGGGGCATGCGGTTGCTCCTCCTGGCACTGGCGAGCATCGACGCTGGATCAACGGGAAACAGGCACAAAAAAAACCGCGCGGATCGGCGCGGCCGGCGAGGACGGTCAAAAGGCAGCCGTCATCGCTCCCGCGCGGCGGTCGCGCGGCGACGTCGGTGCAGATGCTGAGAGCAGCCATTCATGACGACCGACATATGCGCCAGCAGCCGGGGACTGTCAATCTTGGCCGCATAGCGAGGGGTCAGCCGCTCACCGGCCTTGCCGACCCTCGATAACGAAACGGGTGTCGCAGAGGTCGCTCCGGGTTTGTTGATGCAATGGAGCTCGTCGGCAAGTTTCGCTGCAGGCTGCGCCGGGTCCAGCCCCCGTCTGCCCGCTGAAACGCATCACAGATTTCCGCCTTCGCGGAAATGACGAATCGGGTGGGTGCACGGTGGCGCCGCCATCCAGCCGCGCACCTGCTTGGTGCACCGTTTCATCCCCATCCGCCCGCCCACACTTACCGTCATACCCGCGCAGGCGGGTATCTGCGATCCGCCACCACTTCGCTTCGGCGGAGACGGGTTTTTGATGCCTTGAAGCTCGCGGGGTCAGCCAGATTCTGGCCCCCCGGTTAGCCAAGTTTCGTTTCAGACCCAGCCGGGTCGGACCCCCATGCTGCGTCTGTGGCTCGGTGTGAAAGGGTGTCAGCGCTTGGAGAACTGGAAGCTGCGGCGGGCCTTCATGCGGCCGTACTTCTTGCGCTCCACAGTTCGGCTGTCACGGGTCAGAAAGCCGCCCTTCTTGAGCACGCCGCGCAGCTCCGGCTCGAAATAGGTCAGCGCCTTGGAGATGCCGTGCCGGACGGCGCCCGCCTGGCCCGACAGCCCGCCGCCGGCCACGGTGGCGACGATGTCGTACTGATCGGACCGGCTGGCGGCATTGAGCGGCTGCCGCAGCAGCATCTGCAGCACGGGGCGCGCGAAGTACTGTGCGAAGTCCTTGTCGTTGACGGTGATCCTGCCGTGGCCCGGCTTCAGCCAGACGCGGGCGACGGCATCCTTGCGCTTGCCGGTGGCGTAGGCGCGCCCGAGCTTGTCGAGCTTCTGGACATGGACCGGCGCGGCGCCGGGCTCCGGCGCGCCGGCCTTGAGTGCGCCGAGGTCTTCCAGCGATCTGGTGGTTTCAATGGCCATGAGATCAGGCCCTCGCATTCTTGGAGTTGAGCTTGGCGACGTCGAGCACCTCGGGGTTCTGCGCCATGTGCGGGTGCTCCGGGCCCTTGTAGACCTTGAGATTGCGCATGAGCTTGCGCTGCAGCGGTCCGCGTCGCAGCATGCGGCCGACGGCGAGCTCGACGATGCGCTCGGGGAACTTGCCTTCCATGATCATGCGCGGCGTGCGCGCCCTGATCCCGCCGGGGTAGCCCGTATGGCGGTAATAGACCTTGTCCTCGTGCTTGTTGCCCGTGAACACGACCTTCTCGGCATTGACGACGATGATGTTGTCGCCCATGTCGACGTGCGGCGTGTAGGTCGGCTTGTGCTTGCCCTTGAGGCGGGTGGCGATGAGCGCCGCGAGCCGGCCCACCACCAGGCCTGCGGCGTCGATCACGATCCACTTCTTCTCCACCTCGCCGGGCTTGGCGACGTAGGTTTTCATGTCGGGCGGCTCCCGGAAATCCTGAAGGTGAGGCTTTCGGCTAATTCGAGGACTTGATAGGCGACACGACGGCAACCGTCAACCGATTTCTCCGACAGCCAAAAAATGCGCAAGCATTTCAGTGCGTTGTGTTATAAGGTAATATACTACCTCACGATCTCACGACTTCACGACCGGCAGCGCGTAGGTCGACGTCGCATGGGCCACCATCTCCGGCTTGCCGTCCGAATAGATCTCGACCTCGGCGACGGCCAGCCGGCGCCCCAGCTTGATGAGACGAGCGCGGGCCACGATGTCGCCCGCCTGCGGCCGCGACAGGAAGTTGATGGTCATGCTCGTTGTGGCCGCGGGCATCGCCTCGGGCCCGAGCTCGGCCAGAATCAGGGCATAGACGGAGAAGTCCGCGAGCTTGAACATCGCCGGCCCCGCAACCGTGCCTCCGGGCCTGATCGACCGGGGATCGCACGCCATGCGCAGGTGTGCGGTACGCGCCGCAAGGAGCTCCATGCTGATGCGCCCGTTTCCCTCCTGCACCTGCGGGAAGTGCTCGTCGACGAGCTGCATGACCTGCTCCTTGGTCAGCTTCTGGCCCGCGTCGCCTGCAATTGCCATTCTTAATCTCGTCCCAGTTCTGCTATGAATCCGCCGGCGCTGACTACTAGCCTTGTTCGAGGTCAAGGGGAATGGTGGGTGGGAGATGATCATGACATCCGCAATTGCGCACATTGCACGATCGTTGACGGTCCTGGCCTTCGGGCTGGCGTTCGCATTCGGCCCGGCGGCGGCCCAGGACGCCGAGTTCAAGCAGATCAAGCTCACCGAGAAGCACGTCCAGGGCTTCATCGCGGCACAGAAGGATCTGAACGACATCGCCGACAAGCTGCAGAGCACTTCTGACCAGCCCGACCCGAAGCTGCAGGCCGAGCTCGAGTCGATTGCGAAGAAGAACGGCTTCGCGAGCTTCGAAGAGCTGGACGACGTCGCGGCCAACATCTCTATGGTGATGGCGGGCGTCGATCCGCAGTCGGGCGAATACACCGACCCTGTCGAGTCCATCAAGAAGGAGATCGAGGAGATCAAGGCGGACAAGTCGATCCCCGACAAGGAGAAGAAGCAGATGCTCCAGGAGATGCAGGAGGCGCTGGATACGACGCCGGCCCTCGAGCATCCGGAGAACGTGCAGGTCGTGAAGAAGTACCGCGCCGAGATCGACAAGGCGCTGCAGTAGCCTCTCCGGGAGCGATCGGATGCAGGATCGGGCACGGCGGAAGGACGCGGGCGCGGCGGACCTCCTGGAAGAGCGGCAGGATGCGGTCGCGATCCTGACCCTCAACCGGCCGGAGGCCCGCAACAGCCTGTCGCTCGGGCTGTTGCGGGAGCTGGGCGAAGCCGTCCCGCGGCTTTCGGCCGATCCCGATGTCCGCGCGGTCGTGCTCGCGGGCAACGGGCCCGCGTTCTCGGCCGGTCACGATCTCAAGGAGCTCACAGCGCACCGCGTCGATGCGGACGGCGGCCTCGCCTTCTACCGCACGGCGATGGAGACTTGCGCCGGCGTGATGCGGGCGATCCTCTCGTCACCGAAGCCCTTCATCGCCGCCGTCCACGCCACCGCAACGGCTGCCGGCTGCCAGCTCGTCGCGACGTGCGATCTCGCGGTCGCCGCCGAGGAGGCCGAGCTCGCGACGCCCGGCGTCAACATCGGCCTGTTCTGCTCGACGCCGATGGTGGCTCTGACGCGCAACGTGCCGCGCAAGCGCGCCATGGAGATGCTGCTGCTGGGCGAGGTGCTGCCGGCGCGCGTGGCTGCGGAGCACGGCCTCGTCAACCGGGTTGTACCGCGCGCGCGCGTTCTGGACGAGGCGCTCGCGATGGCGAGGCAGATCGCGGCGAAGTCGCCGCTCGTCATCTCGATAGGCAAGGAGGCATTCTACAGGCAGATCGAGATGCCGACCGCCGAAGCCTACAGGTATGCCGCCGAGGTCATGGTCGAGAACATGATGGCGCGCGATGCCGCGGAAGGAATCGGCGCATTCATCGACAAGCGGAACCCTGCGTGGAAGGGGTGCTGATCCCGTGCAACTCCGGCTCAGTCTCGTCACGCTCGGCGTCGCCGAGGTCGCCCGGTCGCGGAGGTTCTATGAGGCAATGGGTCTGACCGCCTCGAGCGCCAGCAAGGCGGAGGTCGCCTTTTTTCAGCTCGGCAACATAGTGCTGGCGCTGTTCGGCCGTGCCGACCTTGCAAAGGACGCGGACGTTCCCGACAGCCGGCCCGGCTTCCCCGGGATCGCTCTCGCCTGGAACGTCGCCGGCGAGCGGGAGGTCGACGATGCGCTGGCGCAGGCGGCGGCCAGCGGCGGCCGTCTCGTAAAGCCGGGTCAGAAGGTCTTCTGGGGCGGCTATTCCGGCTACTTTGCCGATCCGGACGGCCACCTTTGGGAGGTCGCCTTCAATCCCTTCTTCCCGCTCGACGCCGCGGGACGGGTCGCGCTGCCAGACGATTCCGGAAATTCGAGCACCCCCTGATGGCCCAGGATTCCTATCATCGCACCTATTCCGACGACCTGATCGCCGCGATCCTGCGCGAGAGCTCCTCGATCGCCATGGTGGGGGCAAGCGCCAACACCAGCCGGCCGAGCTACTTCGCCATGAAGTACCTGCTCGGCAAGGGCTACCGCGTCGTGCCCGTCAATGTCGGCCTCGCGGGCCAGCAGATCCTCGGGCAGACGGTCCACGCGTCGCTCGCCGACGTGCCGCCGCCCATCCAGATCGTCGATATCTTCCGCAATGCGGAGGCCGCGCTCGAGGTGACGCGCGAGGCCATCGCCCAGAAGGAGCGGCTCGGGCTGCGGGTCGTGTGGATGCAACTCGGCGTGCGCAACGAGGAGGCGGCGCGCGAGGCCGAGGCCGCGGGGCTGCAGGTAATCATGAACCGCTGCCCGAAGATCGAGTACGGACGGCTGTCCGGCGAGATCGGCTGGGCTGGCGTCAGCACCGGTCGCATCTCCAGCGCGCGGCCGAAGCTGTCGCCGTCCGGCGTGCAGAGCCACCTGATCGGCGACGACAAGGGCTGAGAGCATCCGGGGTTGAAGCTTCTGGCGGGCGTGCTCACCGCCGATCCGGCTCCTGCTGCTGGCGCTCCAGCATCGCGCACAGCTCCGCGACCCGGCCGCGCGGCTGGCGGTGGAGCTGGCGGCCGAGAACATCGTTGGCGTTGAACCAGGCGAAGGCCTCCTCCAGCTCCTCAGTCGATGGGCCGATGGCCAGCACCTCGACGATCACGTTGTCGTCGACAGGCCCGAGAACCCCGATCACGTCCTCTCGCGTCATGGTCATGCGCCCGTTCTCCTGGATGGCCGCCGGCGAGCGGCCCGGTGCCGAACCCGTTTACCGGCCCCAAGTGAACGACCTGGCTTCGGGTTGGTTCGATCGGCCGCGGATCACCGCGCGGCGGACCCCGGCGTGCGGGCGGCGAGCGCAACGAGATCGAGCCGCTCGGCGATGTCGGGGATCAGGACCGCCTCGTGGCGCTCGTGCGCGCGGGCCGGCCTGTAGCCTTGGCTGCGCGCCAGCTCGTAGGCGGCGGCCGGCACGAGCGCGCGCGTGCCTTCCGCCTTGTTGTGCTTCTCGAGCTTGGCGGCGAGGTTCACCGCCTCGCCGATGACGGTGTACTCGAGCCGGTCGCCGGTGCCGAGCGTCGCGAAGACCACCTTGCCGGCGGCCACCGCTCCGTTGACCTCGAGCGCCCGATCGCCGAGCGGCGAGTCTGCGGAGCCGCGCCAGCCATCCACCTCGGCCATGATCGCCTCCAGCGCGCGCAAGGCGTCGGCTGCCGCCGTGCGCGACGGCTCGACCGCGCCGAACGTCGCCATGACGCCGTCGCCGAGAAACTTGTCGACGACGCCGCGGTGCTCGCGGATGTGCGGCAGGATGCGCGCGTGCAAGCGGGTGAGCATGTCGACGACGGCCTTCGGCTCCACCGTCGTCGAGAACCGCGTGAAGCCGCGGATGTCGAGCATCAGAATGGCGGCTTCGCGTTCCGCCGCCTCGCCAGCCTCGATCACCTGTTCGGAGCTGGTGATGACCTCCGCCACGCCGCTCGACAGGAAGCGGCGGATCTCCCTGCCGGCCGACTGCTCCCGGATGGCGACGATCAGCGTATCCTGCGCCCGCCGCAGCGCGAGGGCGAGCAGCGCCGTCACCATCAGGACGGTGACGATCTTGTCGAACTCGGCCCCGACCAGGATGCGGTTGCTGGTGAGATAGGTCACGAAGTTGCGGGTGACGGCGTCCTCGCCGCTGTACGCCACCGCCAGCGCCACCAGCAGCGCCCAGCCGCCCGCGGCCGCGATCCCCGCCGTGAGCACGTAGCGGTAGTCGAAGCGCAGCGCGCGCATGGCGACGAAGGCGAAGATGTAGACGAACGTCGGCACCTTCAGCGAGAACGCGGCCGGCTGCCCGTAGGCGCCGTGAAAGGACCAGATGAGGCCGAGCAGGAGCGCCGTGTCGGCCAGGATCGACAGGCAGAGCAGCCATCCGGGCAGTCGTCCGCGATAGGCGATGGCGAGGCGCAATGCAGTGAATGCGAAGTAGGCCGCCAGGACCACGGGGACTGGCTCGATCAGCGCGCGGGCCGGGGCGTCCGCCGGGCGCGGCGCGATGAAGTAGAGCGCCGACAGGATTACGACGACCGCGAGCTGCGCCCAGCCGATGAGCCGCTCGCTTCGCTCCTCGTGCTCGCGAATGAGCTTCGTGACGCGTGCAGGCAGGGCACGCGGGTCGGGGCCATCCCGCGCCGGCGCCGCGGCGCGCCTCGCCAGCAGCGAGAGCAGTGAGCGGTTCATGACACGAGCGCTCCATCTGGCCGCGCCGAGCCCGGAGCGAGCCGCGCGGCCCCCCTCGCCGGGAGGTTAGCCGCCCCGCCGGCGGGCGCCAGCTCAATTTGCGTCAAGTGATCGTGACCGCGGCAACGCCGGCGGCCTTGTCATCGGGCCTCGACGAGGCCGGAATCGATCAGGCGCCGATGGAAGCGCAGAATCTCGCCGCGCTCAGGGCAGGTGTAATAACGGCCCTCGCACAGCGACAGCAGGCGCTTGCGTTCGCGGTACGCCTCCGACAGGGGCAGCCGCGCCGCCTCCAGCAGGATCGTGCCGAGATAGGGGATGTCGACGGTGTCCGGCACCGGCAGCTCCGGCGGCCTGTAGTTGACGCCTTCGATCGTGTAGTAGGTCAGGAAGCCGACCGAGTCCTTCTCCAGCTCCACGTCCTCCGCTTCCAGGCTCTCGTCGAAGCCCAGCAGCATCCGCGTCGATACCGGGTGATGATCGCCGTAGCGGACGATCAGGATCGGCTCGCCCGGGAAGCGGCGGGCGATCTCGGCCTTCAGAACGTCGTAGTCGCGCTTCGCCAGCGCCAGCCGCCGCAGGTACTCGTGCATCTCGGGATGCGTGCCCGGGCCGCCGCCCGGGACGGTCTCCGCCGGCAGATAGGTCGTATCGTAGGGCCAGTGGGTCGACATCGTCTGAATGTACGTGAACAGCGGCTTCTCGGAGCGCGCGATATGGCGCTCCATCTCGTCGAGCGCGTTCCCGTAATAGAAGCTGTCGCGCTCGTTCACGGTGGTGGCGCCCTGGTCCCTGAGATCGAAGATCTCCGGCAGGCCGATGCTCGCGTAGAAGCGGTCGTTCGACACGAAGTTGCGCAGCATCGGATAGAGCACGACGTTGCGGTAGCCGCAGCGCGCCAGCGTCTGCGGAAGAGTGTCGTGGACCTTGCCGGCCATGAGGAGCTGCACGAACGAGCGCATGCCGCCCAGCGAGTAGGTGGAGATGCCGGCCAGCAGCGAGAACTCCGTCAGCCAGGAGGCGCCGCCGTAGGTCTCCACCCTGAGCTTGTGCAGCTTGCCGTCATCGGACTCGAAGTGGGAATCGAGGCTTCTGTCGTACTCGAGCCCGGGGAAATACCCGGGCGGCACCACCGACTCCTGATGGATCAGGACGATGTGCGGCGGCTTGGCGGCCATCCCGCAGTGAGCCGGTACGCGGAGCGGCGGACCCGGCGCTCTCAGCGCGGCTTCCAGGAGCTGGCCGCGCCACAGCGTCTCGATCGTCTCCGGCCAGGAGGAGAAGAAATAGGTGAGGTATTGCCCGGCATACGCGAACTCCGTGTGCCTCCGTTCGCCCTTGGCGATGGCTGCGCCATAGGCGGCGGTCGCGAAGAGGACGACTGCGAGAGCGGCGTGGCGCCGGGGCACGCGGCTGCCGTCGAGCTGGAAGGCGATCGCGCTCGCCAGCAAGGCGCCGAGGAGAGCGGCCAGGATGGTCACGAAATAGCGGCGGTAGTCGTACCAGAGATAGGTCACCGTCGACCACGAGCTCAAGTAGAAGAGCAGGTCATAGGCATGCATGACCATGTTCATCTTCTTCAGCTTGATGGCCGAGCCGAGGACGATCGACAGCGCGAGGCCGGCGACGAGCACGGTGCCGAACAGGAGACGGCGCGTCAGCAGGACGACGGACGCCGCCAGCGCCAGGCAGGTGGCGATGGCGAAGACCGACGTCGCCGGCCCGCCCTCGGTGCCCCAGCGGAGTGCGAGCACCGCGAGCGCCACGGCTGCCGATGCGGCGCAGGCGGTCGCCGGCTGGAGCTGCCGCAAGCCGAAGGTGGTGCGCGACGGCTGCGCGAGGCGGCCGGCTGACTGGTCTGCCATGGTGAGAGCCTGAAGGGCCGACACGGGAAATGTCGCGGGACACCATAGCGGATTGATGGCAGCCGCGGAATCGGGGCCCAGCGACATGGTGATTTGCGCGCCGGCCGAGCCGCTCCGGGCGGCGGGCCGCCGCCGGACGCGTCCGTCAGACGACGCGGTTCGGGTAGAAGTAGTCGACCAGGAACATCGGGATGGCGGGCACATAAGTGCAGATGAAGAGCACGGCCAGCAGCACCAGGATGAACCAAATGTTGACCTTCGTCGTCTCCCAGATGTCCGACCTGGCGATCGAGCACGCCGTGATCAGCACGCTCGCCACGGGCGGCGTCTGCTGCCCGATGGCAAGGTTGAGGGTCAGGACGAGGCCGAAGTGAACCGGGTCGATGCCGACCGTGTTCATCAGCGGGACGATGATCGGCACCACCAGGATGATCGCTGCGGCCGAGTGCAGGAAGAAGCCGAGCACCAGGAAGAAGATGTTCAGCATGAACAGGATCACGTACTGGTTGCTCGAGACCGATGTGATCCACGCTGCGAGGTCCTGCGGGACGTGGGCGACGGTGAGGAAGTCGCCCATCAGGATCGAGGCGGCGACGAGCACCATGACGACGGCCGTCTGCATGCCGCCGTCGAGCATGGCGACCTTGAGCAGACGGAAATCGAGCTCGCGGTACCACAGGGCCACCAGGATCGCCGCAAGGACCGCAAGGCCGGCCGCCTCGGTCGCCGTCGCGAGGCCCGAGAAGATGCCGCCCAGAATGATGACCGGCAGCAGCAGGCAGGGAATGGCATCGACGAAGGTCTTTTTCACGTTCGCCAGCGCGAAAGCCTCCTCGACGGGGAAATTGTACTTCCGGGCAAAAAGATAGGCGACGACCATCAGGCCCAGGCCGCCGATCAGCCCCGGGACGAACCCGGCGATGAAAAGTTGCTCGACGGAGGTGCCGGCCGAGATCGCATAGAGGATCATCGGGATCGAAGGCGGGATGATGATTGCGAGGGACGCCGAGGAGGACGTCACCGCAGCCGAGAACTCTTTCGAGTAGCCCTTGCGCTTCATCTCGGGGATCATGACCGAGCCCAGGGCGGCCACGTCTGCGACCGCGCTGCCCGAGATCTCGGCGAAGATCATCGATACGCCGATGTTGACCATGGCGAGCCCGCCGCGGACGAAGCCGATCAGGGCGGAGACGAACGCGATCAGCCGCCTCGAGATGCCGCCGGCGTTCATGATCGCACCGGCCAGCACGAACATCGGGATGGCGATGAGCGAGAAGCTGGTCGCGCCGCGGTACATCTCGATGGCGACGGAGATCAGGTTGTCGACGCCCTGGGCGCCGGCGACTCCGATCACGGCGGCGATGGCCAGCGCAATGGCGATCGGCACGTTGATCAGGATCATCGCCAGCATGGCGAGGAACATGATGAGCAGCAGCATCCGGTCAGGTCCTCTCTGGAGCGAGCTCGGGGTGCTCGAGGGAGCTTCCTGCCTGCATGGCGCGCCAGTACTCGGGCAGGCTCACCAGCTCGCAGACGACGAACAGGGCCGCACCGATCGGGATCACGGACTGCGTCAGCATGATCGGCACCCATGGCAGGCTGACCAGATGATCGCCGCCGACGACGGCGAGCACCTCGAGGCCGGCCCAGCCGAGCAGCAGGAAGAAACCGATGACCAGGACCTCAGATAGAGCGACCGCGGCCATGCGCGTCTTGAGCGGCAGCCGCAGCAGCAAGCCGTCGAACCCGATGTGTCGCCGCTTCAACGCCGCCAGAGCAGCGCCATAGTAGGTGACCCAGGCCAGCAGCACCGATGCCACCTCGTCGTACCACACGAGCGAGGCGCCGAACTTCCGGGCGAAGACGGCTATGATGACCACGATCGTGAGCACGATCATCAGAGTGATGACGGTCCACTGCAGCAGCCAGTCGAGGGACCTGCGGAAGGTGGTCATGAAAGGTGCTTCAACCTGACAGGAGTTGCGGGGAAGTTGATGAGCTCACGCTGGATTGCAGCCGGCCCGGGGTCTGGCCGGCGCGGCCGGGTCCCCGGGTGCCGCAGCCCGGCTTTGGTCATGGGCATGTTGCCGGCCGGGATGCCGGCTGCCGGCCTTCGAGAATGACCGGCAGCAGGTCAGCAGGCCCGGACATCAGCTCGTCGCTACTGCGCGAGCGCCTGGATCTGCTTGATGATGTCGGCGCCGCCGCTCACCTTCGTCCCGAACTCCTCGTACACGGACTTCGACCCGGCGATGAACGCGTTCTTGTCCACCTCGTTGGACTTCATCTGCGAGGCGCCGACCATCTTGTCGAGGAGCTCGTTGTCGAGTTTCGCGGCCAGCTCGCGGACGAACTGCTCCGTCTCGCGCCCGGCTTCCGAGAGCGCCTTCTGCACGTCCTGGGGCAGCTTCTCGAACTGGCCCGGCGAGGCGACGAGCCAGGCCGGCGAGAACACGTGGCCGGAGAGCGAGATGTACTTCTGCACCTCGAAGAACTTGCCGCCCCAGATCTGCGGATAGGGGTTCTCCTGGCCGTCCATCACGCCTGTCTTGAGCGCGGTGAACACCTCGCCGTAGGCCATCGGAGTCGGGTTGGCGCCGTAGGCCTGGAACATCTTCACGCGCCACTCGCCGGCCGGCACCCTGAGCTTGATGCCCTTGAGGTCCTCGGGCTTCACGACCGGCCGCACGTTATTGGTGATGTGCCGGAACCCGTTCTCCCACGTGCCCAGGATGAGCACGCCCTTGGCCTTGCCGGCGGGTATGAAGATCTTGTCGTTGAGATTCTCGACCACCCGCTTCATGTGCTGGCGGTCCTTGATGATGTAGGGCATCTCGAAGACGCCGAACTCCGGCGCCACCGTCGACATGATGGTCGACGGGATCCAGAGCTGGAGCTGGTTGAGCTTCAGCTTCTGGTACATGTCGCGATCGTTGCCGAGCTGGCTCGACGGGAACACCTGGATCGTGGCCTTGTCGCCGAGCTTGGCGTTGGCACGCTTGGCGAACTCGTCGGCAGACTGGGCGATGAGCGAGCCCGGTTCCGCCACGTGGCCGAGCTTGAGCTCGATCTTCTGCGCCAGGGCGCCGCTGGCCGACAGCAGGAGAGCCGCTGCGGCGGCGATGGATGTTCTCATGAGCATGCCTTGGGTCCTCCTCCGGGCGTTGTTGTGATGGCCCTTTCCGGGCTCTATACGCCATACTAGCGGGGGCAGGCCGCATTGCCATAAAAATCACGAGCAGATATGACCCGGCACGAGCCGTGTGCGTCACGCCGCGCGGCTGGTGCGGCTCAGGTGCTCCATGGCGGACTGCACGCCGCCAGCCTTGTGAGGCACGCCTGCCAGCCCCAGGCCCATCTCGACGCCGGCGAGTGCACCGAGAATGGTCAGGTCGTTCGTGTCGCCGAGGTGGCCGATGCGGAACACCTTGCCCGCGAGCTTCGTCAGGCCGGTGCCGAGCGACATGTCGAAGTGCTCGAGCACGAACTGCCGGAGCCGGTCGGCGTCATGGCCTTCGGGCATCAGCACGGCCGTGAGCGAGGAGGAGTAGCAGACGGGGTCGCGGCACAGGATCTCGAGACCCCACGCCCGCACCGCGCGCCGGGTGGCCTCGGCGTGCCGGTCGTGGCGGGCGAAGACGCGATCCAGCCCTTCCTCGTGCAGCATGTCGATGGCTTCTGCGAGGCCGTAGAGCAGGTTCGTGCCCGGCGTATAGGGGAAGAAGCCGTTCTTGTTGTGCGGCGTCATCTCGGACCATGCCCAGAACAGCTTCGGCAGCGTTGAGGCTTGCGATGCTGCCAGCGCCTTCTCCGAAACGGCCGTGAACGACAGGCCCGGCGGCAGCATCAGCCCCTTCTGGGAGCCGGAGACGGTGACGTCGACGCCCCATTCGTCGTGCCGGTAGTCGATCGATGCGAGCGACGAGATCGTGTCGACCAGCAGCAGCGCCGGGTGGCTCGCAGCATCCATCGCCTTGCGCACCTGGGCGACATTCGAGGCCACGCCCGTCGAGGTCTCGTTGTGGACGATGCAGACGGCCTTGATGGTGTGTGCCTTGTCCTCCCTGAGCCGCGCCTCGATGGCCGTGGCATCGACGCCGGAGCGCCAGTCGGAGGCGATGAACTCCGGCTCGATGCCGAGCTTTTCCGCCATCTTCTTCCATAATGTCGCGAAATGGCCGGTCTCGAACATCAGGACCTTGTCGCCGGGCGACAGCGTATTCGCGAGCGCCGCCTCCCAGGCTCCCGTTCCGGATGCGGGATAGATGAAGACGTGCCCGCTCGTCTTGAAGATCGTCTTGATACCCTCCAGCACGCGCTTTCCGAGCGCCTGGAACTCCGGTCCGCGGTGGTCGATGGTGGGCATCGAGATTGCCCGCAGGATGCGGTCGGGCACGGGCGTCGGGCCGGGGATCTGGAGGAAATGGCGGCCGGCGCGCCGGGGGGCGTTCGACATCTGGCGTTTCTCCCGTCCAGCGGTTAGGGCTCGATCTCTTGCCGCTTCCAGTGTTTGTATGCGATCGCCGATGCCGCCTTCAAGCCGCATGGCCGCCGCCGCTCCCCTTAGCGCCCGAGGGACCTCCATGAACGTCCACGTGCCAGCAAATCGCGCGCTCGCCGAGCGGCTTCGCCGCGAGCTGGAGGGCGAGGTGCTGTTCGATGCGTTCAGCCGCGGGCGCTATTCCACCGATGCCTCGATCTACCAGATCGAGCCGGTCGGAGTGGTCGTGCCGAGGACGGACGAGGACGTGCGCGCGGCGCTGCAGATCGCACGCGAGGAAGGCGTACCGGTGCTGGCGCGCGGCGGCGGCACCTCGCAGTCCGGCCAGACGGTCGGGCGCGCGCTCGTCTTGGACTACTCGAAACATCTCAACCGGCTGGTCGGGCTCGACGCCGAGGCAGAAAGCTGCATCGTCGAGCCCGGCATCGTGCTCGACGACCTCAACCGGCAGCTCAAGCGGACGGGCCGGTGGTTCCCCGTCGACGTCTCGACCGCGAGCCGTGCGACGCTGGGCGGCATGACCGGCAACAACTCCTGCGGCACCCGCTCCCTGCGCTACGGCATCATGCGCGACAACGTGAGTGCCATCGATGCGCTGCTGGCGGACGGCACGCCTGCGCGGTTCTCAGAGGTTCTCCCTCCCCCCTTGCGGGGGAGGGTTGGGGAGGGGGGGATTGCAGAACAGCAGCCGTCGGGGTTCCCCCCACCCCCAACCCCTCCCCGCCAGGGGGAGGGGAGTGAGCCGCTCTTTCGCAAGCTCTTGGCCCTCGGAGATCGTGAGGCTGCCCACATCGCGCAAGCCTTTCCGTCCGTCTCGCGCCGCGTCGGCGGCTATCTCATCGATGCGCTCGTGCCCGGCAACAAGCCGCTCAACCTCGCCACCCTGCTGGTCGGCTCCGAAGGCACGCTCGCGCTGTCGCGCCGCATCGAGCTGAAGCTCGCGCGGCAGCCGAGGAACAAGGCGCTCGGCATCTGCCATTTCCCGCGGTTCCGGCAGGCGATGGAAGCCGCGCAGCACATCGTCAAGCTGGGGCCGGTGGCCGTCGAGGTCGTCGATCGCACGCTGATCGAGCTGGCGCGCGACATCGCCATGTTCCGCCCAGTGATGGACGCCTACGTGCGCGGGCAGCCCGACGCGCTGCTGCTCACCGAGTTCGCCGAGGACGATCAGGCCGAGAACCTGCGCCGGCTCGACCGTCTCGATGAGCTGATGGGCGATCTCGGCCATCCGGGAACCGTCGTGAAGGTGGCCGACGCCGCCGGCCAGAAGGCCGTCTGGGAGGTCCGGGCATCGGGCCTCAACATCATGATGTCGATGAAGAGCGAGGGAAAGCCCGTCTCCTTCATCGAGGACTGCGCGGTGCCGCTCGAGCACCTCGCCGACTACACCGAGCGGCTGACGGCCGTGTTCGAGAGGCACGGCACGCGCGGCACATGGTACGCGCATGCCTCCGTCGGCTGCCTGCACGTGCGGCCGGTGCTCAACCTGAAGCTCGAGAAGGACGCGGGCACCATGCGCGCCATCGCCGAGGAGGCGTTTGCGATGGTGAAGGAGTACAAGGGCGCGCACTCGGGCGAGCACGGCGACGGCCTCGTGCGCTCCGAGTTCCACGAGATGATGTACGGGCGCCGGACGGTCGAGCTGTTCGAGGAGGTCAAGGACACGTTCGACCCGCGGGGGATCATGAACCCCGGCAAGATCGTGCGGGCGCCGCGGATGAACGATCGGACGCTGTTCCGGTACAAGCCGGACTATCGCGCGCCCGAGATGGCGACCGTGCTCGACTGGTCGGCCTACCCGGGGGCGGGCGGCGGGTTCCAGGGCGCCGTCGAGATGTGTAACAACAACGGCGAGTGCCGGAAGCTCGACAGCGGCGTCATGTGCCCGAGCTACCGCGTGACCCGCGACGAGCGCGACGTCACCCGCGGCCGCGCCAACACGCTCAGGCTCGCCATCTCAGGCCAGCTCGGACCCGATGCGCTGGCCAGCGACGAGATGCTTGAGACGCTGAAGCTGTGCGTCTCCTGCAAGGCCTGCCGGCGCGAGTGTCCAACCGGCGTCGACATGGCGCGCATGAAGATCGAGGTGCTGGCGGCGGCCGCGAAGCGGCGCGGGTTGCCGCTCAAGGACAGGCTGATCGCCTACCTGCCGCGCTATGCGCCCTACGCCGCCAGCGTCGCGCCGCTGATGAACGTGCGTAATGCGGTGCCTGGGCTGGCGTGGCTCATGGAGCGGCTGACGGGCTTCACGGCCAAGCGCAAGCTGCCCCGCTGGACAAGAAGGCCGTTCTCTCCCTCTCCCCGCCTGCGGGGAGACGGCCGGGGTGAGGGGCAGCCACAAACCGCAACGCGAGCCTCTGCCCCTCACCCTGACCCTCTCCCCATCGGGGATGGGGAGAGGGAATCCATGCGTGGCGAGGTGGCGCTCTTCGCCGACACGTTCAACACGTACTTCGAGCCCGAGAACCTCTACGCTGCTGCCGAGGTGCTGGAGCGGCTGGGCTACCGGGTCCGCGTCGTGCAGCCCGACGGGGGCGGCAGGCCGGTGTGCTGCGGGCGAACGTTCCTGTCCGCGGGCCTTATCGAAGAAGCGCGCGCCGAAGCGCAGAGGCTGCTGGCGGCGGTGCAGCCATACGCCGAACGCGGCGTGCCCGTAGTGGGGCTCGAGCCCTCCTGCCTGCTGACGCTCAGAGACGAAATCCCGGCCCTGCTTCCCGGCCACGAGGCCAAACGAGCTGCGGAGCATGCCCTGCTCCTCGAGGAATTCCTGGCGCGCGAGGTCGACGCCGGCCGCTTGAAGGGGCCGGTCGCCCGGCGGCAGGGGCGCGTGCTGCTGCATGGCCACTGCCACCAGAAGTCGTTCGGCGCGATGCCGGCCGTCAGCAAGATGCTGTCTCTCGTCGATGGGCTGGAAACGCAGGTCGTCCAGTCGAGCTGCTGCGGGATGGCCGGGGCGTTCGGATACGCGGCGGACACCTACCAGGTCTCGATGGCGATGGGCGAGCTGTCACTGCTCCCGGCCGTCCGCAAGGCTGACGCCGAGACCATCATCGCTGCCGACGGCTTCTCCTGCCGCCATCAGATCGAGGATGGCGCAGGCCGCCAAACGCTCCACGTCGCAGTCGTGCTGCGCGATGCGCTGGCGAAAGCAGAAGTGTCACAGGACCAACATGCTTCAACCCGGTCGAGGACCGGGTCGTGCGAAGCGGCTGGCGCCCGGTCGCTCCGGCGGGCTCAGCAGAAGTAGCCGGCGCGATAGCCCTCGTACCAGTTCACCGACTTGCGCGCCGCCGCCGTCTTCGGGGGGGCCGACACCGGCGCCGCGGGCGTGACGCTCTCCCTCTCGACCACGAGATCGGCGCCGGGCCGCGTCTCTGCCTGGATCCTGGTCGCGTCACTCACGGTCGTCGTAGTCACAGTCATCGTTGCTTCATTCCCAATGTGCATCGTCATATTGACCTTGAAACGGACTCAGGCTGGATTGGTTCCATCCGGCTGTGCCAGCGCGCGCCGGGCCGGCGCGCTACCGGAGAGGCGCTTGCGCGTCAGACGGAGGCGGTAACGGATTGTCGCATGCAGGGCCTCGAGCTCCGGCGCCAGCCGGACGCCCGACGACTCGTGGCTGAACCCGAGGACGTCGGCGCCGCCGAGCCGCAGTGATCCCTGGTCCAGCGCCCGCCGGATGACCTGCATCAGACGCTGCGCCGCCGCGGTCTCGCCCGGCTCGAGCCACAGGTGCACGGTGACGGCGTGCTCCTCGACTTGCGGGGATGACGGCGGGGATCGAATCCTGGTGTGGCCGATCGCCAGGAAGGGGAAGGTCGTGAACGCGCCGATGTCGCGGAACGCCATGCGGTCCTGCAGCACGGCCGCGACGCCGCGATCCTGATCGATCAGGGCGCAGACCGCCGCCCGGACCGCATCGCCCGGTGCATAGCCCCCCGTCCGCACTTCCGGGGCAGTGGCGCCGACAGGTTCCATCACTCGCTGAACGCCCGGGGCGGCGAGGGCGTTCCGGTCCGTGATCCGGTCGAGCCGCAGCGGCCCGAGGGACGCTTCACAGAACGCCAAAGAGATAAAGGAGGGCGATGACCGAGATCGGCACTCCGAACAGCCACAGGAGAATTCCCTTCATGCCGCATCACTCGAGCAGGGACCGGCGCGACCGCTGATTGCCGTCTGCTGTTGGCATGCGGTCGGCCGGTACAGGGAGCCGTATCTGCAACGCGCCGGCAGGCGAGAGGTTCCCCGCTGCGGATCGGGGCCGTGGCCGGAACCGCTCGCGGGAGCCGCCGCCTGGACGATCCGCATGAGCCGCAATCGCCGGATGATATCCGGAACGGAAAAACGCTTGCGCCGGCGATGGTTGCAGTCGCAGTCAAGCATTGACATTGTTGCGCCACGTGCGCCTGATACCGGCCTCGCCGTTCGCTTACTGGGCGAGCGATTATCGCTGGTCAGTCAGACGCCACACCATAACCGGGTGGACGGCGGTTTGGTGGCCGATTGGAGACGCGTCCCTTCGACAAGGGGTGCTCGATCCGCCGGAGCTGCATGGCCGGGAAGAACGGCTGCAGGCCGCCCGGCATTGTCTGGAGGAAACGACGATGCGATTTTGCGCTAGAGCCTTGTCGGCCGCTGTCGGCGCGGCCGCCGCTGCGGCGGCACTGTCCGCGTTTGGAGCCGTCGCGCAGGAGAAGTACCCTTCGCGGCCCGTCGAGTTCATCGTCCCGTGGGGTCCTGGCGGCGGCGCTGACCAGCTCGCGAGGCTCACGGGCAAGTTGGTCGAGCCGAATCTCGGCACCTCGATCCCGGTCGTCAACGTGCCCGGCGCGACGGGCGGCACCGGCATGGCCAAGCTGCTGGCCGCGCCGGCCGACGGCTACTCGATGGCCATCTACATCGCCGACAGCCACGCGCTGCTCGCCGGTCCCGACGCCCGCTGGAAGGCCGAGGACATCACGCCCGTTTCCGTGATGATCCAGGCGCCGTCGTTCCTGTTCGTGGCCGACAACAGCCGGTTCAAGTCCTGGGCCGATTTCGAGAAGGAGGCCAAGGCCAACCCCGGCACGCTCAAGGTCGCCACGCTCGGTTTCGGCAGCGTCGACGACTTCACGCTGAAATACATGGAGAGCAAGGGCATCAAGGTCGTCCAGGTGCCGTTCTCGAAGCCCAGCGAGCGCTATGTCTCGATCCTGGGCGGCCATGCCGATGCGCTCTAC
Organism: Hyphomicrobiaceae bacterium; assembly: GCA_023384095.1. Classification (GTDB taxonomy): domain Bacteria; phylum Pseudomonadota; class Alphaproteobacteria; order Rhizobiales; family Hyphomicrobiaceae; genus ZC4RG25. The sequence continues at coordinate 20,597 of JAHDXT010000012.1, forward strand.
GAGCAGGCGGGCGACGTCGGGCAGTTCCTGAAGAGCAAGCAGATGCGCCCGCTGATGATCTTCGGTGAGAAGCGCCACCCCGCCTTCAAGGACACGCCGAGCTCTCACGAGCTGGGCTACAAGGTCGCGCTGCCTCAGTTCCGCTCGATCGTCGTCCGCGCCGGAACGCCTCCCGAGCGCGTCAAGGCGCTGTCGGCGGCCCTGGCCAAGGCGGCGGGCTCCGACGAGTTCAAGAAGTTCCTCGCGGACCAGTTCGCATCGCCGGACAGCTTCATCGAGGCCTCCGGCGCGCGCACGTTCATCAAGCAGCAGCTCGACGACATGAAGAAGTTCTCCGGCGCGAAGTCTTGAAGCAGCACGCCTGATCCGAAGCCCTGTTGCCGTCCGCGGCAGCAGGGCCGGCTCTCTGGCGGCTGCGCGCGTCGCCGCGGCCGCCCCCTTAGCTCATTCTGCGGGAATTGCGGCCATGGCGCAGCGCTTCCGGTCCACCATCCCCTATTTCCTCGGGCTCGCGGCCGCGGCCGTTCTCTACGCGCTCGCCGACGGGATCAGCTATACCGCCCGGCCGGGACAGCTCGGCCCCGATACCTGGCCCCTCGCCGCCATCGCGATCATAGCGGTCGTGTGCGTCTACGAGATCGTCCGTCGCCTTCTCGTCGCCGGATCGGTCGGGTCCGAGGTGCAGGGGATCGCCGAGCATCTCGACAGCGACGAGCTCGACGCGACGGCCGCCGAGGCTAAGGCGGGCTCGCGGACATACATGCTGCTCGCCGGCATGGCGCTGACGCTCGCTTATGCCGTGGTCGTGCAAAAGCTCGGCTTCCTGCTCGCCTCCTATCTGTTCCTGATCCTGTTCATGTATCTCGGCGGCATCCGCAACCACGTCGCGATCTGGGCCTCGAGCACGATCGGCATGCTGTTGTTCGCGTTCATCTTCCTGAAGGTCGTCTACGTCTCGATCCCCAGGGGGGAGCCGCCGTTCGACCAAGTGACGCAGCTCGTCATGGACCTGATGCAGATCAGGTAGCCGGGCCGCCCGAGGACATGCAGATATGCTCGACATCCTGATCCAGCTCGGCGCCGGCTTCATCAACTGCATGACGCCCGCCAATCTCCTGATGCTCGTCGTCGGCATCGTCGTCGGCCTGCTGGTCGGCGTGCTGCCGGGTCTCACCCTGGTGATGGGTGTCATCCTGGTGCTGCCGTTCACCTATTCCATGGATATCACCGCCTCGATCGTGCTGCTGACGGCGATGTACGTCTCCGGCACCTACGGCGGCGCCTTCACGGCGATCCTGTTCCGAATCCCCGGCGAGCCGCTCGACGTCCCGATCCTGTGGGACGGCTATACGATGGCGCAGAAGGGACGGGCCGCCGACGCGCTCGGCTGGACGCTCATCGCGGCGCTCGGCGGCGGGCTGGTGTCCGCGGTCATCATGGTGCTTCTGACGCAGCCCATCGCCACCTTCGCCCTCAAGTTCTCGACCCCGGAGTATTTCGCGATCGTGGCGTTCGGCCTCGCGAGCGTCATCGCCCTCGGACGCGGATCGCTGCCCAACGCGTTCCTGTCGCTGGGGCTCGGTCTCTTGATCGCCAGCGTCGGCACCGACCCGATCTACGGCAGCTACCGGTTCACGCTGGGACTGCCGATCCTGGCCGATGGCATCGAGTTCCTGGTGGTCATGGTCGGCGCCTATGGCGTCGGAGAGGTCCTGGCCCGGCTGGAGCAGGGTTTCGCGTCCAAGCCCGTCGAGAAGATCGATCAGACCTCGACCAGGCTGCCGTCGTTACGCGAGCTCTTTGCGCTGCGCTGGATGTTCCTGCGCTCGAGCATCCTCGGCAACGTCATCGGCCTGGTGCCGGGCGCCGGCGCCACCATCGCCTCGTTCGTGTCCTACGGGGTCGAGGCGCAGTACGGCAAGCGGCGCAAGGAGATGGGGACGGGAATTCCCGAAGGGATCGTGGCGCCGCAGAGCGCTTCGACCGCGTCCGTCGGCGGGGCGCTGGTGCCGCTGCTCGCACTCGGCATTCCGGGCAGCGGGGCGACGGCCGTCATGCTCGGCGCGTTCATGCTGCAGGGCGTGCAGCCCGGTCCGCAGATCCTGCTGACGTCATCTACCATGGTCTACACCATCTTCGCCTCGGTGTTCCTGGGCATCGCGCTGATGTGCGTGCTCGGCTTCTATTTCATCCGCATGCTCGTCAAGGTGCTCGATTTCCCGGAGGCGATCGTCTCGGCGTTCGTCATGCTGATGTGCTTCATCGGCGCCATGTCGATCCGCAACAACCTCACCGACCTGTGGCTGATGATCGGCTTCGGGGGTATCGGCTACCTGCTGGAGCGGTTCCGCTTCCCCATCGCGCCGCTGGTGCTCGGCGTCATCCTGGGGCCGATCGCCGAGGAATCGTTCATGAACGCCATGATCAGCTTCGACAACGACTGGACCGTGTTCTTCACGCGTCCGATCTCGGGCACCGTCATGGCTGCGGTGATCGTGACCCTGCTGCTGCCGTTCCTGAGCCTGGGCAGACGGCGGCGCTCCGAGCCGGCAGAGGCCTCCAGCCAGCCGAGGTGAGGGCGGGTCGCTGTCCTGGACTACAACGAGGGTCGCCGGGCGCTGCGAACCATCGGCCCGCAGACGGGGTCAGACCCGGCAGGGTCTGAAACGAAACTGAGCCGAAGGGCAGTGTCCCGCCTGGTCCCCTTTGCCCTTCCTTCCGTCATGGCCGCGAAGGCGGCCATCCACGCAACTCTCCACACCTGAGCTCCGGCGTGTCGCGGATTCCCGCCTCCGCGGGAATGACGGTGTGGGTTGGCAGTGGCAATCGTTCCGTCATCGAGGGTCGGAGAAGCCGGTGAGCGGCTGACCCCATTTACTCAGACCCCTGGCTTCCCCATTGCAATGGGCATCTGAGCTGGAAGACACCAATCGCCGGTGCCGCGCGCCGGCGCACACCCCGAGATTGCAGGGGCGGGCCGCAGCGAATCGGCGCGGGCCGATACCGGCCGTTCCCGACAGATGATCCAGCCCTGAGAGTTGGAATCCATTCGCCGCGTCCCCCGCGGGCCGCCGGAACAGCGTTGCTGCAACGCAATTCGTGACAAAAGCGCAACGTTTTCAGATCAATCGCGTTGACAACCACAACGCGAGTTTGCTCGCCGTCTGCAACTGCACTAAAGCAGAGATGCGAACAACCTCAGCGGGAGTTCGTCAGCGACATGCAACCGATGCAGCCGCTGTGTTGCGTGTCGTGCGGCGGGGCCTCTTCGAGGATCCACCAAGGGTTGGCCCGGGGTCATGAGACACCCGAGCCCGCTCTGCAGGAAGCAGCCCGGCGGGCTGGTAAGCCGCACCTTAGTCCCAGCGTCCAGTAAGTCGCGTCTCGAGTAACGCGTCCAGTCGGAGTGGCGTGCGCACACGCGCGTGCGTGCACCTCGGACCGGACGCGCCGGACTGTCGCCGGGCAGCGCGTGCTGCTTCCTGCACCAACGGAACAAACGAGTGGAGATGGAGATGAATGGGGGACTGATGAAGACGACCAGTCGCTTCGCCATCGCCGCCGCGGCCAGCGTCCTCGCGACCAGCGCCATGGCGGCCGACCTCGGCGGAAACTGCTGCGCCGACCTCGAGGAACGAGTCGCCGAGCTCGAGGCCACCACCGCCCGCAAGGGCAACCGCCGCGTATCGCTGACCGTCTACGGCCAGGTCAACGAGGGTCTCCTCTGGTGGGACGACGGCGAGGAATCCAATGTCTACGTGGTGACGAACAACAACGGCCGCTCCCGCTTCGGCTTCCGCGGCGACGCGCGGATCAGTCCCGAGTGGTCGGCGGGCTACCTGCTCGAGATCGGCGTGCAAGCGGCCATCTCCAGCGGCGTCAGCCAGAACGTCGACGATCCGGGTCCGGTGCTCGATATCCGGCACAGCGCCTGGTATCTCGACTCCAACCGGCTGGGCCGCGTCTGGGTCGGCCAGACCAGCTCGGCGACGGACGGCATCACGGAGATCAACCTCGCCAACGCGGCCTACATCGGCAGTAATGACCCCCCGAACTGGAATGGCGCGTTCTTCCTGCGTCCGGAAGGCGCCGGCCCTGGGATCGCCGGCGAAAGCGTAGTGACCTGGCGCAACATCTACCCGCAGTGGAACGCGAACGTCGGCGAAGGCGACCGCCGCAACCTGGTGCGCTACGTGTCGCCCACCTTCACCGGGTTCACCTTCTCGGCGGCCTGGGGCGAGGACGACTTCTGGGATGCGGCATTGCGCTACGCCAACGAGTTCAACGGCGTCCGCGTCGCCTTCGGCATCGGCTACCAGTGGTACGGCGATACCGAGTCGTCCTGCGCCAACCTCGGCCACAGGAAGGACGAGATCAACCCCGCGTTCGTCGGCACCTCGTTCGCATCGATCCGGGCGACCGCGATCGACTGCGAGGCGCTGGGGCTCTCCGGCAGCGTCATGCACGTGCCGACCGGCCTCTACGTCCACGGCGCCTACGGCTATGCAGAGGACAACAACCGCAGGGAGCTGTTCGCCCGGGAAGTCGGCGTGTACGGGATCGAGGACCGCGACGAGCACTGGTACTTCCAGGCCGGCGTCGAGCGCAACTGGTTCGGCATCGGCAAGACGACCGTCTACGGCGAGTACTTCCACTCCGAGATGGGCGGCGGCCTGAGCAGCGGCCTGGTGCGCATCGTCGATGCGGACGATCCGCTCGCTCTCGGGTTCGAGGCGATCATCCTCGGCGCCGATGTCGACATCTGGGGCTTCGGGCTGGTGCAGACGATCGACGCGGCGGCGATGGACCTCTACATCGGCTATCGCACGTTCGAGGCCGACGTGCGGCTTCTGGACGAAATCAGCGCGTTCAAGACGGACATCCAGGACTTCCAGGCGGTGTTCGCCGGCGGCATCATCCGCTTCTAAACGCACGCGCCAAAACAAGAATTGCCGAAAGCCGCCCCTCGGGGCGGCTTTCCTGCATTCTGCTCGATCGTCTAGCTGCACTCCACTCCCCTCCCCCTTGCGGGGAGGGGTTGGGGGTGGGGGTGCCTCCGGACGAACGTCTGGCTGGTGGCTCCACCCCACCCGCGCGGCTTCGCCGCGCCGCCCTCCCCGTCAAGGGGAGGGCTGAAGCTGTGCTCCCCTCCCCTCCCCCTTGCGGGGAGGGGTTGGGGGTGGGGGTGCCTCGGCACGGACGTCTGGCTGGTGGCTCCACCCCACCCGCGCGGCTATTGCCGCGCCGCCCTCCCCGTCAAGGGGAGGGCTGAAGCTGCACTCCACTCCCCTCCCCCTTGCGGGGAGGGGTTGGGGGTGGGTGTGCCTCGGCACGGACGTCTGGCTGGTGGCTCCACCCCACCCGCGCGGCTTCGCCGCGCCGCCCTCCCCGTCAAGGGGAGGGCAGGACATCGCACCAGCGATAAAAACAAGAACAAATGCGCAACATCAGTGTGGCGCAGCCGAAACTGGTGACATATCGGCCACTGTTCCTTCCGATTGCGGGTCCAGACGCCAGCCGCCGTTTGCCCCGGGCGTCGTCCTCAACTAAGCATCCTCCCCAGTCACGAGTCGTGCGGCGTGACCTCGTCTCATGAGGTCAAGCACGAGCAGGCGGCGGACCGCAGTGGTCTCGAGGCCTGCTCATCAGGAAGCAAGCCCGGCGGGCTGGTAGCCGCACTCGAGTATCCCAAGCGTTCAGTTTCGTCGTGTCGCGAGTAACGCGTCCAGTCGGAGTGGCGTGCGCACACGCGCGTGCGTGCACCTCGGACCGGACGTGTGCTGTCGCCGGGCAGCGCGTGCTGCTTTCTGCATCGGACAGAACACAGGGGAGTTATCTCATGATTGGGGGACTGATGAAGACGACCAGTCGCTTCGCGGTCGCAGCTGCAGCCAGCCTGCTGGCGACCAGCGCCATGGCGGCCGACCTCGGCGGCAACTGCTGCGCCGATCTCGAGGAGCGCGTCGCCGAGCTCGAGGCCACGACGGCCCGCAAGGGCAACCGGAAGGTGTCGCTGACCGTATACGGGCAGGTGAACAAGAACCTGCTGTGGCACGACGACGAATTCGGCTATCGTGACGGCAAGCTCACGGTCCGGGACAACGACGCTGGGATGAGCCGCATCGGCTTCCGCGGCGAGGCCAAGATCCGCCCCGACCTGACGGCAGGCTATCAGCTCGAGATCGGTGTGTTCGAGGATAACGGCACAACTTCGGGCGCCGATTCGTTTCTCATCCGGCACAACTACCTGTACCTCGATAGCCAGACCATGGGCCGCGTGAGCCTTGGCCAGACATCACAAGTCACCGATGGTCTTTACGAGATCAATCTCGCGACGGTCCATGTGACCCCGGGCGGCGAGGACGAGTCCGCCTTCTTCCTGCATGACCATTACGGCGCCGTGTTTGCCAACGGCTTCGACGGCAGCCGGAAGCAGGGTGTCTACTACCGCACGCCGACGTTCGCCGGATTCGTCTTGTCAGCGGGCTGGAGTCACGACACGGGTGAGTTCAGCGAAGGCGATATCATCGTCCCTCACGTGGTCGGGGGAGATGATGTCACCAATTCGGACGACTACTGGGAAGTCGCGCTGCGCTACGCCGGTGAGTTCAATGGCATTCGCGTAGCGGCGGGCATCGGCTACCGCGCCAAGGATGACAACCCGACGGTGGGCAATGGGACCGACACCGAGACGATCCTCGGCTCGGGGTCTGTCATGCACACGCCGACCGGTCTGTTTCTGTCCGGTGGCTATGCGACGTTCGACTCCGATGATAACGACGCGGACAAGGACGGCTACTGGGTGATGGCCGGTGTCGAGAGGAACTTCTTCGGGCCCGGAACGACCACCGTGTTCGCCGAGTACAGCGTCGTCGATTTCGACCGCAATGTGATACCTGGCTTCTTCAACGACAACCAGGACGGCACCTACTGGGGTCTCGGTGTCGTCCAGAAGATCGACGCGGCGGCCATGGATCTCTACCTGAACTTCCGCAACTATGAGATCGACGCTTCCAAGAACGCGCGCGGTTGGGGGCCGGACAGCGAGGACGCCAACGTCGTGGTCGGCGGCGCCATCATCCGCTTCTGATCGCCTGTTCCTACGCAAATCGACGGGAGAGCCGCCTTTCGGGGCGGCTCTTTTGCTTTGCCGGCAGCGCGTCACTCGGATCGCCGGGAGCTCGCGCCTCCGCACATCACGGGCCGTCGGGGCGCGCGTGCGCCGAGCAGTTGGTTGCAGCGGTTTTGCGATGGTAGCCGACACGATATGGAATCAATCACAGGTTGCGACGTGGGAGTTTGTCTATCGCAGTTGTTTCGTTCGGTCTACGACACGCGAAGGTTGTTAAGGGAAAAATCCCGGGCATGTGGCGCGCGAGCAACGTTTTTTCCATCGGCCGGTAAGCATTTGACCTCGCGCGGGTTCGGTCTCCATCGCACCGCAATATTGCGCGGAGAGCACACCTCTCGCGACAAATGTACATAACTCCTTCACCAAGCTCTGTTCATGCTTGCGCTCGCGCGTCCGGCGGCACAACTTGCGTGCAAGAACGCGTGCGTGATTTGGACCGGCGGAGTCCCGTATGAAGAGGGTTCGTGCATGGGTCGTGGGCGCCGTGCTGGTGGTGGCCAGCAGCGCAGCCATGGCATTCGACGTGCAGCAGGGCGCCAGGGCGCCCAGTGCTCCTGAGACCAAGGCTGCGCCCCTCAAGCCCGATTCGTCGCTCGGCGCGGATCTGTCATTGTCCGAGGACAGCAAGGCTCCGACGGGCACCGAGGTTCGGATACCGGGCCTTGGGCGTCTCGGCGTTCTGCCCAAGATGGATTTCGGCCTGGAGCTGCTCTACGGCGCGACCGACCCGAAGCAGCCTGATGCGCAGCCCGAGAACCCGGCAGACGGCGTGGTCGTCCGCGGCACGGTCAAGCACCGCTTCTAGCTGGCGCTGATGCTGCTTAGTGCTAGGGTGAGGGTCGCCGGGTAGGTGCCGGGCGACTTCATCAGCCCTCCCCTTCGACGGGGAGGGCGGCGCGCCGCAGGCGCGCGGGTGGGGTGGAGCCGCAAATGAGACGACGGCCTTCGGACCTCCCCACCCCAAACCCCTCCCCGCAAGGGGGAGGGGAGAAGCGGTTCGATTTCGACCTGATAGATTGTAGAGTGGCGGCTCGGACGTGAGGCCGGCGGATGAGAACGGGCCGTGCGCCCCTTTTTTACGTCCGCCTGGTCGCGGTCAATCAGCCCTGGGTTCCTCGCAATGATCTCGTTCGGCGCTGGTCGCTTGCAGTCGGGTGCGTCTCGGGTACGGACAGCTCGGGCTCGGGCAGGACGAGCGGCAACTGGATGTTGTGCCGCGGTGCTGCTCGCGGCTCTGCTGGCGCCCGATTCGCCCGCATCTGCCGAGGATGTCGTGAGCGAGCATATGGGGCTTCAGTTGCGCGGCCGACTCGAGATGGCGCCCGGCAAATCGCTCGCGAAGGACGGCGTAGCGCTGATTCTCCACGGGACGCTGGCGCACCACGGGATGGAGATCGTCCGCGATCTGCAGGCCAATCTCGGGCAGCGCGGCGTCAGCACGCTGGCGGTGACCCTGAGCCTCGGCCTCGACCAGCGTTCAGGCATGTTCGATTGCGCGCTCGAGCACGATCACCGCCATGGCGATGCCGTCGAGGAGCTGGCGGCCTGGACCGACTGGCTGAAGGCCAAGGGCGCCGGCCGCGTCGACGTCATCGGGCACTCGCGGGGCGGGGCGCAGGCGGCGCTGTTCGCCGTCGAGGAGCCGGCCAGGCTCTCCGGCCGTCTCGTGCTGGTGGCGCCGCTGCTCGAGGCCGCGCCCGCGGCGGAGACGGCGGCGCGCTATGCGACCCAGTTCGGCACCCCGCTCGAGCCCATCCTGGAGCTGGCGCGCAAGCGCGAGCAGAGCGGCGATGCAGACACGCTGATGGAGGTGCCGGGCTTCCTCTACTGCCGCGGGGCGCGGGTGACCGCGGCGGCCTTCCTCGATTACTACGGCGGGTCCCGCCGGCCGCTGCCGGAGCTGGCGCGGGACGTCAAGGCACCGCTACTGGTTTTGGCCGCCGGCAGCGACGATGTCGTTCCCGGCGTCGCCGGCGCGCTCGAGGGCGCCAGGACGCCCGGGGGAATCGAGGTCAGCGCCGTCGACGGCGCCGACCACTTCTTCCGCGACCTCTACGGGGAGGACCTGGCCGACGAGATCGCCGCATTCCTGCGCCGCGATTGAGCGGGCCGAGACGGCACGCCGGCATCGCGGCGGGCTATCTCTGCGGAAGGATCCGCATCTCGGGCGACCTGCCCAACTGCTGCAGCCTGTCCATGCGCTCGCCGACGCGGCGGCAGCTCGCGGACCACTGCTGGCGGTTCATGCCCGTGCCGGGGTCCCAGATCTGCTCGCACTCGCGTTGGGAGTAGTCAGCGCCGGTCCGCCTCGCCATTGCCCGGCGCTGGGCCGCGGAAAGACTGCCTTCGGCGCCGACGCCCGGGGGCCTCTGCAGCCGCTCGCGCTCGGCGTCCGCCGGACTGCCGGGCCGGGCGGGCAGCAGGCGCGACGGCGGGAACCGGTCGGTCGACTCGCCGGACATCATGCGGTCCATCCGCCTGTCGGTGCCCCCGGGCCGCCCGATGCGTGCGCCAGGGCGGACGGTGCGGTCGAGGCGGTCCATTGTGGAGGGCTGACCGCCGGCGTGGCCGGCGAAGCCCGGGCTGGAGGGCAGGCCGCGCTGTGTGGGGGGCAGGCCCGCGTCCGGGCTGGTGCCCGTCGAGCGGCCGGGGCCGGATGTTCCGGAAGTGGGGCCTGTCGAGGGCGTCCCTCCGGGCGAGCCGGTCTGGGCCAGGGCCGTTCCGGTGCCGAGCGCCAGGGTGAGGCACGCGGCAGCTATGACGGTGGAGCGCATCGCTGACCTCGTCGAGAATGCATTTGACGACGCAACGCATCGGCTGGCGTCGGTGTTCCCGCAAGGTCGGGAGACGTGGAGCCCGGAAAACCGCTCTGGAGGAAGCTGCCATGCCGATCGCGAGCAGGGAGCCGCGGCAGTCCGAGCTCGGCAGGTCCGCCGATGGCAGGCCGGTCGAGCGCCTCTGCCACGAGGTCTGGTCGACCGAGCCGGGGGTGCCGGGAGAGACCTACCGCCAGCTCACCGAGTACCGGTTCGGCATCGGGGCGGCATCATGACGACGCCGACCGAGACGCCCCGGCTCGATGCCGAGGTCTGGGCCGAGAGCGCCGACGAGCTCGGGGAAGGGGCGATCAGCCACCCCGGCCGGGGCAGCGTGTTGTGGTTCGACATCCTCCGGCGGCGGCTCTACGAGCGGCCGTTTGCCGGGGGTGCGACCAGAGTGCACGAGCTCGGTCTGATGGCCTCGGCGGCTGCCCTGGTCGACCGCAGTCGCATCCTGATCGCCACCGAGGCCGATCTGCGCCTGTACGATCTCGATGCGGGCAGGGCGCAGCCGCTTTGTCCGTTCCTCGCCGGTGAGCCCGACCTGCGCTCCAACGACGGGCGCGTCCATCCCTCCGGCGCCTTCTGGATCAGCAGCATGGGCAAGCAGGCCGACCCGGAAGCGGGGGCGATCTGGTGGTTCCGCGGCGGCGTGCTGAAGCTGCTGTTCGACAGGATCACCATCGCCAACGCGATCTGTTTTGCTCCGGGCGGGCGGGCCGCCTATTTCGCGGACTCCCCCCTGGCCACGATATGGCGCGTCGCCGTCGACCCGGATACTGGGATGCCATCCGGCGATCCGGTGCTGTTCAAGCGCTTTACGCCGGACGAGGGCACGCCGGACGGGGCCGTGGTGGACGCCGACGGCCGCATCTGGACGGCCGCCTGGGGCGCGTCTGCCGTGCACGCCTGGGAGCCCGACGGCAAACGCTTCGAAAGTTGCCGGCTGCCGGTCAGCCAGCCGACCTGCCCCGCGTTCTTCGGCCCGCGCCTCGATGAGATCGTCGTCACCTCGGCGCGCGAGAACATGAGCTCCGAGAAGCTTGCAGCCGAGCCGCTCGCCGGATCCGTGCTCAAGCTGCGCCGCACGGTGCGCGGCGTGCGCGAGCCGTTCGTCCGCTTCGCCTGACGCCACAAACCCGAACTCGACGATTGGCTCGTGCGAGAGCGTTTGCGCCCGAGCGGAGGCGGCGGGGTCAGCCGCTCACCGGCTTCTCCGACCCTCGATGACGAAACGATTCCCGCTGCATACCCACACCGTCATTCCCGCGGAGGCGGGAATCCACGACACGCCGCAGATCAGGTGTGGAGAGTTGCGTGGATGGCCGCCTTCGCGGCCATGACGGAAGGAAGGGCAAAGGGGACCAGGCGGGCCACTGCCCTTCGGCTCAGTTTCGTTTCAGACCCGCACCGCCGGGTCTGACCCCTTCTTCGGAGCCAGGCTAGCCCGCTCGGCAGCCGGGGCGGCAAGCCCTATTGCGCGCCGGCCCTCGGGCGGGCTTCTATGTGGACTGCCAGTCACCAGAGGACTCCGACCCACATGACCGTTCGGCTCAGTTTCGCCGCCGCCTCGGGCCTCGCCATCACGGCCGCCTTCTCGGTGGCGTCGCTTTGGGGCGCGTCGAGCGGCGCCGAAGCGGCCGAGGGCTTGCCCGCGGCGCTGAGCTGCAGCTTCGAGACAGGAACCAGCGTCTCCTATGCGGGCGGGGGCTACCAGGCAGCGCCGGCCAGTCCGCTGGCGTTCGCCATCGGCGCGATCGATCTCCAGGGACAGCGGGCCGAGCTGCAGACAGGCAAGGGCGGCACCGGCGCTTTGAGGATCGTGCGCGCCGTGAACGCCAACCACTTCCTCGAGGTCGTCAACGAGGGTTTCCTCAATTTGACGACCGTCTACGACGTCGATCCGAAACAGAAGGCCCATCCCGCCGTGCATTCGCGGCATCTCGGCCTGCTTGGAGAGCCGGTCATTGCGCAGTACTACGGGTTCTGCAGGGAGAGATAGGCTTCGTGAAGTCGTGAAATCGTGAAGTCGTCAACTCGTCGGGAAGCCCGACCTCACGAGCTCTCGAAACGGATACCTCGGCCGCAATGCTGAAAAGGGTTCTCATCGCCAACCGTGGCGAGATCGCGCTGCGCATCATCGGCACGGCGCGCAGGCTCGGCATTGAGACCGTCGCCGTCGGCTCGGAGCCCGATCTCGCCCTGCCGTTCGCGCGTGCAGCCGACGTCGTGGTGCCGATCGGTCCCGGGCCGGCTGGCGAGAGCTATCTCGCGGCCGACAAGATCATCGCGGCGGCCAGGGAGACGGGCGCCGACGCCATTCACCCGGGCTACGGGTTCCTTGCCGAGAACGCCGACTTCGCGGAGGCCGTGGCGGCCGCCGGTCTCGTTTTCGTCGGGCCGCAGCCGGACGCGATGCGCAAGCTCGGCGGCAAGGCGCAAGCCAAGGCCATCGCCATCGCGGCGGGCGTGCCGGTGGTGCCGGGCTACCACGGCGAGGAGCAGCGCCCGGACATCCTCGCCGGGGCGGCGCGCGGCGTCGGCTATCCCGTGATGATCAAGGCGGTCGCGGGCGGCGGCGGGCGCGGCATGCGGCTGGTCGAGAACGAGGCGGAATTCGCTCCCCTGCTGGCCAGCGCCCAGCGGGAGGCGGAGGCGGCGTTCGGCGACCCCCGCGTGCTGATCGAGAAGGTCGTGGCGGCTCCGCGCCACATCGAGGTGCAGGTGTTCGGCGACAGCCACGGCGACGTCGTCCACCTGTTCGAGCGAGACTGCTCGCTGCAGCGGCGCAACCAGAAGGTGATCGAGGAGGCCCCGGCGCCGGGCATGACGCGGCAGCTCCGCGCCGCCATGACCGCCGCCGCCGTCGAGCTGGCCAAGTCCGTCGGCTACCAGGGCGCCGGCACCGTCGAGTTCCTGGTCGAGGGCGGCGGGCTCGGGGCGGACGCGCCGTGGTACTTCATCGAGATGAACACGCGCTTGCAGGTCGAGCACCCGGTGACGGAAGCGGTCACGGGGCTCGACCTCGTCGAGTGGCAGCTCCGGGTGGCCGCGGGCGAGCGGCTGCCGCTGGAGCAGGGTGAGATCGTGAGCGCCGGCCATGCCGTCGAGGCGCGGCTGTGCGCGGAGGACGCGGCGCGCGGCTTCCTGCCGTCCGTCGGGCGGATCGCCCGCTTCGAGACGCCGGCAGGCGAGGGCCTGCGGATCGACGCGGGCGTCGAGACCGGCTCCGTCATCTCGCCCTTCTACGATTCGATGGTCGCCAAGCTGGTCGCGGCCGGTCCCGACCGCGCCGCCGCCATCGACCGGCTGACGCGGGCGCTCGAGCAGACGATGGTGGCGGGCGTCAAGACCAACGCCGCGTTCCTGCACGCCCTGCTGGTGCACCCGGCATTCCGGCGCGGCGAGGTCGATACCGGCTTCATCGGCCGGGAGCTCGCCGGGCTGGCGCCACAGGGCATCGATGCGCATGCCGTCGCGCACGGGGTGGAGTGCCTCATCCGCCGCCGCCAGGACGAGCTCGAGGCGCAGCGACTTCGGCTGTCGCCGGAGCGGCACTCGCCCTGGGCGGCGCTGGACGGGTTTCAGCTCGGGCCGCAGCGCCGCCAGTCGCTCGACGTGCTCGTCGACGGAGTGAGGACCGCGGTGGAGGTGCGCTGGGACAGGTCCGGCCCGCACGTGGAGCTGCCCGGCGGGGATGCCGCGCCGCCTGCGCAGCGGGGACAGGTCAGCGCGGTGGCCGATGGCGATCGGGTGCTTGTCCTGCACGATCTCAGGCAGACGGAGATCGCCTGGGCGCTCCGCGATGGCGCCATGGCCGATGAAGCGTCGGCCGGCTCCGCGATCCGCGCCCCGATCAACGGACGGGTGGCCAAGGTTTTCCTCGCGGAGGGCGCGGCAGTCGACAAGGGCCAGCGCATCGCGGTGATCGAGGCCATGAAGATGGAGCACGTGCTCGTGGCGCCGCGGGCGGGCACGATCGCCCGGATTGCGGTGGACGAGGGTCAGCAGGTGACCGAGGGAGCACTGCTGGCCGGGCTCGTCGACGAGTAGGAGCAATCTGTGGCGGCGCGCCTCAATCTCATAACCGACATCGCCGGCCTGAGGGTCGGACACGCGCACGACGCCGGCGTGATGAGCGGCGTCACGGCCGTGGTCTTCGACAAGCCGAACGTGGCTTCCGGCATCACCCTCGGCGGCGCGCCGGGCAGCCGCGACACTACGCTGCTCGACCCCGAGATGACGGTCCAGAGCCTCGATGCGGTGGTCCTCTCCGGCGGATCGCTGTTCGGGCTCGACGCCGCCGGCGGGGTGGTGTCGTTCCTGCGCGGACAAGGGCGCGGAGTACGCATCGGGGCCGCCAACGTGCCGATCGCCGCGCAGGCGATCGTGTTCGATCTCGTCAACGGCGGCGACAAGGACTGGGGCCGCATGCCGCCCTACTGGGAGCTCGGCTGGCAGGCGGCGGAGAGCGCCGCGGCGGGCCGCTTCGCGCTCGGCACCTTCGGCGGCGGCTACGGCGCGAGCACCGTCAACTTCAAGGGCGGGCTCGGCTCCGCCAGCACCGTCACGCCCGCGGGGTTCCGGGTCGGCGCGCTGGCGGTGGTCAATGCCGTCGGCTCCGCCACCGTCGGCGACGGCCCGCATTTCTGGGCCGGTGGCCTGGAGGTCGGCCGCGAGTTCGGCGGCCACGGCCTGCCGGCGCAGGTGCCGGCGAAGGCGCTGCAGTTGCGCCTGAAGGGCGGGGCGCCGCCGTCGACGACGATCGCCCTGGTCGCCACCGATGCCCGGCTGAGCAAGACCGAGGCCCGGCGGCTGGCCATCATGGCGGACAACGGCCTGGTCCGCGCCCTGCGCCCGGCCCACGCACCGATGGACGGCGACACCGTCATCGCGGTCGCCATGCTGGAGAGGCCGCTCGGCGATCCGAACCTGGACCTGACCGAGATCGGACTAGCGGCCGCCGATTGCCTCGCCCGCGCCATCGCGCGCGGGGTCTACGAGGCCGCCGTGCCGGGTGAAGCCTGGAGCGGCCCGCCGGCCTACCGGGACGTCTACCCGTGACCCGCACGCGCTGGGCGATCGTCATCGGCTCGCTCGCTGTCCTGCTGGCGCTTCTGGCCTGGCAGCTCGTAAGGCAGCGCCAGATGGCGAGCTGTCTCGCGTCGGGCGGCGTCTGGGACGGCCCCAACTCACGCTGCGTCCCGGCCAGCCCCATCCTGCAGCGCGATATCTATCGGTCGTGAAGCCGTGAGGTCGTGAAGTGGTGAGATCGCCAAATCGTGAGGTCGTGAAATCGTGAGGGGGTCTGCCGCAGGTGAATCCCACGATTTCACGATTTGGCGACCTCACGATTTCACGGGTGTTTCAGGCGAAGCGGTCGACGCGGTAGGGCCAGGGGTCGGTGTACGTCGGCTCGCCGGCGATCATCTCGGCCAGCAGTCGGCCCGTGGCCGGACCCAGCGTGAAGCCGAGATGGTGGTGGCCGAAGTCGGCCCACAGTCCGCGCCGGCCGGGCACCGGCCCGATCATCGGCAGCATGTCGGGCAGGCACGGCCGGGCGCCCATCCACGGCTTGCTCTCGACGCGGTCCCCGAGCGGGAAGAGCGCGCGGGCCACCGGCTCCAGCCGGGAAAGCTGCACCGGCGTGCGCGGGGCATCGCGCCTCGCGAACTCCGCGCCCGTGGTCAGGCGGATGCCGAGGGTCATCGGGGCCAGCACGAATCCGTTCTCGTAATCGAGCACCGGGCCGTTGAGCACCGCGTTGCCGCGCGAGTGGAAGTGGACGTGATAGCCGCGCTTGACGCCGAGCGGCACGTGGATGCCGAGCGGCCGCAGGACATCGTCCGACCACGGGCCGAGCGCGATCACCGCCTCGCGGGCACCGACCGGGCCGTCAACGGTCCGGACCTGCCAGCCGTCCGCGGAGGTCTCGAGGGTGCGCGCGTCCGCGGTGATGAACCGGCCGCCGCGCCTCACGAAAAGGTCGGCATAGGCCTTGCCGAGCGCGCTCGGGTCGGTGACGCTGACCGGATCCGCCATCAGCAGACCGCCGGCGAAGCTGCCGGTGATATGCGGCTCGCGCTTGCGCACAGCGGCGACGTCGAGCTCCTCGAAGTTGATGCCGAACTCCCGCCGCACCCCCTCCTGCTCGCGGGTGACCTCGGCCATGCGCGCTTCGGTGCGGAACAGCTTGAGGTAGCCCGTCTCCCGGAGCATGGAGGCCACGCCCGCATCCTCCATCAGCGCCCTGTGCTCGGTGATGCAGCGCTCGACCAGCGGGCGCGCCGAGCGGGCCGCCGCGGCGATGCGCTGGGGCGTCGACATGCGCCAGTAGCGGAACAGCCAGGGGGCCTGCCGCGGCAGGGCGCTCCAGTGCAGGTGCGCCTCGGGCAGCATGTTCAGTGCATAGCGCCAGAGCTTGTTGAGGTCGCGCGGGAACCCGTAGGGCACGATGCCTTCGCGCTGGATGATGCCGGCGTTGCCGTGAGAGGTCTCCTCGGCCGCCCCGCGGCGGTCGACGAGCACGACGGAACGGCCGCGTTTCTGCAGGTGCAGGGCCGCCGAGATGCCGACCATGCCGGCGCCGAGGACGAGAACATCGGAAGTCATGGGATGAAAGGACCGATTTGGATTGGAAAGGAGCGCGCGCTCGGCGCGTTCGCTGCATTGAAGCCCATCCAGTGGTCTGCTAGGGCTCGGGCTGTCAATAGCAGCTCCTGGGATAAGCCGCATGATTCCGCGCTACAGCCGCGCCGAAATGTCCCGCATCTGGGAGCCCGAGACTCGGCTGCGCATCTGGTTCGAGATCGAGGCGCACGCGGCCACCGCCATGGCCGGGCTCGGCATCATCCCGCAGGAGGCGGCGGCGGCAGTCTGGGAGAAGGGCCAGACCGCCCGCTTCGACGTTGCCCGCATCGACGAGATCGAGCGCGTCACCAAGCACGACGTGATCGCGTTTCTCACTCATCTGGCAGAGCATGTGGGGCCCGAGGCGCGCTTCGTCCACCAGGGCATGACGTCCTCCGACGTGCTCGACACCTGCTTCAACGTCCAGCTCGTGCGCGCCGCCGATCTCATCCTCGACGATCTCGACCGGCTGCTCGCGGCGCTGAAGGCGCGGGCTTTCGAGCACAAGCATACGGTGACGATCGGCCGCAGCCACGGCATTCACGCCGAGCCGACGACGTTCGGGCTCAAGCTCGCCTATGCCCATGCCGAGCTCGCTCGCGCCCGCCGGCGCATGGAGAACGCCCGCGCCGAGGTGGCGACCTGCGCCATCTCCGGGGCCGTCGGCACCTTCGCCAACGTCGACCCGCGGGTCGAGGAATACGTGGCCCAGCAACTCGGTCTGACCCCGGAGCCCATCTCGACGCAGGTCATTCCGCGCGACCGCCACGCCATGTACTTCGCCACTCTGGCGGTGATCGCGTCGTCCATCGAGCGGCTCGCGATCGAGATCCGCCACCTGCAGCGCACGGAGGTGCTCGAGGCCGAGGAGTTCTTCTCGGAGGGCCAGAAGGGCTCCTCCGCGATGCCGCACAAGCGCAATCCCGTGCTGACGGAGAACCTGACCGGCCTCGCGCGCATGGTGCGGGCCTATGCGCTTCCCGCCATGGAGAACGTGGCGCTCTGGCACGAGCGCGACATCTCGCATTCCTCCGTCGAGCGGATGATCGGTCCCGACGCGACGGTGACGCTGGACTTCGCCCTCGCCCGGCTGGCGGGCGTCATCGAGAAGCTCGTCGTCTATCCGGAGAGCATGCGGCGCAACCTCGACCGGCTCGGCGGGCTCGTCCACTCGCAGCGCGTGCTCCTGGCCCTGACCCAGGCCGGCGTCTCGCGCGAGGACGCCTACCGGCTCGTGCAGCGCAACGCCATGCCGGTGTGGCGCGGTGAGGGCGACTTCCTGAGCCTGCTCGCCGCCGACCCCGAGGTGAGCGCAAAGCTGCCCCGGGCAGAGCTCGAGGCGCTGTTCGATCTCGGCTATCATACCCGCCACGTCGACACCATCTTCCGGCGGGTTTTCGGCGAGAGCTGACCCTGGCCGGACGCTCAGGCCCCGCGCGTGTCCGGGGCAGAGACGCCGGGCAGCTTGCAGAACCCCTGCGCCGGGACGTCGAGCGCGCTGTTGAACTTGCTCGACATGTTCTGGAATGCGATCAGGCCGGTCAGCTCCACGATGGCGTCGTCGTCGAAGTGCGCTCTGAGCCGCTCGATCATGTCGGCATCGACCCGCTGGTCCGAACGCGTCATCGCCTCCGCATAATCGAGGGCGTCCTTCTCGCGCTGATCGAAGAGCGAGCTCTGGCGCCAGCCGGCGAGCGCCTCGACCTTCTCGGCCGCGACACCCCGCTCGAGCAGGGTGGCCGAGTTGATGTCGACGCAGAACTCGCAGTTGTTGATCTGCGAGACGCGCACCGTCAGCAACGAGCGCAGGGCCGGATCGATCGGCGAGCGCTTCCGGTCGATCATGCCGTAGAGGACGGCGACCCCGAGGAACAGCCGGGGCGACCGCGCCCACAGCAGCGCAGCCTCGAGCACCTGGCCATACTTGCGCCGCTGGTTCCAGAAGAAGGGGCGCAGGTAGAACGGGTATGTGCCAACGGGCTTGGCGGGCACTCTCATCCGGCACCTCGTCAGATCGCGACTGGTTCCCAATCCTTTCCCGATGATGACCGCCGTGGCGGCGGCGGTCGAGGCGGCAAGATGTGGCCGGTCGGGCCGCACGGCATCGACGATGACGTGATCGCGCCCGGCGGAACCGGCTCCGGGTCGCCCCGATGGCTCAGGCGCTGTAGAGGCGGGCAAACGAGCTCAGAATGAGCGGCCAGCCCTGCGGAGAAGCGAGCAGCTCCCGCATGGCGGCGGCTCCTTCCCCGTGCCGCTCGAGCTGGCGATGTGTGATCGTTATGCGGGTCGCCGGTTGCTCGCGCGAATTGATGCCGTGCAACGGCTCGAAAAGGATCTCGACCTCGCTCGCCCTGCCCGATGGCTCCGGACGGTGGTCGCGGTCGACGGCGTAAGACAGGACGACCCTGTTCGGCGGGTCGAACTCGCGCACTTCCCCCCATATTATTTGCCGGCCATCCTTGCCGACTTCGTACCACCTGCCGCCGCTCATCGGCTCGATGACCGCCGCCGCGAAGTCGTCGTGGAAATAGGTTTGGGCAAGCGGCCACCAGCGTCGCAGCTCGTAGATGAAATCGCGAAATGCGGCTTCGGGTCCCTTGGGCACCCGCATGGACACTGTCACTGGCTCGATGGCGTCGTGCATGCGACACAAACGAGCCCGCCCAGTCTCAGGTTCCGGCACCAGCCTTGGCGAGCGAGCCAGGCGGCGCCGCCCCGCTCGGGAACGGAACGCGAGAACCTGGCGTTGTCCGGTTCAGCGAAATCCGCTCGGGAGTTTGCCTCATGACGATCAGCGCCTGGCACGCCCGCTCTCCCCTTTTCCTCGCTCTGATGGCCGTGATGACCGGCTCGCCGATGGCCGCGCCGCCGCTGGCCCGGTCCGAGGCGCCGCGCCTCAACGTGCCGTATGTGCCGACGCCGCGCGCGGTGGTCGACAAGATGCTGGAGCTGGCTGCCCCGACGGGAGACGACTTCCTGGTCGACCTCGGGTCCGGGGACGGCCGCATCCCGGTGACGGCGGCCGAGCGCTTCGGAACGCGGGGGCTCGGCATCGACATCGATCCGCGCCGGATCGAGGAGGCGCGCGAGAACGCACGGCGGGCCGGCGTCGACGGCAAGGTCGAGTTCCGCCAGCAGGACCTGTTCGAGACCGACATCAGCCAGGCGACGATCCTGACACTGTACCTGCTGCCGGACGTCAACCTCAGGCTGCGCCCGCGAATCCTCGACGAGCTGCGCCCCGGCACGCGGGTCGTCTCGCACGACTGGGACATGGGGGACTGGAAGCCCGACCGCAGCGTCGAGATGGGCAACAAGACGGTGCACATGTGGGTGGTGCCGGCCTCCGCGAGCGGCAAGTGGCGGGTGAACGACGAGGCGACGGGCACGGACTTCGCGCTCAATCTCAAACAGCGCTTCCAGCAGATCGAAGGCGACGCGGTCATCGACGGCCGCTCGGTGCCGCTGCGCAACGCGCGGATGGAAGGCGATCGCATCCTGTTCGAGGTGCCGCGCGAGAACGGCGAGGTAAGGCGGTATGAAGGCCGGCTGGCGGAGAAGCAGATCGACGGCGACGGCTGGCAGGCAAAGCCCCTCTCTTGACGGCGGTTTCGCGACAGCCTGAGAGCTTTCGGGGGCGGCCGCCGCCGGCCGCCGCTCCGGTCCCCCCCGACGGCCAGGCCATGGCAGACCCGGCCGGCCCGCCCCTGCAGACACTGTCGGTGCTGCAGGCGAGCGCCATGCTGGTCGGCATCGTGGTCGGCATCGGCATCTTCAAGACGCCGCCGATCGTCGCCGCCAATGCAGCGAGCGAAGCGGCGTTTCTCGGGCTGTGGCTGCTCGGCGGGATGCTGACCGTGGCCGGCGCGCTCTGTTACGCCGAGCTCGGCTCGGCATACCCGCACGAGGGCGGCGAGTACCACTACCTCACCCGCGCCTACGGCCGGCCGCTCGGTTTCCTGTTCGGCTGGGGCCGCATGACCGTGATGCAGACCGGCGCGATAGCGGCCGTCGCCTTCGTCTATGGCGATTATGCCGCCGCGCTGCTGCCGGCAGGTCCGCACGGGGCAGCGGTTCACGCGGCGGCGGCGCTCGCCGTGCTCACCGGGCTCCAGCTCCTGGGGACCAGCCTCAGCGGGCGCACGCAGCTCGCGCTCACGGCGGCGACGGTCGGCGCCGTCGGGCTGGTGGCTGCGAGCGGTTTCGCGGCCGAGCCGAGGCCGACCGTGATCGAGCCGGTCCCCGCAGCCGGCGCGGCCGGGCTGGCGATGGTCTTCATCCTGCTGACCTACGGCGGCTGGAACGAGACGGCCTATCTCTCCGCAGAGGTGCACGACGCGCGCCGCAACATGTCCCGCGTGCTGCTGACGGGCACGGGTGCCGTCATGGCGCTCTACCTCGTCACCAACCTGGCGCTGCTGTCGATGCTGGGGCTGGCCGGACTGCGGCAGGCGCCGGCGGTGATGACCGAGCCTATCGAGGCGGTGTTCGGGAGCGCCGGCGCGCGGCTCTTCGCGCTCATCGTGTGCATCACCGCTCTCAGCACGCTCAACGTCACCATCTTCACCGGGGCGCGGAGCACGCTGGCGCTGGGAGCCGATTTCCGGCCGTTCTCGGTCTTCGGACGGCGCAGCGGCCGCACCGGCGCGCCGGTCAACGCCCTGCTGCTCCAGGGCGCGGTCGCACTGGCGCTGGTGAGCTTCGGCGCCCGGGCCCGCAGCGGCTTCGAGGCCATGGTCGAGTACACTGCGCCCGTGTTCTGGGGATTCATGCTGCTGGTGGGGATTGCGCTGTTCGTGTTCCGCTGGCGCGATCCGGGCCAGCGGGACGGCTTCCGCGTGCCGCTCTACCCCGTGACACCGCTGCTGTTCTGTCTGACCTCGGCCTATCTCATGTATTCCAGCATCGCCTACACCGGCATCGGCGCGCTGGCCGGACTTGCCATTCTCGCCGCGGGCGTGCCGGCGCTCTTCATGACGCGCTCTTCATGACGCGCTCTTCATGACGCGCATGCGTTGAGACTGCGCGCCCGGATGCGCCAGGCAGGCAGGTGATTGTATACTGCCTCGCCATGAGCCACACCCACAGGCCGGAGCCGGAGATCTTCGTCTTTCTGCTGGTCCCCGGCGTTTCCATGATGAGCCTTGCATCTGCGCTGGAGCCCTTGCGGTCGCTGAACCTGATGTCGGGCCGCCGGGCCTATGCGTGGCGGCTCGCCAGCCTCGATGGCGTGCCGGTCGCGGCGTCTAACGGCATCGATCTCCCGACGATGGCGATCGAGAGCGCGCTCGACGGCGCCGCTTACGTGTTCGCCTGCGGCGGCCTGCGCGTCCAATCGACGGAGGAGCGGCGCTATCTGGCTGCGCTGCGCACGGCAGCACGGCGCGGCATCGCCGTCGGCTCCCTCTCGACCGCCACCTATCTGCTGGCGCGGGCCGGCCTGCTGAGCGGCTATCGATGCACCATCCACTGGGAGAACAGGGCCGCCTTCGAGGAGGACTTCCCCGAGCTCAACTGCACCAGCAAGATCTACGAGATCGACCGCGATCGGCTGACCTGCTCGGGCGGAACGGCGGCGATGGACATGATGCTCCACCTGATCGCCGAGCGGCACGGGCCGGAGCTGGCCCGCAGCGTCGCCAACCAGTTCCATCACGAGCGCATCCGGGGCGAGCACGACGACCAGCGCGGAAGTGTGCTGGTCACGCTGGCGCACCTTCCGCCAAAGCTGCGCAAAGCCATCGAGGCGATGCAGCAGCGCCTCGAGAACCCGGTGCCGCTGCCGGAGATCGCCGCGGGCGTCTCGCTCAGCACGCGCCAGCTCGAGCGGCTGTTCCGCCAGCATGCGCGCATGTCGCCGCTGCGCTATTACATTCAGATGCGCATCGAGCGCGCCCACGAGCTGCTCCTCTACACCGACAAGCCGATCATCGAGGTCGCAGTCCAGGTCGGCTTCGCATCGACGTCGCATTTCGCCGCCTGGTTCAAGCGTGTGCTGGGTGCGCGCCCGTCCGAGATCCGGGGCGGCCGGCAGGCCGGGGGGCCGCTCTCAGTCGCTCGGGAGCATGGCAATCTCCGTCGAAATTGGGGGTAGAGATGTCGCAATCATACTGTTGCTGCGCGGTGTCATTCCTCGACAATCCTCACTCGAGGCGTTGATCGGCAGGGGGTACGATTTGGAGACGGTCGAGTTCATCGTCGCGAACTGGCCGGTCATTGGACAGCGTGCTCTCGAGCACGTCTCGATCGTCGGTGTTGCCGTCGCCATTGCGATCCTGACGGGCGTCCCGATCGCGATCGCCATCACCCAGAACAAGAAGCTCGCCGATCGCGTGCTCTACACCGCCGCGATCATGATGACGATACCCTCGATCGCGCTGTTCGGGCTGCTGATCCCGGTCCTGTCGCTGATCGGGCACGGCATCGGCTATGTGCCGGCGGTCGTCGCGCTCGTCCTCTACTCGCAGCTTCCGATCATCCGCAACACCTACACCGCCATCGTCAACGTCGACCCGGCGCTGCGCGAGGCGGCGCGCGGCATGGGGATGACGACGCTCGAGCGGCTGCGCCACGTCGAGCTGCCCATCGCGCTCCCGGTGATCATCAGCGGGGTGCGCAACGCCGTCGTCCTCAATATCGCCATCGCCGCCATCGCGACCTACATCGGGGCAGGCGGGCTCGGCACGTTCATCTCGCGCGGGATATCCCAGACCGACATCCGACAGCTCCTGACGGGGGCCCTGGCAGTCAGCCTTCTTGCGATCATCGCGGATTACGCGCTGCTCGGGCTGCAGCGGCTGCTCACGTCGCCCGGGTTGCGGAGCTGACGCCATGATCAGGCTCGAGCGCGTGACCAAGGTCTTCGGCTTGATAACCGCCGTCGATGCGGTCGACATGGAGGTTCCCTCCGGCTCGGTGTGCGTTCTGCTCGGCCCCTCCGGGTGCGGCAAGACCACGACCATGAAGATGATCAACCGCCTGATCGCGCCGACCTCGGGCAGGATCCTCGTCGGCGGCGTCGACACCGCGGATATCGACGAGGTGACGCTGCGGCGCTCGATCGGCTACGTCATCCAGCAGATCGGGCTGTTTCCAAACAAGACCGTCGAGGAGAACATCTGCGTCGTCCCCGACCTTCTGGGCTGGGACCGCAGGAAGTCACGCGGCCGCGCCGCCGAGCTGCTCGAGATGGTCAATCTCGAGCCTTCGATCTACCTGCAGCGCTACCCCAAGGAGCTTTCCGGCGGCCAGCAGCAGCGGGTCGGCGTGGTCCGGGCGCTCGCCGCCGATCCGCCGGTCCTGCTCATGGACGAGCCGTTCGGGGCCATCGACCCGATAAACCGGGAGGTGATCCAGGACGAGTTCATGAAGCTGCAGGCCGAGCTCAAGAAGACCATCGTCTTCGTCAGCCACGACATCGACGAGGCGGTGAAGATGGCGTCGATGATCGCCATCTTCCGTGAAGGCCGGTTGATCCAGTACGACACGCCGGACAATATCCTGGCCAAGCCGATCGATGCGTTCGTCGCCGATTTCGTCGGCAGCGACCGGACTCTGAAGCGGCTGCGCCTGCTGCGCGTCGCCGAGGCGATGATGACGGACCCGCCGCGCGTCAGGGCGGAGGACACTCTCGACGCTGCCGTCCGGCTGATGGAGGAGCACGCGCACACCTCCATCGTCATGGTGGGTCCCCGGGGCCGCGCGCGCGGCGTCGTGCGCATGGATGCGACGCGGGGCAAGCACGGCACGGTGGCCGAGCACCAGGAGCCGCTGCCGGGCGTGGTCAACGTCAAGGACGACCTGCGGACGGCCGTCTCCACCATGTTCACCCATGGCGTCACCTGGCTCGCCTGCGTCGACGACGACGGCTTCTACAAGGGCTACATCACCCAGCGCAACGTCACCCAGGCGCTCGGCGCCATCTACCGGAACCGCTGATGATCACCAGCCTCCACAGCGCCTCGCGTTTCGCTCTTCTGGCCGGGATTTTCGTGCTCGGCGCCTATCTGCAGGCGCAGGGCGTCCTGCCCGGCATCCTGCAGCACTCCGGCGACGTCATTTACCTGGCCCGCAGCCACCTGGCGTTGGCCGCGATCTCGGGCGGGCTCGCGATCGCGGTCGGCGTCCCGCTCGGCGTTCTCGTCACGCGGCCACGGTTCGAGGCCTGGGCGAATACGATCACCCAGCTCGTCGGGCTGGGCTCCACCGTGCCGACGCTGGCCATCCTGGCGCTGGCCATGTCGGTGCTGGGGATAGGGGCGCCGTCCGCGATCGTGGGGCTGTTTGCGCTGACGCTGCTGCCGATCGTGCTCAACACGGTCGCCGGCCTGCGCACCGTGCCTCGGCATCTCATCGAAGCCGCGAGCGGAATGGGCATGACGCCGGGGCAGATATTGACGCGCGTGGAGCTGCCGAACGCGATGTTCGTCATCCTGGCCGGCATCCGCACCGCGCTGGCGATCAATGTCGGAACGGTGCCGCTGGCCTTTCTGATCGGCGGCGGCGGCCTGGGCGAGCTCATCTTCACCGGCATCGACCTGATGGAGCCGACGATGCTCCTCGCGGGTGCGATCCCGACCGCAATGCTTGCGGTACTGATCGATTTCAGCGTCGGGCAGTGCCAGTACTGGCTGGTGCCGCGCGGCGTGAACCCACTTCGCTGATGCGATGGAAGACTTGGAAAGAGCAACACAGGGAACGGAGGATTCTCCCATGCTGAGACGTCAATTCCTGGGTCTGGCCGCGGCCGCGGCCCTGCTGATCCCGGCGCTGCCGGCAGCCGCGCAGACGATCGTGGTCGGCGGCAAGAACTTCACCGAGCAGCAGCTCATGTCGGAGATGACGGCTCAGCTCCTGCGCGCGAAGGGCTTCACCGTCGACAAGCGCGCCGGGCTCGGCAGCGCCCCGCTGCGTCAGGCGCAGGAGAACGGCCAGATCGACGTATACTGGGAGTATACCGGCACCTCCCTCATCACCTACAACAAGGTGACGGAGAAGCTCGATCCCGCCGCGACCTATGCCAAGGTCAAGGAGCTCGATGCGGCCAAGGGCCTGGTCTGGCTCAATCCGTCCAAGGCGAACAACACCTACGCCATCGCCATGCGCAAGGCCGACGCCTCGGCCAAGGGCGTGAAGACGCTGTCCGACCTCGCCGCGAAGGTGAAGGGCGGCGCAGCCGTCACGTTCGCCAGCAACGCCGAGTTCTACGCGCGGCCGGACGGGCTGGCGCCGCTGCAGAAGACCTACGGCTTCGAGTTCGGGCGTGAGCATGTCGTGCGTATGGACACCGGTCTCGTCTATCAGGCGCTGCGCGACAAGCAGGTCGAGACGGGCCTCGTCTTCGCCACCGACGGCCGCATTCCGGCGTTCGACTTCGTCGTCCTGGCCGACGACAAGGGCTTCTTCCCGAGCTACGCGCTGACGCCGGTCGTGCGCAAGGAGGTCCTGGACAAGCATCCGAAGCTCGCGGACGCGCTCAACGCCCTGTCGGCGAAGCTCGACGACGCCGTGATGGCCAAGCTCAACGCCACCGTCGACGTCGAGAAGAAGACGATCGAGGAGGTCGCCAAGGAGTTCCTGGCCAAGCAGGGCATGATCTGAGGCGAGCCTCGGCGCGTCGCTGCCATGGCCGTGCTCAAAGTGGCTGCCGCTCAGGCTCAGTGCGCGACGGGGCTCGTCGAGCGCAATCTCGCGCGGCACCTGGCCGCGGTGGACGAAGCGCGCGCCAAGGGCGTCGACGTGCTGGTCTTTCCCGAGCTTTCGCTGACCGGCTACGTCGACGCTCCCGACCTGCTCGAGCTGGCACGCCCGGCACACTCACGGGAGCTGGCGCGGCTCGCGGAGGCGGCCGGCCCGATGACGGTCGCCGTCGGCTTCATCGAGGAAGGGCCCGCGGCGCAGTTCTACACCGCGCAGGCCGTGCTCGGCAGGGGCGAGGTCCTCCATGTCCACCGCAAGGTCAACCTGGCTGGATACGGGCGCCTCGAGGAGACGAAGCATTTCGCTCGCGGGCAGGAGATCGGCACCGTGCCCGTCACGAGCCAATGGCAGGCGGCGGTCCTGATCTGTGCCGATGTCTGGAACCCTGCTCTGCCGTGGCTCGCGGCCGTGCAGGGGGCGACGCTGCTGCTCGTCCCCGCCGCATCGTCGCTCGACGCGGTGGCGCCAGAGTTCGACAATCCCGACGGCTGGGATCTGGTGCTGCGCCACACGGCGCTGGTTCATGGCCTGCCGGTCGTGTTCGCCAACCATTGCGGCACGAGCGGCAACGCCAGGTTCTGGGGCGGCTCGCGCATCGTCGACGCCGACGGCCGGGAGTGCGCGCGCGCGAGCGCCGAGCCGGCCCTCGTCGTCGCCGAGGTCGATTACGACAGCGTGCGCAGGGCGCGGACGCGACTGCCCACGCTCCGCGACGCCGACCCGCGCCTCGTCCGCGCCGCGCTGGAGCGCCTGCCGTGAGCCGGCCATGCCGGGTCGCGCTGAAAATGGTGGGCGGTACTGGGATTGAACCAGTGACCCCACGCGTGTGAAGCGTGTGCTCTCCCGCTGAGCTAACCGCCCGCAACCACCGGCAATCGGCCCTTATGGGAGCGGGCAGGCGCCGATGTCAAGCCTCGGCGGGCCGGGGTCAGGGGCCTCCTCACCCGACCGCCGGGAAGCGTCCTTCGATCGGGTAGCCGGGGTCGTTGTAGCCGGGTGTCGAGGAATGCCCGGTCACAACGTGGCGGTCGACGGCGGCCTCGTCGTCGGCGCTCCAGGCGAAATCCAGCGCTCCGAGGTACGGCGTCCACTGCTCCAGCGTGCGCGGCCCGGCGATGACCGAGGACACGGCGCGGTTGGCGAGCACCCAGGCGGCCGCGAAGGCGACCAGCGTCGTGCCGCGCGCCTCGGCATGGCTCTTCAGCTCCTCCGCGACCTTGAGAGACTCCGGCCGCCACTCCGTCTCCATCATGCGCCTGTCCTGGCGCGCCGCCCTGCTGCCGGTCTCGGGCGCGACGTTGAGCCGGTACTTGCCGGTGAGCACGCCGCGGGCGATGGGGCTGTAGGGCACGACGCCGAGGCCGAAAGCAGCCGCGGCCGGCAGCACCTCGACTTCGGGCTGGCGGTTCATGAGGTTGTAGTAAGGCTGCAGGGCCACCGGCTCGGGCACGCCGAGATCCCGGCAGACATGGCAGACGTGTGCGATGTGCCAGCCGCGCACATTCGACAGCCCCCAGTGCCGGATCTTGCCCTGGCGGATGAGGTCGCCAAAGGTGCGCGCCACCTCCTCCCAGGGCGTGCTCGGGTCGACGCGGTGGGTGTAGTAGAGGTCGATGGTCTCGGTCTGCAGACGACGGAGGCTCGCCTCGACCGCCTGCATGACGTGGACGCGCGACAGCCCGCGGTCGTTGACGCCGCGGCCGACCTGCTGCGCCACCTTGGTGGCCAGGACCACCCGGTCGCGGCGGCCCTCGAGGGCGCGGCCCAGGATCTCCTCGGACCGGCCATCGGCGTAGACATTGGCGGTGTCGATGAAGTTGACGCCGCTCTCCAGGGCATGATCGACGATCCGCCGCGATTCCGCTTCGTCGGTCGGACCGCCGAAGTTCATGGTGCCGAGGCAAAGCTCGCTGACGCTGATCCCCGATCGGCCCAGCACCCGGTAGCGCATGTCCGCCATGAGGTCCTCCGTTCGCGGTCGGCTTCGTCGAAGATTACGACGAAGTCTGCCGATCCTGCACGGGCGCAATGGGGCCGATCGCTCGTCCGGCCTGTGGCGGCACGGGCAGGCCGGCGTGCCCGGCAGCCAGCCTCGACCAGATCGCGGCTTGTTGCGGCGACCAGGGGCAGGGCCGCCGCTGCGCGAGGTCCATGTTGACGACGGCGAGCTCGCAAGTGGCGGCAGGGTTCTGCCCGGGCGCGACCTGCATGATGAGGATCACGCGGCCGCGGCGCTCGTCGTGCCCGAGCACCTGCGCGAGCACCGCGACCTTCTCGCCCGGGCGCAGCTCCCTCAGGTAGCTGACGTGCATCTCCGTCAGGAACGGGCTCGTGCCGCCGTCGAGCAGGTGTTGGTCGGTCAGGCCGCACCCGCTCATGAACGCCGTCGTCGCGTCGTCGAAGAGCGCCACGTACTGGTGGGCGCGCATGTGGCCGATGGCGCTCGCCCAGCCCGGCTCGATCCTCCGCTCGCCGCAGGCGAAGAGTTGCGCCGTTCCGGTCTGGCCGCCGGCGCTCACGTGTGCCTGATCAGGAATCGGTAGATGCCGCCGTTCTCCGAGTGCTCCAGCAGCGCGTTGCCCGTCGCCTTGCAGAACGCCTGGAAATCCGCAACGGCGCCCGGATCGGTGGCAAGCACCTCGAGCGTGCCCCCCTTGGGCACTTCCGCGATGGCCTTCTTTGCCTTGAGGATCGGCAGCGGGCAGTTCAATCCCTTGGCGTCGAGCGTCTTGTCGGCCATCGAAATCTCCAGAACATCAGGACAGGCAACTCGCTTATATTCGCAAATTCGTATACGCGAGGGAGGCCGGCCCGTCGAGATGGCGCCCGGCGCAGAAGCGAAGGGTTGGCAGCGAGTAGCGAATACCGAATGAGTAGCCGGCCCGATATCCCCATTCGCCATTCGCTATTCGCTACTCGCCCTCTCGTCTTCATCACCCACCCGGTCTTCCGGAAGCCGGGCTTCGGACGCCATCATCCGCTGTCGACGGGGCGCCAGGCGGCGGTGCTCGATCTCTGCGAGGCGCTCGGCTGGCTCGCCCCGGAACTGGTCAGAACGGCGCCTCTGGCCGACCGGGCGCTGCTCGAGCGCTTCCACGCGGCGCACTATCTCGACGCGCTCGAGGAGGCCTGCCGCACGATGACGGCGAGCCCGGCCGTGCGCGAGCGCTATCGTCTCGGCACCATGGAGTGCCCGCTGTTCGAGGGTCTCTGGGACAGGGCCTGCGCCAGCGTCGGCGGCGCGGTGCTGGCCGCCCGGACGGCGCTCAGCGGCGCCGTCGGGTTCCATCCGGCGGGCGGGACGCACCACGGCCGCCCCGACCGGGCTTCCGGCTTCTGCTATTTCAACGATCCCGTTTTCGCCATCCTGACGCTGCTCGATGGCGGCGTGGAGCGCCTGCTCTACGTCGATCTCGACGCGCACCATGGCGACGGTGTGCAGGACGCGTTCGCGGGGGACCGGCGGGTATCCTTCTTCTCCGTCCACGAGGACGGGCGCTGGCCCGGCACGGGCGGGCTCGACGACCGCCTCGCCGGCCGCGCCTGCAATGTGCCTGTCCCGAGGGGGGTCACGGATGCCGAGTACATGCTGCTGATCGAGCGGCTGCTGGTCCCGAG
Source organism: Hyphomicrobiaceae bacterium (assembly GCA_023384095.1). GTDB lineage: Bacteria > Pseudomonadota > Alphaproteobacteria > Rhizobiales > Hyphomicrobiaceae > ZC4RG25. The sequence continues at coordinate 50,498 of JAHDXT010000012.1, forward strand.
GATGCGGAGCTTTCGCCCCGAGGCGGTGGTGGTGACGCTGGGGGCCGACGCGCTGGCCGGCGATCCGTTGTCAGCCATGCAGCTCGGCAACGGCACCTTGTGGGCGGCTACGGAGCTCTGTGTCGCCGGCGCCGGAGCCGCCGTCGTGCTGGGCGGCGGCGGCTACAATCCGTGGACGACGGCGCGGCTTTGGGCCGGCATGTGGGCCCTCCTGTCCGGGCAGCCGATCCCGCCGGTGCTGCCCGAGCGGGCGCAGGCAGTCCTCGGCGCTCTCACCTGCGATATCGTCGACGACGAGGATCGGGACCCATCCTGGTGCACGACCATCGCGGACCCGCAGCGGCACCGCGAGTCTGTCACAGTTCGGCAACAGATCCACGACATCGTAGCGCGGTTGCTGCCGGATCGGGCCTGACGCCTCTGCCCGGGCGCGGCAGCGCCCATGGTGCCGCTTGCCCTTCGGTGGGCGCTGGTGCAACCATTCCGGCGTCTGCCGCTTCGAGTCGGACTTCGGTTGAGCCGCCTTATGGATGATCTTCGATCGCAGTCTCGACCCGGGGAAGGGGATGATAGCGGCATGCCCGAGCACGGCACACCGCAGCGCTCGTTCGCGCTGAGCTTCGGGCTCGACCGGCTTGGGCTCCTGGCGCTCAAGGCGCCGCTGCTGTCGGCCGCGCTCATCGTGGCCCTGAGTGTGCTGGCCGTCGCCGGCGTGATGCGGCTCAAGGTCGACGACTCGCTGTCGGAGCTGTTCCGCACCGATACCGCCGAGTTCCGCCAGTACGAGGAGATCGACCGGCGCTTCCCGTCGAGCGAGTACGACGTGCTGGCCGTCGTGGAGGGTCCCGATCTCCTGAAGCGGCCGCAGCTCGAGGCGTTCGCGAACGCCGTCGTGGAGCTGCAGCTCGTAGACGGCATCGACGGTCTCGTGTCCATGCTGTCGGCCAGGGGCAAGCCCGACGCGACGGGCTATGCGGCGCCGATCGTACCCGACGACCTGCCCGAGGGCGGCGCCTACGGTGCAATCATCGACGCGCTGCGCACCAACGACATCGTGGCGGGCAAGTTCCTGTCCGATGACGGCCAGCTCGCGCTCATCGTCATGTCGCTCGACCGCAGGGTCGTCGACGAGCAGGGGGCCGAGGCGGTCATCGGCGGCATCCTGAAAACGGCAGAGCGCGTGCTGGACGGCTCCGGCCTGAGCGTCAAGCTCACTGGCGCACCGGTCATGCAGCTCGAGATCCGCAACGCCGTGGAGCGGGACCGGCTGGTCTACAACGGTCTCGGCTTCCTCGTCGGCGCCGCGATCGCGTTCCTGTTCTTTCGCCGCCTGTCGCTGACGCTGATCGCCGTCCTCGGCCCCTCGATCGCCATCCTGTGGACGCTCGGCGTCGTCGGCGGGCTCGACTTCCGGCTCAATCTCTTCATCAACGTGCTGACGCCGCTCATCCTGGTGTCGGGTTTCTCCGACTCCATGCACCTGGTGTTCTCCATCCGCCGGGACATCCTTGCCGGCATCGACCGGATGACGGCGGCTCGCAACGCGGTGCTCGACGTGGCCCCGGCGTGCCTGCTGACGGCGATGAACGCGGGCCTGGCGCTGGTCTCGTTCGCATGGGCGGACTCGGCGCTGATCCGCACCTTCGGCAAGGCGGCGTTGCTGGCGGTCGCCATCTCCTACATCGCCGTCGCGGTCGTGGTGCCGACGCTCGCGGTGCTCCTGATCCGGCGCGAGGAGCATCCGCAGCCCGCGCCCGCCGAAGCGCCCAGAGACGGCTTCGGATTCCTCACGCTGGCTTCCGACTGGATCGTGCAGCGGGTGGCCTTCAATCCGCTTCCCTATTTCGCCCTGGGGGTTGTGGCTGTGGTGCTGACAGGGCTTGCCTACCTGCAACTGGAGCCGCATTACCGGCTGGCCGATCAGGTGCCGGACCAGGAGCATGCGCTGGCCGCAACGGGCCGGCTCGACCAGAAGCTGACAGGGGCCAACCCGGTCCACGTCATGATCCGCATGAAGGCCGGCCAGTCGCTCTACGACGACGCGACCTTTGAGGTCATCGGCCGGGCCCATTCGGTGATGGAGAAGGTCGCGGGGCTCGGCAACGTCTGGTCGCTGGAGAGCCTGCGCCGGTGGCTGGCGGAAGCCGGGGACAGCCGCATAGAGACGGTCAAGGGCTACATCCGGGTGCTACCCGAGCACCTCGTCCGCCGCTTCATCGACAGGGAGGAGGAGACGGTCCTGGTCACGGGGCGATTGCCCGACGTCGATGCGAGCGAGATCCTGCCGGTGGTGGACAGGATCGACGAGGCGCTGGAGCCGGTGCGGCAGGAGTTCCGCGGCTATGACATCTCGGTGACGGGCCTGCCGGCCATCGCCGCGCGCAGCTCGGCCAAGCTCATCGGGGAGATGAACGTCGGGCTCGTCGGCGACATGTTCGTGATCTTCGTCTTCCTGGGCATCGCGCTGCGCTCGTGGCTGTCCGGGGTGGCCAGCATCCTGCCGTCGCTGTTCCCGATCTTCGCCACGGGCGCGCTGCTGTGGATGACGGGCGAGGGCCTGCAGTTCGCATCCATGATCGCCATCACGGTCGCATTCGCGCTGGCGATCGACTCCACGATTCATTTCCTGAACCGCTTCCGGATCGAGGAGACGCGTTTGCCGGCGGGCCCGGGCAGCGCCACCGAAGCGCTCATCGCAACAATGCGCCACATCGGGCCGGTGATCGTGCTGACCACCATCGTGCTGGCGCTCGGCCTCGGCGTCACCGTGCTCTCGCACCTGCCCTCGCTCAGGCTGTTCGGGCGGCTCGCGGCGGTCTGCCTGTTCGCCTCGCTGATCGGCCAGCTCTTCATCCTGCCGGCCACGATCGCGCTCTACCGGCGCCATTTCCCACGCCGGGCGTGAAAGTCGGGGCTTCCCTGATATTCGCAAGTTCGAATATGATCCCTCCATGGAATGGCTCGACAAGCTCACGTCTATCGAAGCGCTGGAGGACGCCGCGTTCGACGCCGACCTGGTGGGCGAGCTGGAGCGCGGGACGGCCGAGCTTTCCTTCGCGCGGCCGATCCGCTTCTCGACGCCGACGTTCAAGGAGTACGCGACGAGCGAGCTTCAGGGCTGCGGGAAGAACTCCTTCCCGGCGTTCTCGGTGACCGGCGGCGCCTGCGCGCTCGACTGCGATCACTGCCAGGCGAGGATCCTGGAGCCGATGATCCCCGCCACGACGCCCGAGATGCTCGACCGCAAGGTGCGCGACCTCGTCCTGCTGCAGGGCCTGCAGGGCTTCCTGCTGTCTGGCGGGTCGAACCGGCGCAACGAGGTCAAGTACGAGCGCTACTACCCGGTGGTCGAGAAGCTGAAGCGAGATTTCCCGCATCTCAGGATCGCCATCCATTCGGCGCTGCTGGACGAGCGCCGCGCGAAGCTGATGGCGTCCGCCGGCGTCGACACGGCGATGATGGACGTCATCGGGTCGGCGGAGACGATCCGGCAAGTCTATCATCTCGAGCGCCCGGTCGAGGACTTCGAGTCGACGCTCGCCGCGCTGTGCGCGACCGGCATGGAGGTGGTGCCGCATATCGTGGTCGGTCTGCACTACGGCCGCCTCCTGGGCGAGGCGAGGGCGCTCGACATCTGCGCGCGCCACGGCATTCACAGCCTGGTGCTGGTGGTCATCATGCCGTTCTACGCACGCGCCGGCACCTTCGCGACGCCTGCGACCGCCGATGTCGGGCGCATCTTTCTCGAAGCGCGGCGGCGGCTCGCGGACAGGCCCGTCAATCTCGGCTGCGCGCGCCCGGCCGGCATGCACAAGCGGGTGACGGACGCCTACGCCGTCATGGCCGGTCTCGACGGCATCGCCTTCCCGGCCGAGGGTGCCGTCGCCGTGGCCCAGGCCATCGGCCGTCCGTTCGAGCAGGCGCACGCGTGCTGCTCGATCAAGGTCGGCGGGCTCGCCGCGAAGAGCGCGTGCGCGGCATGAGGCGGGTGGGCACAGTCGATGTGCTCGTGGTGGGTCTCGGCCCCGCCGGCGCCTGCGCGGCAGCCGCGGCGGCCCGCGCCGGCTTGCGGGTGCTGGCGATCGACCGCAAGGCCGAGGCGGGCGTGCCCGTGCAATGCGCCGAGCTCGTGCCGGTCATGATCGGGCAGGAGGTCGGCGCCCTCGGGCGCGCACGTCGCCAGTCGATCCGGTCAATGACCACGTACGTCGAGACGGCAGGCCCGCACATCAAGGAGCACTTCCCCGGTCATATGATCGACCGCGCGGGCTTCGATGCGGCGCTGGTCGGCGAGGCCAGAGCCGCCGGAGCGGATTGTCGGTTCAGCACGGTGCTTCGCCGGCTCGATAGGTTCGGCCTTGCTGAGCTTTCGTGTCGCCGCCCTTCCAGCCCTCCCGTTGACGGGGAGGGCGGCGCGGCGGAGCCGCGCGGGTGGGGTGGGGCCGCGGGCGAGACGCTTGCGCGAGGGCACCCCCACCCCCGACCCCTCCCCGCAAGGGGGAGGGGAGAAGAGCGTGACGGTTCAGGCCCTCCCGTTGACGGGGAGGGCGGCGCGGCGGAGCCGCGCGGGTGGGGTGGGGCCGCGGGCGAGACGCTTGCGCGAGGGCACCCCCACCCCCGACCCCTCCCCGCAAGGGGGAGGGGAGAAGGCGGGGACGCGCGCCGAAGCGAAGTCGAGGCCGAAGGAGCGCACCTCTCCAGCCCTCCCCTCTCCCCATCGTCCTTACGATGGGGAGAGGGTCAGGGTGAGGGGCAGGATCTGGTGCCGCCGTCTCGTGGCGGGGGGGGGGGGGGGCCGCGGGGCGGGGCCCCGGGGGGGGCGGGGCGGGGGGGGGGGGGGGCCGGGGGGGGGGGCGGGCGGCCCGGCCCCGCCG
>JAHDXT010000012.1:55381-92239 GCA_023384095.1 Hyphomicrobiaceae bacterium
CCGTCTCGTGGCTGCCCCTCACCCCAACCCTCTCCCCGCGAGCGGGGAGAGGGAGTAAGGGCCCGCGTCATCATCGGTGCCGACGGGCCGCGCTCTGCAGTCGGATGGGCGACCGGCCGGAGCAATCGCGAGCTGGCAGAGACGCGGCAGATCACGGTGCCGCTGCTGCGGCCGTCCGAATCGACCGACATCTTTCTTTCCGCCGGCATCCCGGGGGGCTACGCTTGGCTGTTCCCCAAGGGCGACGTCGCCAATCTCGGGCTCGGCGTCGCGCCGGCGGCACGGCATCGATTGAAGCCGCTGCTCGAGAGCCTGCACCGGCGGCTCGTCGCCGAGGACCGCGTCGGCTCCGAGGTGCTCGGCCACACCGGCGGCGCTATTCCCGTTGGTGGCATGCTCGATGCCGCCTCCCGGCTTGGTGGCACAACCGTGCTGCTGACGGGCGATGCCGCGGGCCTCTCCAACCCCGTGACCGGCGCCGGCATCAATGCCGCCGTCATCTCCGGCACGCTCGCGGGCGAGGCCGCGGCGCGGATCTGCCGGGGCAGCGCGGCGGCCGCCGCGGACTATGCCGAGGAGCTGGCCGACCAGTTCGGGGCCTCGCTCGACCGTGCGCTCGCACGCCGGCGCGAGCTGATGAAGTGTTTCGCCATGGGCACTCCGAGCACGGCCGATCTCGAGCGGTCATGGATCGCATTTCCCGCCTACTGGGCAGCCTGACGACCTGAGGTGCCAGCCGATGACGTGCCTGAAACGTGAAGTCGCCCTGCCATCCGCCACGGGACCCGGCAATCTCGACTACAACCCGTTCGACGTCATGCAGCCGCGCTCGCCGGGCGCTATCCCTGCGCCGCTGAAGAACGGCGGTCGCGTCAAAGCGGCCAACGTGCCGCCCGAGGGCGTCTATCTGCCGAGCAACAACCGGCTCGCCCCGCACATGCGCTCGCCCGAGTACGTGCAGCTCTCCACGGCGGCCGCCATCACCCTCGGGATCATGCCGGGCAGGATGCATCGCTGCTCGTGCACGCGCTGCCTCAACCTGCTGCTGACCTATCCGGAGGGCTGCCGCGCCAATTGCGCCTACTGCGGCCTTGCCCGGCATCGCGAGGCCGACCGCGACTATGCGGATCGCAACTTCATCCGCGTGGACTGGCCGTCGGTGCCGATGGAGCAAGTGGTCGACATCGTGGCCGGCGACGGCGCCGAAACGCCGTTCCACCGCATGTGCATCTCCATGATCACGCATCCACGGTCGGACGAGGACACCGTGACGGTGCTGAAGGCATGGACCGACCGTATCGACCCCGTCACCGTGCCGGTCTCGATCCTCTCCAACCCGACGACCATGGCCCGGGCCGACGTGGTCCGCCTCAGGGACCTCGGGGCGGAGATCTTCACCGTGGCGCTCGACGCGGCGACGCCCGGGATCTTCGACCGCACCCGCGGCAAGGGCGTATCCTCGCCGCACTCCTGGAGGAAATACTGGGAGATCCTGGAGGACGCGCGCGACATCTTCGGGCGCGCGAAGTTCGGCGCGCACATCATCGTCGGAATGGGCGAGACCGAGCAGGACGTGCTGGGGCTCGTGCAGCAGCTCGTCGACATCGGCGGGCACAGCCACATGTTCTGCTTCTTCCCCGAGAAGGGCTCGCTGATGGACCACCTGCCGGCGACCCCGCGCGACCAGTGGCGGCGGGTGCAGCTCGGCCGATACCTCATCGACTACCGCGACGTTCGCGTCGAGAAGATGCGCTTCGACGAGGCGGGCCGTGTCGTCGACTACGGCATCCCGCAGTCCGAGCTCGAAGCGATCATCGACGAGGGCGTCGCCTTCCGTACCAGCGGCTGCCCGGGCAAGGTCCGCGAGGACATCTCCGCCTGCGACCGGCCCTACGGCGACAGCCCGCCCTCGAACATCGCCAGCTATCCGTTCCAGCCCGCCGCCGCCGACCTGCGCCGGATCCGCCATCAGCTCGGCATGGAGCGGCCCGATGACCGGTATGTGGAAGGCGAGGAGCTCGAGCAGGGGGACCTGCAATGAGCGTCGCTTTCCGCGTCATCGACACCGGCGTGCGCGAAGGGCGCCTGCAGATCGCCTTCGACGCCGCGCTGATCGAGCTGCACAAGAGGGGCAGATCGCCCGACACGGTGCGGTTCCTGCGTTTCGAGCCCTCGGCGCTGATCGGCCGGCATCAGGCCATGAGCCACGAGGTCAGGCTCGACTACTGCCGGGCGAACGGCATCGGCCTCGTGCGCCGGATCACCGGCGGCGGCGCCATCTACCTCGACCAGGGGCAGGTCGGCTGGGAGCTCGTCCTGTCCCGCCGCCGGCTGCCGATGCCGGCGCTCGGCGACTACACGCGCGCCATCTGCGAGGCCGTGGCCGCGGGGCTGTCGTCCGCGTTCGGCATCGACGCGCGCTTCCGCCCGCGCAACGACATCGAGGTCGGCGGGCGCAAGCTGTGCGGCACGGGCGGGTTCTTCGACGGCGACACGCTGATCTACCAGGGCACCGTCCTCATCGACGCCGATCCGGCCCGCGTCATGGGCTGCCTCAACGTCCCGGAGGCGAAGCTGAAGAAGCGGGCGCTCGACTCGGCAGAGCAGCGGGTGGTGACGCTCAAGGCTCTCCTGGGCGAGGCGCCGTCGGTCGAGGCGGTGCATCGCGCCGTGCTCGATGGGCTATCGACCAAGCTTGGCATCGCTCTGGAACCCGGTGAGCCGGCGGCAGAGGAAGAAGCACTGGCCGCCAGGATGCACGACGAGGAGATCGGCACCGACGCGTTCGTTTTCGAGATCGACGATCCACGCGGCGCCGGCGTAGAGGAGGCCTCGCATACCGGCCCCGGCGGCACTGTTTCGGCCTACGTCAGACTCGAAGGCGAAGGTGGTGCTCGGCGCATCCGCGAGGCCTTGATCACGGGTGACTTCTTCGTCACGCCGCCGCGCCTCGTCTACGACCTCGAAGCTGCCCTTCGGGGCGTGTTCGTCAATGAGGCGGGAGCCGCGGTCGACCAGTTCTTCGCCACTCGCAAGCCGGACCTGCTCACCATCGCGCCGGCCGACTTCCGGCAGGTCATCGAGGAATGCCTCGCAGGCGGATGACGGGTCGCCGGGCCGGCTCGGCAAATCTCTCGAGGCGTGACAGCGGATCATGAAACACGTTTCGGTCGTCCAGCACACGCAGTCCGAATGGCTGGGGCACGTCGAGGACCACCTCGAGGGCCGCGGCATCCGCTTCAGCTACTTCCGCCCGTTCACGGCCGGTGGCCGGCTCCCGGACGTCAAGGTGCTGGGCGACGGCCTGATGCTGATCGGCGGCGGGCCGTGGGGCGCGGCCAGCGAGGGCCGCCTGCTGCCGACGCTCGACGCCGAGGTGCGGCTCGCCCGCGCCTGCCTGATGCTGGACAATCCCGTCATCGGCTTCGGCCTCGGCGCGCAGATCCTGGCCATCGCGGCGGAAGGCCGGGCAGAGCCGGCGCCGCTGGAGCTGCGGGTCGGCGGAGCGCAGCGGGTGAAGCAGGGCGCGCTCGGCGGCTTCCTGCCCGAGACGTTCCCAAACGTCGTCTACATGCGCGACAGGCCGGTGCCGCCGGACTACGCCGAGATCCTCGCCGTCGACGACGCTGGGGGCCCCGCGCTGTTCCAGATCGGAGCGAGAGCGTTCGGGTTCACCGGGCACCCTGGCGTGCGGCGGGCCATGATCGAGGACCTCGTGATGGAGTTCGACGAGGCCCCGGCCGGCACCGGGCCGGCGCTCGAGCGCCTCGCCGGGCTCGCCGACGAGATCGAGAATGCGCTGGTGCCGATCATGACCGGACTGATCCAGGCGACGGGCTGGATGCGGTGAGCGCGCCCTTTCATACGCCCGCCCGATTGCGCCGCTCGCCCCGCATGTTGAGCACGTTGCCGGCGATCACGACGAGACCGCCCAGCAGCACGATCGGGTCGAACGGCTCGGCATAGATCACGACGCCCACGACCGCGATCAGCGGCAGCCGGAAGAAGTCCATCGGCGCCACGATGATCGCATCCGCGAGCGCGAAGGCGCGCACCAGCGAGTAGTGGGCGGCGAGGCCCGTGAGGGCGAGGGCGCCGATCCAGCCCATGGTCTCCCAATCCGGCAGCCTGACGCCGCCGACCAGCAGCAGCAGCGACAGCGCCGTCTGGGCCAGGAACATGTAGAACAGAATGCGCAGCGGGCTCTCGCCCTGCGTCAGTGTCTTGGTGGCGAGCATCGACAGCGCAAATCCGATGGCGCTGACGAATGCCAGGGCGACGCCGGGGCCGAGCGCCACGGTTCCGGGCTGGACCACGATGACGGCTCCGGCGAACCCGAGAGCCGCCGCGGCCAGCCGGGTCTGCGTCAGGCGCTCGCCCAGCAGCAGCGGCGCCAGCAGCGCCACCCAGATCGGCGCCGTGAACTCGATCGCGAAGAGCTGGGCGAGGGGGATTATCGTCAAAGCGCTGAGCCAGCTGAACTGCGCGATGAAGTGGACGCCGCCTCGCAGCATGTGCAGCTTGAGCCGCGTCGTCCGCATCTGCTTGAGCCCCGGGCCGAGCAGAACGATGACCAGCACCACCGCGAGTGACATCAGGCAGCGGTAGAACATCATCTCCAGCGTGGTCGCGCCGCGCGCCGCCTCGCGCCCGGCGATGGCCACGCTCGTGAACGAGGCCAGCGCGAGCCCCATCCACGCCAGCGCCCGCAGCACCTGCGGCTGGACCCTGGTCATGGCGGCATCTGTCATGGCGCGGCGCTTCCTCGAGCGGGAGATGCCTCATACAACAGTCCTCACGACGGAGCATTACATTCGTGTTTGCGAATATTTACTTGCCGGCCGTCGGCGGACCGACTAGGCTTCCCCTGGTTCGCTGCGCACACACGACGAGACGCCGACCGCGAGGAAACGCATGGCCAGGAAGCTCGTTATCGTCATGGCCAATACCGACCCGCGCAACGGGGAGGAGCTCGGTGCGCCGATCTTCCAGGCCTCGGTTGCCGCGGCCATGGACTACGAGGTCGAGGTGATCTGCACCGCGACCGCCGGCAGGCTGATGAAGAAGGGCGTGGCCGAGAAGCTGGTGGTCAAGCCCGGCAGCCCTAAGTCGGTCTACGAGTTCATCAAGGAGGCGCACGAGGCGGGAGTGAAGTTCTACTGCTGCTCCCCGAACCTCGATCTGTTCGACATGAGCAAGGACGACCTGATCCCCGAGTGCGCCGGCATCGTCGGCGGCGCCTATCTCGTCGAGGAGATCATGGAAGGCGATACGAAGGTGCTATCGTATTGAGAGGAGCGAGTAGCGAATAGCGAATAGTTTGAGACACTTCGCTATTCGCTACTCGCTATTCGCTAGATCACGATGTCCGAGGCGGCTACAGCGACGCGCGTTCAGGACCACATCGGCGATCCGGTGTCGGAGAAGCCGCCGGTGCCGCGCGCCAGGCTCGAGGCGATCTTCAACGACATCCAGGCCGACCTCAGGTTCGACCACGAGCTCAACGGCTGCCTCAACTGCGGCATCTGCACGGCGACCTGCCCGGCCGCGCACTACTACGACTTCTCCCCGCGCGAGATCGTCCAGCTCCTGTGGACCGAGAACCTCGAGGGCATCTACGACGCCATGCAGGAGAAGATCTGGTCGTGCGCGCAGTGCTACACGTGCGCGGCCCGCTGCCCGTTCGGGAACTCGCCCGGCGGCCTCGTCATGCTGATGCGCGAGGTGGCGATCAAGCACCAGATGCAGTCGGCCAGGGACGTGCTTCGCCCGTACAGCCGCGTGATGCTGAAGCTGATCTCGACCGGCAACCAGCTCTCGCCCGACATGATCAACCCCCAGCATTTCGCCGACTGGGGCCCCAACATCTCGAAGGTGGACGCGCCGCTCAAAGTGCTGCGCAAGGCCATCCCGATGGCCACCCTCAACACGACCGACACGGCCTGGGAGGTGAACCTCAAGACCTCGGTCGAGCTCTATACCATCTGGGAGATGACGGGCGTGCTCGACCAGCTCGAGGGGCTGGACCAGAACCTGTTCGACGTCATCACCGACTTCATGGACGAGAAGCGCGAGGACTGGGCGGACTTCCTGGAGAACCAGGAGGACGCTTGATTTCCCTCTCCCCGCAATCGGCGAGAGGGGGAGCGAGATGGAGGACCGAAATGGATCACACCAGCCGACCCGCACAGCCCGGCGAGCGCTTTACGGGCCATGGTCCCGAGTGGAAGGATTCGAATCTCAGCCCCCGCGATGCCGCCGTCGCGACCGCCTGGGTCGAGCAGCGGATCGACAAGCGCTCGATGCTGACCAACAAGGACCGCGTCGAGGATGTGCGCGACACCATGTGGCAGCTCGAGAAGGACGGCGAGATCGTCGTCCACCGCATCACCGATGCGCACGAGCCCATCACGGTCAAGACGCTCTACGGCTGGGACAAGCGCATCCCGACCAACCAGCTATGGCATCACAAGAGCTGCGGCCAGTGCGGCAACATCCCGGGCTATCCGGTCTCGCTGCTCTGGCTGCAGAACAAGCTCGGCATCTCGTATCTCGACGAGACCGACCAGACATCGTGCACCGCGTGGAACTATCACGGCTCGGGCATCGGCAACATCGAGAGCCTGGCCGCCGTGTTCCTGCGCAACTTCCATCAGGCCTACGTCTCGGGCAAGGCGCAGGGCCTCGACGCGGGCCATTACTTTCCGCTCGTCCACTGCGGGACGAGCTTCGGCAACTACAAGGAGGTGCGCGCCTACCTCATGCACTCGGCGCGGCTGCGCGAGAGCGTGAAGAAGATCCTCGGCAAGCTCGGCCGGCTCGTCGACGGCAAGCTGCTGATCCCGGAGGAGGTGGTGCACTACTCCGAGTGGGTGCACGTCATGCGCCACCGCATCGCCAACCTGCAGGAGGTCGATGCGAGCCACATCCGCGCCACCATCCATCCGGCCTGCCACGTCTACAAGATGGTGCCCGAGGACGCGATCTACGACGACACCATCCTCGACGGCAACCGCGTTGCGGTCTCCACCAGCATCATGGAGGCGCTGGGCACGCAGGTGATCGACTACAAGACGTGGTACGACTGCTGCGGCTTCGGCTTCCGTCACATCATCTCGGAGCGGGAGTTCACGCGCTCCTTCGCCATTGACCGCAAGATCCGCGTGGCGGTGGAGGAGGCGCAGGCCGACATCATGGTCGGCCACGACACCGGCTGCATCACCACGCTCGACAAGAACCAGTGGATCGGCAAGGCGGAGGGCAAGCACTTCGAGCTGCCGATTCTGGCCGACTGCCAGTTCGCCGCGCTCGTCTGCGGCGCTGATCCCTACAAGATCGTGCAGACCCACTGGCATGCGAGCCCGACCGAGACGCTGATGGAGAAGCTCGGCATCGACTGGCGCGCGAAGAAGGCGGCGTTCGAGGCCTATCTCAAGGACGTCGAAAAGGGCAAGGCCGACCAGCTCTACGACCCGCGCCTCAGGATCACCGGCGGCCCCGGCTTCCGGCCGATGCCGCGCGCGCTGCCTGCCGCACCCGTGGCGGCGGAGTGATCGGCTGGGACGACCTCAACCTGTTCCCCTCCCACTTGCGGGCAGGGGTCAGGGTGCGAGTCCACAGGCACACCGGATGGCAAACGAAACCGCACGGCATCTCAGGAGAAGCAAGACCAGCGCCGAACGTCGACTCTGGTGGAAGCTGCGCGAATTGAAGCAACTCGGTTTCAAATTCCGACAGCAAGTCCCAATCGACAGTCACATCGTCGACTTTGCCTGTCTTTCAAAGCGCCTCGTTATCGAAGTCGATGGCGCAACGCATAGCACGAGTGAAGAGCGCCGGCGTGATGCAGAACGTGACGCGTATCTGGGGAGGCAGGGCTTTCGTGTAATGCGCGTCTGGAACCGTGAAATATTCGACAACGTGGATGGCGTTATGGACACCATCCTCGCATTCCTGAACACCCCCACCCCCGACCCCTCCCCGCAAGGGGGAGGGGAGGTACCTTCCAGCCCTCCCCTTGACGGGGAGGGCGGCGCGGCGGAGCCGCGCGGGTGGGGTGGGGCGACGCACGGGACGTCAACGCAAGAGCACCCCCACCGCCGACCCCTCCCCGCCAGGGGGAGGGGTCAGCGGGATGGTTCGAGCCCTCCCCTTGACGGGGAGGGTGGCGCGCCGGAGGCGCGCGGGCGGGGTGGGGCGGCGCGTGCGACATCATCTGATAGGCGCTACAAGACTTCGTCCGCCACTGGCGAGGCGGGAGGTAACACATGACAAAGCCCATTCTCATCGTCGGCGGCGGGCCTGCGGGGCTGGCGGCGGCGCATGCGCTCGCCAGCATCGGCCAGCCGAGCGTGCTGGTGGAGAAGACTGAGATCCTCGGGGGCGCTCCGATCCAATCGGGGTACGCGAAGCTGGTGCCGTCCGGCCAATGGGCCAAGGATGCAATTGGTGGCATGGTCAAGCGCGTGGCGGCTGGCAATCTGGTCGACAAGCGGCTCGGGGCCACGGTGAAAGCCTTCAACGGCGAGCCCGGCGGCTTCGTCGCGGAGCTCTCGGATGGCTCCAGGCTGGAGGCCGGCGCCGCGATCCTGGCGACGGGCTTCACGCACTTCGACAGCGTGAACAAGCCCGAGTGGGGCTTCGGCACCTACCCGGATGTCGTCACGACCACACAGGTCGAGCAGATGATCTCCTCCGGAAAAGGCGTGCGCTGCCTTTCCGACGGCCGCAAGCCGAAGCGCGTCGCCATCCTGCTCTGCGTCGGCAGCCGCGACCGGCAGATCGGCCGCGAATGGTGCTCCAAGATCTGCTGCACGGTGTCCGCCAACCTCGCCATGGAGATCCGCGAGGAGCTGCCCGAGACGCACGTCTACATCTACTACATGGATATCCGGACCTTCGGGCTCTACGAGAGCGACTACTACTGGCGCAGCCAGGAGGAGTTCAAGGTCAAGTACATCAAGGCCCGCATCGCCGAGGTGACGAGCGACGGCCGCCAGCTCATCGTCAAAGGCGAGGACACCCTGGTGAAGCGACCGATCACCATCCCGTTCGACATGGTGGTGCACGCCATCGGCATGGACCCCAACGTCGACAACCTGACGATCTCCGCCGTGTTCGGCGTCGACCTGCACCGGCACGGCTACATCGCTCGCCAGGATGCGTACGGGATCGCGGGCGCCACGTCGCGGCCGGGCGTGCTCGTGGCCGGGGCGGCGGTCGGGCCGGAGACGATCGACGATTCCATCGCACAGGCGAATGCGGCGGCGCTGTCGGCGCTGGCAGCCGCGCGCGGCGGCACCTTGATGCAGGCGGCGGAGTAGGGACCGGCACGGTGTCGAGCCTGACGCACATGGCTGTCGCCGACCGCCCCGTGCTCCATCTGTCGGGGCCGAAGCTCAGGGCCGTGCTCGAGCGGCTGATCCGCGCGTGCGAGACGCTGGGCGGCGTCGAGCGGTTCTCCGAGGCGCTGCATCTGAAATCGAACGCGTTCAACGAGCTGCTGGCCGACGGGCGGGCGGCGCGGCTCGAGCGGGCGGACTTCGAGGCGCTGTGCATGCTGATGGCGACAGTGCGGCGGCGGATCGGGCCTTTGCTCGACAGTCATGGGTGGCCTTCGCTCCGGTCGGCGGTCGCCGAGCTCCTCGACGGCGCAGACGATACGACCACGGCGAATGCGCGGATTGTCCAGTTCTGCAGCACTATCGAAGCCCTCCCCTCGACGGGGAGGGCGGTGCGGCAGGCCGAAAGCCTGCCGCGCGGGTGGAATGAGACTTCTGCCCCACATCACCCCCACCCCCGACCCCTCCCCGCAAAGGGGAGGGGAGAAGAGCGGGTCCGTTCAAGCCCTCCCCTTGACGGGGAGGGCGGTGCGGCAGAGCCGCGCGGGTGGGGAGGAGCCACAGGCGAGACTTCTGCCCCAGATCACCCCCACCCCCATCCCCTCCCCGCAAGGGGGAGGGGAGAAGAGCGGGTCCGTTCAAGCCCTCCCCTTGACGGGGAGGGCGGTGCGGCAGAGCCGCGCGGGTGGGGAGGAGCCACAGGCGAGACTTCTGCCCCAGATCACCCCCACCCCCATCCCCTCCCCGCAAGGGGGAGGGGAGAGGACGAGATCCCCTCTCCCCATCCTTCATGGGGAGAGGGGGGGCGAGCTCCGCTTCGTCCGTGACCTCGCCGCCGAGCTGCTGCACAACTGCTATCCTGAGTATTACCCGCTGATGCAGCGCTGGGTCTGGGACAGCCGCAGCAACTCGGGCGTGCTGCGCGAGATCTGGCATGGCGACAACGTGGATCACATGCTGATCGACGTGCCGGACGGCTACGAGACGTTCCTCGTCCTGCGCGAGGAGCTGTCGCAGTTCCTGGCCGACAACGGCGTCTTCCGCGACATGCTCTGGTACATCGACCTGCTGACCGCGCAGGCGTACGCGGATTACATCAACGAGCAGGGCGGGGCCTATCTGCGCACCGACTTCGCCAGCGAGGGCGACCCGCTGGAGCACACACGCCGCATTCTGGGGCTCGATGGGCGCAGAAAGCATGAAATCGTGAAATCGCCAGGTCGTGAATTCGGGGGACTGCAATGACACGAGTTGGCGATCTCACGATCTCACGACCTCACGCTTACTGCGGAGCCGGATGACATGCCCATCCACGAGAAATCCCTGATCCGGCCCGAGAACCTGAAGACGCACGACAACCTCGTCATCGACGGGATCAACGTCTCGGGGCATTGGTCGACGTTCATCGAGCCCCGCGTCGTCACCGACTACAACGAGAGCCTGGAGGACGAGATCGCGGCGCTGCCAGGGGCTGAGAACATCCATCGCTGCTGGCAGTGCGGCTCGTGCACCAACTCCTGCACCATCAACGCCATCGAGCCGCGCTTCAACCCGCGCTACTGGATCTATCTCATCCGCGTGGGGATGGAATCGGAGCTGCTGCGCGACAAGGACATCATCTGGCAGTGCGTCTCCTGCAACAAGTGCACCTACGCCTGCCCGCGCGACGTCATGCCAGAAGGCGTCATGAAGGCCACCGCGCACTGGCTCGAGCTCAAGGGCTACACGCCGAAATCACCCGCGATGCACTTCGACGAGGAGTTCACGGAGCAGGTCGTCAAGCGCGGCCGCATCGAGGACACAGAGGTGCTGCGCGGCTTTTTCAGGCGGACAGGACAGCCGCTGCTGCAGGACTGGCTGGTGGAGGTCGGCTGGCGCGTGGCCAAGAAGCTGCCGGTGCTGTGGGGGATCAAGATGGCTCTGGCCCAGGTGTTCCGCCCGCGAACGCGCGGGTGGAGGAGGGCCCAGGCCGCCATCGAGGAGTACATCCACGAGCAGGAGAACGAGCGCCGCGAGGCGCTGGGGCTCATCGGCGCGACAGCCGCCAACGACAATGCGGATGTCCGCAAGCCAGAGGCGGCGGAATGACACATTGTGCCCTCCCCTTGACGGGGAGGGCGGCGCGGCGCGAGCCGCGCGGGTGGGGTGGGCCACGGGCGCGACGTCGGCGCCAGAGCACCCCCCACCCCCGACCCCTCCCCGCAAGGGGGAGGGGAGAAGAGGCAGTCCACCTTCTCCGCAAGGAAAGGGGGTAGACTTGGTTTACCCTCTCCCCGCAAGCGGGGAGAGGGAGACTAGGGAGATACGATGGTCGACGAGACGGACAAGTCCAGGAAGTATCGCAGCGTCGCCTACTACCCGGGCTGCGCGCTCGAGGGCACGGCACATGCGTACAACGTCTCGACGAAAGCGGTCGCGCACGAGCTGAATCTCGGCCTCAAGGAGGTCAAGAACTGGAACTGCTGCGGGGCGATGGAGGTGAAGAACATCGACCCCAAGCTGCAGACCTACTTGAGCTCGCGCGTGCTCTCGATCGCCGCCAACGAGATGGGCCACGACGTGGTCATGTCGCCCTGCAACGGCTGCTATCACAACCTGAAGAAGGCCGAGTACGACATCGAGCACGACCC
Source organism: Hyphomicrobiaceae bacterium (assembly GCA_023384095.1). Lineage (GTDB taxonomy): Bacteria > Pseudomonadota > Alphaproteobacteria > Rhizobiales > Hyphomicrobiaceae > ZC4RG25. The sequence goes on from JAHDXT010000012.1 coordinate 67,353, forward strand.
GGACACGCAAGATGTCGTCGAGCGGCTGTCGGCCAAGGCCGGCCACGCCACCTACAAGGCGGGGCAGGCCGAGACCATCCACGCCCTCGACTGGATCAAGGAGACGATCGGCGAGGAGGGGATCAAGGCGCGCACCAGGGACAAGCTCGCCGGCCTCAAGGTCGCCAACTACTACGGCTGCATGTACGTGCGGCCGCGGCACATCTTCCCGGAGAAGGACAAGGGTCCCGGCTCGGAATCCACCCTCAAGCCGCATTTCATGGACGACATCCTGGCGGCGGCCGGCGCCGAGAACGTCGAGTTTCCCCTGAAGACGGCCTGCTGCGGGGGCGCGCACACGCTGTCCGACAGCGACACCTCGACCAAGCTCGTGCTCAACATCCTCGAGGCCGCCGAAGCCGCCGGCGCCGACGTCATCGCCACCGAATGCCCGACCTGCCATACGGGTCTCGAGTTGCACCAGGTGCGCGCGGAGACCCGCTTCGGCAGGAAGACGAGCGTCAAGATCATGTACTTCACGCAGCTCCTGGGCCTTGCGCTCGGCATCCGGCCGCGCAAGCTCGGCATCCAGGAGAACATCTCCGACGCGATGGAGGTTGTCATCGCGAAGCGTCTGACCTGAGGCCCGCCCATGCGGTCGTTCGCCGACATCGAGGCTGGGATCGACAGGCTGGCTGACACGGATGCGCCGCCGGGGCAGGCGGCCGCCGAGCTCCTCGCGCTCGGCGAGGAGGTGCTCGAGCACTGGGTGATCGCGCGCGGGCAGGCCCCGACGAGCGAGCGGAAGGAAGGCTTCCGCCTGCTGGCGCTGCACCGCCAGGGGGCGAAAGGCGATCCCTCTTTCAACGCCTGCCGCGAGACGGCGCGCGAGCTCGCGTACCACTACAACCTGATCGCGCTCGAGCCGGACCATCCCGAGGTGCGGCAGCGGTTGAGGCTCGCCACCATGGTGGCCCGGCACCTGTGCCTGTTCGTGTCGGGCAAGATGGAGGTCGCCGGCCTCGGCGAGTTCTGCTGCTCGTCGCGGCCGCTGCGCGCCGGCGGCGGCTGAAGGGACTTGCGAAACGCACGCGGACGGGTTCTCAATCACCCTCGCGGATCTGCTCAGAGGGACACCCATGCCCGTTGTCAAAGGATGCAACCTGCCGGACGACCTGCTCTACGACGTGGACAACCATATCTGGTTCCAGGAGCAGGGGGACGGCACCGTCAAGCTCGGCATGACCACGGTCGCGACCGCCATGGCGGGGCAGCTCGTGGCGTTCACGCCGAAGAAGGTCGGGCGCAACGTCGATGCGGGCAAGAGCTGCGCCACGGTCGAAAGCGGCAAATGGGTCGGCCCGGCCAAGTCGGCGGCGGCCGGCGAGGTGGTCAAGATCAACGACGACCTCGTCGCCAACCCGCAGATCGCCAACCAGGACCCCTACGACAAGGGCTGGTTCATCATCCTGAAGCCGGCGGACTGGGGCGCCGTCAAGCCGACCCTGACCCCCGGCGCGCAGGTGACGGCGCCCTACGAGGCGAAAATGAACGCCGACGGCTTCGGCGGCTGCGCGCCTTGATCCTCGCTCGCCATCCCAGGCGAGCGCGAAGCTCTCAATCCATGATGTAGCCGCCGTCGTAGGCGGCGGAGATCCGGCCGAGCGCCGCCCGGAAGCGGTCCGAATCCATGAGGTGGCGGTAGATCGCGGGCCGGTCCATCCCCGGCAGCGGCCGAGGCGACGCGCCCGGGAACTCCGCCGCCCCGAACAGGAGCTGCATCGCCCGCTCCGGGAGGCCGGCCTCGGTCTCGCGCTGCGGGCCCGCATGCGCGCCCAGCAGCTTCGACAGCAGCGCCGGGTCGAGTGTCGGCAGCGCGGCCAGGAAGCCGCGGACGAGGGCCGCGGCGAGCCGATGATCCGGGTGATCGGCGCGCTCGTGGGCGCGGCCGCAGTCGTAGAGATGCGCGGCCGAGTCCCAGCGGGCGGGAACTGCCGGCAGACGGCGCGCGAACTCATGCTCCTCCTCGGCCACGTAGAAGCGGTTCAGCTCGTCGAAAAGCGCGAAGCGGTAGCCCTGGGCGAGAAGCATCGGCTCCCAGTCGCGCCATGCCTCGGCCATGCTGCCGGGGCTCACCGCCTCGACCAGGACGATGCGCGGCCGGCATCGCTTCCAGTCCATGCCGGCGAGCACGGCGGCCTCCGCGCCTTCGACGTCGACCTTGAGGAAATCGACCGGACCCACGCCGTGCTCCGCTGCGAGGCTCGCCAGCGTCCTTACCGGCATGCGGACGGTCTCGAAGCCGGCGCCGAACGCGGCTGCACCGCGGGCATGGTCGGCAATGGTGGTCGACATGCCATGCAACCGCTCGACGACGTGGAATTCCATTTCGCCGTCGTGCTCGCCCACGAGGCTCGGCACGGCGATGTCGCGCGGCCTCAGGTGGGCGTAGAGGTCGAGCAGCGCGCGCTGCGGCTCCACGACGAGACCGCGCCAGCCCTTCAGGTAGAACCAGTAGCTGACGTTGTCGGCGACGGGGTGGCCGGCGCCGACATCGATGTAGGTGCCGGATTCGCGATCGCCGAGCGCCGAGGCCAGGTGATAGTCCTCGAGCCGCTGGGAATAGGAGAGCTTCATGAGCTGCCTCCGAAACGGGATGGCCGGGCCGCTGAGCGTCGAGCACCGAGGCTGCCGGAACACGGCGATGGTGCCCCGGTTTTCGGGCGGCATCCAGGCGGAGCCGCGCAACGGCGGCGGAACCCCGCCGGGCGCACGAGATTACCGGCACAGCAGGAACATCGAGAGGAGCCCATCATGACCACCACCAGCGCACTGAGAAGCGCCGCCCTGGGCGCGCTGCTTCTCGCTTTGGCCGCGACGCCGGACCTGGCCCAGGCCCAGCAACCCGGCCAGATGCAGCAGCAGACCGGACCGGCGCAGCGCCTCGAAGGCTTCGAGCCGATGCAGGTCGGCCAGCCGGTCCAGGTGGAGGCGCGTATGTTGGAGGGGAGCGTCCTGTGCGTCGACCTCAGCTCGGCGCGTTCGCAGCAGGTGGCGGTCGCGCAGGGCGTCAGCCCCCGCACGGGCCAAGGTGGCGGCCAAGGTGGCGGCCAGGCAGGCGGCCAGATGGGCGATCAACCTCGGGGCGGTGAGCAGGCGGGCAGCGGCGTGCTCGGAGAGACCGCGCAGCGGCTGGTCGGCAGCCAGGGCGGGCAGGTGCTCGCGCAGCTCGTCCATGACCGGCTGCTCTGTGCCGACCTCAATAGCTGGCAGCCAGGCCGCGGCGGCTCGCCGTCCGGCGAGGGCCGCCAGTGATGCCGCGAGTGATGCCGCAAGTGATCCCGTCGCGCACCGGGTCGAACTCGCCCCGCTGACACGGAAAGGCCGCCCCGGTCGCCCGGGACGGCCCTTTTGCAGCCAGATATGCGAAGACCTGACGGCCTTACATCATGTCCATGCCGCCCATGCCGCCCCCGCCATGGGCATGGGCCGACTCCTTCCTCTTCGGGGCCTCGGCGATGCCGGCCTCCGTCGTGATCAGCAGGCCGGCCACCGAGGCGGCGTCCTGCAGCGCTGTCTTCACGACCTTGGCCGGGTCGATGATGCCCTTCTCGATCAGGTCACCGTACTCGTCCTTCTGGGCGTCGTAGCCGAAGGCCTGGCCGCGCGTCTCGAGCACCTTGCCGACGACGATCGAGCCCTCGACCCCGGCGTTCTCGGCGATCTGGCGGATCGGCGCCTGCAGGGCCTTCCTGACGATCTGGATGCCGGCATCCTGGTCTTCGTTGTCGCCCTTGACGTTGATGGCGAGCGTGGCCTTGAGCAGGGCGACGCCGCCGCCCGGCACCACGCCGGCCTCGACCGCCGCGCGGGTCGCATTGAGCGCGTCGTCGACGCGGTCCTTGCGCTCCTTCACCTCGACCTCGGTGGCGCCGCCGACCTTGATCACCGCGACGCCGCCGGCGAGCTTCGCCAGCCGCTCCTGCAGCTTCTCGCGGTCATAGTCGGACGTCGTCTCCTCGATCTGCACCTTGATCTGGGCGACGCGGGCCTCGATGTCCTTCTTCTTGCCGGCGCCGTCGACGATCGTGGTGTTGTCCTTGTCGACGGAGACGCGCTTGGCGCGGCCCAGCATGTCGAGACTGACGTTCTCGAGCTTGATGCCGAGGTCCTCGGAGATCACCTGGCCGTTGGTGAGGACGGCGATGTCCTCCAGCATGGCCTTGCGGCGGTCGCCGAAGCCGGGGGCCTTGACGGCGCAGATCTTGAGCCCGCCCCGCAGCTTGTTGACCACCAGCGTCGCCAGCGCCTCACCCTCGACGTCCTCGGAGATGATGAGCAGCGGCTTGCCCGTCTGCACGACGGCCTCGAGCACCGGCAGCATGGCCTGCAGGCCCGACAGCTTCTTCTCGTGGATGAGGATGTAGGGGTCCTCGAGCTCGGCCACCATCTTGTCGGCGTTGGTGATGAAGTAGGGCGAGAGATAACCGCGGTCGAACTGCATGCCCTCGACCACGTCGAGCTCGGTCTCGAGGCTCTTGGCCTCCTCGACCGTGATCACGCCCTCGTTGCCGACCTTCTGCATGGCCTCGGCGATCATCTCGCCGATCTCGCGCTCGCCGTTGGCGGAAATGGTGCCGACCTGGGCGATCTCGTCGGAGCTCTTCACCTTCTTGGCGCGCTTCTCGATCTCCTCGACGACCTGAACGACGGCCTTGTCGATGCCGCGCTTGAGGTCCATCGGGTTCATGCCGGCGGCGACCGCCTTCAGGCCCTCGCGCACGATGGCCTGGGCGAGCACGGTGGCGGTGGTGGTGCCGTCACCCGCTTTGTCGTTCGTCTTCTGGGCGACCTCGCGCACCATCTGCGCGCCCATGTTCTCGAACTTGTCCTCGAGCTCGATCTCCTTGGCGACGGTGACGCCGTCCTTGGTGGAGCGGGGTGCGCCGAACGACTTCTCGAGGATGACGTTGCGGCCCTTGGGACCGAGGGTGATCTTGACGGCGTTGGCGAGAATGTCGACGCCGCGCATCATCCGCTCGCGCGCGTCGGCGGCGAACCTGACGTCTTTGGCTGCCATTGTTGGGTGACTCCTGGGTTGGAATGGCTTGAAGCTCGTGAAGTCGTGAGATCGCCAAGTCGTGAGGTCGTGGCCTTGCCACCGAGACGACCGGCTTCTCCCGATTTCACGAATTCACGATTTGGCGGTGACGCTCTTATTTCGTCAGCACACCCATCACATCGCTTTCCTTCATGATGAGCAGCTCCTGCCCATCGATCTTGACCTCGGTGCCGGACCATTTTCCGAACAGCACCTTGTCGCCGGCCTTGACGTCGAGCGGCACGAGCTTGCCCGACTCGTCGCGGCTACCCGGACCGACAGCAAGGATCTCGCCCTGCTGAGGCTTCTCGGCTGCCGTGTCGGGGATGATGATGCCGCCGGCCGACTTGTGCTCGCTCTCGACTCGGCGGACGACCACGCGGTCGTGAAGGGGACGGAATTTCATGTACTAGCGCTCCCGGGAAGATTGGGATGGTTCAAGCTGGGGTATCTGGAAGCACGTTGGCACTCCTTGAAATCGAGTGCTAACAGCGCCCGTTTGATAAGAGCAGGCGCGTGCGTTGTCAACACTCGCGCGTGCGAAGTGGACCGCTTGGCCGGGTATCTGGCGAGGACGGGGTTCCCGCTCCTCTATCTCCCATGTGGATCGATGCGACCGGACAGGGCGGCCTCGAGCCCAGCGATGCTCTCCAGGCAGACGTCGGCCGCACCTTCGAGCATCTCGCGGGTGCCGGTGCCGGTGAGAACGGCGACCTTCAGCCCGGCGCCGCCAGCGGAAGCCATGCGCATGTCGTGCAGGTTGTCTCCGACGACCGCGACGGTGCTGGCGGGCAAGCCGCTTTGGCGGGCGAACGCCAGCAGCATTCCAGGGTCGGGCTTGGTTCCGTGACGGCTGTCGTAGCCGGCGATGAAATCGAGGTGCCGGTCGATCTCGAACCTGCGGGCCGTCGCGGCGATGGCGGCCGCGCTGTCGCTGCTGGCGATGCCGAGCGCCAGCCCGCGGCCCTTGAGCCGTGCGAACAGCTCGGCGAGGTCCGTCACCGGGACCGCGTCCTCGACGCCGGCGCAGAAGATGCGGTCGAGGTCGCCGGCCAGAGGGCCGAGCGTGAACGGGCTGCCGGCCGCGATCCAGGCGGCGGCGATATCGCGAGGAGTGGCGGCGGCGAGCAGGCTGTCGGCCGCCACCCGGCCGGTCGCGGGGTCGGCGCCTGCGAGCTGGAGCAGCCGGGCGGCAAGCCTTTCGTCGCCGCGAGCCGCATGCAGTGCCGCCCTGTCGTTGATCGGCCGCCAGCTCAGATGATAGTCGATCAGCGTGCCGTCCTTGTCGAACAGGATGGCCGAGATATCGCGCGTCATTGCGGGCTTGTCCGATCGCGGCGGGGCGCCGCCTAGCCATCCGTATAAACGCACTCGATCCGCCAAGGCTAGCGGTCGGACGTCCGCCATTCCGGATGGATCCAGGGCGCCGCGTTGGAGCGGGGCAGGGGCGCACGGCCGAGGATGTGGTCGGCAGCCTTCTCTCCGACCATGATCGAGGGCGCGTTGAGGTTCCCGTTGGTGATGGAGGGGAAGATCGAGCTGTCCGCCACCCGCAGGCCCTCGACTCCGATCGTCCGGCATTCGGGATCGACGACGGCGAGCGGATCGTCGGCCGCGCCCATGCGACAGGTGCCGCACGGATGAAAGGCGCTCTCGGCCGCATCGCGCACGAAGGCGTCGATTTCGCTGTCCGACCGAACCAGCGGACCGGGGCTGAGCTCGCGACCGCGGAACGGATCGAGCGCCGGCTGGGCGATGATCTCGCGGGCGAGCCGGACGCAGTGCCGGAAGTCGGCCCAGTCATGCGGCGCCGACATGTAGTTGAAGCGGACCACGGGCGGCGCAGCGGGGTCCGGCGAGCGCAACGTCACGGACCCGCGCGAGGCCGAGCGCATCGGTCCCACGTGCACCTGGAACCCGTGTCCTTCGGCAGGGGCGCCGCCGTCGTAGCGGATGGCGGCGGGCAGGAAATGGAACTGGATGTCGGGCCAGCGCACGCCGGCTCCCGAGCGCACGAAGGCTCCGGCCTCGAAGTGGTTGCTGGCGCCGTCACCCGTCTTGAACAGCAGCCATTGCAGCCCGGTCAGCGCCTTGGCGAGCAGGTTGAGCCTGGAGTTGAGCGTGATCGGCTGCAGGCACTCGTACTGCACGTAGACCTCGAGATGGTCCTGCAGGTTGCGGCCGACGCCTGGCCGGTCGGCGATCACCTCGATGCCCTGTGCGGCGATCTCCGCGGCCGGACCGACGCCTGAGAGCAGCAGCAGCTTCGGCGAGTTGATTGCGGAAGCCGCCAGGACCACCTCGCGGCCTGCCGCTGCCAGCTCGATGCGCCCGCGGCGCTCGATCTCCACTCCGGTGGCTCGGCGCCCCTCGAAGCGGATGCGGCGGGCGAGCCCTCTCAGCACCCGCACGTTGCGCCGCTTCAGCGCCGGTTTCAGATACGCGTTGGCGGCGGACCAGCGGCGGCCGTTCCGAATCGTCTGGTCGAAAGCGCCGAAACCCTCCTGCTGACAGCCGTTGAGGTCGGGCGTCAGCCTGAACCCGGTCTGCCGCCCGGCTTCGACGAAGGCGTGGAACAGCGGGTTCCTCATGGCGCCTCGGGTGACCGTCAGCGGCCCTCCACGGCCGCGCCAGCCGGACTCGCCGCCCGGGGCATCCTCCATGCGCTGGAAGTAGGGCAGGACGTCCGCGAACGACCAGCCGGCGGCCCCGAGCTCCGCCCAGGTGTCGAAATCGCAGGCGTGCCCGCGCACGTACACCATGCCGTTGATCGAGGACGTGCCGCCGATCACCTTGCCGCGCGGGCAGGCGAGCCGGCGCCCGCCGAGGTGCGCCTCGGGCTCTGTCCGGTAGCCCCAGTCGTAGCGCGCCATGCTCATGGGGTAGGAGAGCGCGGCCGGCATCTGGATCAGCGGGCCGACGTCGGTCCCCCCGTGCTCGACGACGAGCACGCTGTGCCGACCGTCCTCCGACAGTCGGGCCGCCATGGCCGAGCCGGCCGATCCCGACCCGACGATGATGAAGTCCGCCTCGTGGTCTGCTGCAATCACGTCAGGTCCTGTCTCGCGAGGCGCCGGCCAGCTCCCTGCAGTGCGATCGATCCGGTGCCGGGTCCGTTACGGCCATGCTATTCCTGTCCCATGTCGAGCGAGCTGACAATCGCGAGCGAGCAGGCGGCCGATGCCGCCGGCATCCGCGCGGTCCATGCGGCGGGGTTCGGGAGAACGCAAGAGGCGGCGCTGGTCGATGCCTTGCGGGCGGGCGGCTGGGCGGAGATCTCGCTGGAGGCGAGCGAGGACGGCGAGATCGCGGGGCAAGTTCTGCTCAGCCGCCTCGATGCCCCGATGCGCGCCCGCGGGCCCGCCTCGCTCAGGACCGGGACTTCCGGCGCTTCCTTTGCCGCGGCTCGTCGTCGGGCAGCGCCTGCGCGATCTCGTGCGGCAGGCGATCCAGCACGTGAACCTGCGCCCCGATCTCGACGTTGGCGGCCAGATGCAGCACGTGCTCGTTGCGCATCCTGAAGCAGCCCGACGAGGCTGCCCGGCCGATGCTGCGCACGTCGTTGGTGCCGTGAATCCGGTAGAGGCTGTCGCCGAGATAGATCGCCATCGCGCCGAGCGGGTTCTTCAGGCCGCCGGTCATGAGAACCGGCAGCTCGGGATCGCGCTCGCGCATTTCCTGCGGGGGACGCCAGTCGGGCCACGACTGGGTGCGCGAAATCGTCTCGCTGCCCGCCCATTGGAAACCGTCGCGCCCGACGGAGATCGGATACCGCCATGCCGTCGAGTCCGATCGCACGTAATAGAGCCGCCGCTTGCGCGTATCGATAACGATGCTGCCGGCACTGTAGCTACTCGGAAACGGGACGACCTCGGGCTCGCGTGGCTGCAATGGGGGTCTCGGGCCGCCGTTGGCCTTCGGCTGCTTGGTCTTTGCTAAAGGGCGGGGCGGCGTGCCGGCGGTTCGGCGCGGCGCCGGACCCGACCGCGATTGCGGCTCCGCCTTCGAGTCGGGCCTCCAACTGGCGTGCGGGGAGCCGGACCCGCTCAATGCCTCCGCGTCTGCCACGGAGCTCACGAACAGCACGCAAAGCACAGCAACCAGGCGCATCGTCCATCCACCAGAGCCGAGCAGCGCGGCCAGCCGGCGGCATCCGCCTGAAGCCTGGTCGCGTCAGTCAGACTTGTGAAAGGCGTGCCAGGTTCCATCGGCGCCGATCGTCAGACGCCACCATAGCCAGCGCTTGCTCTCGCGCATGGCCTTGGCTTCGGCGGGCTTGACGAGACGATAGAGCGCCACCTCCTGCCGGGGCGTCAGGCTGGCGAGGTCGGCCTCGGCGATTGCCGGCCAGACGAACACCCGATTGTTCTCGATGTCCTTGCCGATGGGCAGCGCCGCAGGGCCGCAATCGATGATCTCGGCGAGGATCGCCAGGATCTCGCGGCCCTGGCCGTCCCCGGAGATCTCCTTCCAGTGGGCGATCGGGTCCTCGACCCGGTGCTCGGCGACATGAGGCTTGAGCTCGTTCCACTCGAGCGCCGGTCTCAGGTCGCCGATGTCGCCACTGCGCACCGCGGCCAGAATGGCCTCGACCATCTCCTGGACGGGAGCCGGCAGCGGGCCGGCGGGCTCCGCGGCGCCGGCGCAGGCGGCGGGCGGCGCAGCTTGGCCTTTTCCTTGCGCCATGAGGACGCCGCCCGGCGCTAACCATTGGACAAGGCTGGCGAGCGTTACTACCAATAGGTGATCGCGAATCGCGATCCGGACGCGTGAGCAAGCCATCTGGAGAACTCCGTTGCAGCGCACGGCAATGCGCGACCTTTTCGTTTCCGGTGAGACTGCAGTCAATGCTGCGCGCGTTCCGGAGCCTGTGGCTGGGACCCGCGAGCCTGCCCCGAAGTCGTTCGGAACGGGCGCGCCGGCCCGCTGATGCAGCTCATTCCCAATCCGCTCATCATACCCATCGGTCTCGTCATTGGAGTTCTGGTTTCCGCACCCGTCGGTCCGGTCAACGTGCTGTGCATTCAGCGCGCCATCGAGCGGGGGTTCTGGGGCGGCGTTGCAGCCGGGCTCGGGGCGGTCCTCGGCGACGGGTTGATCGCCCTGCTGGCAGCGCTGGGAGTGGGAGCGATCTCGGGAGCGATCCAGGACTACCGCAACGCCATCCAGGTGATCGGCGGAATCGCGCTCATCGGGTTCGGGGTGAAGCTCTACCTGACGCTGCCGCGCGTCATCGCCGGGACCGGTCCCGACAAGCTGGAGCACTCGTTGGCCGAGTTCCTGTGGGACACGCCGAAGACGTTTTTCCTCACGATCACCAATCCCGGCGCGGTGCTGGGGCTGTTCGCCATCTTCGGCGGCGTCTCCAGCTTCGTGGAGGTGCGCTCGACGGTCGACGCCTTGACGATGGTGGCGGCGATCATCGCCGGCAGCATCACCTGGTGGGTGCTGCTGTCCTCGCTGATCGGGCGCATTCGCCACCGGTTCGCGATGGCGCGCCTGCGCCAGATAAACCGGGTCGCAGGGATTCTGCTGCTCGGGTTCGGCGCCGTGCTGGTCGGCGAGCTGGTGCTCGAGGCCGTCCTGCTGGCGTCGTCGAGCACCGCGTCCCTTCGACTCCGCTACTGAGTCGTACCGTGGATCGTGAACTCGCCCTGGCGCACGCGCACATCGAGACCGCGCGCGAGACTGGCGACCGCGTCCTCGCCGAACGCCGCGACCAGATCGGTCAGGGCCGTGAACAGCGCTGCATAGGCCATCAGCTCCGGCGCAATGCCCTGGTCGGCCCCCTCGTCCCATGCCTCCAGGATGAGGCTCAGCGCCTTGAAGCTGTCGCTCTTATTCTCGCTCGTTGCACTGAACGTCTGCATGGTCGCTCTCGTTCTACTCGCGCTTGCGCGCTGTCCCCAGCCCCGGTGCATGCTCCCTAGCACAGGACGCCGTTGAGAGTGGCAAGGGCAACAATTAAGTGTGAATCGTATTCAGTCGCGGCGTGGTGCCGTCAGGGCACATTGTGAACCAGCCCATCGGCGATCTGCGTGGCCTCGGCGAGGAAACGCGTCACGGCCGTTTGCGCCGAGGGTGTGCAGGTCCGGTACGTCCGGCTGTAGCCCTGGTAGCCCTTGTTGAAGCTGCGGGTGAGACGCGCGCGGCGCAGGGCCGAGGTGCCTTCGGCGTCCATCAGCTCGCGCATGCGGTCGCGCCAGAGCTGGCCCTCGTCCGCGCCGCACAGCTCCCTCAGGTAGTGGACGGCGCCGAGGACCTCGGAGAGGCGCAGGAGCTTTTCGTCGTAGGGTCTGGCGTCCTGCGCGCTGGCGGCGGAAGCGCAGGCGAGCAGCACCGCTGCCGCCGCGACGGGGCGCAGCGCCGACGCGAGGCAGGCTCTGGTGAACGGCCTTGGCATGGCGGCTGCTTCCTCGAGGGGCCGGGCCGGTTCATAGCATGGGCGTGCGCCGGGCTGCCAGCCGGAGGGCGAACCGTCTGACGGAAAGCCAGACGCGGCGCCGCCATGGCACCTCGAACTCCTGCAGCTCGTAGTCGAACAACGGCAGGTTCCGCTGCAGCGCGCGCTCCAGGGCGGCCACCAGCCTGCTGCGCTTCTCGACGTTGAAGTCGTGCACAGGGAGATCGAGCGGGTCGTTGAAGCGCCGCCGGTAGGCCTCGATGACGAGGCGGGTGGGTTCTTCGAGAAGGTCCATCGACCTGATGCCGATCCGCGGGCGCCCCTTGTCTCCAACGTCCTTCGCTGGTGTTGAATGCTCATGGTTAGCATAAATGCTGACCGTCGGCACTGGCTTTCGCGCCAGGGCTCAGCGCTGCTGCTGACGCTCGATATGGAAGCGCTGGAAGTTCCGGTCCTTCTCGTAGGTCTTGGTGCGGACCCACACGAACATGTCGTAGAAAGTGCCGGCGCCGATGCCGAGATGCATGCGCGCCACCTCCAGCTCGGGACCCCACTTGCTGCGGTCCGTCGACAGTCCATCCTTGAAGAAGACGACGGTGGGCGTGAATAATACGCCCCAGCGCTCGGCGAGCTTCTTCTCGGGCAGCCGGGTGCCGTCGAAGTCGGTGACGTCGCGGGAGCCCCACAGGTCGAGCTGCACGACGTCGAAGTTCTCGCGCACGTAGTCGTTGATGTACTTCAGCGCCAGCACGTCCGTGTGCATCTTGGTGCAGTAGATGCAGCCGCGCTGCTCGAAGACGACGGCGAAGCGCTTGCCCGCCGCCTTCGCCTCGGCGTGGTCCTCGCGCAGATCGAGGAAGGAGTGGACGAACCACTCCTGGTGATAGATGCCGTCCTCGCCCTTGATCGGCGCGACCCGCGGCTCCTCGGGGCCGATGACGGGCGGCATCGCGTCCGATGCCCGCGCCGCGCCCGTCAGGCCCAGCATGAGAATTGCGATCAGCAGGATGCGCATCGGATCTCCTCCAGGACAAGGCGGGGCCGGTCGGAGCCGGCCTCAGCCGAGCAGGTCGACAAGATAGCGCATCGCGACCACGGCAAGGAAGCAGCCGAAACCCAGCTCCAGCTTGCGCCTCGAGATTCCGTGGGCGAAACTGGCGCCCCAGGGGGCGGCGAGCACGCTGGCCGAAATGATGACGGCGGCGCCAATGAGGTTCACGTAGCCGAGCGAGCCCGCCGGCAGTCCGGCGGCGCCCCAGCCGGCCCAGACGAACCCCAGCGCGCCGGGGACCGCGATGAGCGGCCCGAACCCCGACGACGTGCCGATCGCCTGATGGATGGGCCGGCCATAGAGTGTCATCAGCATCGTGATGTAGGCGCCGCCGCCGGCGCTCATAAGTGTCGACACCAGGCCCACGAAGAAGCCGTACAGGTCGACGAGGCGGCTTTTGGAGATATCGTTTCCGAGCCGCCAGCCGTCCTGTCCCCACAGCAGCTTGATGGCCATCAGCGAAGCGAAGACGGCCCAGACCCACTTCAGGGCGGCGCTCGCGCTGACGCTGGCCACCACCGCGCCGCCGAGCACGCCGAGGACGACGGGCGCGGCGAGCCGCCGCACCAGCGCGGGATCGACGGCTCCGCGCGCCCGGTGCGCGGCAAACGACTTGAGCGACGTCGGGATGATGACCGCCAGCGAGGTGCCGATCGCCAAGTGCATTCGGATCGCCGCGTCGATGCCGAGGATGGTCCAGACCTCGTAGAGGACAGGGACGAGGATGCTCCCGCCGCCGATCCCGAGCAGCCCTGCCATGAAGCCGGTAACGAGCCCGCCCGCGGCCAGCGCCAGCGCCAGCAGCGCCAGCGCGCCGGCCGATATCCCGATTTCCATGGCTTCCCGTCGTCCTATGCGGCCGCCCTGCGGTACGATACGGCGCCCGTCGGCGATACTGCCGCCAGCGCTTTCTCCAGCGCGTGGAGCCCGGTGCTGTCGCGCAGGCCGGGGCCGCTCAGGTGCCGGCGGAAGGCACGCCCGCCAGGCTGGGCGTGGTAGAGCCCGAGCACGTGCCGCGAGACGGCATTCAGACGCCCGCCGGCCGCCAAGTGTCTCTCGATGTAGGGGACGAGCCGCTCGATCGCCTCGCGGCGCGTGACGGGGGGCTCGGCGGCGCCGAAGAAGCGCCGGTCGACCTCGGCCAGAAGATACGGTCTCTCGTAGGCGGCGCGGCCGAGCATGACCCCGTCCACGCGGCCGAGGTGCCCTTCGGCCTCGTCCAGCGAGCGGATGCCGCCGTTGATGATGACGGTCAGCCCGGGATGCGCCGCTTTCAAGCGATGGACGCGCCCGTAGTCGAGCGGTGGAACATCGCGGTTCTCCCTGGGCGACAGGCCCTGCAGCCACGCCTTGCGCGCGTGCACGACGAAGGTCGAGCAGCCGGCCGCAGCGACCGTCGAGACGAAGCGCTCGAGGCCGGCCTCGCTGTCCTGGTCGTCGATGCCGATGCGGCATTTGACGGTGACGGGAACGCCGCACACCTCGCGCATTGCGGCGACGCAGTCGGCGACGAGATGCGGCTCGGCCATCAGGCAGGCGCCGAAGCGGCCCTCCTGCACCCGGTCCGACGGACAGCCGACGTTGAGGTTGATCTCGTCATAGCCGAAGCCGGCGCCGATCTGTGCCGCGATCGCCAGCCGCCGCGGGTCCGATCCGCCGACCTGCAGCGCCAGCGGCCGCTCCTCCGGGCTGAAGGCGAGCAGCTTCTGCCGGTCGCCATGGATGATCGCCTCGGCGGTGATCATCTCGGTATAGAGCAGGGCATGCCGCGTCAGCAGGCGATGAAAGAACCGGCAGTGCCGGTCCGTCCAGTCCATCATAGGGGCGACAGAGAAGCGGAAAGCGCCTGTAAGATGCGAATTCTTCATTTGAAACTTGCGCGTGTCGGAGCGGCAGCGACCGCTCCGCGTAACCATGTTCACCTATCTATCATGCGTGACTATCGGAGGCCATTCGCCTCTGCGTCCCATTCTGGTCGCTCCAGGTACAGATGACAGCAACTTCAAGCCTCGAGCGCCGAAGGTCGCGGGCACCGGCTCATGCCCGGAGCTTTGAGGCGCGAAATTCACGCTGCTGACGGCCGGTTGGGATTGTGTCGCGGCTGAAATCGATGATCGGCTGATCTTCAATGAGGTCTGCCGGCGCGGGAGCAGCGCAGTGCAAAGCTCCCGCTCCAGCAAAGCAGCCCTCCCGTGGACCTCAGGCGCGCTCGGCCTGACGCCGCTCAGCCGGCCGCACGAGCCGCCTCCAGCGCCCGCACGATGCGCTCCGGTGTCATGGGCATCTCGAACACGCGCGTTCCGATCGCGTCGGCAATGGCGTTGGCCACCGCCGGAGCTACCGGGGTCATCGCCGGCTCGCCGATGCCCTTCGAGCCGAACGGTCCCAGACCGCTGCGCGATTCCAGAATGATCGTCTCGACGCGCGGCATGTCCATCGCCGTCGGCATCAGATACTCGCTGAACGAAGGTGTGATCAGGCGGCCTTCGCGATAGAGCATCTCCTCGCTGAGGGCGTAGCCCATCCCGTTCTGCGTGCCCCCGTGGATCTGGCCCTCCACCGCGGCTCGGTTGATGCACTGGCCGACGTCGTGCGCAGCCACGCACTTGAGCACCCGCACCTCGCCGGTGTCGGTGTCGACCGCGACCTCCACCGCATGGGCGCCGTAGGCGTAGTCGGGGTGCGCCTGCCCCTGGCCGGTCTCCGGGTCGAGGCCGTCGGTGAACGGGGCTCGGAAGATCGCCAGCTCCGAGCGGTGCACGCCCCGGGCCGCGCACAGCTTGACCAGCGCGGCGAACGGCATCGACTTTTCCGGATCGTCGTCGGCCGAGACCTTGTTGAAGGCCAGCTTGATCCTGTCGCCTTCCACCCCGAATCGCTCGGCTGCGACCTCGACCAGCCGGTCGCGCACGGCGGTGGCAGCCAGCCGGGCGGCATTGCCGGTCATGTACAGCGCTCGCGTCGCCGTGGTGGTGCCGGCCAGCGGGGTGACCTGGGAATCGCTGTTGTAGACGATGACGTTGGGCAGCGTGACGCCGAGGATCTCGGCGGCGATCTGACCCAGCGCCGATGCCTGGCCGGCGCCGATGTCGGTGACGCCCGAGCGCACTGTCACGGTGCCGTCCATCTCGACTCCGACCCAGGCCTCGGAGGTGTCGTGCAGGAAGGTCAATCGGCCGTAGCTCTGCTGGTACGCCGCCAGGCCCCTGCCGATCTTGATGCTGCCCTCCGACGGCGTCGGCTCGCCCAAGGCCTCCCATGCGAGATCGGCGCATTTTTCCGTCCAGATCGCGCTCGGCGGCACGAAGCCGGTCGATATCGGATCGCCGGTCTTGAGATAGTTGCGCCGACGGAGCTCGAGCCGGTCCATCCCGATCGCCCGCGCCACCTCGTCCATCTGCTGCTCGTAGGCGGCGCAGGCTTGCAGACCGCCGAACCCGCGGAAGGCGCTGGTGAACATGTTGTTCGTCGCCACCGCGCGGGCGAAGACGTTCAGGTTGTCGATCCGGTATGGCCCCGGCGCGCTGACGGCGCAGTAGAGCAGGACATAGGGGCTCAGAAAGACATAGGCGCCAGAGTCGGCGATGACGTTCACGTCGAGCGCGGTGATCCTGCCGTCGCGCGTCGCCCCGGTGCGGTAGATCAGCTTGAAGGGATGTCTCTTGCCGTGGCCGACGAAGGAGTCCTCGCGGGTGTACTCGAGCCGCACCGGGCGGCGGGTTTGCTGGGCCAGGATGGCGAGATAGAGCTCGACGGTGACGTCCTCCTTGCCCCCGAAGCCGCCGCCGACCATCGCGCCCATCACCCGCACCTTGTTGTGCGGCAAGCCGAGTGCGTCGGCGACGGCGCGGAAGTGCTCGATCACTTGCGTCGAGACCCGGATGTTGACGACGTCGTTCTCGTCGACCCAGGCCAGGCCCACCTCGGGCTCCAGAAAGGCGTGCTCCTGGAACGGCGTGCGGTAGGTATTTTCGACGATCACATCGGCCGCGGCAAAGCCCGCATCCATGTCGCCCTTGCGGATCTTGTAGTTGGCGACGACGTTGTCGGTGCCCTGGACGATCGGGGCGCCTGGCTTCAGCGCCTCTTCGGGGTCATAGACGCCGGGCAGCGGCTCGAGCTCGAACTCGACCAGCCGCCGAGCCTGCTCGGCGATGTCGGCCGTCTCAGCCGCGATCAGCGCCAACGGCTCGCCGAAATAGCGAACCCGCTCGCGAACCAGCACCTGCTGGTCGGTCTTGAGCCGATCGCGGCCCGTCTGGCCGGGAATATCGGTGGCGATCGTCCGGTCGGGCATTTCGGCGGCGGTCAGCACACAGACTACGCCCGGCAGCGCGCGCGCCTTCGAAACGTCGAGCCGCGCCAGCCGGGCGCTGGCCAGATCGGCACGAACCACCTTGGCATGCAGCATCCGCGGCATCACGTAGTCGCCCGCATAAGGTGTGCGGCCCGTCACCTTGCCGACGGCATCGGTCCGGGTCAGCGGCCGGCCGATCTGATTGTAGCGGACGTTCGGCTCCGTCAGCGGCGCGTCATAGGCTTTCGTCGTCATTTCGTTTCTCCCCCGTCGCGCATCACGGCCGCCGCCTCGCCCACCGCGTCGAAGATCTTCACATAGCCGGTGCAGCGGCAGAGATTGCCGCTCAAGCCGATGCGGATCTCCTCCTCGGTCGGATCGGGGGTCTGGCGCAGCATCGAGTCCGCGGCGATGATCATACCCGGAATGCAGTAGCCGCACTGCGCCGCCCCGAGGTCCGAGAAAGCCTGCTGAAGCGGATGCATGGCCTCGCCCGAGCCAAGCCCGACCACTGTCGTGATCTCGCGGCCCTCCGCCATCCAGGCCAGCGTGAGACAGCTATCCACGGCCGTCCCGTCGATCAGGACCGCGCACGCGCCGCAGTCGCCTTTCTCGCAGCCACATTTCACTTCGACATGGCCCAAGCCGCGCAGGGCTTCGAGCAGCGTCCGGTGGGCAGGAACCGTAGCCTGCGCCGCCTTGCCGTTTATGCGAAGGGTGATCGTCTTTTCATTCGACATGCCGTCGATCCTCCTCAGTGCAGCGACTGCCAGGCTTCGGACAGAAGCCGGCGGGTCAGCACCTCCACCATTTTCCTGCGGTATCCGGCGCTGGCGCGAACATCGTCGATCGGGCTGCTTTCGGCTGCCGCCTGGGCGGCGGCCTCGGAGATGAGCGCCGGCGTCAGGGCTTTGCCCTCGAGCATCGCCTCGCTCCTTCGTGCGCGCAGCGGCACCGGGGCGACGGCAGCGAGCGCGATCCGCGCCAGACTGCATCGGCCCTCCTCGGCGGCAATGGTGACGGCGACGCCGGTCACCGTGATGGCGTCGCCGTGGCGCCGGGCAAGCTTGTAGAAGCGGTTGTACGCGCGCTGAGGGCGCCGCGGTAAAGAGATCGCGGTGATCAGCTCGTCGGGTCGGCGGACGTCCTTCTTGTAGCCCAGGTAGTAGTCGCAAAGAGCGACCGTCCGTGTGCCGGTCCGGCTGGCGAGCGTCACCTCGGCATCGAGCACCAGCAGCGGCGGCACGAGGTCGGCGGCAGGCGAGCCGCAGGCGATGTTGCCGGCGACCGTGGCGGTGTTGCGCACCATCTGGCCTGCGAAGCTGCGGGCGGACTCGACGAGCGACGGCGCCGCCGCAGCGATGTCGGCCGAACGCAGCAGGTCGGTGACGGTGGTCCGCGCGCCGAGCTCGATGCCGCCATTCGCCCTGATGCCGCGCAGCTCAGCCAACCGATCGAGCCCCACCAGCCGATCAGGATCGACCCGCCGCCCACGCAAATCGACGATCAGGTTGGTGCCGCCTGCCAGCGCCAGGGTGCTGCCGCCCGCCGCCATCGCTTCGAGCGCTTCGGCGAGCGTCTCGGGAACAACCAGGTCGAACTCGGCGTACATGATCTCTCCCCGTTCTTGTCATACGCACACGGTATCAACTCCAGCACCACGAGCCACTTCAGCGCCCTGGTGCGCGGCACCGCCTGCTACGGCAGCGTAGAGATCGGCGTCCGACAACACCACCCCACTGGCGATTTTCCCGCCAAGCTCCGGGTCACCGAGGGTGGCCCGCACCGCGGGCCGCCCTCATCACGCCGATGCCGGTGTGAGCCGATCCGGTGAAGCCGTGGTTATACGTCCCAACCGCCGTCGACCGCGATGTGCTGCCCGGTGATCTGGCGGGCATCCTCGCTGGCCAGGAACAGCACCGCGTTGGCGACATCCTGCCCGGTCGTCACCCGCTTCAACGCCATGTCCTCGACGTACTCGTCGTACACCTCCTGCACCGTCCAGCCGCGCTTCCTCGCCTTTTCCTCGCACAGCTTCATCATACGCGGGGTTTCGACGATACCGGGGCAGACGGCGTTGACGTTGATGTTGTGGGCGCCGACTTCCAGCGCCACCGTGCGGGTGATGCCGCGCACCGCCCATTTCGACGCGCTGTAGGCGGTCCGCATGGGATAGCCGCGCAAACCAGAGGTGCCGCCGATATTGATGATCTTGCCGCTCTTCTGGCGGATCATGGTCGGCACCACGTGCTTGATCGGCAGGAAAGTGCCGCGCTCGTTGGCGATGATGACGTAGTCGAAGTCCTCGGCCTTGATGTCCTGCACCGGGGTCTCGATCGGGCCGGTCACGCCGGCCACGTTGACGAGGATGTCGATGCGGCCCTCGAACACCTCGAGCGCCTTCGCCACCATGGCCGCGACCTGCTCCTCGTTGATGACGTCGCAGGCCACGACGTGAGCCTTTCGACCCAGCGCACGCACCTCGCCGGCGACCCCCTCGAGCGCCGACGTGTCGCGCGCGGCAAGCACGACGTCGGCCCCCTCGCGGGCCAGAGTGGTGGTGATCGCCGCTCCCATGCCCTTGGCGGCTCCAGTCACGATGGCGCGTTTACCGTCCAGCTTCATCTCGTCGACTCCTCCATTTCGATTTCCACCCGCCGCTCAGGGGGCCATGGCTGCCGCGGCTTCCGACGACGACCCGATCGCCCGGACCGAGGCGGATGCCGGAGTTGTCCGGCAGTTCATAAGTCCGCACAACCGCGCTCCCTGATCTCGACTCGGAACGAGACGCCGGAGCTTCCACCGGCATCGGTCCTGGACTTGAGTTGCCATTTTCGGGAACTATTTTCTATTTACGGAAGTATGCGGACGCCTCAGTGCGTGTCAACGGCCTCCGGAGCCGACGGGCGCCGCACCAGAGCACAATTGTGAATTGACTCCAATTATCCCGGCGGGACGAGTTGGAATGCCGGGTTTGCAGCTTTCAAAGGATTTTCTCGGGTCTTGGGACGCGAGGGCGGTCGTGAGAAAGGAGGTCAGGCTGGACAAAATGCCGCAGGCATCGAATCAATTGACAGTCGATTTGAACACAAGTAAGTTTTTCCAAAAACCGGAAAAAGGAAATGCATATCGTGCAGTACCCTGAGACCCCGCTCGCGCGCTATGCGCGCATTCTCGAGGTGCTCACCTCCGCGCCGTCAGGCATGTCGCTGACCCAGGTGGCGCAGGCCGCCAACCTGCAGGCCAGCACCGCGCACCGCCTGATCGGATCGCTTTGCGACATCGGCTTTCTTGCCCGCCAGGACGATCGCCGGACCTACGTGGTCGGACCGCGCCTGCTGCGTCTATGCAATCTGGCCGTGGCGCCGGCCTCGGTGATCAGCATGGCCACTCCGGAGCTGCACGAGCTGGTCCGGCGGCATTCGGAGACGGCGTATCTCGCCCGCCTGAACGGAACGGTGGTCGAATCGATCGCCATCGCCACACCCGCCGAGGGGGACAGGACGTTCGTCCAGCCCGGCCGAGTGATGCCGTTTCACGCGGCGGCCTCGGCCAAGGCGATCTTCGCCTTTCAGGATTCGCGCCTGATCAACGAGCTGCTGGCCGGGTCCCACCAGCGCTTCACCGAGGACACCCGAACCGCCCCGGCGGAGATCCTGCGGGATTTCGAGACGGTTCGTGTCGAAGGCATCGCGACCTGCGACAACGAGCTCGATCCGGGCGTGCTCAGCTTTGCCGTGCCGGTGCGCGGCGGTGATGGCAGGGTGGTCTATGCGATAGGCATTTCCGGGCTCTCGGCGGGCCTGCGCGAGCAGCCGATCGCAGACATCCGCGAAAGCCTGCAACGCGCCAGCCGGGTGCTGGGGGCCAAGCTGCAGCAGTACTCCGCTCTCGATCGTAATCGCCTGAGCCGGACCTGACCGGGCAGTCCCGGATCCTGTGGTCGGAGTGCTGCGCCAGCACGATGCCCGCCGGCTTTCTGCGACCCCGCGCCAGGGCTCCCGTTCACCATGCGGCACGCACTTATCCCCGCGCGCTCGGCGCAGGGGATGCTCGGGGCTTGCAGGAACTCAGATCGGGAGACCCCGGAGATGCTCGAGACCCCCAACCTGAAGTTGCCCTACATTGCGCCCGCACAGGCGCAGAAGCACGTGACCCACAACGAGGCGATCCGTGCGCTCGATGCGCTCGTGCACATCGCCGTCGAGGACCGCGACCTGGCCGATCCGCCGTCGGAGCCCATCGATGGGGCTCGTTACATCGTGGCGGGCGCGGCCGCCGGCGGCTGGTCCGGCCGGGATGCCGCCGTCGCGGCTTTCCAGGACGGGGCGTGGGCCTTCTACGCGCCGCGCGAGGGCTGGAGCGCCTGGGTGGCCGACGAGGACCTGCTGGTGGTCTGGGACGGCACGGCCTGGGTTGCGGCCGCAGGCGTGTCAGACCCGGCGCCGCAGCTCGGAATCAACACGTCGGCCGACGCCGTCAACCGGCTGGCGGTGGCCTCGCAAGCGTCGCTCTTCACGCACGACGGCGGCGGCCATCAGCTCAAGATCGACAAGGCGGCGAGCGGCGACACGGGCGCGATCCTGTTCCAGACCGGCTGGTCGGGCCGGGCCGAGATGGGGCTTGCCGGCGACGACGATTTTCATGTCAAGGTGAGCCCGGACGGCAGCGCGTGGCACGAGGCCATCGTCATCGACCGGGTGAGCGGGCGCGTCAGCCTGCCGGCGACGCCGGGGCGCGAGATACTGGGCGCGAGCCGGACCTACCACGTCGATCCTTCGGGCGGCTCGGATGCGAACGACGGACTCTCTCCCGGCTCGTCCTTCCAGACCATCCAGAAGGCGGTCGAATCCGCGCTCAACATCGACCCGGCAGGTCACGCGGTGACCATCCAGCTCGCCGACGGCACCTACCCCAGCGGGGCATGGGTCAACCGGCCGATGTTCGACGGCTCACAGCTCAACTTCATCGGCAACGCGCTGACGCCGGGCAATGTCGACGTCGCCGTCAGCGGCGCCAACGCATTCCTGGTCGATGCGGCAGGGGCCAAGGTCCGCCTCGAAGGCATCAGGATCAGCGGCGACGTCGGCGTGTGGGCCCGCTACGGCGGGGTCGTGTTCCTGACCGGCAGGAACGCCTTCGCCGCCTGCGCCTTCCGGCACATCGGCGCGGACAACGGCGCGTTCGTCGAGATGCTGGGCGGCGAGGTCATCATCGACGGCGCCGCGCCGCACCACCTCTACGCCGATGCGGGCGGCCATATCTTCTACGCGCTCGGCACCGCCACCGTCAGCGGATCGCCGGACTTCCCCTTCGGGTTCGCCTATGCGCAGTCCGCCGCCCTCGTGACCTCCTACGGCATGACCTGGACGGGCAGCGCCACCGGCCCGCGTTATCAGGCTGTGCTCAACGGGGTCATCAACGTGAACGGGGGAGGGGTGAGCTACTTCCCCGGCAGCAGCGCCGGCGTGCTGGCCAGCGGCGGCCAGTACGCCTGAGCGGCCGGCGGCACCCGTCCGTATGCAGCGGGTGCCGCCGGCAGCGCCAGCGCCTCACCGAGATTGGCGAGCGTGGTCAGGTCGACGAATTCGGCGCTCGGGATGCCGAGGTCGAATTCCATCTTCCACGAGAGCTGAGCGGCGGATGCGAGGCGCGAGCGCAGCACCGCGTCGGCGAGGGCGTAATGGTCGGGGCGCATCGCGCGGCGCAGGCTGTGCAGGATGCCGAGGGTCACGAGGTCGTAGTAGGCGCTGAACGGGTCGGGCGACGCGCTCGCCGGGTGCATGTAGCCGGCGAAGGCGATCCGCCCGTCATAGCGGCGCGTCTTGTCGGCCTTGCCGCGATAGCCGGCGAACGTCTCGTAGAGTGCGCGCACGGTCGGGGAGGCGCCTTCGTATTCGAAAAGCCCCCTGAGGGCATAGGCCAGCGTGTCTCCGTAGACGAAATAGTCGGGCTGGCCCTGCGGCCCCTGCACCCGCCGCCAGACGCGCGGGCATTCCTGCTGCCGGCACCCGACGAGCGCCTCCGCATCGGCATGCTCCCAGGCGCCGGCGAGTCCCGGCACGAGAAAGGCGCGCGCCGCCTTGGCCGCCGCTTCGTAACGGGGATCGCCCGAGAGGACCGCGGCGCGGCGCAGCACCGGCAAGGCCGACAGGCTCTTCACGTGGCGGTCGCAGTTCCAGGCCGGCGCGGAGCCGGCGCCGACGACGAATTCGCAGAACCCGTCCGGCTCGTCCGCCGGCCTGGCGTAGGGGCGACCCGGCCCACTTTGCATGCGGACGAGGAAGTCGGCGAAGAGCAGGCCCGAGCGGCGATAGCGCTCCTCCTTCGTCAGATCCCAGAGGGCGAACATCGCGCCGCCGCAGAACCCCGCATCGATCGTGTAGAAATAGCCGCTGGCTGGTGCGGGCAGGTCGGGCGTGGACGGTACGCCGCCAAACCCTGGGCTGTCCTCGCGCGCGTTTTGCAGTCCGATGACCCAGTCTGCCAGTGCCATGATCTTCGACGGCAGCTCGGTGTCGGTGCGATCCGCGCGCGCCACCACCGTCAGGAACCGGATGACCTCGCACGCCGAGCCCGGCGCCTTGCCGATCTTCGGGTTCGGCGTCCCGGCCCGGGGCTCGACCTGCTTCATCGGCGCGTGACGCAGCACGAAAGCGCGGATCGGCGCGATTGCGGAGAGGTCGGCGGCAGCCTCGGCGACCGGGGCGTCGCGGGCAGGCTCGGCCAGGTCGCTCTCCAGGTCGGGACTTGCAGAACAGCCGGCGAGGAGCGAGCCCAATAAGAACGCCGCAAGCGAGCCGCGGGCCAGCCGGCGCCCGGCGCATCTCGGAACGACCCGCGCCAACCGAAGTCGTCCAGCTTTCACGACCGACCGCCCCCCTGGCCGTCTGTAGCAAGTTTGCCGCGGTGTCGCCAGATGCCCGGATGTCAGGGCCATGTGTCGAGGACGAACAGCTCCTCCGGACGCAGCGTCAGGTCGACCGCCATCCGCACGCCCACAGCCAAAACCAGCAGCGCCAGCAGGATGCGAAGCTGCTCGGCGTTGAGGCGCTGGCCGATCCTGATCCCGTACTGGGCGCCCACCACGCCGCCGATCATCAACGGCAGCGCCAGCAGCAGATCGACGCTGAAGTTCAGCGTCGCGTGCAGCAGCGTGGCGTAGCCGGCCAGGAACACGACCTGGAACACCGAGGTTCCGATCGCCACCCGGGTCGGCACCCGCATCAGGTAGATGAGCGCCGGGATGACGACGAAGCCGCCGCCGACGCCGATCAGGGCGGTGAGCCAGCCGACGAAGATCCCGATCACGACCGGAGGAAT
Organism: Hyphomicrobiaceae bacterium; assembly: GCA_023384095.1. Lineage (GTDB taxonomy): Bacteria > Pseudomonadota > Alphaproteobacteria > Rhizobiales > Hyphomicrobiaceae > ZC4RG25. The sequence continues at coordinate 91,507 of JAHDXT010000012.1, forward strand.
GGTGCTGACGTAGAGCTTCGAGGTGCGGAAGCGGCGTTTCAGCGGCAGCCCCTGGATCCAGGTGTGCTGGCCGCCGCGTCGCGCCGAAGCCTGCGGCAGGCCACGCCGCTTGCGCAAAGTCGACAGGCTCTCGATGAACATCAGCGTGCCGATGACGCCGAGCACCAGCACATAGCTGAGCGAGATGAAGACGTCGATCTGGCCAGCGGCCTTCAAGAGCCGCTGCAGCGCGACACCCGTCGTGGCGCCGATGATGCCGCCTGCCAGCAGCAAGAGGCCCATCGGCACGTCGACCGTCTTGCCGCGCCACTGGCTGAGTGCCGCCGAAACAGACACGGCGACCACCTGGCTCACCCCGGTGCCGACCGCGATCAGAGGCGGGACGCCGAGGAAGATCAGCAGCGGCGTGATGACGAATCCGCCGCCGATCCCGAACATCCCCGAAAGCAGACCCACCGACAGTCCCATGGACAGCAGCATCAGGCCGTCGAGCGCCATCCCGGCGACAGGGAGGTAGATCGGTATCGGCATCAGGTCGGCACGGCGTCCGGTCTGTGGCTGCAGGCGGGGCTCGGGTGCCCACTGCCCGCCAGCAGGCATGGGAGATCCTCGGGCGCCCCGTTATGGGCACTTGCGTCTGGCCTTTTTCGGCGCAACTGTCCAGACCCCAGCCTTGCTGCACAGGGTGATTCAAAGAACCGCACCCCCTGGGGGCTGACAGGTCCGGCAAATC
>JAHDXT010000013.1 GCA_023384095.1 Hyphomicrobiaceae bacterium
CCAGCTGTTGCACTTCGGATGTGAATCCACCTTCCCGCCTCCGCGGGAATGACGGGTGTGGGAATGCAGCGGGAATCGTTTCGTCATCGAGGGTCGGCAAAGCCGGTGAGCGGCTGACCCCATCGCTCGCCGGCCATTTGCGGTTGGCGATTTCGGATTCCGTCCGCTCGTCGATCTCGGCTAGACTCGATGGCCGACGCCCACCTGATCGTACGCCCCCCACTGCCCATGCACCTCGAGCACCCTCATGATCCCCCCGCCGGCCTCGGCGCGTTGCTGAAGGATGTCTCGGGGACGAGCGTCGGCAACGCGCTGGTCGGGTTCGTGTTCGCAGCCTCGGGACCGGTCGCCATCATCCTGGCCGTTGGCACCCGGGGCGGGCTGACGGAGATCGAGATCGCCTCCTGGCTGTTCGGCGCCTTCTTTCTCAACAGTCTCATCACGATCGCTTTCAGCCTCGCCTACCGTCAGCCGCTGGTGTTCTTCTGGACCATTCCCGGCACGGTGCTGGTCGGCCCGGCCCTCGCGCATCTCACTTTTCCCGAGGTGGTCGGCGCCTTCATCGTGACCGGCGCCCTCATGCTGGTGCTCGGACTGACGGGCCTCGTCCGGCGCAGCATGCAGGCGGTGCCGATGCCGATCGTGATGGGCATGGTGGCCGGCGTGTTCCTGCAGTTCGGCCTCGACTGGGTGAGAGCCTTCGAGCAGAAATTCTGGATCGCCGCGCCGATGACCCTCGTGTTCCTGGCGCTCACTCGCGCGCGCCGCGTGGCGCTCGCGGTGCCGCCGCTGATCGGGTCGCTGGCGGTGGGCATCGCCGTGTCGGCCTGGACAGGCGACTTCGCGCCCGCCGTCGATTTCGGCAGCGCGCTCGCCGCGCCGCAGATCGTCGTACCCGACTTCTCGTGGCAGGCCATCGCCGAGCTCGTGGTGCCGCTCGCCATCACCGTGCTGGTGGTGCAGAACGGCCAGGGATTCGCCGTGCTGACGGCCGCAGGCCACGAGCCGCCCATCAACTCCATCGCGGCGGCCTGCGGCGCCGGCTCCATCGTGGCAGCCTTCGTCGGCGCCGTGTCGACCTGCCTGACCGGACCGGTCAACGCCATCCTGTCGGCCAGCGGCGAGCGCGAGCGCCAGTACACGGGCGCCGTAATGGTAGCGGTCTTCGCGCTCGCCTTCGGGCTGTTCTCGCCGCTGTTCACGCGCCTGCTGCTGGCCGCACCCGCGGCCTTCATCGCCACGCTCGCCGGCCTCGCCATGCTGAAGGTGCTGCAGACCGCCTTCGCGACCGCCTTCCAGGGCCGCTTCGGGTTCGGCGCCCTGGTCACGTTCCTGATCACGGTCAGCGGCGTCTCGGTCATCAATATCGGCGCACCGTTCTGGGGCCTCGTCATCGGCTATGCCGCCTCGCGGCTGCTCGAGCCGAAGGATTTCCGCGACGCCGCTCCATGAGAGCCCCAGCGGCGTCACCGCCGCCGGCGTCAGAACCTGCGCTTGCCGAGCTCCAGGAGCTTGTCGGCGCGCCTGTAGCCGGGAGGCGCATCGAGGCCCGCCAGCTCGACGGTGCCGGCGAATCTGAGGCCCGCCTGCATGGGGGTGGCGAGGAACTTCCTCTCCGCCCACATCACCGTCGCGTCAGCTACTTGAGCGGGCCGTAGCCCCCCTCCGCACGATAGTCGTGGCCGATGATGAGCTTGACGCCGAAGCGAAAGAGGTGCTGATCGACATCGGCCTCGTTGTCGACGACGGTGACGGTCACGCCGTCGTCGAAGGCCTCGCGCGCGGAGAACGTATCGTAGCCGGCGTAGAGGTATTCCCCGAAAAACGCGATGCCATGCCATTCGAGCTCCGTCCCGACGCCCGCGGTCCAGCCGATCAGGGTGTCGTTCTCGCGAGCCCGGGAGGTCGTCAGCGGGTCCGGCGCGCCTGTAAATCCGACCCCGAGGAAGCTCGCCCCGGCCGTTGCATAGACGAGCATCGCGGGATGCACGTAGGCTCCGAGCCGGCCGCGCAAGGTCGCCTGATAATCAATCGTGTACTCCCGCTGGGTACGATCGGCCTGCCACGAATCCACGGCTATGTCCGATTCGATGCCGAGCACCCAGCCGCCGTGGAGCAGCAGGTCGTAGCCGTAGCTGACGCCGCCGCCGAAGCTCGCCTCCGACAGCGAGCCGCTGGCCTCGGCCGGCCGTTGGATGTCGAAGCTGGCCGCATCCGCCTGGCCGAAGATGCCGAAGCGGAGCAGGCCGGCGCCGTCGTAGTTCTGTGCTCGAGCTTGGCTCGAGGCCACGGCCGCCAAGCAGAACAGGAGCGCAACCGGGGCACGAGCGATGACGGTTGCCGTCATGGCCGTCCCTCCTGATGTGGGCTGATGAAGGAACGCGCACCGCGACTCGCGGGCGCAATGTAGCACAGGCTGGCCGCTTCCGCCGTCGCCGCTCCGTACCCGGAGTGAAAATCGCCGCCGCTGTGGCTTTCCTACTCTGCCGCCATCCCCTGCGGAGCCCACTTCTCGCGCATCGTGACGAGCTCCTCGGCAGCGCTCGGATGCAGGGCCATGGTCGAATCGAAATCGCCCTTGGTGGCGCCGAGGCTGAGCGCGATGGCCGCCATCTGCGCGATCTCGCCCGCATCGGGACCGAGCATGTGCACGCCGAGCACCTTCTGCGTCGCCTGGTCGACGACGATCTTCATGGTCGTGCGCTCGTCGCGGCCCGAGAGCGTGTGCTTCATGGGGCGGAAGCGCGATTTGTAGATGTCGAGCGCATATCCGGCGGCGATGGCGTCCTGCTCCGGCAGTCCGACGGTGCCGATCTCCGGCGTGGAGAACACCGCCGTCGGGATGTTGTCGTAGTCGACCCGCCACGGTTTGCTGCCGAAGACGGTGTCGGCGAAAGCGTGCCCCTCGCGGATGGCCACGGGCGTCAGGTTCACGCGGTCGGTCACGTCGCCGATGGCGTAGATGCCGGGCACATTGGTGCGGCCGTCGGCATCGACCTTGACCGCGCCCGTCTCCCCGAGCGCGACCCCGGCTTGCTTCAAGCCGAGCCGGGCGGAGTTCGGGTAGCGGCCGATGGCGAACATGATCTCGTCGGCCTCCACCGCCGTGCCGTCGCTGAGCACGCCGACGATGCCGTTCACCTCGCGCCTGATCGCCAAAAAAGTGCAGCTCATGACGAGCTTGATGCCCCGCTTGGCATACTCGGCCATGAGCGCATCGCGAAGATCCTCATCGAAACCGCGCAATACCTTCTGGCCGCGATGCACCAGGGTCGTCTCGACGCCGAGGCCCGCAAAGATCCCTGCGAACTCGACCGCGATGTAGCCACCCCCGGCGATCACCATGCGCCGCGGCAGCTTGCCGAGATGGAACGCGTCGTTGGAGGTGATGACGTGCTCGCAGCCGAGAACGCGCGTGTCGATGTAGGGGCTGGCTCCCGTCGCCACCAGAATGACCCGTGCACTGACGGAGCGGTTCTCCTTGACGAGCCGCACCGAATGAGGACCGGCGACCTCGGCCCGCTCGTCGAAGATGGAGACTCCCGCCTTTTCGAGGTTGCCGCGGTAGATGGCCTCCAGCCGGGCGATCTCGCGATCCTTGTTGGCGACGAGCCGGCCCCAGTCGAATGTCGTCTCGCCGACGGACCAGCCGAAACCGGCCGCATCCTCGAACTCGTCCGCGAACCGGCTGGCATAGACCAGCAGCTTCTTAGGCACGCAGCCGCGGATGACGCAGGTGCCGCCGAACCGGAATTCCTCGGCAATGGCGACACTGGCGCCGTGCCCAGCGGCAACCCGCGCCGCCCGGACGCCGCCAGAGCCGCCGCCAATCACGAACAGGTCGAAGTCGTATTTCGTCATCGGCTCATCTCTGCTTTAGCTTCCAGTAATCACGCGTCCCATGCCACCCACTGACGTCATGCCCGCGGCGGCGGGCATCCGTGCTCCCTTCGAGCGAGCACCCGGGGAGACGCATCGCAGGTGCCCGCCTGCACGGGCATGACGGTGAGTGTAGAAACGCCGGCCATCATATGCTGCGTGGTCCTGGCAGTCAGGATGAGACGGCTCAGGCACGTGAGTTGGATCGCGATGCCTGCCGATCCCGTCACTCGCCGTACCGCGCCTCGAGCACTTCGACCCCTGCGGCTCCGGCGATGATCGCCGCGTCCGCGAGGCCGAGGAAGAGGCCGTTCTCCACCACGCCCGGGACAAGCTTCAACGCCTCGTCGAGCGCGTCGGCGTCCTCGATGCGGCCGAAGGCGCAGTCGAAGATGTAGTTGCCGCCGTCGGTGACGAACGGCTGCCCGTCCTGCCCCATGCGCAAATGAACATGGCCTGTGCAGCCGGCATCGGCGGACAGCATCTCGATCATTTTGCGCGTGGCTGGAAAGCCGAACCGCACGACCTCGACCGGCAGCGGATAGGCGCCGAGCACCGGCACACGCTTCGAGGCGTCCGCGATCACGATCATGCGCTCTGAAGCCGCCGCCACGATCTTCTCGCGCAGCAGCGCACCGCCGCCGCCCTTGATGAGCTGCAGCGCATCGTCGATCTCGTCGGCGCCGTCGATCGTCAGATCGAGCAGCGGGTCGTCCTCGAGCGTGGTCAACCGAATGCCGAGCGCCGACGCCTGGGCGCGCGTCGTCTCCGAGGTCGCGACGCCGATCACGTCGAGGCCCGCCTTCACCTTGGCGCCGAGCAGGTCGATGAATTTGGCGGCGGTCGAGCCGGTGCCGAGACCGAGCTTCATGCCCGGCTCGACGAGCGTGATGGCCCGCTCCGCCGCTTGCAGCTTCCAGGCGTCGGTCATCTAGACGCCGCCCATCAGCATGTACTTGATCTCCAGGAACTCCTCGACGCCGTGGTGCGAGCCCTCACGGCCGAGACCGGATTCCTTGACACCGCCGAAGGGAGCGACCTCGGACGAGATGATCCCCTCGTTGATGCCGATGATGCCGTATTCGAGGCTTTCGCCGACGCGCCAGACCCGGCCGACGTCGCGGGAGTAGAAGTAGGCGGCCAGGCCGAACTCGGTGTCGTTGGCGAGCCTGATCGCCTCCTCCTCGGTCTTGAAGCGGAACAGCGGCGCCACCGGCCCGAACGTCTCCTCGCGCGCCACCATCATGTCGCTCGTGACGCCCGTGAGGACCGTCGGCTCGAAGAAATTGCCGCCGAGCGCCTTGCCGCCGAGGATCACCTTGGCGCCCTTCGACGTCGCATCGGTGATGTGCTCCTCGACCTTCGCCACGCCCGCCTTGTTGATGAGCGGTCCCGTCGTCACGCCAGTCTCCGTGCCGCGGCCGACCTTGAGCTTTTTGACCTCGGCCGCGAGCTTCTCCGCGAAGGCGTCATAGACGCCGTCCTGCACGTAGATGCGGTTGGCGCAGACGCAGGTCTGGCCGGCGTTGCGGTACTTGGACGCCATCGCACCCTGCACGGCCTTGTCGAGGTCGGCGTCGTCGAACACGATGAATGGCGCGTTGCCGCCGAGCTCCATTCCGACCTTCTTGACGGTCCTGGCGCACTGCTCGATCAGCACCTTGCCGACGGCGGTCGAGCCGGTGAAAGTCAGCATCCGCACAGCCGGGTTGGAGGTCAGCTCGCCGCCGATCACCGCCGCCTTGCCGGTGATGACGTTGAGCACGCCCTTGGGCATGCCGGCACGCTCGGCGAGCTCCGCCAATGCGAGCGCCGTCAGCGGCGTCTCGGAGGCGGGCTTGCAGACGACCGTGCAGCCGACCGCCAGCGCCGGCGCCACCTTGCGGGTGATCATGGCCGCCGGGAAGTTCCAGGGCGTGATCGCCGCCACAACACCTACCGGCTGCTTGACGCAGACGATGCGCGCGTCCTTCTTGAAGGTGGGGATCGTCTCGCCGTAGATGCGCTTGGCCTCCTCGGCATAGAACTCCACGAACGAGGCGGCGTAAGTGACCTCGCCCTTGGCCTCGGCCAGCGGCTTGCCCTGCTCGCTGGTCATCAGCAGCGCCAGCTCATCGGCGTGCTCGATCTGCAGGTCGTACCAGCGGCGCAGGATCCTGGCGCGGTCCTTGGCCAGCATGGCGGCCCAGGCAGGCTGCGCACGCCCGGCAGCGGCGACGGCCGCGCGCGTGTCCTCGGCGCTCATCAGGGGGACCCTGGCGATCTCGTCGCCGCTCGCGGGATCGGTGACGGGCAGCGCCGGCTCGCCGACCCAGCGGCCGTCGACGTAGCACTGCGTCCTGAGGAGACTGATCACGGGCTTGTCCATCGGGGGACCTCCATGCACGGGAACTCGGGGCCACACTACCGCATCAGCAGGCTGACCGGTTTGATCTAGGTCCGGTGATGGCCCCTGGCAAGCGCGGTGAGCCCCGTGACAGCACCGCGCGGATGGCCTAAGGGTCGCGGACCCGGAAGGAAGCCGCCCAGCCCCATGCGTGATGCGACCCTCGTCTTCGATCTCGACGGCACCCTGATCGACACGGCGCCCGATCTCATCCATGCCGCCAACCACGTCCTCGCGAGCCGTGGCCTGGAGCCGGTCGCAGCCGAACGGCTGAAGCCCGAGATCAGCTTCGGCGCCCGCCACATCATCGCCGCCGGCCTCCGCATTCGCGGCGTCGCCTTCACCGAGCCCGAGCTCGACGCGATGCTCGACCGCTTCCTCGAATTCTACGCCGACAACATGGCCGTCGAGAGCCGGCCGTTCGACGGCCTCCTCGCGGCGCTCGAAGGCTGCCTCGGCGAGGGCGCCACGCTCGCGGTGTGCACCAACAAGCGCGAGGGCCTGTCGCGCCTGCTGCTCGAGCAACTGGGGCTGATGCGCCTGTTCCGGGCGATCGCCGGCCGCGACACTTTCCCGGTCTGCAAGCCGCATCCCGGCCACTTGCTCGGCGCCATCAGGCTGGCGGGCGGCGACCCGGGCCGGGCCGTCATGGTGGGCGACAGCGAGGTCGATGTCAGCACGGCGAAGGCCGCTCGCATCCCCATCATCGGCGTCACCTTCGGCTACACGCACATTCCGGTGACGGAGCTCGGCACCGACGCCGTGATCGACGGCTACGGCGAGCTCCGGGCGGCGCTGGATGGAATACTGGCGCGGCCGGCTTGAAGAGGCATCCGGTCGCGCGAGCAACGGCTACTCGGATCCTTTGTATGCCACCCGAAATATCGTGCCGTTGGCATCATCGCTGACCAGGAGGGCGCCATCCTGAGCGACCGCTATGCCTGCCGGCCGGCCCCAGACCCTGTCATCGTCCAACACGAATCCGGTCATGAAATCCTCGTACACCCCCGTCGGCTTGCCCTCTTTCATAAGGAGGCGGATCACCTTGTATCCGGTCTTCTCCTCGCGGTTCCAGGACCCGTGCAGCGTGGCGAAGGCGTCGCCGCGGTATTCACGCGGGAGTGCGTCCTTGTCGTAGAAGACGACATCCAGGGTGGATGAATGCGCCTGGATCAGGGCCTCGGGGGTGGTCACCCTGCCTTTGAGATCGGGGCGCTCCCCGGCGTGGGCCGGATCCTCGTTGCTGCCGATATAGTGCCAGGGCCAGCCGTAGAACCCGCCGTCCTGCACGCTGGTCAAGTAGTCGGGCGGCACATTGGCGCCGAGGTGGTCGCGTTCGTTCCCCGTGCACCACAAGGTGTCGGTGCCCGGCTGCATCGCCATGCCGGAGCAATTGCGCAGGCCGGTCGCATAATTGCGGACGGTCCTGCCTTCCGGATCGAACACGCGCACCACGGCCCGGTTCTCTTCCTCGTCCCACGACGCGCCGACCCCATGCGTCTCTTCGTATTGCCGGATTTCGTCTGGCGTCTTCTCCGGCATTTCGGCGGCGACGTTGGAGGCCGATCCGACCGCAACGAAGAGGCGGTTGCCGTCGCGCGAAATCTCGAGGTCACGTGTCCAGTGCCGGCTGGTGGGGATATCTGCGATGACGACTTCGGCCGGCCCGGTCGCCTTGCGGTCGCCGTTGCGGTACGGGAAGCGCACCACCTGGTTCGCCGCCCCAACATAGACGCGCTGCGGTTCGGTCGGGGGAGAGAATACGATCCCATAGGGTCGATCGAGGTCCTCGGCGAAGACTTCGGGCTTTACCGGAGCGCCCGCGGAAGGCCCGCCGGGGAAAACCAGCACACGACCAGTCCCGCTTTCGGCTACAAAGACGTCGCCATTCGGTGCGATCCGGATGACGCGGGGCTGCTTCAGTCCGCTGGCGAACACCTGCACCGTAAAGCCCTGCGGCACATCCGGCATCACCCCTTGGGGCGCGTCGACAACCGTTGGCCTGTTCTCGAAATCAGGCTCTTCGGGGTCGTTGCCATTCGTAGGCGGCGGCAGATCCGACGGCCGGATATGACGCCGAACGCCGGGGGGGTCGCTCTCCCAGTCGGCAAAAGCATCGGCTCCGACACGCATCTCCGCAGACTGCGCGGGCGCCATTAGAATGAGCGACAGCAAGGAACTCATCAGGAATATCGAGGAGCGCGTGTCTTAGTCCTCCCGGAACTTCTGTCCGCCCCCTCTAATCGCCGTCGGCCGTTGCGGTTCCGCCGGCGCGGCAGGCCGGCTTCTCCAACAGCGGGCAGCCGGCGGGCATGGCGGCCGCCTTGCGCTCCATGACGGCGCGCGAGCTGCGCTGCAGGTAGTGCGCGATCGTCTCCACACGGATCTTCACCGAGCCGGCAGGCTTCGTCGAATCGAGCTCCTGGAATGAGAAGAACAGCGTGCCCGAGCGCTCGACGATCTGCTGCACGGGCGTGAACGTCGGCTGGTCCATGCCGCACTCGTAGCTCGTCAGCCGGATGGCGCAGGTCACCCAGGGCACGCGCGCGGCCGCCTTCGCGCCCCACAGGATCTCGTTCGTGTTGGCGCTGTAGGACGACGGCCAAACGTCCGAAATGTCGAAGACGGATTTGGCGTAACCCTCGCGGATGTCGGGGCCGAACATCCAATCGAGCAGGTCCGGGTCGGTCGGGAAGTACTGCATCCACAGGATCGGATAGCCGTGGGCCTGCAGGTCGGCCTCGATCTCGTGGCCGATGCCGGCGTCCATGTGGTAGGGGCGGGCCAGCACCATGACGCACGGGCGCTGCTCGCGCGCGCACCATTCGAGGATCCTGCGGCTGCGGGACCGCAGCTCCCGGTCGAAGGCCGCCAGCGTGCGGTAGCCTTGATCGACCGCCTCCCGAACCTCCTCGAAGCGCAGGCCCGGCAGCACGCCTTCGAACGCGATGAAGAGCTGCTTGGGCACCTGCAGCGGATCGACGAGCGAGACCAGCGGCGCCACGTAGCGGATGCCCTGCTCGGCGAAGACGTCCTTCTCCTTGAGAAACCCCGACTTGATGTTCTCCGGCGCCGCCATGACGCGCGGGCAGGCGAGCGAATCGGCGACATGCCCGTGCAGGAAGGAAGGCATGGAATAGATCATCGGCGAGAACAGGATGTCGATCTTGCGCTTCTGGCCGAAGACGAGCTCGCCATAGTGCCCCGAGATGCACTTCACAGGATAGCAGCAGTCGACCGTGCCGCGGCCGCTGCCGAACTCGCGGCCTTGCTCCTCGGATGTGTCGGAGGAGAACACCACCCGGTTGCCCGGGATGCCGAGGCTGGCGAAGAAACCGAGCCAGAGCTGGTGCGTGGTCCAGACGTTGAGGACCTTCGGGATGCCGATCCTGAGCTTCGCCCGCTCGGCGCGCTCAGGTCTCTGCCCATGCCCGCCGGAAGGCCTCCGATCGAACCATCTCGCCAATATTGGGAAGTTCACGGCGCTGCTCCTCCATCCGGGTCTTGACGGCCCGCATCTCGTTGGCGTCCTCCATCAGCCCCTTGGGGCAGGAATTGCCGCTGATGACGCGCTCCCAGCCCTCCTCGAGGGGCACCTTGCTCCACGGCCGCCCCGAGGCGCCGTCGAGCTTCACGTCGATGAAGGCCCGCTTGCAGTTCACCGGGCACCAGCGGCAGATGGTGTGCTCGCTGGTGGTGCTGCGGTAGTCCAGCACCTCGATGGCATCGAAGCCGCGGAAGCTGCTCGGCCGGCCCGCGTCGTGCGCCTCGATGGCGCACAGCGCCGCACCGATGGCGCCGGCCTCGCCCGAGTAGGGATGGATCAGGATTTCGGCATCGGGAACCTTGGCGGTGATGAAGTCGACCTGCGCCTTGACCACCGCCATGTTGCGATGCGTGCCGCCCTGCAGCACGAATCGCCGCCCGGCTGCCCGCAGGTTCTGGAGCTGGCCGGCGTAGATCCACACGTTGAGCGGCAGCACCGCGGCGAGCGAGGCCATGATCTCCTCGGCCGACCAGCCCTTGCGCTGCTGATTGACGATGTCCGACTGCAGGAAGACCCCGCAGCCCATCGCGAGCCCCGGCATCGCCTTGGCCTGGAACGCCTTGTCGGCGTAGTCCTCGAGCGCGATGCCGTAGCGCTCTGCCACGCCCTGCAGGAAGGCGCCGTTGCCGGAGGAGCACTGCGAGTTGAGCCGGAAGTCGGAAACGGTGCCCTGCCGCAGGATCATGATCTTCACGTCGGTGCCGCCGACGTCGCAGATGACGTCCGCATCCGGGAACACGTGCAGCGCCGAGGTGGCATGCGCCACCGTCTCGACCACGCCGATGTCGGCGCCGAGGATGTCCCTCAGCAGGTCCTTGCCGTAGCCGGTCAGCGCCAGGCCGGCGACTGGCCCGCGAGCCTTGGCGCGAATGTCTCGGAACAGCGCCTTCGCATCTTCGATCGGATTGCCCTTGGACGGAACATAGACGCTGGCCAAAATCTCCCTGTCGGCGCCGAGCACCACGGCCTTGGCAGTCGTGCTGCCGAAGTCGCAGCCTATGAAGACGGGACTGTCACACGAGGCTAATGCCGCCAACTCTCCCCGGCTGGCAGCGAACGCAGCCTTGAAGCCCGACAGATCGTCATTTTCGCGCACGAGCGCCTTGGCGCCGCTCTTGGCCTTCTCCTGATGCTGCCCTTCGTCGATCCACCAGCGCAGCCGCTCTGTCCCCTGATACAGCCCGACACCATCCGCCTCGCCGCCGGCGACCTCGATGCAGCCGAGCGCCGCATAGTAGAGCGCGTCGTCGGGCACCTGGATCATGTCGGCGGGATCGGCGTCCGCCGGCAAGATGCACTTGCGGTCCTCCCACAGGCTCGTCAGGTGCTGCCGCCAGGCCTGCTGCAGGCCCTTGAAGAACAGGTTGGGCCCGCCGAGCAGCAGCACCTGCGGCAAGGGCGTGTTGCCTTTCGTCAGCGTCGCCAGGTTCTGGTAGACCACCGCCTCGAACAGGCTGGCGATGATCTCCTCGACGGGCACGCCGCCCTTCAGCAGCGTGTTGGCATCGGCCTCGGCGAAGATCCCGCACTTGGAGCTGACCTTGTGCAGGCTCATGCCGTCGTAGGGCATGGCCGCGAGCTGCTCGGCAGGAATCTGCAGCTTGCGGGCCGTCTTCTCGATGAACGTGCCCGTGCCGCCGCTGCAGGCGGACTGCATGTAGACCTGCTTGGTCTTGCCAGCCCCGCTCTCGTTGAAGAACAGCGTCTTCATGTCCTCGCCGCCGATCTCGGACACGAAGCGGACATGCGGGTGCAGCTTCTCGACAGCGGCAGCGACGGCCACCACCTCCTGCACCAGCTTGCCGCCGACCAGCGGCCCGATCAGGCCGGCGCCGGAGCCGGTGAAGAACACGAGGTCGCGACCGGCCGCGAGCGAAAGCTCCTGCTCCATTCGCGTCAGGAACTCGATCGCCTTCTCGGCCTGCCTGGTGTTGTGGCGCTGGTAATCGCGCCACGACACGCGGCCGTCCTCGACGACCACGGCCTTGATGGTGGTCGAGCCGACATCCATGCCGACGATCCTCATGCCGCCATCCTCAGCCGTCGGCCGGCCACGTGCAGCATGGTGTTGGCCGCCGTCCCGGCCACGCCCAGGTGCGGCACTCGATACGTCGCCCTGCGCATCGCGGGATTCCTGTCGAGCACGCGGCGGACGGAATCGGGATCGAGGCCCGTCTTCTCCATCACGCTCACGTACTCGCGGATGGCGCGCCGCTTGGCTTCCGTGAGGACCATCTGGCAGCGCGACAGCGCATGCACCTCCGCGTCGCCCTTGACCTCGATCGGGGCGTAGAGCAGGTCGGGGTGCTGGCCGACGACGCCCGCCATGGCGCCGATGCTCATGGTGTTCGGCATGCAGGAGTAGGGCGACAGCTCGCAGACCATGTGCGCCTTGTTGTGAACATGGGCCCACAGCGCCTTGCCGATCAGCATGTCGCCTTCCCCGCCGGACAGGCGGTGATGGAAGTAGGGCGCCGCGAGCCGCCGCAGCTCATACTGGTCGGGAATCTCGTGGGGGATGCCGCCGAGCGCCTTGCGCATGCGCTCGTAGACGCCGCGGAAGACGGCCTGCAGACCCTTGAGTGCCCAGATCTTCGCCCTCGCCGCACGATCGGTGCCGACGCGGTCCTCCAGCTCCTGGACATAGAAGCGGATCCAGTAGTCGAGCCAGACGACGATGGGCGCCGGATAGACCTCGGCGCCCTCGGACTCGAGCCAGCTGTGAATGTTGTAGTTGGGATCGCCTTCGACCGTCTGGAGATAGAATTCACCGGTGATCTTCACCACCGGCTTGACCTGCAGCCGGTCGACCTCGATGGCCTCGAACCTGCGATGGACCTCGCGCAGAGCCTTCGTGAAATAGGTCGTGGTCAGATGCCAGGCGAGCGGCCCCCACTTCTCCCCCTTGGGGGGCCGATTGCGGAAGACCTCGCACAGGTGTTCGACGCTCTCCCTGACGGCCTTGTCCGTCTGTCCGGCGACGACCTCGTATGGCCGAGTGCGGTATTCCAGGCTCTGCACCGCATCCGTGCACAGAATGGCCCACACCATGCCGAGCGTGAGCGGGATATTGACCTCGAGGCCGCCGCCTTTCAGGGCGCCTTGGTCCATCCGGTTCTGATCGACCAGGAATACACGGAAGGACTCCAGCCCGATGTTGCGCAGCGCGAGCTCATAGCTCTGATGATACTGCCCGAAGCGGCAGGCGCCGCAGGCGCCGGCGGTCACGTAGACGTATCTGTCAGCGACGGCCTCGGGGCCGATGCGCTTTCCCTCCTCGCGAAGGAAGCTCGCCAGGTTGCCGGTCGTAAAGCTCGTCGGGCAGCATTGTCCGATGTCGGCGAGCTCGCGGCCGAGCAGGAGATCGTCCCTGGTGGCGACCGGTAGCGGGCGCGCCTTGTAGCCCAGGTTCTCGAACACGGCCTGCATGACGTTCTCGGCGCGCCAGTGCAGCCCTCCGTAGAGGATCTCGACGTTCCCGATTTCGGATCTGGTGAGGGGTCGCGGCGTGTAGGCGCGGTAATGTTGCTGCTGCGGCGAGGTGGCCATGAGCTGCGCTCCATCCCGGAGATGCCGACGTGACCACGAACAATTCAGACAGCAAATAGTTCCCAAGGAGCTGCGGTCGACCTCGGGTTGCGCGAGCAACGATGCTGTGTCCGGGCTGCCTGAGCCATGGCCCGAGCCGGGCCAAATCAGGCACTCCGCTGTCGCACAAACTCCCAGGCGTGATCGAGGTTCCGCACGGACGCCGACCGATCCGCATCCGGCGGCCCGGCGCTACTCTCCTGCCTGGCCGCAGCTCAGTGTGGGTACGGCGGCAACCCCGCCCCCCGAGACGGTCAGCGCAAGCTCGCCCCGCTTCAGCTTCAGCGCGTCCACCCCGAACAGCTCCCGACGCCATCCGCGCAGTGCCGGCACGTCCGGATCGTCCTCGGCCGCGATCCGCTCCAGGTCCGTCGTGTCGGCGATCAGCTTCGGCGCCACCCGGTTGCGGGCCGCCGCCGCCTTGAGCAGGACGCGGAGCAGATCGACCAGCGCGCTCGCCTCCGCCGACAGCCCCTGGCCGGCGGGAAGCTGCGGCAGGGTCTTGAGGTCGCGCGCCAGCCCGAGCTTCACCGCCTCGACGATGTCGCGCGCCCGGGCGGAACGGGCGAAACCCTCGCTCAAGGTCCGCAGCTCGCCGAGCTTGGCCGTATCGGTCGGCGCCTGGTTGGCGATGTCATAGAGCGCCTCGTCCCGGAGAATGCGCGAGCGCGGCACGTCCTGTCTCTGCGCGAGGCGCTCCCGCCACGCCGCCAGCTCCATGAGCACGGCAAGCGACCGGCGGTTCCTGGTGCGCAACTTGAGCCGCGACCAGGCGTGCTCCGGCTTCATCTCATAGGTCCGTGGGTCGGTGAGCGTCGCCATCTCCTCGTCGAGCCAGTCGGCGCGGCCAGTGCTCTCGAGCTCGGTTTTCAGGAACCTGTAGATGTCGCGCAGGTGGGTGACGTCGGCCATCGCATAGACGAGCTGCCTTTCGGTCAGCGGGCGCCGGCTCCAGTCGGTGAACCGCGAGGACTTGTCGATATCCTTGTTGGTGACCTTCTTGACGAGGTTCACGTAGCTCACGGATTCGCCGAATCCGCAGACCATGGCCGCGATCTGCGTGTCGAATATCGGATGCGGGATGAGGTTGGCCTTGGCGTAGACGATCTCGACGTCCTGGCGGCCGGCGTGGAAGACCTTCGTCACCCGCTCGTTTGCCATGAGGTCGTAGAACGGCTTCAGGTCGAGCCCGGCGGCAAGCGGATCGACGATGAGCTCGTCCTCCGGGCCGGCCATCTGGATCAGGCACAACACCGGCCAGAATGTCTGCTCGCGCAGGAACTCGGTATCGATCGCGACGAAGCAATGCCGCGCCAGGCGGGCACAGGCTTCGGCAAGGTCTGGATTTGCAGATATGACGCGCATCGATCGCGCGATATAGCCCAGCGTGCGGGCCTTGTCGCCTCTCATCTTCGTGCGATGCACTGGCGCGATTCCGGGCGTTCGGAGAGGTGGTGCGACGGCCCTCCACTTGCGGTCGCCAAGGCGAAGCGCGCCGCCTCCCGAAGCACCCGAGCGGGAGCACCGGCCGGCCGGACCTCGGCTTGACAACCCCTGAGGCACGTGCGCTTTTCCGGCACTCCCGGAAATGGCAGGCGCGGGCAAGGAATTCATGGCTCAGGACAAGGCGACAAGCCCTTCGGGCGCCGCAGCATCGGTCGCAGGCGGCGGGCCTGGCGCCACGGCCCACCGCTATCGCAGCCACACCTGCGGCGCGCTCCGCAAGAGGGACGTCGGCCGGTCGGCGCGGCTGTCGGGCTGGGTGCACCGCGTGCGCGACCACGGCGGGCTGCTGTTCATCGACCTGCGCGACCACTACGGTCTGACGCAGGTCGTCGCCGACCCCGACAGCAGGGCCTTCAAGGCTGCCGAATCGGTCCGATCCGAATGGGTGATCCGCATCGACGGCCTGGTGCGCGACCGGCCGGCGGGGACCGTCAACCCCGACCTGCCGACCGGCGCGGTCGAGGTCTATGCCAGCGAGATCGAGGTCTTGTCGGAAGCCAAGGAGCTGCCCGTCCCGGTGTTCGGTGAGCCCGACTACCCGGAGGACCTGCGCCTCACCTATCGCTTCCTCGACCTCAGGCGCGAGACGCTGCACGGCATCATCATGAAGCGGCTCGCAATCACACGCTCGATCCGGCGGCGCATGCACGAGGCCGGGTTCAACGAGTTCCCGACGCCGATCCTGACGGCCTCCAGCCCCGAGGGCGCGCGCGACTTCCTGGTGCCGAGCCGCATCCATCCCGGCAACTTCTACGCGCTGCCGCAGGCGCCGCAGCAGTACAAGCAGCTCCTGATGATCTCGGGCTTCGACCGCTACTTCCAGATCGCGCCCTGCTTCCGCGACGAGGATCCGCGCGCCGACCGCCTGCCCGGCGAGTTCTACCAGCTCGACGTGGAAATGAGCTTCATCGAGCAGGAGGACGTGTTCCAGACCATGGAGCCGGTCATCCGCGGCGTCTTCGAGGAGTTTGCCGATGGTAAGACGGTGACGCCCGTGTTCCCGCGCATCCCCTTCGACGAGGCTATCGCCAAATACGGTACCGACAAGCCCGACCTGCGCAACCCCATCGAGATGCAGGACGTGACCGAGCACTTCCGCGGCTCGGGGTTCAAGGTGTTCGCCGGCATGATCGAGAAGGACCCGAAGGTCCGCATCTGGGCGCTGCCTGCGTCCGGCGGCGGCAGCCGCGCGTTCTGCGACCGCATGAACGCCTGGGCGCAGGGCGAGGGCCAGCCGGGCCTCGGCTACATCCTCTGGCGCGAGAGCGAGGAAGGCGGCGCCGGACCGATCGCCAAGAACATCGGCCCCGATCGCACGGGCGGCATCCGCTCGCAACTGGGTCTCAACGTCGGCGATGCCTGCTTCTTCGTCGCGGGCGACCCGGCGAGGTTCCACAAGTTCGCCGGCCTGGCGCGCGACCGCGTCGGCCAGGAGCTGAAGCTCGTCGACGAGGACCGCTTCGCCTTCGCCTGGATCGTCGACTTCCCGTTCTACGAGTGGAACGAGGAGGAGAAGCGGGTCGAGTTCTCGCACAACCCGTTCTCGATGCCCCAGGGCGGCAGCGCCGCGCTCGATGCGGCCACGACCGTGGAGGACCAGCTCGACATCAAGGCCTTCCAGTACGATCTCGTCTGCAACGGCTACGAGATCGCCTCCGGCGGCATCCGCAATCACCGTCCGGATACGATGGTGAAGGCGTTCGGCATCGCCGGTCTCGGCGCGGAGGACGTCGAGCAGCGCTTCGGCGCGCTCTACCGCGCCTTCCAGTATGGCGCACCGCCGCACGGCGGCATGGCCGCCGGCATCGAGCGCATGGTCATGCTGCTTGCCGGCGTGAAGACCGTCCGCGACGTCGCGCTGTTCCCCATGAACCAGCAGGCCAGCGACTTGCTGATGGGCGCGCCCTCGGAAGCCACGCCGAAGCAGTTGCGCGAGCTGCATATCCGGCTGGCGGCGGCGGAGCGGAAGGGATGAAAAGGCGTGAAATCGTGAAATAGTGAAGTCGTGAAATCGTGCGGCTGAGAGCTGGCAGAACACGATTTCACGATTTGGCGACTTCACGCCCTGGAGCACAACGGCTGCGATCACGTTACCCCGTTAGCCAAACCGTGCTAACCTGCAGCCATGAACGTGCACGCACCGCCACGCATGACCGTCGAGCAGTTCATCGACTGGGCCATGGCTCAGCCGCGGGGGAGGTATGAGCTGTACGGGGGCCGCGTCGTCCAGATGTCGCCGGAGCGGACGGAGCATAATGAGACTAAGCTTGAGATTGCGATTGCCTTACGGGAAGCCATCAAGCTTTCAGGCAAACGGTGCCACGTTCTGACCGACGGTGCCACTGTCCAGACCGGCGAGCGCACCGCTTACGAGCCGGACGCCCTGGTCTACTGCGGCGAGAAGCTGGCACGCGGCACGATCATCATCCCCGAGCCGGTCATCGTGGTCGAGGTCTCATCCCCCTCCTCCGAGGCGAGGGACGCAGGTGTCAAGCTGGCCGGCTATTTTAAGCTGCCGAGCCTCGTTCATTATCTGATCGCCGACCCGGACAACCGGCTCATCGTACATCACCGGCGGTGCGAGAACGGCAACATCGCCACGCGCGTGGTGGAGAGCGGCGAGCCCGTCCTCGAGCCGCCGGGCCTCACCGTGCAGCTTTCCGACCTGTTCCCGGCCGACTGAGCGGGCGAGGGCTGGTGTCCTGGAGCGCTCAGGTCTTCCGCTACTGCGAGCGCGGCGCTGACCCGTCGTTCTGGGCCGAGCCGATCAACGCCGCGACTAACGGCGCATTCCTGATCGCGGCCGTGGTGGCCGGAATTTCGTTCGCGCGTCAGCCGCGGCCCGCACCCGCGCCCGGCGTCGCGGTGCTGATCGACCTCGTGTTCATCATCGGCGTGGGCAGCTTCCTTTTCCACACCTTTGCGACGCGCTGGTCGGCCCAGGCGGATGTGATCCCCATCGGCCTCTTCATGCTGGCCTACATGGGCTACGCGCTCCGGGTGTACCTCGACGCCGATTGGCTTTGGACCTTGGCGGGGCTCGCGCTGTTCATCGGCACGCTTCAACTCGCGGGAGACATCGACTGCCGGCCCGGCCTCTTCGGCACCGCGGCCGCGCGCGGACCCTGTCTCAACGGTACCGCCGGCTACGTGCCGGCGTTCCTGGCCATGCTGGGCATCGGCGCGGTGCTGCGGGTGAAGAAGCATCGCGCATCCGGCTATCTGCTGCTGGCGGCCGGCGTATTCCTCGCCTCGATGCTGTTCCGCACCGTCGATCTCGAGCTGTGCAGTGAGACCCGCCTTGCAGGCAGCCTGCTCGGCACCCACTTCCTGTGGCATCTGCTCAACGCCGCGACGCTCTACCTGCTGCTCATGGCCGCCGTACGCCATGGCTACCGCGTCCGCGCGTGATTGCTTCCCCAGCGCCTGAAGCCCATAAAGGGCCGGCCCGCGGACGTGGTGGAACTGGTAGACACACAGGACTTAAAATCCTGAGGCGGCAACGCCGTGAGGGTTCGACTCCCTCCGTCCGCACCATTTTTCAGTAATACGTAAGACATTGAAATCATTGATGATCTTTTGTCAAACCTGTACGCTTGAGGTTGGCTGGTCCCAAAATTTTACCTTAACCATATGAAATAAATAAGGAATTATGGCTCGCGTCCGGTTTTGGCCGAACGATGACGCTGAGAACACGAAATTTATGCCCCCGCAATACTGAAAAATATCCGCCGTATTTTTATGAGTACGACATCAGCCAGAAGGAGAAGGTTGAGATCGTAGAGTTTCTATATTCGGTTGCAGAAAATTTCGCGGATCTGGCATTCGGCGTTCACCCACCCAGCTCTTGAATGCAGGTGAAGACAGGCAAAGCATCATCGATTTTTTTGAAGAAATGTCCAACGATCCGGTGGTGGATGAATTGCTGGCTGAATGTAAGAAATCGGGCAAATTCAATAGCGATCCTGCTGAAGGTCAGCTTGCCTGCCCGCCAAAAGCAAGCCAGTAGCGGGTTGCCTTCCGGTCGCCCGTCCTGACCAGAGCGCCAAGAGCCACAAGCTCTCCTAGATCACGCCGCGCTGTGGCTGGCGACGCTCCGGTGATGGAGCCGTAGTTTCCGGCGGAAAGCCCTCCTTCAAATCCATCCGGTCCTTCTCGCAGCATGCGTAGCAGCGCTTTCTCCTGACGTAAGTTGATCTTGCCCCGCAAGCCATCCAGCAGCCTGGCCTTGGCGATCAGGAAGTCGATCCAGTGTTGCGTATGGCTCTGAGCCTCCAGCACCGTTTCCCCGAACCATATCAGCCAGGGGGTGATCTCGTTGTCCTTGCTCGCGTTCTCCAGCGCGGCGTAATAGGCCTTGCGTTTTCGCTCTATCATGACGGAAAGGGCCGTCATGCTCGGCTGCCCAAGCCCTTGCGCCAGAGCTTTTTCTGCAATCGCCCTCCCGATCCGACCATTGCCGTCTTCAAAGGGGTGGATGGACTCAAAATAGAGATGGGCTATCCCTGTACGGGCAAGCGCAGGCAGAGGCTTTCTGCCGTCAGGCGCTGTCTCGTTGAACCAAAGGCAAAACGTCTCCATCTCGGCTTCAACGCGATTGGAGGGTGGCGCTTCGTAGTGAACCTTGGGTGCGTGGATCGCCCCGGAGACGATTTGCATCGGCTCCGTGTGCGTGCGGTACCCACCGATATCCCTGATATCGCGGCGAGCGTTCATCAGGAGCCTGTGCCAGTCGAACAGAACCTGGTGTGTGAGCGGGATGTCGAAGTGCCGGTAAAGATCGACCATCATCTCGGCAATACCCTGTTCGGCGGCCCCGATGCGCCTGTGGTCGGTACTCAGGCCGAACTGACGCCGGATGGACGATTGCAGGCTGTCCCGATCCAGGATCTCGCCCTCGATCTCCGACGTTTTGAACGCCTCACTGCTGATGATCTCGACTGTAAGCTGCGCAGATTCGTCTTCGGCAAGGTGCCGTGCAGCGCCGATAACGATCCCGCCCTGCTGCAAGAATCTTGCTTCCAGAGGGGCGAGAGCCTCCGCGTCAAAACGGAAGCGAGGCCAGTCGGGTTGTTGCCAGCTCCACATCATGAGCGATAGTCTACACTATTATCGCTCAGAACACAGTAATATGTGAGCGATAAAGATGATATTTATCGCTCACAGAGCAGGATCTGGCGCAAAGGCTTGCGCCACCTCACCTAACTGGGCCTCAAGATCCTCAAGAGAAGCTATGAGCTGGCGCCTGCGCCGCCGCAAGCCGGAAAGCATATTTGGGACTACAACCCCCGATTGCTTGCTGTTCCGGCCAGCATGACCGAACCTCCATTGTCCGTAGGCTCCGTTTGCGCTCAGCAGATGGCCGCGGCGGCGGTGGCGGCCGGGGGGGCAGCATGATGCCCAAGGGGCCGCCATCGCTCATTTCGATCGGCGCGACGCCACGCCCTTCCGATCACCTGGCTGCAAACCGCTCGAGCGCCGCGCGATCGACATCGATCCCGAGCCCCGGACCGTCCGGAACCTGGACGACGCCCGAGACATGCTCGATCGGCTTTTTCAGCACCGCCTGCCGGAACGGATGCTCGGAGCGGTCGAGCTCGAGCAGCGGCTCGCGCGGCTTGTGCCGCGGCGGGTGGTGCGGGAGGACGGCCAGCAGGTGGAGCGCGGCGGCAAGTCCGATCCCCGTCCCCCAGACGTGCGGCAGGTAGCGTACGCCGAACGCGTTGGCCATGTCGGCGATCTTCTTGCATTCCGATAAGCCACCCGCCGCGCAGGTATCCGGCTGGATGATGTCCATGGCGCGCCGCGCCAGCACCTCGCGAAACCCCCAGCGGGTGAACTCGCACTCGCCGCCGGCGACGGGGATCGGCTGGCCGCGGCGCACCTCCTCGTAAGAGCCGAGATCCTCCGGCGCCACCGGCTCCTCGAGCCAGCCGATGTCGAGCGGCGCCACGGCGCGGCCGAGCGCGACGGCATCGACGGCGTCATAGCCGTGATTGGCGTCGAGCATGAGCCCGACCTGCGGGCCGATGGTCTCGCGCACCGCGCGAATGAGAGCGATGTCCTCCTGCAGCCCGAAGCCGATCTTGAGCTTGACCGCGCCGAAACCCTCGCGTGCGTAACCCGCCACTTCCGCGGTGATGTAATCGAGCGGGTCGCCCGCATCGCGCCGGTAGGTGCCGGTCGCATAGGCGGCCACACCGGTCCGCAGCGGCCCGCCCATGAGGCGATGGACCGGCGCGCCGAAGCGCTTGCCCCTGATGTCCCAGAGCGCGACGTCGACGCCGCTCAATGCTGTGACGACGAGCCCCTTCTGACCCTGATCGCGAAACTGACTGTAGAGCGTCTGCCAGATGCGCTCGGTCGCGAGCGCGTCCGCCCCGAGGAGCAGCGGACGGAAAGCGTGCACCACGGCCGCATTGAGCCGCGGCGGCCCGAAGCACTCGCCCCATCCCACCGTGCCGTCCTCGCACACGATCTCGACGATGCAAGCCCCACGCACTTCCGTCCGGTCGAAGGACCACGAAAACGGCATCGCCAGTCTGGCTTCGAGCACGTGTGTCCTGACGTCGGCTATCCGCATAGGCTGCTCCATAGGCTACTCGGCGGCAGATGCGCCGAGTATTGCTGCGACGGCGAATCTTGGATAGCTGCAACCTCGTCAGGCATGCGCCGCCCGGGTGCCTTCACCCCGACGGCGCGCGGCAATGTTCCCAGATGTTCTGAACGCGAACTAGGGCTAGTGCCGTCACCGGACGTAAGCTATCGTGCCGCCGCTGCGGCCGCGAACGGCCGGGCCGGGAGACCTGCATCTCACGGAAGAGCAAGGCGGCCATAACGGAGGAAACACCATGATTCGACGCAGAACAGTGCTCGCCGGTATCGGAGCGACGGCCGCCGGCTCGATCGCCATGCCGGGGATCGCGAAGGCGCAGACGATCACGCTCAACGGAGCCTCGCAGTTCAACGACGACCATGCGTTCACGAAGGCGATGGTCAGGTTCGAGGAGCTGGTCAAGAAGTACTACGGCAAGCCGATCGAGTTCGTGCTGCACAAGAACTCCTCGCTCGGCCTCGAGAAGCAGTATTTCGAGTACATGGCCCAGGGCAAGGCGGTCGATTATGCCGTCGTCTCGCCCGCGCACATGTCGACCTTCTCCAAGGCGGCGCCTTTCATCGATGCGCCTTTCCTGTTCCGCGACCTCGACCACTGGAACAAGGTGCTCGACGCCGACCTGCTGAAGCCGATCGCCGACGAGATCGCCGCGAAGGCGGACGTCATGCTGATCGGCTACGCAGGCGGCGGCGTGCGCAACATCTTCATCAACAAACCGATGGGCTCGCTGGAGGAGATCAAGGGCCTCAAGGTGCGCGTGCAAGGCGCGCCGATCTGGTCGCGCACGTTCCAGGCCGCCGGCATGGCGCCGACCGTGATCGCCTATAACGAGGTCTACAACGCCATCCAGAACAACGTCATCCAGGCCGGCGAGAACGAGGCTGCCGGCGTCGAGCAGATGAAGTTCTTCGAGGTGGCGCCGAATCTGGCGCTCACCCAGCACGCGATCACCATCCGGCCGCTCTGCTTCTCAGGCAAGATCTTCAAAGCGCTGCCGGCCGACCTTCAGGCCGCCGTGGTCAAGGCAGGCAAGGAAGCCGGCGCCTTCGGCCGCCAGATCGAGTCCTCGGAGGACGAGAAGAAGCTCGACGCGCTCGAGAAGGCCGGCAAGCTGAAGCGCATCCCGTTCAAGGGCCGCGACGAGATGAAGAAGCTGGTCGACCCGGTCTTGGCCGCCTATGCCAAGGAGATCGGGGCCGAGGACATCTATCAGAAGATCAACGCGATCAAATGAACGGGCGGATGGCGCCGTCCGCTGCGCCATTCACTCCGATCGCCTGCCGGCCGGGGCCATCCCCCGGCCGTCCTTGTCCTCTGTTCGCCCGGTGTCATTCATGATGTTCTCGACGATACCGCCGGACCGCCGGTCCGTCTGGCGGCGTTTCACGAGCTGGTATGCCGCGCTCCTCTCATGGCTCATGGCGGTCTCCGTCGCGATCCTCGTCATCCCGGTCAGTCTGCAGATTTTCTCGCGCTATACCGCTCTCATCCCGTCCTACATCTGGACCGAGGAGATGGCGCGCTTCCTCTTCATCTGGACGATCATGATCGGCGCCATGATCGGCGTCCGGGAAACGACGCACTTCGAGGTCGACGTCTGGCCGCAAATGGGCGAGCGTGGCGAAGCGGCGGCGCGCCTCCTTGGCCGGCTCGGCGTGCTGGTCACCGCGCTGGTGTTCGTGACCGCGGGCATCCAGTTCACCGAGTTCGCGATGAACAGGATCTCCGAGCTCGCCGAGCTGCCGCTGTGGCTCATCCACGTGGCCTGGCCGCTGACCGGCATCACCTGGATCGTGTTCCTCGGCGAGCAGATGCTGGACGACCTGCGGATCATCCTCGGGAGGGCGGCATGACGGGCGCCGTGCTGTCACCCGGCGAAGCGGCGGCGATCCTGTTCGGGCTGTTCTTCTTCCTGATGTCCATCCGCGTGCCGGTCGCCTTCGCGCTCGGGCTCGCCTGCCTGCCGATCCTGGCCATCGAGCCGCGGCTCGATACCATGACGCTCATGCAGGAGACGTTCAACGCCTACAATTCCTTCATCCTGCTGGCGGTGCCCTTCTACCTGCTCACCGCCAACATCATGAACATCGGCGGCACCACCGACCGCCTGATGCGGCTGTCGCGCGCGATGGTGGGGCATTTCCCCGGCAGCCTGGCACAGATCAACGTCGTGCTGTCGATATTCTTCTCCGGCATTTCCGGCTCGGCCACGGCCGATGCCGCCAGCCAGTCGAAGCTCTTCATCGAGGCGCAGACCAGGGAAGGCTATGACCTGTCCTTCTCGGTGGCGATCACCGCGGTTTCGGCCGTGCTCGCGGTCATCATCCCGCCGTCGATCGTGATGATCGTCTGGGGCGGCATTCTCACCGTGTCCATCGGCGGGCTGTTCCTGGCCGGCATCCTGCCCGGGCTGCTCGTCGGCCTGGCGCAGATGGCCACCGTGCACCTCTATGCCAAGTCGCGCGGCTACAAGACTTATCCGCGCGCGACCTGGCGCGAGCTCATGTGCGGGCTATGGGTGTCGATCCCGGCGCTGATGACCCCGGCCATCATCATCGGGGGCAAGATCTTCGGCTTGTTCACGGCCACGGAGGCCGCCTGCATCGCGGTGCTGTACGCCAGCGTGCTGTCGCTGATCGTCTATCGCGAGTTGGACGCCAAGGGCCTCTACGCTGCGCTGACCGATACCGGCAAGCTCGCCGGAATCACCCTTTTCTGCGTCGGCACTGCCAGCACTTTCGGCTGGCTGCTCGCCTACTACAAGATCCCCGAGGCGATCCTGTCCGGCGTGACGACCTGGAACATGGGGTTCTTCGCAACCGGCTTCTTCATCGCCGCTGTGTTCCTGGTCGTCGGGTGCTTCCTCGACGCCATCCCTGCCATCATCATCTGCGCACCGATCCTGGAGCCGCTGACCAGGACCGTGTCGATGGAGCCGATCCACTTCGCGATGATCGGCATCGTTTCCCTGGCCTTCGGCCTCGTGACGCCGCCCTACGGGTTGTGCTTGCTGATCGCATGCGCAATAGCGGGCATCCGGATGCGCGAGGCGCTCAGGGACGTCGGCATCATGCTGATACCCATGCTCATGGTGCTGGCCCTGGTGATCGTCTGGCCCGAGCTGGTGCTGGCGGTTCCGCGCCTGCTTGCGCCGGAATTCTTGCGGTGAGGCGGCAATAGCTATCCCTCGCCGGGAGCTGCGGGGCGCCGAGGATGCCCGCCTCTCCCTTGGGCGTTACGGGAGCGCAGTGGACTTGCATATCCGGGCCGGCCCGTCCCAGCCGGCAGCGGTCCGGGGTCCCACTTTGGCCCCAATCCTCGGCAAGACGGATTCGCGCGCCTGGCCGCACATGCCGGGCAGCAGCCGCGCCGATGGCGCAGATCATGGGAGGGGCGCGGGTGAGGACGGCAGTGGCCATCTGCAAGCGGCGCCGGGCCGGCGCAGTCGCTGCTGCCTCGGCCATGCTGGCTTGGCTCGTTGCCGCGCTCGGCTCGACCGCATTCGCTCAGGCGCCGGACGGAACCGTCAAGGCCCAGCACGGCGACTGGCAGGTGGTGTGCAAGGCGCCGCCCCCGGGCGCCAAGTCGGAGACCTGCGCGCTCGTGCAGAGCGTGACGGCCGAGGACCGCAACAACGTCGGCCTGACGGTCTACTTCCAGAAGTTCTCCAACGGCACCCGCGTGCTGCGCGTGTTCGCGCCGGTCGGCGTGCTGCTGCCGCCCGGACTCGGGCTGAAGATCGACGACAGGGATGTCGGCCACGCGCCTTTCCTGCGCTGCCACGCCTTCGCGTGCTACGCGCAGGTGGTCGCCGAGGACAAGCTGGTCGAGCAGCTCAAGACGGGCAAGACGGCGATCTTCATCATCTTCCAGACCGAGGAAGCGGGAATCGGCATTCCCATCTCGCTGGCCGGCTTCGCCCAGGCGCTCGCGGCGCTGCAATAGCCCCGCGGGCCGCAGCCCCGATGGCGTCCCGCTGCTGCGGCCTGTAGGTTGCCGATCCTGCCTTGCAATCGCCGCAACAAACCGTTTAAGGGACGCAATGCCGCCAGCAGCAGCACGGTTTCTCCTGCCTTCCGCCATGTTGCACGGCTATGAAGGCCGTGCGGGAGGTCGAGTCCATGCATCGCAAGCGTCCAACAGCAAGCCGGCAGTCACTGAAGCGCGCGGCCGTGGTCGTGGCTGACCCGGATGCCCGCCGCTCGCAACTGGTGCAGTCGTTCCACACTTCATTCCGCCGGCAGGTCGGCGAGATCGCCAGTCGCGCCGCCTGCCTCGAGGACCTTGCCGAGACGTTTCCCGGCCTGCTGTTCGCGCTCGCCACCGGGTATGGGACCGTCGAATCGCGCCGGGCCGCGGTCGCGCATCTGGCAGCGGGCTCGCGGCTTCGGGAGGCGGCGCAGGCCCTTGGACTGCCGTGGTGGATGCGAAGGCTGCCGCCACAAGCCTTCAACAGGCGGCTTGCCAGGGTCCCCGACGACCCCGTCTTCTCGGAGCGCATAATCAATCTGATGCCGAGCGCGCAGGCCCTGTCGGGGAACTGGCTCGAGCGCGTCCTCCAGGCCCACCGGTCCTGCAATGCCGATTTCGCGCTATGGGTGGCGAAACACGACCGCTTCCGAGCGCCCCTGGCCACGGACCCGGCGCTGCCGTATGTCGCGGCATGGGCGTGGTTCGCCCGTCACCCGGACACCCTCGGCGGCAGACTGCTGCGACGGCCGTGGTCGCCGGGAATGAGCCCGCGCCGCGCCTTCGACGAGCTGACCGCCTGGCGCAAGCGGGTGCGACTGTCGCTGACGCTCGCCTCGCTCAACCGCGAGCCCTGGCTCCACGATGGCTCGGCGCTCGGCTACCAAATCGTCGAGCTCAGGGAGATCGGCGACTTCATCGCGGAAAGCGAGGCGATGGACAACTGCCTCGACGCCTTCGCGGAGAAGCTCGAAGCGGGGATCAGCCATGTGTTCAGCATCCGTCAGAACGGCGTGCCGGTCGCGGACCTCGAGATCGGCGCCCACCTGATCGACCCGAGCCTGCCGACGATCGTGCAGCTCCGGGGACCGCGAAACAAACGTGCCAGCCCGCAGATCTGGCGCGCCGCATATGCCTGGCTCGGGGGGCAACCGCTGCGCCCGACGCCGGCGCTGGTCGTCAACTCGGCCGCGCGACGCCGCGCCTGGCGGGCGCTATGGAAGCCCTATCTATCCATTCTGGAAGCTGCCGACCGGGAGTGCTTCGAGCGGCTGGCGAAGGAGCTGGACAAGCTGCGCGGCAGACGCTCCAGGTCGCCGCGTGCGCGCAGCGCCGCCGCAGCGATGCTGCTGCCACAGCAGGCCGAGGGGACCGAAACCGGTGCCGACGCCATCCGCTGAATGGCGCCGGGCCTGAAGGAGCGCCGCTATTCCGCGGCTTCGCGCAGGACCGGGGCAGCCGCTTTTACGTCGGCATCGACGTGCCCCTCGAACTTGCTGAAGTTCTTGTTGAACATGCCGACGAGGGCTCTGGCCTGCACGTCGTAAGCGGCTGGATCCGGCCATGTCTGCCGCGGGTTGAGGATCGATCCGTCGATACCCGGCAGCGATGTCGGCACCTGGAAGCCGAAGGTCGGGTCGGTTCTCAGCGACTGTCTCTTGAGCGCACCTGAAAGGGCCGCGTCGATGAGCGCCCGGGTGACCTGGATCGGCATCCTGCGGCCGACACCGTACCTGCCTCCTGTCCATCCCGTGTTGACGAGCCAGCAATCGACGTCGTGCCTGGCGATCAGCTCGCGCAGCATGTTGCCGTAGACGCTGGGGTGCCGGGGCATGAACGGCGCGCCGAAGCAGGTCGAGAAAGTAGCCTGCGGCTCGGCGCCCATGCCCTTCTCGGTCCCGGCCACCTTGGCCGTGTAGCCGGACAGGAAATGGTACATGGCCTGGCTCGCCGTGAGCCTGGCGATCGGCGGCAGGACGCCGAACGCATCCGCCGCCAGCATGATGATGTTCTTCGGGTGGCCGGCACAGCCGGTGGCGCTGGCATTGCGGATGAACTCGAGCGGATATGCCGAGCGTGTGTTCTCGGTCAGGCTCGAGTCATTGAAGTCCGGCTCTGCCGTGCCGGGCTTCAGGACCACGTTCTCGAGCACGGCGCCGAAGCGGTTCGAGGCGGCCCAGATCTCCGGCTCGGCCTCGGCGGAAAGCCGTATCGTCTTGGCGTAGCAACCGCCTTCGAAGTTGAAGATGCCCCGGTCGGACCAGCCATGCTCGTCGTCGCCGAGCAGGATGCGTTTGGGATCGGCCGACAGTGTCGTCTTGCCGGTGCCGGACAGCCCGAAGAAGACGGCGGCATCCCTGTCCGGCCCCTCGTTCGCCGAGCAATGCATCGGCATGACGTCCTGCCCGGGCATCAGGAAGTTCAGGAACGAGAAAACCGATTTCTTGATCTCGCCGGCATAGGAGGTGCCGCCGATCAGCACGAGCCTGCGGCTGAAATCACAGGCGATCACGGTCTCCGACCGGCAGCCGTGCCGGTCGGGATCGGCGCGGAAGCTCGGCAGGTCCACCACGGTGAAGCCGGGCAGGAAGCCGGCGAGAGCGCCGGGTTCGGGCCGGCGCAGCAGGTGCCTGATGAACAGGGCGTGCCAGGCATACTCGCAGACGACCCGTACGTTCAGCCTGCTGGCCGGGTCGGCGCCCGCGAAAAGGTCCTGCACAAAGAGCGCGCGGCCGCGGCAGTGCTCCTGGAAGTCGCGATGGAGCAGATCGAGCTGCTCACCAGTGATCGCCTTGTTGTTGTCCCACCAGACGGTGCCGTCGGTCAGGGCGTCGCGGACCGTGAACTTGTCCTTGGCGGAGCGTCCGGTATACGCCCCGGTCTCGACGACCAGCGCGCCCGTCGAAGCCAACCTTCCTTCGCTGCGCCTGATCGCCCGCTCGATCAGCTCCACGTCCGAGTTGTTTGAGTGGACGGCGCTCGCGTTCGCCAGGGAAAACAGGTCTGCCTTCATGATCGTCCTTCAACCGTCCGCCGGGAGGGCTCCGAGCCTCCTCGGCACCTCGACCTTACGACAACGCCGTCAGGTGCAAAACCGCGACCCGGTCATTCGCACCCGAAGCCCCGGGAGCTAGGCGCGCCGCAGCCCGGCCTCAAGCCTCGAAGCCGCACGCACCACAAATTAGGGCCCTTGTGATAGGGCACAAACCGGCTGGCCAGAAAAGGGTCGCCGTATACATTGAACTTTGAACCCCCAGCCTCGGCGGCTCCCGGCTCGCATGGCACACGGGCTCGCATCAGCTCGCGTCGAGCCAGCGCCTCAGCGCGCACCACGCCTCGCCGGCATCGCTGACCGGCTCGGCGAAGTCGCAGCGGCGGCGCTCGTCGACCAGGGCCAGATCGCAACCGGCCGGATCGATCCCGGTGACGCGCCAGGGGCCCTGCCTGCCGCCGGACAGGCGCGCCCCCAGCCTTGCGACCTTCTCCGCCTGACCGCGATCGAGGGCCGCAAGCAGGTCGGGCTCCGCCGCGATCAGCGCTCCAGCCCCGCTCACGTCGAGCAGCAGGTCGACTGCCGTGAGAGGCGAGATGCGCCCGAAGCCGCCGACGTAGTGCGCGCGTTCGAGATGCATGACGAAGAAGCCGAAGTCGGCGAACCCGGCGTAGCCGGCGGCGGACGGGTGCGCCGCGAGGAACCGCCGCGCCGCCGTGCCGCCTGCCGCCGGCCGAAGCCGCCCGGCGAGGCTGACCCGGCCGGCCGCCAGGGGGTCGCCGCCGCGGCCCGCGGCCTCGATCAAGAGGCTCGCCCGCGGATCGGCGGCGATGTTCTGCGTGTGCAGCGCCAGCCGCGAGAGCAGGAGGACAGGTGCGCCATCAGGCTCCGTTGCTACCAGGGCCAGCGAGGCGTAAGGGTGGCCTGTCTCGCGGTCGAGCGTCGCCAGGGCCGCTTTTCCGGCGCGGCGCAGCATCCGGCGCGCTTCGGCTCCCGGCGCGCCGCTGGCATGGTGAGGGGTCTTCGAGGCTTCATCGGGCATTCACAAGAGCCACTGTAGTTGTTGGCGACAACCTTGCCTCGATGCCCCTGCTGGCCTATTCAGCTAGTATCCGACAGGCTGGCAACGTCCAGCGCGCCACATTTCGCACAAGAACGGGCCATAGAGCCCGCATCACGACGACCGTCCAGGGCAAGAGACATGAAAGAAAAGAGTACGATTGCTCTCGTCGACGACGAGCGGAACATTCTGACCTCGCTCAGAATGGCCCTCGAGGCTGAGGGTTATAAGGTCCGGACGTACAACGACGGCGCCTCCGCGCTGGAGGCCCTGACCGAGGAGCCGGCCGACCTCGGCATTTTCGACATCAAGATGCCGCGCATGGACGGCATGGAGTTGCTGCGGCGCGTGCGCCAGCAGTCCGACATGCCTGTCATCTTTCTCACCTCCAAGGACGAGGAGATCGACGAGCTGTTCGGCCTCAAGATGGGGGCTGACGACTACATCGCCAAGCCGTTCTCGCAACGTCTTGTCGTCGAGCGCGTCAAGGCCGTCCTGCGGCGCTTCCAGCCCAAGGACGGCACCAATCCGCAGGCCGAGACGGCGCGCGTGCTCGAGCGCGGCAAGCTCAAACTCGACCCCGAGCGCCATACGTGCCACTGGGACAGCAAGCCCGTGACGCTGACCGTGACCGAGTTCCTCATTCTGCAGGCGCTGGCCACCCGCCCCGGCGTCGTCAAGACGCGTGATGCGCTGATGGATGCCGCCTACGACGACCAGGTCTACGTCGACGACCGGACAATCGACAGTCACATCAAGAGATTACGCAAGAAATTCAAACAGGTTGACGACGATTTCGACGTGATCGAGACGCTCTATGGTGTAGGCTACCGCTTCAAGGAGGCTTAAACCCCGGGGGGGTGCATGGCAGTTGAATTCGAGCGGCCCGTGCCGGGTATCGGTTCCTGGCGGGCTGCCAGCGAGTGGATCCAGCGCCTCCATGGCGCTGCGTTGCCCGCCCGGCTACTTCTCGCAGCGGCCGGCGAGCGCTTGGTGCGCAGCGGTGCCGTGCGGCTGGTCACCGGCAGCCTGCTGCGCCGCATCATCGTCTCCAATCTTCTCGGCCTGCTCATCCTCGTCGGCGGCATCCTCTATCTCAGCAAGCACAACGTCTGGCTGATCGACGCCAAGCGCGAAAGCCTGCGGAGCCAGGGCGAGATCATCGCCGCGGCGATCGCCGCCAACGCCAGCGTCGAGACGGAGAGGATCGTCCTCGACCCCGACAAGCTGCCGGAGATCGAGGGCGCGCTGATCCCGTTCCGGGACGACGGCTTTGCTGCGTTGCAGCTCTCGATCCGGCCAGAGCGCGTCACGCCCATTCTCCGCCGCCTCGTGCAGCCGACCGCAAACCGGGCTCGGATCTACAGCCGAGACGGCACGCTCATCACAGACTCCGCCCAGCTCCTGTCGCGCGGCCTGATCATGAAGCCGCCCTCGCCGCAACCCCGGCCGAGGACCAAGAACCTCTGGACGCGCCTGACCCAGTGGTTCCTCAATGCCGAGCTGCCGGTCTACAAGGAGATCGGCAACGCCAACGGCAACTTCTATCCGGAAGTCCGGATGGCCATGACCGGCACCACGACGCCGATGCTGCTGCTCAATCAGAACGGCGAGCAGATCGTCTCCATCGCAGTTCCGATCCAGCGCGCGCGCTCCGTGCAGGGCGTTCTCCTGCTGTCGAGCAAGCCCGGCGAGATCGACGACGCGCTCAGCCAGGAGCGCTGGACCATCCTCAAGATCGCCCTGCTCGCGCTGGCGGCGATGATCGCGGCATCCCTGCTGCTGGCGCGGACCGTGGCCGGTCCCATGCGGCGGTTGTCCGACGCGGCAGAGCATGTCAGCCACAACATCTCCGCGCGTCACGACCTGCCGGGCTTCGGCCATCGCAGCGACGAGGTGGGGCTGATGGCGACGGCGTTCCGCAATATGACGACGGCCCTGTTCCGGCGCATCGAAGCCAGCGAGAAGTTCGCCGCCGACGTCGCGCACGAGCTCAAGAACCCGCTCACTGCCGCGCGATCGACGGCCGAGGCGCTGGCTTACGCCCGAAACGAGGAGGAGCGCCAGCAGCTCATCGCGCAGGTTCAGGGTGAGCTGAAGCGCCTCAACAGGCTCATCACCGACGTCTCGAACGCTTCACGGCTCGACGCCGAGCTCGCGTTGCAGCAATCGGAGCCGGTGGCGCTCTGTCACGTGCTCGATGGCATCGTGACCACCTTCTCGGATCTGCTCGGCGGCTCCGGCAAGAGCATCGCGCTCGAGCTCGAGCCATCGAGCCCCGACGACGCGCTCTTGGTCAGCGGTCACGAAGGACGCCTGTCGCAGGTGATCACCAACATCATCGACAACGCCATCTCGTTCTCGCCCGAAGGCGGCACCGTGCTGGTGCACGCGCGGCGCTCGGGCCGGTTCATCGAGGTGCGCGTGGAGGACGAGGGGCCAGGCATCGCACCCGAGCACCTCGAGCAGGTCTTCAAACGTTTCTATACGTATCGCCCCACGTCCGAGAGCAGTCGCGGCAACAACTCGGGTCTCGGGCTGTCGATCTCGCGCGAGATCGTCCTGGCCCACGGTGGACAGATCTGGGCCGAGAACCGACTTGCGCCGGGGGCCGGCCCGGCCGAGCCGCCACTGGGCGCCCGCCTGGTCGTGCGGCTGCCGGACGGCGCACAATGCGCGCCCCAGACCAGGAGCTACGGTCATCGTGGTTTCCGCCGGGCCTAGCCTCGTGCATGGCACCGCCATCGCGCTGGCGGGGCGCGCCGCGCTGATCCGCGGCGCCTCGGGCTCCGGAAAATCCGACCTGGCGCTGCGCTGCCTTGCGCAACCGGCCACCGGCCTCATTTCCGCGCAGCCGCTCCTGATCGCCGACGACCAGGTCCTCGTCGAATCCCGCGGCGGCAGTCTTCTCCTCAGTTGCCCCGCGGCCATCAGGGGTTTGATGGAGGTCCGCGGCCTCGGCGTCGTGGCGGTGCCGATGCAGGAGCGGGCGGAGCTCGCGCTCCTCGTCGATCTGGTCATCGCCAGCGAGGTCGAACGGTTGCCAGATGCCAATGCAACTGCCGATCTCCTGGGCGTGCCTATTCGACGGCTGGCGCTCTCCGCATTCGAGGCATCCGCGCCGCTCAAGCTGCTGCTGGCGCTGCAAGGGGCTGCCGTCGACGGCCAGACCGACCGCTAGCCAAACCGGGCGAAAGCGCTTGCGGAGACTCGGAACAGTTGCCAAACATGTCGCGGCTCGAGGCCGCGATATGCCTGCTAGTTGATGCCGGCCGGTCGGCCGATGGGTGGCCGCTACGCCGGCTCGGGACTGCGCGAGAGCAATGATCGGACTACTGATCGTCAGCCATGGCGGATTGGCCGGGGAATTCCGGGCCGCGCTGGAGCACGTCGTGGGCCCTCAGCAGCAGCTCGAGACCGTATCGATCGGCCCGGACGACGACATGGAAGCCCGCCGGCAGGAGATCCTGGCCGCCGTGCGCCGCGTCGACACGGGCGACGGCGTGATCCTGCTGACCGACATGTTCGGCGGCACCCCCTCGAACCTCTCGATTTCGATCCTGGACGAGGCCAACGTCGAGGTCATCGCCGGGGTCAACCTTCCGATGCTGGTCAGGCTCAGCAGCGTCCGCGGCGACACTCCGCTCGCCAAGGCCGTCGATCTGGCCAAGGAGGCGGGCCGCAAGTACATTAGCGTCGCCAGACAGGTGCTTTCCGGTGAACCCTGAGGCAGGGGGGAAATGACCGTGCTGGACTCCCGCAAGCCGTCCGCAATCGTGACCATCCGCAACCGCAAGGGCCTGCACGCGCGCGCCTCCGCGAAGTTCGTCAAGTGCGCCGAGTCCTTCAACGCGACCGTGTCCGTGACGCGCGATGGCAATACCGTCGGCGGCACCTCGATCATGGGACTGATGATGCTCGCCGCTGGGCCGGGTGCCCTGCTCAAACTGAAGGCCGAGGGACCCGAGGGGCCCGAGGCGATCGAGGCACTGGTCGCTCTCGTCGCCGGCGGCTTCGGCGAGGAGTGCGTGGACAGGCCCTGAGCGCCGGAGCAAGTCCGGGCCCCGATCCACTCCCGCCCGACCAGATATAACAATGTCTTTATGTCCCGTTGCATGCCGCTCGGCAGACCGCTATAGACGGCCGCTGCAATGCCCGAGATCGAGGATCTGAGATGCCCACTGCTGCCGATCACGCCATCAAGGACATCGGTCTCGCCCAATGGGGTCGCAAAGAGATCTCCATCGCCGAGACCGAAATGCCGGGCCTGATGGCGACCCGGGCGGAGTTCGGCCCCACACAGCCTCTCAAGGGCGCCCGCATCGCCGGCTCGCTGCACATGACGATCCAGACGGCGGTGCTGATCGAGACGCTGGCCGCGCTCGGGGCCGAGGTGCGCTGGGCGTCCTGCAATATCTACTCGACGCAGGACCACGCCGCCGCCGCCGTCGCGGCCGCGGGCGTGCCGGTCTTCGCCATCAAGGGCGAGTCGCTCGAGGACTACTGGAACTATACGCGCCGGATCATGGAGTGGGGCGACGGCGGCACGCCCAACATGATCCTCGACGACGGCGGCGACGCCACGCTGCTCGTCCACCTGGGGGTCAGGGCAGAGAATGGCGACACCGCATTTCTCGACAAGGCCGGCTCCGAGGAGGAGGAGATCCTCTTCGCCCTCATCAAGCGGACCCTCAAGGATAAGAAGGGCTGGTTCAACGAGCTCGCCCGCAGCATCCGCGGTGTCTCGGAGGAGACCACGACCGGCGTGCACCGCCTCTACGAGATGCAGAAAAAGGGCACGCTGCTGTTCCCGGCCATCAACGTCAACGACTCCGTGACCAAGTCGAAGTTCGACAATCTCTACGGCTGCCGTGAGAGCCTCGTCGACGGCATTCGCCGCGGAACGGACGTGATGATGGCCGGCAAGGTGGCCATGGTCGCCGGCTTCGGCGACGTCGGCAAAGGCTCCGCTGCGAGCCTCAGGAATGCCGGCTGCCGGGTCATGGTGGCGGAGATCGATCCGATCTGCGCCCTGCAGGCCGCCATGGAGGGTTACGAGGTCGTCACCATGGATGATGCGGCCTCGCGCGCGGACATCTTCGTCACCGCCACCGGCAACAAGGACGTCATCACCATCGATCACATGCGGGCCATGAAGGACCGGGCGATCGTCTGCAACATCGGCCACTTCGACAACGAGATCCAGGTGTCCGCGCTGCGCAACTTCAAGTGGAGCAACGTCAAGCCGCAGGTCGACGAGATCGAGTTCCCCAGCGGCAGGCGCATCATCCTGCTGTCGGAGGGCAGGCTCGTGAATCTCGGCAATGCCACGGGCCACCCGTCGTTCGTGATGTCCGCCTCCTTCACCAACCAGACGCTGGCACAGATCGAGCTCTACTCGAATCCCGGCAAATACGAGCGCAAAGTCTATACGCTGCCCAAGCGTCTCGACGAGAAGGTCGCGATGCTGCACCTGGCCAAAGTGGGCGCCGCACTGACCAAGCTCACGCCGGCGCAGTCCGAGTATATCGGCGTCTCGCCCGAAGGCCCGTTCAAATCCGAGCACTACCGCTACTGACCGGGAGGCCGCAAAGCCTTGTCGTGAGGTCATCGCGTGATAGTCTGATTGCTGGAGGGGGCTACGAATGCCCCGCTCGTGCACAGCATCGACGGCAACGGGAGGTCATGACATGGCGCCACGGCGGCGGTTCACATTGGGATTGGCGGGCATCGTCACCGCGGCAATGGCGGCGGCGGCCGTCGCTTATCCCACGAAATCCGTGGACTACATCATCCCCTTCGGGCCGGGCGGCGAGTCCGACATCACGGCGCGGCTGCAGCAGCCCTTCTTCAAGACGATGTTCGGCCAGGACCTCGTCGTATCCTACAAGCCCGGCGGCGGCGGCGCGGTGGGCTGGGCGGAGCTGAACAATCTGCCGGGCGACGGCCATACCATCATGGGTGTGAACCTGCCGCACATCGTGCTGCAGCCGGCCCAGAAGAAGGTCGGCTACACCACCGAGGACCTGACGACGGTCTACTGGTTCCACTTCACGCCCGATGCGATCGTGGTCAAGGACGACAGCCCTTACAAGACGCTCAAGGACCTGATCGAGTACGCCAAGGCGAACCCCGGCAAGGTTACCCTCTCGGGCAGCGGCAAAGGGACGGCGAACCACCTTGCACAGGTTCGCTTCGACAAGATGGCCGGCATCAAGACCACCTACGTATCATTTGCCGGAACCGGCCCATCGAACACGGCCCTGCTCGGCGGTCAGACGACGGCCGCCTGGGGCTATACGACCAGCGCTGCTGCGCTCGGCGAGAAGGCTCGCATACTTGCCGTTGCGATGGACAAGCGGCATCCGAAGTACCCCGACGTCCCCACCTTCAAGGAGCTGGGCTTCGATCTGGTCTCGGGCGCCTACCGCGGCATCGCGGTGCCGAAGTCCACGCCTGAGGATACTCGCAAGAAGCTGTCGGAGATGATCGGCAAGATCAATGCCGACCCCCAGTTCCAGAAGAGGATGCTGGATGGTGGATTTGCCATGCTCGACATTCCTTACGAGAAGAACGCCGAGTTCATGAAGGCACGCTCCGCGGAGTTCATCGAGGCGGCAAAGGAAGGCGGCATCCTGAATTAGCGTGCAACGCAAGGCAAAACGCGCGCCAGTTCGATGGGCAGGCGCGCGTGCCGGCAGCTGGCGAATGAGCATCGAGACCTCTGAATGTCGGGACTAGAGGCATTTCTTGCCGCACTGACCCCCCTCAATCTGTTGCTGGCAGTCATCGGCGTCATCGCCGGGACCGTGATCGGGGCGATCCCGGGCCTGACGGCGACGATGGCGGTCGCAGTTCTGGTGCCCTTCACCTTCGGAATGCCGCCGGCGCCGGCGCTGATCCTGATGGGCGCCATATACACGGGGGCCATCTACGGCGGCGCCTACTCCGCCATCCTGCTCAACACTCCGGGCACCCCCTCGGCAATCGCCACGACGCTCGACGGCTACCCAATGGCCCGGCGCGGGGACGGCGACCTCGCCATGACGCTGGCATGCCTGGCCAGCGTCGCCGGCGGCCTCGTCGGTGCGCTGGCGCTGCTGACGCTCGCGCCGCCGCTCTCGCAGGTGGCGCTGGCTTTCGGGCCAGTCGAGTACTTCTGGCTCGCCATCTTCGGGCTGTCGCTGATTTCGGCCCTGTCGGAAGGCAGCCTTCTCAAGGGGCTGGCGGGCGGCGCCTTCGGACTCCTCATATCGTGCATCGGCGTCGCAGAGGTTTCGGCAGACGTGCGCCTCACCTTCGGCTCTCAGACGCTGATCGGCGGCATCAACGTCGTGGCGGCGCTGATCGGGCTGTTCTGCATCCCCGTGCTGATCGACCTCGTCGCCACCCCCGGCCGTCACCTCCACGTCGCCGCCGAGCCGCGCGGCTTCCGGCTGGCCGAGGCGGTCAGCGTTCTCATGCGCAAGAAGGTCAACCTTCTGCGCTCGTCGGTCATCGGCACGATCGTCGGCATCCTGCCGGGCGCCGGCGGCTCGGTGGCGGGCATCGTCGCCTATTCCGAGGCGCGGCGCTCGGCCAGACCGGGAGAGCACTACGGCAAGGGCGACCCGGGAGGGGTCATTGCCAGCGAGTCATCGAACAACGCCACCGTCGGCGGCGGCTTCATTCCGACGCTGGTGCTGGGCATCCCGGGCACGCCGCCCGACGCGGTGATCCTCGGCGCGCTGCTGGTGCAGGGGCTGCGCACCGGTCCCAGCCTGTTCACCGAGAAGGCAACGATCGTCTACACCTTCATCTGGGGTTTGATCATTGCAACGGTTCTGATGCTGCCGATCGGGCTCCTGCTCGGCCGCTATGCCTACAAGAGCATCATCACGCTGCCCAAGGCGCTGCTCGTACCGTCGGTAGCGTTCATGACCATCATCGGCACCTTCGCGATCCGGAACAGCACCTCCGACGTGGTCATCATGATAATCCTCGGCGTGATCGGCTGGATCCTCGGGCGCTTCGGCTTCGCCGCGGCGCCCATCGTGCTCGGCATCATCCTGGGTCCGATCGCCGAGCAAGGCTTCGTGCAGGCGTGGACGATCGGCAGCGCTCAGCAAGACCTGGTCGGCATGTTCTTCGGCCGCCCGATCTCGATGGCGATCATCGCCTTCACCGTGTTCTCGCTGGCGAGCCCTTTGCTGATGCGCCGGTGGCGCCTCAAGCCGGAGATCGCCCATGTCGAATGAGCACCAGCCGACGCCCGCCGGCGATGCGGGGACTGCGATCGTTGCAGCTTCGATGGTGATATTCGGCACTCTCGCGATAACTGACACCTACGAGTATTTCGATTTCGACTCGGCCGTCTTCCCGCGCACGATCGCGGCAGCGCTGGTTCTGCTGGCGCTCGTGATCCTGCTGCAATGGGTGGCCCAGCGGACCGGCGTGTCGACGGGAGCGGAAACGGGGGAGCCGGTCGAGAGCGGCGGTTCATGGCCGCGCCGCATCGCGCTCGTAGCTGCCATGCTGGGCGCCGCACTGGCCATGCCCTGGATCGGCTTCCAGGTCACAGCGCTTATCGCCTTCGCCGTGCTGCTGGTGGTCGCCATGCACGATCCGTGGACACCGGCCCGACTCATCGTCTACCCCGCAGTCGGGCTGGCGATCGTGATGGGGTTCTATTTCCTGTTCGCCAAGCTCCTCATGGTGCCGCTGCCCGTCGGGCGCTGGTTCGCCTGATCCGCTTCGGCCATCCATGCGCAAGCAAGCAAGTTGCATGTGGCAGCTTGTGCCCACCCGCGCGCCTGTCGCAGAATCTCGCCGGCGCATGGCCGGCCAACTCTGGCCAGCGCCGCCGAAACTCCTCATAATTCAATGTGATTCGGCCTTCGGGAACACTCGTCGACGCGCCATGTCTCGCGTTCCGATTGGCGCATCGCTCTTCACGCACGGAACGCAATGCACGTGGCAGGACGCCAGGGCAGGACCGATCCCACACGCCGGGAGCTGCTGGCGCTTCTGCTCGCGAGCCTCGCCTGCGTCGTCGTGCTGACGCTGGCGCTGGTCGAAAGCCGAGACTCGAGCGCCGGCTGGCTCGGACTTCGCCACCTCTTGGGCGCAGCGCTCGCGGCCGGGGCCTTCGGGCTCGCGCTCGCCCTCGTCTGGTACGCATTGCGGCGCGCAGGCCGGGCGACCCGGCGGGCAGAGGCGGAAGCGGCCGCCCTGCGCCGCAACCTCGTGACCGCAGAGGCGATCGTCAAGGCGGAACCGCAGGTCCTGGTGTTCTGGGAGCAGGCGCAGCCGCTCAAGGTCGTCGCCCACACGCTGTCCTCCGTTCCGGGAGTTCCCGAGGACCGGCGGGACCTCATTCGCTTCGGCGCATGGCTCGATGCCGAATCGGCCGAAGCGCTGAAATCGGGTCTCGATGTGCTGTTCGCCGACGGGCGACCGTTCAACCTGCTGCTCAAGACGAGCGCCGGCGGCCATCTCGAGGCGGACGGGCGCGGGGCGGGAACACGCGCGGTGCTGCGGCTGCGCGACGTTGCAGGCTACAAGCGCGATGTGCTCAAGATTCTCGATCAGCACCGGCTGCTCGCCCGCGACATCCGTGCGAGCCGCGCCCTGCTCAATGCGTTGCCGATGCCGGTCTGGCTGAAGGGGGCAGGCGGCAGGATCGAATGGGTCAACAAGGCCTATGTCGCTGCCGTCGAGGCCGCAGATGAGACCGAGGTCCGCGAGCGCCAGATCGAGCTGCTGGAGTCCCGCCAGCGGGCCGCAATCGAGCCCAGACTCGTCAAGCACGAGACCTGTACGAAACGCATGCCGCTGATCGTGGGCGGCGAGCGCAAGCCGCACGACGTCGTCATCGTGCCGCTCGAGGAATCGACTGCCGCCGCGGCCATCGACGTCACGGCCCTGGAGACGGCGCAGGGCGAGCTCGACCGCCAGGTCGCCGCCTACGACCGTACGCTCGACCGCGTGGCGACGGCCGTCGCGATCTTCGGCCGCGACCAGCGGCTCGGCTTCTTCAATGCCGCCTATCAGCGGCTCTGGGACCTCGACCCCGATTGGCTCGCCACCCGTCCCTCGGACAGCGAAATCCTGGATCGGCTACGCGAAGGCTCGCGCCTTCCGGCCATGGTCGACTACCGGGCGTGGAAAGCGAAGCTGCTGGCCTGCTATCGCACGGCGGTCGAGATGGAGGACCGCTGGCACCTGCCCGACGGGCGGATGCTGCACATGGTTGCCGAGCAACGCCCGGACGGGGGCGTGACCTATCTCTACGACGACGTGACGGAGCGTTACGCGCTCGAGAGCAGCTATAACGCCCTGATCGGGGTGCAGCGGGAAACGCTCGACAGCCTCAAGGAGGGCGTCGCCGTGTTCGCCACGGACGGGCGCCTCAAGCTCTTCAACAGCTCGTTCGCATCCATCTGGAAGCTGCCGCGCCAGGCCCTCGCCGGCGAGCCGCACGTCGACCAGATCATCCGCCTGGCCCGCGACCTGTTCGATGACCCGCGCACGTGGGCGCGCATCAGCCGGACGGTCACCGCCATCTCCGACCAGCGTCATCAGGTCGAGGGCCAGATGGTACGCCCCGACGGCAGCGTGATCGAGTTCATGGCGGCGCCGCTGCCGGACGGCGCCACGGTCCTGACCTTCGCCGACGTCACCGCCTCGAAGCGCATCGAGCGCGCGCTGGCGGACCGCAATGAGGCACTCGTCGCCGCCGACCGGCTCAAGAGCCAGTTCATCAGCCACGTGTCCTATGAGCTGCGCACGCCGCTGACCAACATCATCGGCTTCAGCGAGCTGCTCGCGAGCCCGCGCGCGGGCCGGCTCAACGACAAGCAGCGCGAGTACCTGGGCGATATCTCCGTGTCGTCGAGGACGCTGCTCGCCATCATCGACGACATTCTCGATCTCGCCACCATCGACGCCGGCACGCTGGAGCTGAAGCTCACCCGCGTCGAGGTTCGCGCCGTTCTCGACTCCGCCATCCTCGGTGTCCGTGAGCGGGCGAGCCGCGCCCGGCTGACCCTCGACATCGCCGTCACGGACGACGCCGTGGCCTTCATGGCGGACGAGAGCCGGGTGCGCCAGGTGATCTACAATCTGCTTTCGAACGCGGTCGGATTCTCCAACCCCGGAGATACGATCAATGTGTCCTGCTGGCAGGAGGGCGGCATGGTGGCGTTCTCGGTCGAGGACCAGGGGGTCGGCATTCCCAAGGACCAGCAGCGCCGCATATTCGAGCGTTTCGAGAGCCGCAGCTACGGATCGAAGCACCGCGGCGCCGGCCTCGGACTGTCGATCGTCAAGAGCCTCGTCGAGCTGCACGGCGGCGACATGAGGCTCGACTCGGAGCCCGGCCGTGGCACGCGCGTCACTGTCCGGTTCCCGGAAGCCACGGCACGGCCGGCGGATGCCGAGCCCGCGGCAGCGCAGGCTTGACGTTCAGCCCGCCCGCAGCTTCTCCTCTCGCCGCATGACGCCGCCCTGGACACATGCTCGCGTGCGCGAGTCCGAAATCCGCCACCTGGCCGAGCTTCTCGCCTTCGGGCTCAAGCAGGGCGACGTCGTTGCGCTGCGCGGCGATCTGGGGGCCGGCAAGACGACGCTGGCGCGAGCGATCATCCGCGCGATGCTGGGAGACGAGACCGCCGAGGTGCCGAGCCCGACGTTCAGCCTCGTCCAGACCTACGCCGCGCCCCGCTTTCCGGTCTCCCACTTCGATCTCTACCGGCTGGGCAGCGCCGAGGAGGCGCGCGAGCTCGGCCTCGACGAGCAGGCGGAGAGCGGCGCAGCACTGATCGAATGGCCGGAGCGGGCGGAGGAGCTGCTACCGGCGGACCGGATCGAGGTCCGATTGGAGGAGATCCCGAAGGGCGACCCCTCCGAGCGCCGGATCGTC
Source organism: Hyphomicrobiaceae bacterium (assembly GCA_023384095.1). Taxonomy (GTDB): domain Bacteria; phylum Pseudomonadota; class Alphaproteobacteria; order Rhizobiales; family Hyphomicrobiaceae; genus ZC4RG25. Next base: position 41,446 of record JAHDXT010000013.1, read on the forward strand.
ATCGAGGGGCTCGGCTCCGCCCGGCCGCGCATCGAGCGGCTGCAGGCGATCGAAGCCTTCCTGCGCAGTTCGGGCTGGGCCGACGCCCGCCTCCTCTACCTCCAGGGCGATGCTTCGCCCCGTCGCTTCGGCCGCCTCGTGCGGAACGGCGCCAGCGCCGTGCTGATGGATGCTCCGCGCCAGACCGACGGCCCCCCTATCCGCAATGGCAAGCCGTACAGCCGGATCGCGAATCTGGCCGAGGACGTGCGCCCATACGTGGCCGTGGCGGGCGTGCTGAGGGCCGCTCGCCTGTCAGCGCCCGAGATCCTGGCTCAGGACCTCGATGCCGGCCTGCTGCTGGTCGAGGACCTGGGCGACGACGTTTTCGGGGCGGCAGTCGGCGGCGGCGCCGATCAGGCCGAGCTCTGGCGGGCTGCCGTCGACGTGCTCGTGGAGATGCGTGGGGTGCCGGTGCCTTCGGCCATCGCACTCGCCGACGGCTCCAGGTACCGGCTGCCGCCCTATGACCGGGCCGCGATGCAGATCGAGGTGGAGCTGCTGCTGGACTGGTATTGGCCGGCTTTGCGCGGCTCCCCAGTGGCCGACACGGAGCGCGCGGAGTACCTGGCCCTGTGGAACGCCGTCTTCGACGAGCTGCTGCGGCTGCCGACAGGCTGGATCCTGCGCGACTTCCATTCCCCGAACCTGATGTGGCTGCCGCAGCGGACTGGGCTGAGGCGCGTCGGCATTCTCGACTTCCAGGACACGCTCGAGGGTCATCCGGCTTACGACCTGGTCTCGCTGCTGCAGGACGCCCGCATCGACGTCCCCGAAGCTCTCGAGCGGGAGCTGCTCGAGCACTACTGCGCCATGGCGGCTGCACGTGAGCCGGCCTTCGACCGCGATGCCTTCACGTTCGCCTACGCCGTGCTCGGCGCGCAGCGCAACACCAAGATCCTCGGCATCTTCACCCGCCTCGCCCGGCGCGACGGCAAGACCGCCTACCTGCGCAACGTGCCGCGAATCTGGCGCTATCTGGAGCGCGACCTCACCCACGCCACACTTCGACCGCTGAAGGTGTGGTACGACTCGCGGCTCCCCGAAGAGCAACGTGTACCGCCCGACGCCGGGTAGGCCGCAAGCGGCTTGTGCGACGATGAACGAGACTGCGATGACGTGGCTTCCGAAGACGGCGATGGTGCTGGCGGCGGGCAAAGGTGTGCGCATGCGCCCGATCACCGGGCTGGTCCCCAAGCCGATGGTGCGCTTGGGCCAGAAGCCATTGATCGACCACGTCCTCGACCGCATCGACGAGGCCGGCATCGATGCGGCCGTCGTCAACGTCCATCATCTCGCCGATCAGATCGTGGCGCACTTGGCGAGCCGCGAACGTCCGCGGATCTCGATCTCCGACGAGCGCGCGCTGCTGTTGGACACCGGCGGCGGAGTGAGGAAGGCGCTGGGGAAGCTCGGTCCGGAGCCGTTCCTGATCCACAACTCCGACAGCCTCTGGATCGACGGCGTGCAGCCGAACCTCGCCAGGCTCGCCCGCGGCTTCGATCCCCGGCGCATGGATTGCCTGCTGCTTCTCGCCCTCGGCTCGGCCAGCCTCGGCTACGACGGGCGCGGCGACTTCCTGATGTCCGCCGACGGCCTGCTGCAGCGGCGGCCCGAGCGGGAGGTCGCGCCATTCGTGTTCACGGGCGTCTCGATCGCGCATCCGCGCCTGTTCGACGATGCGCCCGACGGCCCCTTCTCGCTCAATCTGGTGTGGGACCGGGCGATCCGGCAGCGCAGGGCATTCGGCGTCCGCCTCGACGGCACCTGGATGCACGTCGGCACACCGGCGGCGCTGAACGCGGCCGAGCAGATCTTGAATGGTAGCCATGCCGGCTGAGGGCGACCCAGAGTCGGCCCATGCAGGCCTGGGGGGCGCGGAGCCGCGCCTCTATACCATTCCGCCTGGACAGGCATTTCTGCCGGCGCTGGCAGCCGCGATCCTCGCCGGCGATCTGCCGCGGCCCGGCGGCGGGCCTCCGCAGCCGCTGGATCTGCCCGACACGACGATCCTGCTGCCGACGCGGCGCGCTGCTCGCGCGCTCCAGACGGCATTCCGCAAGGCTTCCGGCCAGCGCGCGCTGCTGCTGCCGAAAATTAGGCCGATCGCCGAGACCGAGGAGGATCTGACGCTGCTGTCGGGCCTCGCCGATGTCACGGATGCCACCCCGGAAGCCAGCGGCATCCCGCCCGCGATCAGCGAGCTGGAACGGCGTCTGGTGCTGACCGAGCTGGTGCTCGAGTGGTCGGACGTCATGCGCAAGGCGAGCCCTGCGGCGGGGGACGGTCTGGCGCCCTATGGCGCCGCGGGGGCCAGCACGCCGGCCCAGGCCGCGCGCCTCGCCAGAGAGCTCGCGCGCCTCATCGACATGGTCGAGACGGAGGGGGCCAGCCTCGACGGTCTCGCCAGACTGGTGCCGGAAGCGTTCTCCGAGCACTGGCAGCTGACCCTGCAGTTCCTCGCCATCGTGCTCGACTGGTGGCCGAAGCACCTCGCGGAACGGGGACTCGTCTCGCCCATGGACCGGCGCAACCGGCTGATCCTCGCCGAGGCGGAGCGGCTGGCCTCGCACCCGCCGGCAGCGCCCGTCATCGTCGCAGGGATCACCGGCAGCATCCCGGCGACCGCCGAGCTGATGCGTGTGGTCCTGGGACTGGAGAACGGCGCCATCGTGCTGCCCGGCCTCGATCAACGGCTCGACGCAGAGAGCTGGCATCGCCTCGGCGAGCACCCCGAGCATCCGCAGCACGGGCTGGCGAGGCTGCTCGACCGGCTCGAGGTGCCGCGATCGGCTGTGCGCCCGCTGCCCGGTGCGGATTCGGACCTGCCTGGCCAGTTGCGCGCGACCGTGCTCAGCGAGGCGTTGCGGCCCGCCACGACGACACACCTTTGGGGCAGCTTCATTGCGGGGGCAGATCGCGATCGCGTGCGCGAGGCATTGCGCGGCGTCGCGCTGATCGAGGCGCCGAGCGCGCACGACGAGGCAGAGGCGATCGCGCTCATCCTCCGTGAGGCGCTGGAGGCCCCCGGCCGCACAGCCGCGCTCGTCTCGCCTGACCGGACCCTGGCGCGCCGGGTCGCCAGCCGGCTCGAGAGCTGGGGCGTCCGCGTCGACGATTCCGCCGGCCGGCCGTTCCGCAAGACGGTGCCCGGCGCCTTCCTGGACCTGGTGATCGATGCCGCCAGCCGCGATTTCGAGCCGGCCGCCCTGATGGCGCTGCTGAAGCACCCGTTGACGCGGCTGGCGCTGCCCGCCGGCGAGGTGCGCCGCGCCGCGCGTGCGCTGGAGCTGATCGCGTTTCGAACCGATTACCTTGGCCGCGGCCTCGAGGGGATCGAGGCTGCCATCGAACCACGTGCGCGCCGGCAGCAGAATGTGCAGCGGCTGTGGCCTTGCGACTGGGATTCCGCGCGCGACCTGCTCGCCCGGGTGCGCGGCGCGTTTCAGCCGCTCGACACGCTCTGCATGCGACCGGGCCGGCAGCCGCTCGCCGATCTCGTGCGGGCGCATGTGACGACGGCGGAGGCGCTGTCACGACTGCCGGAGGATGCCGCGGCCGGCTCGCCGCTGTGGCGCGGAGAGGCCGGCGAAGCCGCCGCTGTCTACCTGTCGGGCCTCCTGGACCCTGCGCTTCGCGCACCTGCCATAAGCGCCGCGGACTATCCCGATTTCTACCGCAGCCTCGTCGCCGACGAGAGCGTCCGCGCATTGCTGCCGGCCCACCCGCGGCTATCGATCTGGGGTCCCTTCGAGGCGCGGCTGCAGCGCCCGGACGTGGTCGTTATCGGCGCGCTCAACGAGGGCACATGGCCCGAGACGGCCGACAGCGGGCCCTGGCTCAATCGGCCGATGCGCGAGGAGCTGGGCCTGCCCCAGCCGGAGCAGCGCCTCGGCTACTCCGCCCACGACTTCACGCAGCTCGCGAGTGCTCGGACGGTCTATCTGACACGCTCGCAGAAGGTCGACGGCGCGCCGACGGTGCCGTCGCGCTGGCTGCTGAGGCTCCAGGCGCTGCTCGACGGCATGCAGCTCCGCGATGCCCTCGAAGCCGACCGCCCGTGGCTCGGCTGGGCGCGGGCCAGGGACATGGCCGCGAGCACGCCGGGCGCTCGACCGCCGTCTCCCTGCCCGGCCGTGGCGCTGCGGCCGCGTCGCCTTTCGGTGAGCGACGTCGAGCGCTGGATCGCCAATCCCTACGCCCTGTTCGCCCGCCGCATCCTCGAGCTCGAGCCGCTGCCGCTGCTCGGCAGCGAGCCGGGGCCGGCGCTGCGAGGCGCCATTGTCCACGAAGCCCTCGGCCGGTTTGTGGCGCTCCACCCGGAGCGGCTCCCTGACGACCCCTGCCGCGAGCTGATCTCCATCGCCAGCGCGATCCTCCTCGAGTACACGGGCAATCCACGCGTCGCCGCCTTCTGGGTGCCGCGGCTGGAGCGGTTCGCCTGCTGGTTCGGCGACACGGAGCCCGCCCGGCGCGAAGGCGCAAGCCGCGTCCTCGCCGAGTTGGCGGGCGCGCACGTGCTCGACGGACCTGCCGGCCCCTTCACGCTGACAGCGCGCGCCGACCGCGTCGATGTCCATGGCGACGGTCTCGTCATCACGGACTACAAGACCGGAGGCCAGTCCCAGGTGAGCCGGCTCGCTGTGCGCGCGGCGGAAGGATCGGCCCCGCAGCTTCCGTTGGAGGCGATGATTGCGCTCGAAGGCGGCTTCGAGAAGCTCGAGGCCGCCGCCGTCAAGGGGCTGCGCTACATTTCCGCTGCGGGAGGCGAGCCGCCCGGCATCGAGGCCGCCGTCAGGTGCGGCGACCCCGCGGCGTTGGCCGGCGAGACCCGCAAAGGCCTGGAGCGCCTGATCGCGGCGTTCGACCGTCCCGACACGCCCTACCGAGCCGTGCGCCGCCCCGCTTACGACTACCGTTTCGACGAGTATGCCCACCTCGCCCGCGTCGCGGAATGGCTTGCCGGCGAGACGGAGGGGGGCGGCGATGACTGAGGCGGCCTCTCCGGCAGTCGAAGCGACCGCGCGGGACCAGCGGCTCGCGTCCGATCCCGCCGCCTCCGCCTGGGTCAGCGCCAACGCGGGCGCCGGCAAGACGCACGTGCTCAAGATGCGCGTGCTGCGGCTGCTGCTGGCGGGCGCCGAGCCAGACAGGATCCTGTGCCTGACCTTCACGAAGACGGCTGCCGCCGAGATGGCGCAGCGGGTCTTCGCCGAGCTGTCGCAGTGGGCCACAGGCCCCGAGCCGAAACTCGCCCTCAGCCTCGCGGAGCTCCTCGGCCGCGATCCGTCGAAGGAGGAGCTGCTGCTCGCCCGCCAGCTCTTCGCCCGCGCCGTCGAGACCCCCGGCGGGCTCAAGGTGCAAACCATCCATGCCTTCTGTGAGCGGCTGCTGCAGCGCTTTCCGCTCGAGGCCGGCATACCGCCCGGGTTCACCATCCTCGACGACGAGACCGCCGCAACGCTGCGGCGCGAGGCCATCGACGCGGTGCTGCGGGCGGCGACGCGCCCGGACGCCGGCGCGCTCGGGGAAGCCCTGCGGGAGATGATCGCCTGGGCCGCCGAGGACGGTTTCGACCAGGTGCTCCGCGATGCGCTCGCCCGGCGCGACTGGGTCGAGGCTGTCTCGCGGCTAGGGCTGCGCGGCGGCGACGCAATTCGCGCCGCCGAGCCGGTCTACCGGGCGGCACTGGGCGTCACGACCGAGAGCAGTGCAGCCGTCGAGCAGGAGCTGGCATCGGTTCTATCGAATGCCGAGCTCGCCCGCGCGGCCGCCGTCCTCGCGACGGGCTCGAAGACCGACTCGGACCATGCCGCCGTGCTTCGCACGGCGCTGTCGGAAGCCGTGCCGACGCGGCGGATCGAGGCCCTCGCCGCCTACTTCCTGACCGGACGGGGCGATTGCCGCAAGAGCCTGATGACAGCGGCCCTGGCGAGAGCGCATCCGGACCTCGACGGGCTCCTCGCCGCCGCACAGGGCCGCTTCGTCGAGCTGTGCGACGAGCAGGCGGCGCATACGCTGATCGAGGCTACGCTGGCCTTGCTGCGGCTCACCGACGCCGTCCAGCAGCGCTATGCCGAAGCCAAGGCGCGCAGCGCGGCTCTCGATTTCGACGATCTCATCCTGCGCACGGCCAGCCTGCTGGAGAATGCGGACTCCGCCCAGTGGGTGCTCTACAAGCTCGACCGCGGTCTGGAGCACGTGCTGGTCGACGAGGCGCAGGATACGAGCCCCCGGCAGTGGTCGATCGTGTCGGGATTGGCGAACGAGTTCTTCTCGGGGGCCGGCCCCCACGACGGGCCGCGCACCGTGTTCGCCGTCGGCGACGAGAAACAGTCGATCTACAGCTTCCAGGGCGCCGCGCCGAAGCTGTTCGCGGGCACCGGCGAGCGCTTGTCGAGGATGGCCGCCGCTGCCGAACTCAGGTGGCGCGCCGTGCCGCTGACGCTCTCCTTCCGCTCGACGCCGGCAGTGCTCGACTGCGTCGACCGCGTCTTTGCCGACCCGTCGCGCACGCCGGGGCTCACGGCCGCCGCCGGCCCCGTCCGCCACCAGGCCAAGCGCATCGGACAGGCGGGCCTGGTCGAGATCTGGCCCACCGAGGTCTGGCAGGACAGTCCCGCCGCCGAGGCGTGGTCGCCGCTCTCCGAGGCGCCGGCCCAGACGCCGGTCGCTCGGCTGACGAACCGTATCGCGGACACGATCCAAGGCTGGCTCGAAGGCGCCGAGCGGCTGCTGTCCGAGGACCGGCCGGTGCGCGCGGGCGACATCCTCATGCTGGTCCGCAAGCGCCAGCCGTTCGCCGCGCCGATGGTCGCCGCCTTGAAAGCCCGCGGCATCCCCGTCGCGGGCAGCGACAGGATGCAGCTCACCGAGCAGATCGCGGTCGAGGACATGATCGCGCTCGGCGAGTTCCTGATCCTGCCCGAGGACGACCTGGCGCTGGCGGCGGTGCTCAAGTCACCCCTGTTCGGCCTCGATGACGACGACCTGCTGGCGTTCGCGCCGGGCCGCAAGGGAGCGCTGTGGAGCGCACTGCTCGAGGCGGCTAAGTCCAACCCGCGGCTGACATCCGCTGCCGCGACGCTGCGGCGCTGGCGGGCGGAGGCCGACTTCCGGCCGCCTTACGAGTTCTTCGCGACACTGCTCGACAACGAAGGCATGCGCACCCGCATGCTCGCCCGGCTGGGTCCCGAGGCCGCCGAGCCGCTGGACGAGCTGCTCGATCTGGCGCTCGATTACGACGACCGCCATCCGCCCTCGCTGCAGGGCTTCCTGGTCTGGCTGCGGCGGCTGAGGCTCGAGATCAAGCGCGACCAGGAGCACGGCCGCGACGAGGTCCGGGTGATGACCGTGCACGGCGCGAAGGGACTCGAGGCGCCGATCGTATTCCTGCCGGATACCTGCTCTTCGAGGTCGGGACGCGGGCCGGCATCCCTCCTGCAGCTGCAAGGTGCGGAGCTGCCGGCAGGCTTCTCCGAGCCATATGTCTGGCCGGTTAAAGGTACGAGCCGTCACCGCACCGTCCAGGCGGCCAGGGCCGCCGTCGAAGCCGCCGAAACGGAGGAGCGCAATCGGCTGCTCTACGTCGCCATGACCAGGGCGCGCGACCGCCTCTACGTCGCCGGGTTCGAGACGAGGAGGGGCCGCTCCGCCGGCTGCTGGTATGACCTGATCGCGGATGCGCTGCGCGACGCCTCGGAGGAGGCCACGGCGCCGGACGGGCGCGCGGTTCTGCGCATCTCCGGTCCGCAATCGAGCACGGCAGATGACGCGCGCAGACCGGCGGCAGGACTGGTCAGCCCCGTTTCGTTTCCGGACTGGGCGCGGGAGCCTGCGCCACGTGAGCCGGCCGCCACCATCCCGCTGTCGCCGTCGCGGCTCGAGCCCCGGGACACCGACGAGGCCGGTGATCCCATCGAGCCGCCTGACCGCCGAGCCGCCACCGGTGAGTCCGCCAGCCCGTCGCCGCTGGCCCTGTCCTCCGAGTATCGTTTCCTGCGCGGCACCCTCACGCACGCGCTCCTGCAGCACCTGCCGGGGTTCGCCCCGGATGGTCGGCAGCAGGCGGCCGCCCGGTTCGTCTCCCTGCGGGGGCAAAGCCTTCCGGCGCGGGTTCGCTCAGGGATCGTCGAGGAGGTCCTGGCCATTCTGGGCGATCCGCAGTTCGGGGCCGTATTCGGGCCGCGCAGCCGGGCCGAGGTTCCCATCGCCGCGGACATCCCCGACCCGTCAGGCCGACGGCCCAACTTGCGAATCACCGGGCAGATCGACAGGCTGGTGCGGCTGGAACGCGAGGTGCTGCTGCTCGACTACAAGACGAACCGTCCGCCGCCGCAGGCTGTGGCTGGCATCCCCTCCGCATATCTTTCGCAGCTTGCGGCCTACCGGCTCGTCATCAGCGAGATCTTCCCAGACTTGCCGATCCGCGCCGCGATTCTGTGGACAGACGGCGCGCGGCTTATGCCCATTCCGCCTGAATTGCTGGATGCGCAGGCAGAGCTGCTATGGCGTAATGGCGGTGCTCGCCTTGACGGCTCATGACCCCCTCCTTACGTTCCGACGGCAACGAGAGAGCCTAGTCCCGAAACGGGGCGCTGCATGGAGATGGATCGTGACGCAGATGGTGTCCGACAAGGACTTCGCCACTGAGGTGCTGAAGTCTTCCGAGCCTGTCGTCGTGGATTTCTTTGCCGAATGGTGCGGACCCTGCAAGGCCATGGCGCCGGCCCTGGAGCAGGTCGCCCAGGAGATGAAGGGCAAGGTCAAGGTCGTGAAGATCGACGTCGACCAGAACCCGATGGTGACCCAGCAGTACGGGATCCAGGCGATGCCGACGCTGATGCTGTTCAAGGGTGGCAAGGTCGCCAACCAGCACGTCGGCGCCCTCGTCCAGAAGAAGCGCCTCGAGGACTGGATCAAGCAGTCGATTACCGCCTGACCACTCGGTCTTCGACCGAGCGCAACGCGAAGCCGTCCGCCCTGCGGAGGCCCCTTTCCTTGTGAGGGTCGTCCCGGGGCAGCTACTCTGCGCGCCAGAAGCGGAGCGGAAGGAAAGCCATGCACATCCTGTGTCTCGGAGCCGGCGGTATCGGCGGGTATTTCGGCGGCCGGCTCGTCGAGGCCAAAGCGGCCGACGTGACCTTCCTCGTCCGCCCCGGCCGCAAGGCGCAGCTCGATGCGGAGGGGCTGCGCGTCGAAAGCGTGCACGGCGACTTCGCGGTGCAGGTCGATGCGCGGCTGGCGGAAGAAATCCGCGCACCCGTCGATTACGTGCTGCTCACCTGCAAGGCCTACGATTTCGAAAGTGCGATCGAAGCCATCAAGCCCGCCGTCGGTCCGGACACCGCCATTCTGCCGCAGCTCAACGGCATGTCCCACATGGACACGCTCAACCAGGCGTTCGGCAAGGCGCGGGTGCTCGGCGGCATTGCCGCGATCGGGATCACGATGCTGCCCGACGGCCGCATCAGGCATTTGAACGACTGGCACACGATCACATTCGGCGAGCAGGACGGGTCCATCAGTCCACGGATCATGACGCTGAAGGCGGCGTTCGACTTGACGAAGGCCAGGGCCGACGCCGTCCCCGACATCATGCAGCGCATGTGGGAGAAGGTGGTGATGCTGTCCACGCTCGCCAGCATGACATCGCTGATGCGGGCCACCGTGGGCGAGATCGCGCGCGTGCGCGACGGCTCGGGGCTGATGCTGGCGCTGCTCGAGCGCAACGCGAGGATCGCGGCTGCCGAGGGCTATCCCATGCCCGACGCCGTCATGCAGCAGTACCAGAGGATGCTGACCGATCCGGCCTCGCAGATGGCGGCGTCGATGCTGCGCGACGTCGAGCGCAAGGGCCCCGTCGAGGCCGACCACATCGTCGGCTTCATGCTGGAGAAGGCACGCGCGCACGGCCTCGACGACATGCTGCACCGCATCTGCCTCGTCCACCTTAAAGCCTACGAGCAGCGGCGCACGGCCGGACGGCTGTGAGCCCGGTCGCGGCTGAAGTGAACGGCTGCGCCCGGAAGCTTGGATCAGCGCTCCCGGGGCCGGTCCCTGCCGGCGTCTGCGGATTCGCGCCCCGCACGCCAGCGGCGGCCCCACCATTTGAGGAGCGCCTGCCGTTCGTCGGCAGTCAGCTCTTCGGCCAGCTCCGTGATGAGCCGCAGGTGCGCCTTGCGCGCCTTCATCTCGGTATCGAGAACGCGGGCGTGTGCCGCTGCGAAGGCCTCCCTGTCGAAGGGCTCGGCTGCAAACAGGCGTGCCGCCTCGCGCCGCTCCTGCCAGGCCTCCCTCCAGAGCGGCCGGATTTCCGGTTGCGCCCGGTTCAGAACAGCTCGCAGCTCATCCGATCTCGCGGGTGGCAGTGACTTCAAGAAGCCGGTAAGCCGCCCCCGAAATCCGAATCCGTCGACTCCCCCAGCGTGGCGCAGATGCCATGCCGCCGAAACTACGACACCGGCGACCAGCAGATTGAGTGCCAGCGATACGACGAGCGCGATCCACATCCATCGCGGAGCCCTGCGCTCCGGGGTGGTCTCAGATCGCACAGTTACGCTCATAGCAGGTCCTCTTCGTCAGCCGCCGCCCCGTCGTAGAACAGCACCACGTCCGGAGTGTCGCCATGTGCTGGCAGGCCCACCGCACCCGCGATCGCCTCCACTGCGGAGACGACCGGCGTCGAGGTGCCGATATAGATGCCGACGAGCAGCGAGGCGGCGAGCGCCGATGCCACCTTCCACCGGAAAGTCTGGGCCATCGGCCGCGGCCTCCTGCGCGATGCCAGATCGATCACGGGCGCGGAGCTCCGGTCGTTTGTCTCACCGGCTGCCAGCGCGACGATGCGGTCGCTCAGCGCCTGCATGCGCACCGCGTCCGGCAGCGGCGCCCGGTCGAGCAGACGCTCGAGGTCGCGCGCCTCGGCCAGCAGCTCGCCGGCGCGCGGTTCCCCGTCCAGCAACGGCTCGAACCGCCGTCGCGCCTCCTGCGGCCATCTATCGAAGCGGGAGCCGTACACCTCGAGATGATGCTCGAAGGCCGCCAGGTCACCGGTATGTCTGTCCACCGTCATGCTGATGCCTTTCCTCTGCGGCCGTTCACGCCGGATCCCAGAGAAGCTGCCGCCAGTTCTCCTTGAGCGCTGACTTGAGCGCCCGGCGCGCCCGTCCGAGAAGCGATTCTACCGCCTCGTTCGAGACGCCCATGATCTCCCCGATCTCGATCTGGCTCAGACCCTCGTAGTGAAAAAGGGTCAGGGCCAGGCGCTGCCGCTCCGGCAACTGCTTCAGGGCCGCGTCCACGTGAGCCGACAGGTCCTGCTCGGCCAGCCCGCGCAACTGGTCCGCCTCGGTCTCGGCGTCCGGCACTTCGTCCGTCACCTCCGTGCGCTGCACGGCACGGATTCGATCGATGCAGAGGTTGGAGACCACCCGGCGCAGCCAGGGCCGCGCGCCTGCCGGGCCGATGTCCAAATCCGCCGCAACGCGCCATAACCGCATCAGAGCCTCTTGCGCGACGTCCTCGGCTTCCGCATCGTCTCTCAACATGCGGCGCGCGACTGCGAGGACTGCGGGCAGGTGTCGCTCGACGAGTCCCCGGAACGCGGCGGCATCGCCGAGTCCCGCAAGCTTCAGGAGCGAGGCGTCGGCAGCAGCGGCAGCAGCGTCGGCCTGCCCGTAACCGGACTCGGTCGGATGGCCCCGCTGCTCGCCTGCCCTCGCCGGCACCGTCCCTCCCCGTACACGCCACGCCTATGCGTCTAGTGTCCCGATTCCGAAGCTCGCCGATGCTCGATGCTGGCGCTCGGACCGAGCTTCGGAACCAAAAGGGACACTGGATTCATAGACTTGCTAGTGTGATTCAGATCGAGAAATTCGCTCGCAACCAAGCAATCTCTCGATCATCACCCTAGCGCAGAATGCCCCGGCCGCGCATCATCGGCGGCAGGTCCTCTTCCGTTATGCTGCCGTCGTTGTCGATGTCGCGCCTCGCGAAGCGCTCCTTGGCCGGCCTGTCGAACTCCTCGCGCGTGACCCGGCCGTCGCCGTCCTTGTCGAGCCGGCCCACGAGCCGATTGATTCTGCTCGTCACGCGCTCCTTGACCGCGGCCTCGATCTCGCTGCCTTCGAGCAGCCCGCTCGAATTGAGATCCAGGCGATCGAACGCCCAGCCCATTCCGCGCTCGTGCATCCAGCCATGCCGCCGTCCTTCGCCGCGCATGCCATGGTCGCGCCCGCCGCGGCGGCCACGCCAGCCCCGCTCGCCGTCGTCCGGCCGCTCGGCACTTGCCATCCGATGGCGGCCAGACCGAGCGAACTCTTCCTTGCTGATCTTGCCATCGGAATCGGCGTCGAGCTGCCGCAGCATGACCTTGACCCAGTAATCGACGTTCAGGCGGTTTTCCGCCTCGAGCTCCTGGGCGTCGACAATGCCGTCCCCGTTCGAGTCGATACGCGTGAAGCCCGAACCGTGCACCGTCAATGCCTCGTCCAGGTTGATCGCGCCATCTCCGTTCGCATCGAGGCCCTTCAACCAGCCGGCGGCACGGCCGTGCCAGCCGAACCCATGGCCGCCGCCCATCTCGCCGAACATGGGGCCCATCCCCGGCCCGTGGCCGAAACCGCCGCGTTTCTCGCCAACGGCAGCTATAGCGGCGGCTCCGCCGGCGGCAACGAGCAGACCGGCGATTATGACCATCGTTCTCTTTCTCATACTCTCTCTCCAGAGGTCGCGTGCTGGTGCTCCCCAGCCATTCAAGAACGAAGCGCCCTTACCGAATCCGTCGCGGCGGCGCTCACACGACGACGCGGTCGAACAGGCTCGCCGTCTCGGCGAGCGTCATGCGCAGGTCGGCCTCGAGCCGCTCGAAGCCGGGCGCATCCGCCGCCCGCGCCAGGAGGTCCTTCAGCCCCTGCGAGGCCTGCTCGGGCCGGAACGGGCCGTCCACGCACAACCTGACGATCTGGGTGAGGTCGTTGAGCAAGCGCGCGGCAGGGATCAGGATTGCGCCGCCGCCCGCGGGGATGAGGCCTTCGCTGTCGAGCTTCTGCAATGCGCGAACGGTGTTCTGGTCGAGGACGCCTGGGTGCTCCGCTGCATGCACGAGTTGCAGGTGCTGGGCCATGAACTCCATGTCGACGATCCCGCCGCGCACCTGCTTCAGGTCCCAAGGCTCTTGCGTCCCCTTTTCAGCGGCGATCCTGCCGCGCATCTCGCGGACGTCGGCCGCGGTCCTGGCCCGGTCCCGCGCCCCGACCAGCACCTCGCGGATCGCCTCCTCGACCTTCGCCCGCATATCGGGAGCACCCGTTATCACCCGCGCCCGCGTCAGAGCCATGTGCTCCCACGTCCAGGCGGACCTGGCCTGGTACTCGATGAAGCTGGAGAGCTGGGTCGCCACCGGCCCCTTCTGGCCGGAGGGCCTGAGCCGCATGTCGACCTCGTAGAGCTGCCCCTCAGCCGTCGGCGACGACAGGGTGCTGATGAGGCGCTGAGTCAGACGGGCGTAGTACTGGCTCGGCGGCAGCGGACGGGGACCGTCGGACTGCACCGCGCCGGAGTCGAAGTCATAGACGACGATGAGGTCCAGATCGGATGCCGCCGTCATCTCGCGCCCGCCGAGCTTGCCCATGGCGACGACCGCAGCCGCCCCGCCCGGGACGCGGCCGTGCACGCGCGCGAAATCGCGCTCGACAGCGTCCTGCAGCACATGGATCAAATGATCCGCCAGCAGGGCATAGGCGCCGCCCGCCTGCGAGGCGACGATGATGCCCGACAGGATGCGCACGCCGATCAGGAAAGCCTGCTCGTTGCCGATGACGCGCGCGCGGTCGAGCACCTCCTGAAAGTCGGCGGCGGTTTCGATCTCCTCCCGGATCAGCGCGTCGAGCTCCTCTCCAGTCGGAAGCGTGCCGATGACCCGCGGGTCGAGCACGGCGTCGAGCACCCGTCGACGCCGGCTCAGGATGCGCGCGAGCCGGGGGGCGGAGCCCATGATGTCGGCGACGAGCCGCAGCAGGCCCGGGTTGGCTCTGAGCAGGGAGAAGAGCTGAACCCCCGCCGGCAATTGCGCCAGGAAGCGGTCGAAGCCCGCGAACGCGGAGTCGGGATTGGCCGTCTGCGCCAGCGCCTCGATGAGCACCGCCTGCACCTCGGTCAGCCGCTCGCGCGCCTTGGCGCTGCGCACGGCCGGGTAGCGGCCGTGGTGCCATCCCCGCATGGTGGCGATCACCTGATGCGGCTGCGAATAGCCCATCCTGGCGAGCGCCTCGAGCGTCTGCGGGTCGTCCGACTCGCCTGCGAACACCATGTTGGCGCCGCCGCGGGTCAGCTCGGGCATGTCCTCGAAAAGGGCCGCATAATGCCGCTGCACCAGCTCGAGGTGCTCGACCAGTGCAGTGGAGAACTCGGCCGTCGAGGGGTAGCCGGCGAAGCGGGCGAAGGCCGCCAGTGCCTCGTGCGAGTCCGGCAGCTCATGCGTCTGCTCGTCGGCGACCATCTGCAAGCGGTGCTCTATGCCGCGCAGGTAGACGTAGCTTCGGGCCAGGTCGTCGCGGACGTGCGGCTTGATCCAGCCCCGCGCAGCAAGCCGGTCGAGCGCGACGAGCGTTTCCGGTGCCCGCAGATCGGACTGACGCCCCCCCGCGATGAGCTGCTGAGTCTGGGCGAAGAACTCGATCTCGCGGATGCCGCCGCGCCCGAGCTTGATGTTGTGGCCGGCGACTCCGATCTCGCCGAAGCCGCGATGCGCATGTATCTGGCGCTTCATGGCGTGGATGTCGGCGATCGCAGCGAAATCGAGGTATTTGCGCCAGATGAAGGGGGCGAGCCCGCCGAGCAGCGCCTCGCCGGTTTCGATATCGCCGGCCACGGGGCGCGCCTTGATCATGGCGGCGCGCTCCCAGTTCTGACCGAAGCTCTCATAGTAGGTGAGCGCCGCATCGGAGGACAGCGCGATCTGGGTGGCGCCGGGATCTGGGCGCAGCCTGAGATCCGTGCGGAACACGTAGCCGTCGCCCGTCCGCTCCTGCAGGATGCGCACGAGCTCGCGTGTCATGCGCACCAGGAACAGCTGCGGCTCCAGACCGTCGCGAAGCCTCAGCCGCTCCCGGTCATAGAAGACGATGAGGTCGATGTCGCTCGAGTAGTTGAGCTCGCGGGCGCCGTACTTGCCCATGCCGAGCACGACGTACCCCGAGCTGCGCTCGGGGGCGGGGTCGCCGGGCGCGAGCCAGCTCCCGTTGGCGACCGCCTGCCGGAACAGAAAGCGCACGGCGTGCTGCACAGCCGAATCGGCGGCCTCGGTCAGCGTGCCGGTCACGTCCGCCAACTCCCAGACGCCGCCGAGGTCGGCAAGCGCCGTCAGCAGCGCAATCTCGTTCTTGAACCCGCGCAGGGCCGCCATCAGCGCGGCGGCGGTCGCGGCCTCGTCGGCCTGCGGCGCGACATCGGCGAGCAGCGTGGCCCGGGTCGCCTCTGGGGCGCGGGAGAGCACGCGCACGAGGCGGTCCGTATCGCGCCGGGCAAGCGCTGCGACGTACGGCGAGCCGGCAAAAACGCCACCAAGCAGACGCCGGACCGGCTCCGTCATGATGAAGCCGGCGGACGCGGCGGCCTCGGCCATTTGCGCCTCGAGCTCGCCGACCGCGCCCGCGATGCGCGCGTCCTCGATGCCGAGCGGGGCTCGCCGTATGCGGCTGTGAAGCGGGCCTGGCGCGCCCGGCAGTGCGGTCATGAGTCAACCATCGCTCTGGTCCCGGGCGGCTGGCCCTCGCGCGCGTGTAGCACGGCCGGAACCGGCCAGGAGAGCACAACGCGCAGGCCCGGGCGGTTATCCTCCAGCCGGACCGATCCTTTGTGCAACCGGAGGACAGCCGCCACCAGGCTGAGGCCGAGACCGGTCCCCGGCTCGGTGCGGCTGGCCTCCAGCCGGACGAACCGCTTCAGAGCGCGCTCGCGATCGAGCGACGGGATTCCCGGCCCGTTGTCGGCGACCGCCAGCTCGACGCGATCGGCCTTCTGCGCCAGCACCACCTCGATCTCACTGGCCCCGCCGCCCGACGGCCGACCGCCGTATTTGATGGCGTTGTCGAGGACGTTCGCGACGGCCTGCCCGATGAGCTGCCGATTGGCCCGCACCAGGATCTCGCCGTCCGCGTGAAACCTCAGCCGCCGATGGCTTTCCTCGGCATGCGGCTCGTAGAGCTCGACCACGTCGCGCACCAGAGCCGTCAGGTCGAAGGTCTCCATGGTCTCGTCCACCGCGCCGGCCTCGAGCCGCGCGATCAGCAGCAGGGCGTTGAACGTCTTTATGATCTCGTCGGCCTCATCGATCGTGCGCCCGAGGCCTTCCCGGTAGTCCTCGGCGGTGTGCGCTTCGCGAAGCGCCGCCTCGGCCCGGTTGCGTAGTCGGTTGAGCGGCGTCTTGAGGTCGTGGGCGATGTTGTCGGAGACTTCGCGCAGCCCCGCCATCAGCTGCTCGATCCTGTCCAGCATCTGATTGAGATTGCGCGCCAGCTCGTCGAGCTCGTCGCCGGAGCCGCTGGAGGCGATGCGCCGCGACAGATCGCCGGTCATGATCGACTCGCTGGTCGCGGTGATCGCTGCAATCCGTTTCAGGATCTGGCGGCTCGCCGCGATCCCGCCTGCGAGCCCGATGAGCACCAGCAGCCCGAACCCGGCGATGAACAGCGTCCGCACCCGCCCGATGAACTCTCGCTGCTCCTCGACATCGCGCGCGACGAGGAGCTGCCGACCTCCATCCAGTGTCACAGGCACGCCGATGGCAAAACGCTCATGGGTCTCCAGACCGGGCTCGGGGGTGTAGCGGAACAGCCCGCCGGCGCCGTCCCGCAGCTCGGGGGGCCAGCGGTTGAGATTGCCCGCGATCCTGCCTGCCCCGACGTCAGCCAGGAAATACAGGTGTGTCCGGCCCGCCCAGCTGCGCTCGGCGACAGCATCGGCGACCGACGCAGGACCTTGCATCCGGGCAAGAGTCTCGAGCTGCTCCGCCTCGGCCGAGATGGTCGTGAGAACCTGCCGTGTCAGCAGCTCGTTCGTCTGCCAGACGATCGCCCCGGCGATGACCGCCGCCACCGTCACGAACAACGCGACATAAGCCGCCATCATCCGGAACGCCGTCGTCCGGCCGAGTCGCGGCTGCGGCTTAGCTCTTGCCTGCACTGATCATGTACCCCGCTCCACGAATGGTGTGCAGCAGGGATTCCTCGAAGTTCTTGTCGATCTTGGATCTGAGCCGGGAGATGTGCACGTCGATGACGTTGGTCTGTGGATCGAAGTGGTAGTCCCAGACGTGCTCGAGCAGCATGGTGCGCGTTACCACCTGGCCGGCATGCCGCATCAGGTACTCGAGCAGCCGGAACTCGCGCGGCTGCAGCGCGACCGGCTCGCCGGCCCGCGTGACGCGGTGCGACAGCCGATCGAGAACGAGATCCCCCACCACGTACCTGGTCTGCTGCTCCTGCGGATCGCCGCGCCGGGAAAGAGCCTCGATGCGCGCGAGCAACTCCGAGAATGCGTAGGGCTTGGTCAGGTAGTCGTCACCGCCGGCGCGAAGTCCTTTCACCTTGTCGTCGACCTCGCCGAGAGCGGACAGGATCAGGACCGGCGTGCGGACGCCGTCGGCGCGCAGCTTGCGAACCACCGACAGGCCGTCGAGCCTGGGCAGCATGCGGTCGACGATCAGCACGTCGAATCCCCCCTCCAGCGCCGCCGCGAGCCCATCCTCGCCGTCGTGCGCCAGCTCGGCGGAGTGGCCGCTCTCCTTCAACGCCTTCTGCAGGAAGTGGGCCGTCTCGCGTTCATCTTCGATCACGAGCACTCGCATGTATTGCCCGAATATTCGAGGAATCGATCGCCCAGGAAAGACGAAACGGGGCGGCCTTGTCCAGATGCCTGGATCGGGCCCGCCCCGCTCGTGACTGGTTGTGTCGGTCGTCAGCCCTTCATCTGCACGGCCACCACCCGTTTCTGATCGCCCGAGCGGACGCTCAGCAGGACGGCCTTCCGGCCCAATCCTCTGGCGGCCTTGACGGCGCTATCCACATCCGCAGGGGTGGAGACGGTCTGGCTGTTGACCTGCAGGATCACGTCGCCGGACTTCAAGCCTTTGGTCGCGGCATCCGAGCTCGGATCGACCTCGGTGACCTGCACGCCCTCCGGCTTCGCGCCCTGCTGCGCCTGTGCGGGTGCCAGCGTCAGACCGAGCGCGTTCATCTCGGGGGTCGCGCCGCCCTGCTCGAGCCGCGCGATCTCCTCGCGGCTGCCGGGGAAGGTGCCGAGCGTGACCTTCACGTTCATCTGCTGGTTGTTGCGCAGGAGCTTCACGTCGACCGTCGACTTGGGGTCGAGCTCGGCGATCTTGCGAGCCAGCTCACGGCTGTCGCTGATGGGATCGCCGTTGATCGCCAGGATCGCGTCCTGGCTCCTCAGGCCGGCGGCAGCGGCAGGGCCATTCGGCGTGACGTCGTTGACGAGCGCCCCTTTAGGCTCCGCAAGCCCAAGGCTCGCAGCGGTGTCCTCGTCGATGGTCTGGATCCGAACGCCGAGCCAGCCGCGGCTGACGCTGCCGTTCTTCTGGAGCTGAGCCACGACTTCGGTGGCCGTGCTGGCCGGCACCGCGAAGGCAATACCGACATTGCCGCCGGACGGGCTGTAGATCGCCGTGTTGACGCCGACCACCTCGCCATCGAGGTTGAAGGTCGGGCCGCCAGAGTTGCCGCGGTTCACCGCTGCGTCGATCTGCATGAAGTCGTACGGTCCGGAGCCGATGTCGCGTGCAAGCGCCGAGACGATGCCCGCCGTCACCGTGCCGCCGAGGCCGAACGGATTGCCGACCGCGAGCACCCAGTCGCCGACCCGCGGCGGCCCGGAGGCGAACTTGACGTAGGGGAACGTCTTGTCAGGCGCGTTGATCTTGAGCAGCGCCAGGTCCGTGCGCGGGTCCGTGCCGACGACGTCCGCCTCGTACTTGTGCTGCTCGTCGAAGGTGACCGTCACCTTGCTGGCGTCGTCGATCACGTGGTTGTTGGTGACGACGAATCCGTCAGCCGTGATCACGAAGCCGGACCCAGTCGCCTGCCGCGGCCGCGGCATGGGCCTCATGCCCTGGCCCGGGTTGGGCGTTCCGCGGAATTCCCTCGGCAGGTTCTTGAAGAAATCGTGCAGAGGATGATCCTCCGGCAGGTCCGGGAACCCTTCGGGCAGACCGCGTGGACCCTGGCGGCGCTCGCCGCTCGCAACCCGGGCATTGCCGTTGACCACATTGATGCTGACGACGGCCGGCTTCACCCGCTCGACGACGTCGGCGAACGTCAGCGGCGCCCTGCCCGGCATCTGGATGCCCGTGCCTTCGGCCTTGAGCTGCGCGTGAACCGGAACGGATGGCGAAATGGCGGCGAGCGCCAGTGCGCTGGCGCCAGCAAACGCCGCGATCAGCGGCACCCGCACCCGGCGCGGCAGCCGGATCATCAGGGCGCTAGTCCTGTCGTTCTTGTTCGGCATCAAGATGCTCCTCTCTTTCCAAGTCACGGAACGAACTTGGATCGAAATGTAGGTCGCGCTGCCTTACGGCGGTGTTTCGGGAAGGTTAAATTCCTGTAAGGTCCGCAAGATCGGGCGGCCGGCGATTTCATGGGTCGGTCGAGCTTTCGCGGGCGGGCGAGGGCTGGCCGTCGTCCTGTGCCAGCAGCCTGCGGAGCCTCTCTTCCTCGTCGCGTGTAAGCTCGCGGCTGGCATCCCGAGGCAGCGCCCGGGCCCGCCCGAGCTGCCGGATGACCAGGACAGCGGCCCCGCCGAGGACGAGGAGCGGCGTCAGCCACAACAGGACCGTGCGACCGTCGAACGGCGGCTTGAGCAGGACGAACGTGCCGTAGCGCTCGACCAGGAAACGCTTCACCGCCTCGTCGCTGTCGCCCGCCACCAGGCGCTCGCGCAGAAGCAGGCGGAGATCGCGCGCCAGCGGGGCGTTGGAATCGTCGATCGACTGGTTCTGGCAAACGACGCAGCGCAGCTCGGCCGAAAGCTCGCGCGCGCGCGCCTCGAGGACTGGATCGCTCAGCACCTCGTCGGGCTGGACGGCCAAGACCGTTGCAGACACCAGCAGCATGAAGGGAAGCACCAGCAGCCGCACCGCCGCCCGGCAGGAATGAAGCGTCATCGCATCACTCCGCAGGCACAGGGCTGGGTCGAACGCGGGTGCGCCGAGGTGCACCGATGCGCAGGCGGCGATCCGTCACGGACAGCAGGCCGCCCAGGAACATCACCAAGGCGCCGATCCATATCATCCGGACGAGCGGGTTGAAATAGAGGCGCACCGCGTAGCCGCCGGCCGCGTTCACCTGCTCGTCACCGAGGACCGCATAGAGGTCGCCGCGCCAGGATGCGTGGATCCCGGCCTCCGTCGTCGTCTGACGCGGAGCATCGTAGAGCCGCTTGGAGGGCACGAGACTGGTGACCGCGCGGCCGCCACGCTCCACCTCGAACAGGCCGACCTCCTCGCGATAGTTGGGCCCGCGCTGCGGCGCGGCGCCCTTGAAGGTCAGGGTGAACCCCGCGATCCCGGCCCGATCTCCCGGATTCATGACCAGGATGCGCTCGCTCTGGTAGGCGCTGGTCGCGACGATGCCGACCACCATCATGCCGACGCCGAAATGGGCCATCGTGGTGCCATGGCCGGCGCGCGGCATCCCCTTGAGGCGGCGCCAGGCATCCGGCAGCGAGGCCTGCCCGAGCTTGATGCGCGAGGCGAGCTCGACGAGCGATCCTGCCATCACCCAGACACCGAGGGCGATACCGAGCGGCGCCAGCCATGGCCCGCGATAGGCAATCGCGTAGACGGCGACCGTTGCAACCAGCGCCACCGCTGCCGCGAGCCATAGCCGCTGCGCAGCGGCTGCCAGGTCTCCTCGCTTCCAGGCCAGAAGCGGTCCGAACGGCAGCGCCACGAGCAGCGGCAGCATCAGCGGCCCGAAGGTCATGTTGAAGTACGGCGGCCCGACCGAGATCTTGTCGCCGGTCAGCGCTTCGAGGCCGAGCGGGTACAACGTTCCGACCAGCACGGTCGCACAGGCGGTGGTCAGCAGCAGGTTGTTGACCACCAGGCTGCCCTCGCGGCTGATGGGCGCGAACAGGCCTCCCTGTCGCAACTCGCCCATCCGCGCGGCAAAGAGCGCCAGCGCGCCGCCGATGAAGACGACCAGAATGCCGAGAATGAAAACCCCGCGGGCGGGATCGACTGCGAACGCGTGCACCGAGGAGAGCACGCCCGAGCGCACCAGGAACGCGCCCATCAGGCTCAGCGAGAAGGTCAGGATGGCGAGCAGGACGGTCCACACCTTGAGTGCGTCGCGCTTCTCCATCACCACCGCCGAGTGCAGCAGCGCGGTGCCGGCCAGCCAGGGCATGAACGACGCGTTCTCGACGGGGTCCCAGAACCACCAGCCGCCCCAGCCGAGCTCATAATAGGCCCACCAGGATCCCATGGCGATCCCGAGCGTCAGCATCATCCAGGCCGCCAGCGTCCACGGCCGCACCCAGCGCGCCCAGGCGGCATCCACGCGCCCCTCGATGAGGGCGGCGACGGCGAACGCGAACGCGATGGAGAACCCGACGTAACCTGCATAGAGGAACGGCGGGTGGAACGCGAGCGCGGGGTCCTGCAGGATGGGATTGAGGCCGAGCCCTTCCGCCGGAGCCGGTGCAAGCCGCTGGAACGGATTAGACGTCAGCACGATGAACAGCAGGAACGCGACCGCGATCGCGCCCTGCACCGCCAGCACGTTCGCCTTCAGCGCGCGCGGCAGGTTGGTCCCGAACACGGCGACGGCGGCCCCGAACAGGGCGAGGATCAGGACCCAGAGCAGCATCGAGCCCTCGTGGTTCCCCCAGACGCCCGAGATCCGGTAGAGCAGCGGCTTGGCGGAGTGCGAATTGAGGTAGACGTTCTCGACCGAGAAATCGGAAACCACGTAGGCATGCGCCAATGCCAGGAATGCACCGGCGACGAGCGCGAGCTGGGCCACGGCCGCTGGCTGTCCCACGTCCATCAGCCGCTCGTCTCGCGCTCGCGCGCCCCAGAACGGCAACGCTGACTGGATCAGCGCTACGGTCAGAGCCAGCACCAGCGCGAAATGCCCGATTTCTACGATCAACGGTCCGGCCTGCCCTTCAGTTCGTGTTCGGCTTGGACTCCGAGCCCTGCCAGACGCCCCTTTCCTTCAGGGCCTTGGCGACCTCGGGCGGCATATAGGTCTCGTCGTGCTTGGCGAGAACTGTATCGGCGAGGAACTTGCCGGCGCTGTCGAGCCGGCCTTCCGTGACCACGCCCTGACCCTCGCGGAAGAGGTCGGGCAGAACGCCATTGTAGGTTACTCGGATGGTTTTCAGGCTGTCCGTGACACCGAACTCGACAGCGGCGCCCTCGCCGCGGCGCACCGAGCCCTCGGCGACGAGGCCGCCCAGGCGGAAGCGCTGGCCGGCCGCGATCCCCTTTTCCGCCACATCGCTCGGAGTGTGGAAGAAGACGATCGAATCCCGCAGGGCAAAGAGCACGAGCAGGCTCGACAGCCCCAGGAGCCCCACGCAGGCCAGGATCAGGACGGCCCGTCTTTGCTTGCGCGTCATGTGCCTTTCTATGATCTCCTCACGAGTCGAGTCCCAGGCTGCGCGCCAGGTCGTCGAGCGCGGCCCGCGAGGCTCCGTCAGTCGCGAACGCCCTGCGCGCCCTCTCCAGCGCATTGGCGGCCTTGTCCTTGCGGCCTAGCACGGCATAGGCTCGCAGCAGCCGCTGCCAGCCTGCCAGGTCCTGGGCGTTGACCTCGAGGCGCCGGGCGAGGCCCTCGACCATCTGCTCGACCATGGCCGCACGATCTGCAGGCGCGAGCTTTTCGGCCGCGGCCATGTCGTCGGCCGTCGGACCCGTTCCCGCCGGCACCCTGGACCCGCCGATACGCTTTGTCAGCATCGTGATCCGCTCGTCGACAGCAGGCCGCCAGTCCGCCTCGCGGGGCGCATCCGCGGCCAGCTTGCGATAGCCCTCCAGCGCGCCGGCGAGATCGCCGTCCTGCTCCTTGGCAAGAGCGAGCCAGAAGCGAGGCGCGGGCTGTCCGGGCTCGATCTGCGCCAGTTTCTCGAACGCGCGCCGCGCCTCTTCCGTGACGATGCCGTTGCCGGCGAAGACCGTTGCCTCGCCGAAACCCGCCAGCCGCCGCGGCGTCTCTCCGAGCAGCCGGATCGCTCTCTGATAAGCCTGCGCCGATTCGGTGAAGCGGCCCTGCCGCAGGTATACCGGCGCGATCACATCCCAGCCCTCGCCGTCCTCCGGATGGTCCCGCAGGCGCGCCTCGACCTGCGCCACGAGGCTGTCGATCCTGGCCTTCTCGACCGGAACGGCGGCCCTCGCCGCGTAGGGCTGGCCGGGCAGGCCCGGCGACCCGTTGGCCAGATAGAGCGCCAGCGATAGCACAGGCACCAACACGGCAGCCGACGCGAACAGAGCCCGCCGGACCCGCGTGCTCCCTGCCAGCGACCTGCCCGGATGCCCCGCCCCGCTTGTCCTGGCAATGGCCAGCAGCCTGCGCGAGATCTCGACCCGGGCGCCCTCGGCCTCCGCATCCGCCAGCAGGCCGCGAGCCCGATCAGCATCCAGCTCCTGCAACTGATCGCGATAGACGGCGATGTCCGAAGCAGCATCCCCATCGTCTGCGGGGGAGAGGGCTGGCGCCGACAGGGGCCGCGTCACGGCGTAAAGCACCGCCGCCGTCAAAACAGCGCAGAGCACCCAAAACAGCATCAGCGCGCCCAGGTTTTCATCCCATGACTTGGGAATAGGGCCGCGCTCCCGCGGTGGCAAGGGCTGCGCCGCTGTCCCGATGTCGCGGAGACCGATGAATATCAGGCGAACGCTGGCGGATCAGCGCGCCAGACGACGCCGGAGCCCGAGGCTCGACGACGGCTAAGCGACGTTCCGCCAAGTGCCATCCGGGTTGCGGCAAGCTGTCCCGCGCATGGTCTGCGGGCGGCCGTCGATATAGATGGTGTGGCTGTAGTCGCGGCAATCCGCGGCGCCGCGCCTGTAGGGTGCGCCCGGAACCACCTCGCCATAACGGCCGCTATCGGGATTGCGCCACGGCGTGCGCTCGCCGGAGCGGCCGCGCTCGAGCGCCGCGAACTCGGCCTCCTGGGCGAGCATCTGGTCCTGCCTGTCGAGCGCGCGTCCGATCTCGCTACCGACGATGCCGCCGACGACCGCGCCTGCGACAGTCGCCAGGACCTTGCCCGTGCCGCGCCCGACCTGGTTGCCGATGATGCCGCCGGCGACCGCGCCGACGGCGAGGCCGGTATCGGCCTTGGTCGGGCCATCGGGTCCGCACCCGAGTAGCAACCCAGGTCCGAGAAGGAGTACCGCGGCCGCCTTGACCCTCATCGAAATGCCCCCAGTCGCCGGATCGCTTTTTTTCTCATTGAGCCGTTCACGGCCCGACATGAGATTTCATGAGAGATTCCGGCGAAAGTGCGGCCCCTGAATACAGCGGAGCAAGAATCGAGGTATGGCGCGGCCCGGTCACATCATGCCGCAGGCAGATCGAGTGTCGCGGAGAGGCCGCCGTAGCGGGATGCCGCGAGACCGAGACTGCCGCTGTAGGAATGGGCCAGGTCGCCGACGATCGAAAGCCCCAGCCCGGAGCCGGGCTTGGTCTCGTCCAGGCGCAGCCCGCGCTTGCCGATCTGCCGGAGCTGCTCCTCGCTGAGACCCGGCCCGTCGTCCTCGATCGAGACGATCAGCCTCGGCTGCGCGCCCCGCGGCTCCGGCCGTCTGACAGCGACCTTGAAGCGGACGCTCGAGCGGGCCCACTTGCAGGCGTTGTCGAGCAGGTTGCCGAGCATCTCCTCGAGGTCCTGCCGCTCCCCCTGGAAGCGAGCCTCATCGGCGCATTCGAGCAGGATCGCGACACCCTTGTCGCGATAGATACGCTCGAGTGCGCGCTGCAGCGCCTCGGCGACGGGCAGCACTTCGGTGACCCGCACGAGGGAGCCCGCGCTCGCCGCCATACGGGCGCGGTCGAGGTAATGATTGACCTGGTCGCGCATCAGCCGGGCCTGCTCGGCGACTTTCGAGCCGAGCTGGCTCTTGTCGTCGCGTGCCTCGTTGGTGATGACGGCGAGCGGCGTCTTCAGCGCGTGGGCCAGATTGCCGACTTGGGTGCGCGCGCGGTCGATGATCTCCTGGTTGGACTGGATCAGGGCGTTGAGCTCTTGCTGCAGCGGCTCGATCTCGGCGGGCAGCTCGCCGTCCAGGCGAGCCGCCTTCCCGGACCGGATCGCCGCCAGTCCGTTCTCGATGGCGCGCAGCGGCAGCAGGCCGAAGCGCACCTGGAGCAGCGTCACGGCGACCAGCGCGATGCCGGCAAGCGTCAGCGCCATCGCGAGCTGGGTGCCGAATCCGGCGACGCGCGCGTCGAGCCAGTCGAGCGGCCCGGCGACCGCGATCGAGTACTGTGGCGCGTCCTTCTCCTCGCCGAACGCGTAGACCGTTTCCGCGATGCGAACGCGCTGGTCGTTGGGCCCCCCAGCGTTCATCCATCGCGCGCCCTGGGCATCTGGCTCGACCCCGGCTTCGAACGGGGACGGCAGCACGAAGGTCGCCAGCGACGGCGAGACCTGATGCTGCCCTGGTGCGCCTGCCAGCGGCTTGATCTGCCAGTACCAGCCCGAATGCGTGATGAAAAAGAGCGGCTCCCCGACCTGGCCCGGCGCTCCGGGCTCTGCCTCGGCCCGGTCGATGCTGTCGGCATGAACGATGGTCAATAGCTGACGGATTCGCTCGTCGAAGCCTTCCTCGACCTCCTGGCGATACACGGAGTAGATGATCAGGCCGGCAAGCGGCAGGACCAGCATGGTCGAGACGATTGCCGTCGCGAACAGCCGGAATGCGAGCGAGTTAAGCCTCATCGGGCTCCTGGGTGAGCCTGTAGCCGAGGCCGCGCACGGTCTTGATCAGATCGGCCGGGATTTTCTTGCGCAGCCGCCCGATGAACACCTCGATCGTGTTGCTGTCGCGGTCGAAGTCCTGGTCGTAGAGATGCTCGACGAGCTCGGTGCGGGAGACGACCCGCTCGTTGTGATGCATCAAATAGGCGAGCAGGCGGTACTCGTGCGAGGTGAGCTTGATGGTCTGCCCCGCGCACGTGACCCGGGCCGTCCTGGTATCGAGCCGCAGCGGGCCGCACTCGATCTCGCTCTTGGCGTGGCCCGCCGACCGGCGGACTTGCGCGCGCACCCGCGCCAGCAGCTCCTCCATGTGGAACGGCTTGGCGAGGTAGTCGTCCGCGCCCGCATCGATGCCGGACACCTTGTCGCTCCACCGGTCCCTGGCCGTGAGGATGATGACCGGCATATTGCGGTCGGCGCGGCGCCACTGCTCGAGAATGCTGATTCCGTCCATCTTCGGCAGGCCGATATCGAGAATTACGATGTCGTAGGGCTCGGTCTCGCCGAGATAGAAGCCTTCCTCGCCGTCCGGAGCCGAATCGACGGCATAGCCCGCTTCCGACAGCGCCTGTACGAGCTGACGGTTCAGGTCGGGATCGTCTTCGACGACAAGGACGCGCAAGTTTCCGGTTTCCCCCGCGGGCTCGATGCCCCGATACCAATCTGCGGTATATACCCCAACACTGCGGATCGGCCTAGCGGTCGAAAGGTTTGCGCGCATCGAGCGAGAAGAATCGCATGAGCCCGTCGGGCAATCGCACGACAAGGCGATAGACGTAGCGCTGCCCGATTGCACAGAGTGTCGTCTTCACGATCGAGCCGCCGAGCCGGGCCTGCGCCTG
The DNA here is from genome assembly GCA_023384095.1 of Hyphomicrobiaceae bacterium. GTDB lineage: Bacteria > Pseudomonadota > Alphaproteobacteria > Rhizobiales > Hyphomicrobiaceae > ZC4RG25. Next base: position 68,337 of record JAHDXT010000013.1, read on the forward strand.
GCGGCTCAACTGCTCGACTGCGACCAGTTGCTCCTGCTTGACCAGCTCCGCCGCCTCGGACCAGCTCGCAAAGCATCGCCTGTCCTCCGCCCTCGCAACCGTCACGAATGCGAGAGCGGCGGACAGGACAATGCTGGTGATCATGACGCGCATCGGCTTCGCCGCTATCGGAGCAGGCGATGCGTATCGCCGAAACGGCGTGAACAAGCCATGAATGCCAGTCAGAGCTGGAATGTGATCTGCCTGCGCTCCAGGGTGGTCGTCGCCCGCGTGCGGCCATAAATCGTCATCGCGATGCCGACGAGCCCGCCCAGCGCCTGCGCCACGTCGACGACTCTGTCGCCGAGCTCGCTGACGAGATCGGGCGTGATCTCGAGCCCGAGCAGCGGGCCGATCACTGGAAGGACGGTAGAGGCAGCGGTGACGAGCGCCCCCCAGATCGTCACCGAGTTACCCCACCACTTGCCGGTGCCGGACGGGTTGTCTGTCGCTGTCATGTTGCGTTCTCCTGGTTGACGTTGCATGGAAGGTGAGGTCTGCACGCCTTTGATCTTCTGCGCGGCGGCCACAGTGCGCTCGACGCGGCGCAGCCAGCCGCGCCCGAACCGCCAGAAGTGGCCGCGGCTGCGATAGCGCTCGCGGCGGATGTCCGCGTAGCGGCCGACGATCTCATTGCTGGGAAGCGTGCGCGAAGCACCCAGCGTCTCAGGCCCGATCTCCCCGTCCGCGGTCACGCGCAGTGCCTGCTGAAGCATGCGCGCGGCGTTGCCGACGCCGTGGTTCACCGCGGCATCGAAGTGCATCAGCGCGAGCCCAGGCGGCAGCGCATCGGCGCGCGAGGGCGTCCAGTATCGCGTGCGGTAGATCTGCCGGGCGGCTGCCGGCTCGAGACGTTGCAGCTCGCGCTTCAGGGCGGCGCGACTGGCTTCCGTCAGCTCTACTCCCTTGGAAGCCGCATAGACGGCGAGCGTAATGCCCAGGTTCGTGGGCCCGCCGGGGTCGTGAGGATCATCGCTCCAGCCGCCTTCCATCTCGAGCACGTGCGCCAGCGACGTCTCGAAGATGTCCTCGCGGGATCCGTCCTGGGGAGCGGCTACAGGGGGCCAGCGCAGACCGAGAAGCCGCGAGGTCTCGAAGGACTGGACGCTAACCGCGTCCTGCTGGTTGCCGCCCAGCAGGAACAGCCGCCCATCGCCTGCGCCGATCACGAAGCCGACGTGGCCCTGGCCCGGATCGCTGCCTCGGCTGAGGGTCGCGACTGCGCCGAGCTTCGGGGTCTGCAGCGGCGTGCCCCAGTCGAGATAGGACCGCGCCAACAGCGAGCGCGTGCTGCGCAGTCCGGCGCGCTCGAGACAGGCGCCGAGGAAGGCCGCGCACCAGGCGACCTCGTCGCTGGCGACCGCCGGGTGACCGACGTCCCGGAAGAACTGCAGGATACGGTCGTTGCCGGCCGGTCCTGGCGTCTCGCGCACGCCGGCTTCCCGCCACGCGTGATCGAGCCATGCGGGCTGCTCCATCCGGACATGTCTCCTTTTGATTGCGTCGTGGCCTCGAAGCGCGCAGGCGCCGGGGCTAGACGACTGCCGTGCACGCGGCGCCCCGGCCCCACACGCTGCCGATCTGGCAGGCGCGCACCGTCACGCCCTGCGGCGGACTGCCGAAGTCCTGCATCTGTTGGGCCGCCGAATAGGTGACGGTCGGGAGCGTTGCGGTCAGCGTGCGCTTGACCGCTTCGCCATCGAGGATATCGACCTCGTAGCGCTCGCCGTCTTCCGCCAGCGGCGCCTCGCTGGTCTCCCAGCTATCGCCGCCGAGGCGCGTCCTGCGCACCCAGGTCAGAATGAGATCGCCGCTCCCGCTCTTCTCGCCGCGCAGATGCACGGGACTGAGCGGCCGCAGCCCGATACCCCGGAATGCGTGCTGTTGAAGGACATAGGCCGGATGGCCGAGGTCTCGGTCGGCCGGACCGAAACGCCAGTTGAAGGGAAGCCCGATCTCGTCGGGCGCAAGATCGACCCGCGCCAGAGCCTCGGTGATGAGCACGAACGGGGAGCCCGGCGGGACATCGACGCGCATGGCGCCCTCGCTGCCACCTTGCCCGCGCAGCAGGCCGGCGAGCTCGTAGGCGCCCGGCGACACGAGGGCAGCAGACTTGAATTGCAGCACCTCCCAATCTCCGTCCGTGTTGCGGACTGCGGCGGTGTTGGCGCCCGCCAGCAATTGCGCCTCGTCCGTCGAGGCGAGCTCGCCAGAGTCGAGCTGGACCCGCAGGCGCGCTGCGTTGTCCAGCCGCCCGATCGGTCCAACGGGCAGCGCATCGAGGAGCACGCCGGTGACGGCCGACGCGCCCGCGATGGCCTGCAGCTCGAAGCCCGTCTCGGTCGGCGACCTGAACAGGGCAACGCCCCCCGGCCAGGGCGCCTGGGATGCGGCGAAGTACCCGGCATGCTCAGGCTCGTCGCCCCGCAGCAGCGGCAGGTCGAGGAGATATCCGAGCGGCTGCCCCGAGGGCGCCGGCGGGCCCGTCCTCGCGGTGCGGGCCGGACCCTCGCCGAGGGCATAGAGCGCAGGATCGACGCTCAAGGCAGCGATCTCGCGTGCGCCGCGCTCGCCGACCTCCGTCACGCGGAACAGGCGTGAGCGCCCGCTGTCCGTGACGACAACCGAATCGCCGGGCTCGAGGGCCAGCTTGCTCGGCGGCAGCACGAAGGAGGCGCGCTCGCGCGCCGCCCAGGCCTCGAACAGCCAGGCGTCTGCAATCCCCGCTGCCTGCTCGGCATCGAGCACCAGCGCGAGCTCGGCCTGAGCGACACGGCTGCTCGCGCCCGCCAGTCGGCGCGCCTCGGCGACCGCCGACCGGTAGTCGTTCGCAGCCGACGCGTAGATGATCTTCGCGGAACCCGGCAACTCCGTTTCCTGGCACCGGGTCAGGCGCAGGAGCTCCGAGCCCGGCCGCTCCTCGACCAGGGCGCCGGGGACCAGTGCAACCACCTCACCACCGGCGGCGCGCGGCCGAAAGACGATCTTCTCGCCGCTCTCGACCGCATCGAAGAAGAACGAGAGCTCGAGCGGCTGGAGCGCTTCGCGCGGCGCCATCAACCGGTCGATGGTGTAGCCCGGCAGGATCCCTGTGAGGGTGCCGGCCTCGTGGTCTGCAAAACCTGAGTCGTCCAGAATGCGCCCGACGAGGTCTGCCATCGGCGCGCTGGAGATGCGCCCGGTGATCCAGTGGCCGCGCTGCCAGTTGCCGGCATCACCCCAGGTCTCCTGGTCCGCAGGAAACACCGGATGCGGCCGCGCATCCCAGGCGTAGACGTGGATTCGCGCAGGATCGACCATGGGGGCGCCGTAGACCTCCGAGATCGGATTGGCCTCGGGCAATGCGCCGGGGTGCTCTGGCTCGAAGGTCTCGAGCAGCGCCTGCAGGTAGCGGCGCTGCATGAAGTCATCGCGTTGGCCATTCGAGAAGTACGGCAGCGCCGTTTCGGCGCTCTTCGGATCGATGAACACGTTGGGCTGGTTGGCGCCCTTGTCGACTGCCGGGCAGCCGGTCTCCATCAGCCAGACGGGTTTCGACTGGGGCACCCAGCCGGTGGGCGTCGCCTGCTCGATTCCCCCCGGGCGGTCGAAGTGCGGATTGAGCCACCAGGATTTCAGGTCCTTGTACCGGAACACCCATGGCTTGCCCTGCCCGTCCGTGATCGGCGTGCGCGCCTGGCTCGCGCGGTCGGCAGCGCTGGCGTAGTACCAGTCGAATCCCTCCCCGCCGGCGATGTTGGCTTTCAGATAGTCGAGCTCGTAGATGGAGCGCACACCGGCAACGGCGTCGGCGTGCTCGTGGCCGTCGCGCCAATCGCTCAGCGGCCAATAGAGATCGATCCCGATCGCGTCGATCGCCGGCGAGGCCCACAGCGGGTCGAGGTTGAAGCAGACGTCACCCGTGCCGTCCTGCGGCTGATGGCCAAAATACTCGGACCAGTCCGCCGCGTAGGTGACCTTCGTCTCCGCCCCGAGCACCGCCTTCACGTCGGCGGCGAGCTGAACCAGGGCTGTGACGAACGGATAGCTCCGAGGCGCGTCCTGGACCTGAGTGAGGCCGCGCAGCTCCGATCCGATGACGAAGGCATCGACGCCGCCGGCAGCCTTCGCCAGGAACGCGTGGTGCAGGATGAAGCGGCGGTAGGACCACTCCTCGGGGCCGCTATAGATCACGGTTCCGCCGAAGATCGTGAAATCGCTGCTGGCGGCGGTGCCGACAAGTTGGGCGATCTCGACAGCGGCGGCGGCAGTCTTGTCCGGACTGCCTGGCTGACCGGGCGCCAGTTCGAGCGTGATGCGCCCGCGCCATGGATAGGCAGCCTGGCCCGGCGCGCCGCCATCATAAGGATCGGGGAGTGCGTTGCCCGCCGGCACATCCATCAGGATGAAGGGCGTGAGCGTGACAGCGAGCCCGCGAGCCTTCAGGTCCTCGATGGCGGCAATCACGGTCTGATCCGACGGGGTGCCGCCGTAGGCCGGACGACCGTCATGCAGGCTCACCAAGTCTGCCTGAGAGCGGGTCAGGCCCGCCACGCTCCACGTGAGCGGCTTGGTCTTCTTGCTCGCGATCTCCACGCCGGGTCTGATCTCGCACCGTCCGGCGCGCAGGTCGGTGCCGAACCAGCTCGTCACCAGCGAGACTGAGCCGGCATTGGGCAGCGACGCCTGAAGCTGGTCGACGGCGACGGTCCAGTCCGTGCCGCCCTGGCGCGTATGGACGTTCTCGGCGACCTGCGTGCCACCCGCCTCGCGTCGTGTGACCTCCTCGGAAGCGTAGACGAACTCGCCCGACCCGGGGATCAGCACGACGCCGCGGATGCTGCGGTGGAAGACGTCGACCGCCCGATAAACCTCGAAAGAAAGCTGCGGCAGCCGGTTGCCGTAGGACGCCAGCGGCATCCGCTCGAAGACGATATAGGCGAGACCACGGTAAGCGGGCGCATTGCCGGCGCCTTCGCGGGCGCTGATGAGACTGTCAGCCGGCTGGTCCTCGCTGCCGGTATGGAGCCGCCAGGTGACGCTTCCAAGATCGAGCTCCTGGCCGTCGGCCCACACCCGGCCGATGCCGGAGATTTCGCCTTCCGCCAGGCCGATTGCGAAGTTCGCGTAGTAGCGGTACTCGACCTGCTTGGCCGCGCTGCTGCCGACCATCCCCTTGCCGCCGCCGCCGGCCTTGGACGTGACGACTTCCTCCTCGAAGTCGGTGGCCCAGATCACCTGGCCGCCGACGCGCGCCCGGCCGTAGACGCGCGGGATCGGCGCGCCTTCGGTGGATGCCGTGACGCGCAGGTCCGACAGCCGCGGACCCGCGAACGAACGGCTCTGCCCCGACGCTCCGAACAGCGCCTGGTCGACGAACGACCCCGCCAGCGCGCCGACCTGCGAGCCGATCGCCGCCCCGCCGATGGTGGCGCCGAGCACAGTGAGCCCGGATGGCAGCAGCGCGCTGCCCGCGGCGGCGCCTACGGCGGCAAGAGCGAGCGTTGCCATCAGCCAGTAATCTCCGGAAACGAATAGACACCCGCGAGGCGCCTCCGCCACCAGGGAGCGAACGCCACCTCGGCCACCGGCGCACCCTCCGTGGCGTGGATCATCGTGGCCGCGGTCGCCAGGATCGCGGCGTGCTTGGCCGGCAGGGATGGTCGGTGGCGGAAGACCAGCACGTCTCCCGGCTGCGGATCGGCGCGATTCACTTCGACGAGGTGCCGCCCCGCCGCGTCGAGCAGCGTCTCGCGCCCGCTCGCCTCGGCCCAGTCCCGCGTATAGGGCGGCGGCGCGGCGGGCTCGCGCCCGTAGAGCGCCCGCCAGACGCCGCGCACGAGGCCGACGCAGTCGGTGCCGACACCGGCGAGGCTCGCCTGATGGTGATAAGGCGTACCGATCCAGGTCCGCGCTTGCCGGACGACGTCGGCGCGCGTGACAGATCTGCGCTCACAGCTCACTTGCCGGCGCTCCTGCGCAAATAGGAGGTGACGAAATCGTTTCCCGGCATGTGCGGGAAGCCGCGGAAATTGACGGCGTTGGCGAACCTCTCCCGGCAGGTCGCGAGCTGCTTGTCGCAGCCGGCCGTGACCTCGACGGCATCGCCGACGGCGACCGCCCGCGACGGCTCCTGCCAGAGCTCGATGGCAGCGGCAGTCTCGCTCCTCCGGTGCACACGGATCTCGATGGCGCGCCCCACATTGGCGCCCGACTTGAACGTCAGCAGTCCGCGCGAGAACCAGCGGTCCGCGAAAGCCTCGAGGCCGGTGACCTCGAACGCACGGGCCGAGACGACGGCGCTAACGCTCCCGCTCCCGCGGTAAGCACCCGATTCGAGATCGACGCCGCAGCGCCCGTCCCCCAGGTCGGCGTCGCAGGTGAACTGGAACAGCCTCCCGCTCGGCTGCTGGAGGTAATGCGAAAGCCCCCTCACCTCGGCGCGGAACAGCGACCCGGAACGACTTACCTCGCCGAGGCTGCCGGCGCGCATCAGCACCCGCTGCTCCGGGTCGCTCCAGTTGACGCGGAAGATCTCGACACGAGCATCGTCGTAGAGACCGGCCGCGAGATCATCCTCGCCGAGACGGTCGGAGGCGAGCGCGCTTTCGACCTCGAGGTTGTCCACGCCGAGGCCGATGGCGTGCTTCATCTCGGTTGCGGTGAAGCCCGCGGCGGCCTCGAAGGCCGTTCCGTCGAAATCGAGGCCGCGGTCGTGATCCGTAAAGCCGATCCGCACACCGTCACGGCGCGTCAGCCGCCAGCACCAGCAGAGCGTGGTGACGCCACTGTCGAGATGGGCCTGAAGGCCCGGAGGGAGAACTTTCATAGGCGGATTTCGACGACTGGAATGCTCGGGATGGCGCCGTGCCTGAAGCCCTGCAGGTTCACCTCGAGCCTGTCGCTGTCGAAGCGGACCGGCACGTCGAATGCGAAGCCGGCCGTGATCTGAGCGCCCGCCGGCGGCACGTGACCCGGCTGAAAGGTAACCACACCCGTCGCGGTGTCGACCGCGAAGGCGATGCCCTCGGGTTGAACGGCCCCGTCGAAAGCCACGATGACGCTGCCTTCCACCGGCTTCCGGATCTCGCGCGTCCACGGCGCGTGCGCTCCGCCGTAGACCTTGCGCAACCCGAAGCTCGCCGTCGTGCCGTCGCCCGTGCCGACGACCTGATCGATGGCCGAAGGCGCCTGCCCGGGCGGGCACGATTTCCAGTCCGCGTGATCGCGCCAGCGGAAGCCGTAGAGGCGGCCGCGCCGTTCCTCGAAGAACGCGATGACGGCATGCAGGTCGTCGAGCGACTTCACGCCGTATCCCGCATTATAGTTGCGCCTGGAATCGGCCCAGCGGCTGTTGCGCTCCTCGTGGCCGGAGCCGAGCACGACGACGTCCGTGCGCCGCTCCGGCCCGCCGACCGCGCCTCGGGAAATATCGGTCGGAAACAGAACCTCGTGGAAACTCATCGGCAATGCCCTTGTCTCGTCTCTCCCTCTCCCCATCATGATGGGGAGAGGGAATTCCCGCCCTAGAGATTGCGCTGGCCCAGCGCGACGGCGCGGGCGAGCATCGCAGCGATCTGCGTTTCCGACCGGCGGAAGCTCTCGGCATCGGGCGTCGATACGTTGATGGTGACCGACACGCCCGCGCCGCCTGGCGCCCGCACGCCGAGCCTGCCGTCGGGCCCGCGCGCCAGCGGCATGATCGCCTCCGGCCCGCGCTCGCCGGCGAGCCCGATCCGGCCGCCAGCGAGCGGGAAGGTCACCGGGCTGGCGATGACGCCGCCTGACGCGAACGGCACCGGCAACGCGTTCTGCACCACCCCGCCCCTGGCAAAGGGAATGGCGCCGGAGACGGCCCTGCCGAACAGCGAGGCCAGGCCCTGCTCGAGCGGGCGGAAGGCCGCCTGCAGCGCCATGCGCGACAGGCTCAGCGTCAGCGAGCGCAGCACATCGCCGAGGTCGCGGCCTCGCACAGCCACGCCCTGGAACGCGTTCGTCAGGGCCGCGCCGAACTGACGGCCGAACCGCGTTGCGTTCGCCAGCTCCTGCTGCAGCCTGGACGTGTCGGCGTCGATCGCGACCGTCCAGGTCTCGACGGGCTCGTGCATGGGGAATCCGCTCCTTCTCGTCAACGGACCGGCTGTCGGTCGGGGAAGCTCTGCATCAGCCGTGCGAGCTCGCTGCGCGACGGCGGGCCCGGCGCTGCCGGGCCGATGATGGCGGCCAGCGCCGCTGCAAGCTCCTTCGGGGTCATCGCCCAGAACGTGGCCGGCGGCAGCCGCAGCAGGCCGAGCGCGACCGCCATCACCTCGTCCCAGGGAAAGGGGACGGCGCGCGCACCTCCGGACGCGGGGCATCCGCTGTCGCCGCCCCAGGGAGCGAGCCGCCGAACGTAGCCGACAGCAGCCGCGCCACGATGTCGACGATGCCGAGCGCGCCGCCCTCGGGACGCATGGCTTTCACGGCTTGGTCCGTAATGTCATGTCCTGCGCCGCGCAGTCCCGCCCCGATGATGCGCGCGGCATCGTTGGCGCTGAGCCGACCCTTCTCGAACCGCTCGGCCAGCGCCAGCATGTCGTCATCCCCGAATGCCGCTTCTAGCTCGGCGAGCGCGCCGAGGGTCAGGCACAGCTTCCAGGTCTTGCCGTCGAGGCAGGCCTCGATCTCGCCGCGATATCGGTTCGCCATCGGATCACCCTCTCGCTCAGGCCGCCGCGAAGGTGAGCTCGCCGGCAGATTCGAGCGCGAGATCGAAGGAGACCTCGCCGTCGTGCCGGCCGGTGAGCTCGAACGCGGCGATCTGGAAGGGCCCCTCGACAGCGCCGAAGTCCGGCACCACGATCCGCCAGTCGCGGATGAGCCCGTTGAAGAATACGTCGCGGATGGTCTCGTCGGATGCCGCATCCTTGAAAATGCCTGAGCCGGTGACGCGGGCGCTCTTCACCCCTGCGCCGGCCAGCAGCTCGCGCCATTGGCCGGCGGAGTCCTGGTGGGTCACGTCCACCGCCTCCGCGTTGAACGCGAGCGTGCGCGACCTCAGACCCGCGACGGTCTGGAATGCACCGAGGCCGTCCGCGTCGATCTTGAGCAGGAGGTCCTTGCCCTTCTGTGCTGCCATTCTCGTGAACTCTCTCTTGGTTGGCTTCGATCTTCAGCTCGAAGGCTCGGTCACGGCCCGCAGCCGGACGATCCCGTGGAACCGCTCGCCGTCGGGCTCGCGGCGCGCTTCGGAGTACTCGTGCCGGAGGTTGACCAGCCTGTGGCCCGCGAGCGGCAGAACCCGGTCGTGCAGGGCGCCCCGCACCGCGCCGATGATCTCGTGGACCTGCCCGCGCCCCGCGGCCAGCGACCAGACGTGCAGCGTGACGATGTGCTCGTCTCCCTCCTCGCCGCCCGTGCTCCAGTCGCGAACCGTGCTCTGGCCGAAGGCCAGATAGGGACAGGGCGCCCCGCGCGGCACATGGTCGTAGACCCGCGCGCCGCCTAACGCGGCGAGCACACCGGCATCGGCGCTGAGCGCCGCGTGAAGCGATGACTGCAGGGCTCGGCTTGCGGATGACACGGCTTACCTCTCGTTCGTGCTTTCAACAGGGTTGGCTGCGGGGGCATCCTCCCTCCGGTCGCGGGAGGCGCTGCGTGACGTGCCGCTCAGCGCTGCCTGTGCCAGCCGTGCGGCCGCGACGCGCCCCACGTTGGCGCCGATCCCCGCGATCCTGACGGATACCTTCACGGGGCTTTCTCCTCGCACAGGCAGCTCAGCCAGCGGCAACGGCCATCGAGATCGCGCACGGCGCGGATGTCGAGGACGCGCTCGCCAATGACGAAGCGCATTTCGGGCGTGACATCTGGCCGATGGCGGATGCGGACCTCGTGCATCGCCAGTGTGGCGAGCCCGTCCGCCAACGCGACCTCCCGGCCGGAGAGGGACACGACCTCCGCCCACGGTGTGGCGACGAGCTGCCAGGTCACGGTGGCCCCGCCGTCGTCCCCGGCGATCCGCAAGGGGGCTTCCAGGCGCAGCCGTTGGCGCAGCGCGCCGATGCGCGGGGCCTTCACAGCCGCACCCTGCGGTAGGGCGTCAGCAGCGCCGATACCGGATCGGGGATGCGGGCCGCCGCCTCGCCCACCCCGGCGGCCTCGCGGTGCTCGTACCAGTGTGCGACGAGGATCAGCAGCGCCTGCCTGATCGGCGGCGGCACGTCGCTCGCCGCGCCGCCGAAGCCCGCGGTGAATGCAATCTCGATCCCGAGCGCTCGCGCGCCCGGCAGCGACCATGCGCCGGAGGTGGAGAGCAATCGCGGCTGCAGGCTTGCACCATCGACGAGGAACTGCTCGGGCGACAGCGCTTCGATGCTTCCGTCCGCTGCCATGATGCGCACGGCGTCGACGGACTGAACGGGCCTCATCGGCAAGGCCACGGCGCTCGGGTCGGGCCAGGCGTCAAGCCGCCACGACCAGCTCTGTGTAATGAGCGCGATGCCGACAGCAGCCTCGATCTGCAGGCGCGACGTCGCGATGAGGCTCGCGAGCAAGGCGTCCTCCTCGCCGTGGTCGATGCGCAGGTGCGCCTTCGCCTCGTCCACCGTGATGGGCTCCACGGCGGGCGCGGCAGTCAGGACGAGGCCCATGACGGCTCCCTTCTTGCGAGTTGAGATCGAGAAGCTGGGGGCGGGCGGAGCGCTGGAGAGAAGGACGGCGGCTCCGCCCGCAGCGCTCGCGCTGGTGAGGCGAGCGCGTCTCGCGGGAATGATTGCTGTCCCCGCGAGGCAATGGCTGCGGTGCGTCCGGCTATGCGCCGAACTTCATCAGCTTGATGGCGTCGAAATCCTGAACGCCGCCGCCGACGCGCTTGGTCGTGTAGAACAGCACGTAGGGCTTGGCGCTGTAGGGATCGCGCAGCACGCGGATGCCGACGCGGTCGACGATCAGATACCCGCGGCGGAAGTCGCCGAAGGCGATCGCATGGCTGTCGGCGGCGACGTCCGGCATGTCCTCCGACTCCGCCACCGGGAAGCCCATCAGTGTCGGGGGCTCACCGGGCTTGGCTGACGGCTGCCAGAGATAGGCGCCGTCGCCGTCCTTCATCTTGCGCACGATGGACTGGGTCGCGCGGTTCATCACGAAGTGGGCATTGGCGCGATATCCGGCCTTCACCGCGTAGGAGAGGTCGATCAGCTTGTCGGCTGGATCGGTGGCCGGAAAGGCGCCCGGCGTTCCCGTCGCGATGGTTCCGATGTTGCCCCAGGTCCACGTGGCGTTCGCCACCTTCGGGTAGGCGAGGAAGCCTTTCGGCTTGTTGACGCCGTCGCCGCTGACGAACGCGGCGCCCTCCTGCGCGGCGAATGCCGCCCGCACTTCCTCTGCGATCCACTGGTCGATGTCAACGACGGCGTCGTCGAGCAGTGACTGCGTGGCCGCCGGCATGGCGTAGATCTCCATGGTCGGGAAGGCGAGCTCCGCCAGCGCGGGGCTGTCCGTCTCCGGCCGCGCCGCGGTTTCGCCGACCCATCCGGTCTCGGGCCCGCTTATCGCGAACGGTTTCTTGTAGACCGAGCCGGACACCTGCCGCACCCCGGCAATGGCGCGGATCGGCGAGATGCCCCGCAGCGCCCGGTTGATCGAGCGCTCGGTCTCCTCGGGCACCACGTAGCCGCCATCGGTATCGGAGCCGGCCGACAGCGCCTTGCCCTCGAAGCCGCGCAGCACATGACTGTCGCCCCGGCGCATGTAGCCCTCGAACGCCGTCTTGTGGTCGAGGCCGCCTGAGGCGCGCACCGCCGAGCCGGCCAGGTGCGGGCGCGCCGACTTGTGGGCAAGCTCGTCGAGCGCCCGGTCGATGCGGGCAAGCTTGTCCGTCGTGACTACGTCGGTGCTCAGGGATCGCTCGATCTCGCCGAGCCGGCGGTCGTTGGTTTCCTTGAACGCGTCGAACGCGCGCATGAAGTCCTCGAATGCGGCTCCGAGGTCCGCGTGCAAGCCTGACTTCACCTCGAGCCCTTTGTCGTTCAGCATGGCTGTCATGATCCTCGTGCGGTAAGGGGTTGTCTGAGGAGTTGCGCCGCCGCCGCCATCTGCCTCAGCAGGCGCGACTCCCATGCCGAGGCCGGCCCCGCTTCCCGCAGGGGCCTGAGGCCTTTGAGGCCGTCGCGCATCACAGCGCGCGCCTCTGAGCGCGTGAACCCAGCGTCCTGCGTGAGCCAGCGCTCGAATTCCCGCTCGGTCGGCACGCGGCCGGCGAACGGATGGGACTTGACCGCTGCGACCCGTGCGTCGGGCAGCATCGGAAATGTGACGACAGAGATCTCCCAGAGATCGACTTTCTCCAGCCGGCGCACGCCGGTGCGAGGATTGCGTGCGCCCTTGACCGTGCGGAAGCCGATCGAAAGCCCATCGATGGCGCCGGCGCGCATCAGCGACAGCACCTCGCGCGCCTTGGCGACCTCGGTGGCGAGCCGGCCGCGTACGAACAACCCGCGCGCGTCCTCGTGGATTCTCGTCCAAGTGCCGATGGGCTGGTTGGCATCATGCTGGAACAGCATGCGGATGCCCGCCGCACCGCGCTTTTCGAGGCTGTCGAGGAAGGCGCCGGGAACCAGGACGTCCCGCCCCAGGTCCTCGCGGTGGAACAGGCTGGCGTAGCCTTCGAACGTGCCGTCGAGGGTTACGTCTTTCAGGCTGAGCGGCGTGAGCTTGATTTCCCGTGCCGCCTCGAGCGGCCGATCGTCCAATGCTTGCATCCGATCCGTCCAGTTGCTGGTTCATGGTTCTGCTGCACGCCGCCGCGCTCAGCGGGACGGCAGTTGATCGCCGTCCGGAAGCGGCCCATAGCCGACCGCGGCGCGCTTCTCGTTGCGCGTCAGGAATGCCGATCGCTCGAGGCGTGCCCAGAGCGCTTCCCGTTCCGACGACAGCCCTTCGATGGCGTCGAGATCGGGCTCGAGCTCCAGTTGCTCGCCCCAGGCCGGTGAAAGCCAGGCGGAGAGCGATCCGGCGGTGCGGCTGACCAGCGGCAGCACGGTCTGCCGCCAGAAGGTCCGGTTCGCTTCCTGGTAATTGGCGTAGGTGTTGTCACCCGGAATGCCGAGCAGCATCGGCGGCACGCCGAGCGCCAGGGCTATCTCGCGGGCGGCTCCGTGTCGGACTTCGACGAAATCCATGTCGCGCGGCGTGAGGCTCATCGACTTCCAGTCGAGACCGCCCTCGAGCAAGAGCGGCCGGCCGGCATTGCGCGCGCCCTGGAAGCTGCCCTCCAGCTCGGCCTTCAGCCGCTCAAACTGCTCGCCCGTCAGTTGGCCGCCGGAGTTGTAGACGAGGGCGCCCGAGGGCCGGGCCGAGTTGTCGAGCAGCGCCTTGTTCCAACGGCTCGCCGTGTTGTGGAGGTCGATCGCCGTCGCCGCCGCCTCGACCGGCGACAGCCCGTAGTGATCGTTGACGGGATGGAACAGCCTGACGTGCAGAATGCGCGCCACACTCGGCAGCACCTCTCCGCCGAGGCGAGTCGTGCGGCCGCCGGCCGCGTACTCGAAAGCCTCCGGCCAGCCGTCCGCGCCTGGAATGACCCGCATCCGGTCCGGGCGCAGGACGTGCAGCTCCCGCAGGCTTCCCTCTAAGGCTGCCGCCTCCAGGTAGGCGTTGCCGGCGACGAGCAGGTAACCATACCAGGCCTCGAGGAGGTCTGCCGTCGTGCGCCCGGGACCCGGTCGCCGCAGCAGCTCGAGCAGCGGATGGACATCGATCTCGCGCTCGCGCTCGTAGAGCAGCAGGGGAACGGAGGCTGCTGCCTCCGAGATCATGCGCACGCAGCGATAGACGATGGGGTTCTGCATCATGCCTTCGCGGGCGAAGGCAGCGTAGTCGCGCGGCATCCACGCCGGCAGACCGAGCCCCTCGACCGAGGTCAGCGGCGCGGCGGCGCTCCCCTTCCGTTCGCCCTTGCGCGCCGGCAGGATGCGGAGGGCGCGCGCCATCCGCGCCAGCCGTGAGGGCTGTCGTTCGACTGCTGTCATCTTCCACCCAGTTGCTGAAAGGCTTGCCTGCCCGCGGGCGTCCCTTGAACGCTTGGCGCCGGATCCGGAGCTAGGGTCTTTCCGGTTGAGATCGAAACGGTAGCAGCGAGCACGTCTCCCCTCCCCCTTGCGGGGAGGGGTCGGGGGTGGGGGTGCCTCTGCATCAACGTCTCAGTTGTGGCCCCACCCCACCCGCGCATCGCGCCTGCGGCTCGATGCGCCGCCCACCCCGTCAAGGGGAGGGCATCATACCATCCCGACGACCCTCAGCCTGGTTCTCTCTCACTGGAAAGGCGGGAATCGACCTGAGCTGATATGCTTCGATCCAAGTCGGAAAAACTCTACAGCGTCCGCACCGCGGGCCGTGGTGGCGCGTCGAGGATCAGCTCCGTCAATGCCCAGACCAGCGCGTCGAGCCGATCAGGGCTCCTGCCCGCGACCAGCCCGTCGGCGCCGAACGCCAGCATCTGCGCCTCGAGCGCTGCGTGTCGCCCGACATGGGCGACGCGGCCTTCCGCATAGAGCGCCGCCACTGGCTCGGCCCGCAGCCATTTGCCCCGCGTCGCCCGCACCATGCGGATCGGCACCGCCGGATCGATCTGCCGCAGCACGCTCTCGACGAGGTCGCCGCCCTGATTGACTTCCGCCACGATGCGGTCGGCAGCGAAATCCCGGTACGCGGTGATCGCGGCGCGCGCCCACACGTGCGGCTCGCGGCCTTGCAGGGTCCGGTCCGCGAGTACATAGGCCCGCCTGTCGGCGCCCAGGCCTGCCACGCAGATCCCGCAGGCGTCGGAAGACTTCGTCGCCGTGACCGGCGGATCGACCGCCACCACGACCCGCTGCAGCGGCGGCGAGCCCGCCGCGCGATGCTGCTCGATCCATTCGACCCGCCAGAGCGCGCCCGGCACGTCGTCGATCAGCTCGCCCTCGAGCTCCTGGCGGCCGAGCAGCGTCCCGGCATACCGGCGCTGCATCTGCGAGAGGAACGCCGGCGCGAGATTGGCGGCGTTGTCGGCCGTGCGCACCCGCGTCACCACCGTGCTCTCCTCGCCCATGATTCGCTTCAGGATCGCGGCCGGCCGCGGCGTCGTCGTTACGACCTGTTGCGGCATCGTCCCGAGCCGCAGTCCGAACTGCAGCATGTCCCAGGTCTCCTCCGCGCGCCGCCACTTCGCGATCTCGTCGAGCCAGGCGGCGGCGAACTGCGGCCCGCGCAGACTCTCCGGGTCTTCGGCCGAGAAGAGTTGCGCGACGACGCCGCTCGACCAGGCGATCTGGCGCTTCGAGAGCTCGAAGCGGGGCCGTCCGCCTGGCGGATGGACAGCGAGCAGCCCGGAGACGCCCTCCACCATGACGCTACGGACCTGGTCCAGGGTCTCGCCCACGAGCGCGATCCGGCCGCTGCCGGCCGCTCCGCTCCGCGCCAGCGACTCGGCTTGCGACCGCACCCATTCGGCGCCGGCGCGGGTCTTGCCCGAGCCGCGGCCGCCGAGGATCAGCCAGGTCCGCCAGTGGCGGCCGTGCGCGTCGCATTCAGGAGGCAACTGGTCGTCGCGCGCCCAGGTCTGCCAATCCCATTCGAGGAACCGCAGATGCCCGGGCGGCAGCCCTGCAAGCGCTGCAGCCACGTCATAGCGGCTGGCGGCGCTCGCCAAGCCTGAGAATGCGTTCCGCAATCTCGAGGCGGAGCCGGTCCGCCTCGGCGTCATCGAGGTCGATGGCGGAGCCGGAGTTCGGGGCGGCGCCCCGGGCGGGATCGGTCTCAGATTGCAGCTCCGTGATCTTCCCAAGGGTGCGGGTCAGTGCGCCGATCGCGCGCGTGTCGCGCTCGCGATCGGCTGCCGTCGCCGGCTCGTCCGAATCCATACGCATCTCCATCAGCTCGAGATTCCTGTCGACCGCCTGGAGCAGCCGGGAGATCAGGGCGCGCCGCCCGGACTGCCCGTCGCTCTTGCCGCAACCGACCGTGATTTTCGCGCCTGACCGCTCCGAGCGCTTCGGCCAGCCTTGAGCCAGGCGCCGCTTCTGGATCGCCGACGGCGTCGTCCCGTGCGTGGCCGCGATGGCGCGAACCGTCGTCCCGCTCTCCTCGTACAGCCGGCGAATGGCCACCCAGTCGGGCGCCCGCCGGCGCGAGCCGTTCGTTCCGCTCATTGCTGTCCGAATTCGATCTGGGGAGGAACGCAGCAGTCGCTCGCCGCCAGCAGGCCTGCACGCAACTGTCGCGTTATACAGCACTTATGCCAGAGCAGCGCGACGCTGTCAACGGGAAAAACGAGAAAACATCAGCATTTTCAATTACTTAATGCAGACACGCGGCTGCCCGCGCACATACTAACACGACCAGCGCTCGCGGGGATAAGGCACTGGCCAGACTAATTGGACTGCTGCACCATGCCTTGCTGCACGGCGAGCACGTGCCCTGCCAGGTAGAGCGAGCCGCAGATCAGGATCCGCTTCGGCGAGTCGTCCCCCGCCTCGATCTGCCGAATCGCGGCGGGCACGTCGGCGGCCGATTCGGAGCGGAATCCGATGTCCCGCGCGATGCTGGCCAGCGCCTCGGGCTGATGCGGCGCCTCGTGCGCCCCCGGGATCGGCACCGTCACGATCCCTTTCGCCAGGCCACGGAATGGCGACAGGAAGCCCTCGGCATCCTTGTGCCCCATCATCCCGACGATGAGGTGCAGCGGGCTCGAGGAGCGTTCCTCGAGGTCCGCCAGCGTCTGGGCAATCGCCTTGCCGCCGGCCGGGTTGTGACCGCCATCGAGCCACAGCTCCGAACCGGGCGCAGTCATGTCCGGCAGCGGGCCGGACCTGAGGCGCTGCATGCGCGCGGGCCACTCGACCTCGACCAGGCCGCGCCCGATGGCCGGCTCGCCGAGCCCGAAGCGGCGCAGGGCCAGAGCGGCGGCTACTGCCGTCCCAGCATTGACGATCTGATGCCGGCCGATGAGCCCGGGCTTCGGCAGGTCGAGGAGCACGTTCTCCTGCTGGAACACCAGACGGCCGCGCTGCTCGTAGGCGTCGAAGTGATGCCCCCAGGCCCGGACCGGCGCGCGGACGCACGATGCGCGGTTGCAGATCACCTGCAGGGCCTCGTCCTCCTGCTGGGAAATGACCGCCGGCACGTCCGGCTTCAGGATTCCCGCCTTCTCGCCGGCGATCTTGCCCAGCGTGTCCCCGAGCTTCTCGGCGTGATCCATCGCGACCGGCGTAATCACCGACAGGAGGGGACGAGCGACGACATTGGTGGCGTCGAGGCGGCCGCCAAGGCCCACCTCCAGGATGACGGCATCGGCGGGCGTCTCGGCGAAGGCCACGAACGCGGCCGCCGTCGTGATCTCGAAGAACGTGATCGGATCGGCGCCATTGACCCGAGAAACGTGCGCCAGCAGGTCGATGAGCGCCGTTTCGCCGATGGGTCCGGCCTTGCCGGCCGGTCCCGCGAGCGAGATGCGCTCATGGAAGCGGACCAGATGCGGCGAGGTATAGACGTGCACCCGGCAGCCGGCCGCCTCGAGCATGGATTTGAGATAGGCCGACGTCGAGCCCTTGCCGTTGGTGCCGGCGACATGAATGACCGGCGGCAGCCTTTCGTGCGGATTGCCGAGCTTCGCCAGCAGCCGCTCGATGCGCCCCAGCGACAGGTCGATGAGCTGCGGGTGCAGCCGCTTCAACTGGGCAAGAAGTTCGTCGCTCGTGGGCATGACAGCTCCGCCAGCCGCCTACGCCTGACCCGGACGGCGCTCGAATGTATGAAAACCGGTCATCGACCGCCGGTCAGGAACTGCGGGCCCCGTCCTTGGGAAGGACCCGCGAGGCGCCGGGCTCGATCTCCCGCTTGCCCTTGTCGCGCGACTCCAGCTTCGATACGTCGAAGCGTTCCTCGTCCGAGAGCGGCTCGGCCTCGATGACGACATCCCTCGCCGACTTGGCGTGGGGCTCGATCAGCAGCCCGTCGACCGGGGTTCCGTTCACGTGCGCATACCCGTTGATGGGCCTGGCCTTCTCCTTGGGCCGCGATTTGCTGGCCATCAGCAGCCGGCACACGCGCGACAGCGTCTCGCGCAGGTCGTGGCGGTGCACCACCATGTCGATCATGCCGTGCGCGAGCAGGTATTCCGCGCGCTGGAACCCGTCGGGAAGCTGCTCGCGGATCGTCTGCTGGATGACGCGCGGCCCGGCAAAGCAGATGAGCGCGCCCGGCTCAGCGATATGGATGTCGCCGAGCATGGCGTAGGAAGCGGTGACGCCGCCCGTGGTCGGGTCCGTCAGCACGACGACGTAGGGCAGCCGCGCCTCGCGCAGGCGCTGAACCGCGATGGTGGTGCGTGGCATCTGCATCAGCGAGAGAATGCCCTCCTGCATGCGCGCGCCTCCGGAGGCCGCGAACAGGATGAAGGGCGTCTTCCTCTCGACCGCTCGCAGCATGCCGGCAATCACCGCCTCGCCCGCCGCCATGCCGAGCGACCCGCCCATGAACCGGAAGTCCTGCGCCGCCGCCACGACGTCATGGCCGTCGAGCGATCCTTCGCCCACCAGCACCGCATCGTCGAGCTGTGTATCGGCCTTGGCGTCCTTCAGCCGGTCCGTATATCGCCGGCCGTCGCGGAACTTCAGCGGGTCGAGCGGAACGCCGGGAACCGGATAGCGCACATACTCTCCCTCGTCGAACAGGTGCTTGAGGCGGGCGTCGGCACCCATGCGGAAGTGGTAGTTCGAGCCGGGCACGACGAACTGGTTGGCCTCCAGATCCTTGCAGAAGACCATCTGGCCGCTTTCCGGGCACTTCACCCAGAGATTGTCCGGAACCTCGCGCTTCGTGGTCAGGAAGCTGCGGATCTTGGGACGCACGACGTTGTTGATCCAGTTCACGCTCGAGCGCTCCTCACACTCCGAATACCCAAACCGTCCGCCCTCAGCGATCCCATCCCCGCCCGTTGTCGCGATTCGCGAACCTCAGCCCGCCATGTTCGGCCTGCCCGGCGCCGTTCGCAATCCACTGCCCAGGCTTTTCACCAGCTCCAGGACCGCCGGCACCGTCTGACCCGTCGCGCTGCCGTCCGGACCGAGAGTTCGCCGGATGGCCTCGACCAGGGCCGAGCCGACGACGACGCCATCCGCGCCCCGAGCGATGGCCTCGGCCTGCTCGGGAGTCCTTACGCCAAACCCGACGGCGACGGGCAGCGTTGTCGCTCGCCTGATCCTGTCGACCTGCGCGTGAACCGCCTCGACATCCGGCGTCGCCGTCCCGGTGATCCCGGTGATCGAGACATAATAGACGAACCCGCTCGAGTTGGCGAGCACGGCGGGCAGGCGCCTCGAATCGGTCGTCGGCGTGGCGAGCCGGATGAAGCTCAGCCCGCGCCCGGCGGCTGGCAGGCAGAGCTCGTCGTCGGCCTCCGGCGGCACGTCGACAACGATCAGACCATCCACGCCAGCGGCCTTCGCATCGTCGAGAAAAGCTTCCGCCGGGTAGACGTAGATCGGGTTGTAATAGCCCATGAGAACGATCGGGGTGTCCCGATCCTGCTTCCTGAACCCCGCGACCAGGGCCAGCGTCTTGCGCATGGTCTGGCCGGCCGCCAGCGCCCGCTGCGAGGAGGCCTGGATCGTCGGTCCGTCGGCCATCGGGTCGGAGAACGGCATGCCGAGCTCGATGACGTCGGCGCCGGCCGCCGGCAGCCCCGCCAGCAGGCGCGCGCACGTCTCGTAGTCGGGATCGCCCGCGGTGACGAACGTGACCAGAGCAGCCCGGCCGTCGCGCTTCAGCGCGGCAAACCGGCGGTCGATTCGCGTCTCCACAGTCATTTTTCCCCGCCCCGCCGCCTCACATCTTCATCCCGAGATGCTCGGCCACCGAGAAGATGTCCTTGTCTCCGCGCCCGCACATGTTCATGACCAGAAGGTCGTTTTGCGGCAGCGTCGGGGCGAGCTTGCAGACGTGGGCGAGCGCATGGGACGGCTCGAGCGCGGGGATGATGCCCTCGAGCCGCGTGCAGAGCTGGAAGGCCTCCAGGGCCTCCTTGTCGGTCACCGCGACGTAGGTGACCCGCCCGGTGTCCTTGAGCCACGAATGCTCGGGCCCGACGCCGGGGTAGTCTAGTCCCGCCGAGATGGAGTGACCTTCCAGGATCTGGCCGTCGTCGTCCTGCAGCAGGTACGTGCGGTTGCCGTGCAGCACGCCGGGCTTGCCGCCGGTCATCGAGGCGCAGTGCCCGTTCGGCACGTCGAGGCCGTGCCCGCCGGCCTCGACGCCATGGATCTTCACGGCCTTGTCGTCGAGGAAGGGATGGAACAGCCCGATTGCGTTGGAGCCGCCGCCGATGCAGGCGACGAGCGTGTCCGGCAGCCGGCCCTCGGCCTCCATCATCTGGTCACGGACCTCCTTGCCGATCACCGACTGGAAGTCGCGCACCATGGCCGGATAGGGGTGCGGCCCCGCCGCCGTGCCGATGATGTAATAGGTGTCCCGGACGTTGGTTACCCAGTCGCGCAGCGCCTCGTTCATGGCATCCTTGAGCGTGCCTGCGCCTGCGGTCACCGCGTTGACCTTGGCGCCCAGCAGCTTCATGCGGAACACGTTGGGCTTCTGGCGCTCGACGTCCGTCGCGCCCATGAAGATCTCGCACGGCAGCCCGTAGCGCGCGCAGACCGTCGCCACTGCGACGCCGTGCTGGCCGGCGCCCGTCTCGGCGATGATGCGCGTCTTGCGCATGCGCCGGGCCAGCAGGATCTGGCCGATGCAGTTGTTGATCTTGTGGCTGCCGGTGTGGTTGAGCTCGTCGCGCTTGAAGTAGACCTTGGCCCCGCCGCGCTTGCCCGCGGATGCCGAGGCCTGCTGCAGGTGCTCGGTCAGGCGCTCGGCGAAATAGAGCGGCGACGGGCGCCCGGCGTAATGCGTGTTGAGGCTCGACAGCTCCGCCTGGAACTCCGGGTCGCTCCTGGCGGCGGCATAGGCCTGCTCGAGGTCGAGGATCAGCGGCATCAGCGTCTCGGCGACGAACCGGCCGCCGAACAGGCCGAAGTAGCCGCGCTCGTCCGGCCCCATGCGATAGCTGTTGGGCCCGCTGACGGGAGCGGCTCTGCCGTCGGTTGCCATGCTCATTCGCTCCTCGCCTCGATCCTAGTCGCCGTTGCCTCCGGACATTCCGCCTTCGCCGCGGCCAGAAACAGCCGGATCAGCCGCGGGTCCTTCTCGCCCGGGCGCGTCTCGACGCCGGAGGATACGTCCACGACCTCGGGCGCGGTAAGCCTTATCGCCGCAGCCACGTTGTCCGGATCGAGCCCCCCGGACAGCATGAACCGGACCTTGCCCCTGACGCCGTCGAGCGCGTGCCAGTCGAACGCGATGCCGTTGCCGCCGGGAAGCGCGCCGGCCATCTCCCGCGGCGCCTTGGCATCGAACAGGAACAGGTCGGCCGCCCCGCGATAGTCGAGTGCGATATCGGCGTCGGCCCGGCTCTCGACGCTGATCGCCTTCATGACGGGCCGGCCGGACCTTTTCCTGATGGCCGCAGCACGCCCAGGGCTCTCACCGCCATGGAGTTGGATCAGATCGGGATCGACCTCGCGGACGACTTCGTCGATGAGCGCGTCGTCGGGATCGACGAGCAGGGCCACGATCTGCGCGCGGCCCCGTGCGACCTGCGCCAGCCGGCCCGCCGCTTGCGGCGAGAGGCTGCGCGGGCTCGGCGGATAGAAGACGAAGCCGACGTAGTCGGCGCCGCCGTCCAGCGCCGCCGCCAGCGCCGCCGCGCTCTTCAGCCCGCAGATCTTGACTTTCACCATGTGTCTGCCCGCACTGGGGCGCGTCGCCCGCTCCCGGTCGGCCCTCGACGGGGTCCCTGCTATGTGCACCGGGCGGGCAGGAAACGCAACTCGACCGATTCCCCGCAGTGAACGACCGCCGGTCGGCAGTCCGGGATGCCGGGCTACTTGTGCTCGTAGACGGCCACGGCCGCCGCCAGGTCCTCGATCGATGCCCCGACCGACTTGAACATGGTGATGTCGTCGGCCGATGCTCGGACCGGCGCGGTGCCCCGGGCGAGCCCGAACAGGTCGCCCTGGATGTCGCTCTCGCGGATGACGCCCGCTTTCAGCGGCATCACGACGTCACCCGCCTCGTTGAGCCCGCCGGCCATCGTATCCACCCAGATCCGCGCCCGCCGCACGACCTCGTCGTCCGTCTCGCGCATGTCTGGCCGGTAGGCGCCGACGCAATCGACGTGGCAGCCGGGCTTCAGCCAGGCCCCATGGATGACCGGCGCCGAGGAAATGGTCGCGGTCGAGATCAGGTCTGCGCTCCCGGTCGCGGCCTCGAGGTCCTCGACCACTGAAACCGCAAGTCCGGTGGCGCCGAGATCGCGCTGCAGCACCTCGGCCTTGTCGCGGCTGCGGTTCCAGAGCATGACCTCGCGGATCGGCCGCACCGAGGCGTGCGCGCGCACGAGATAGGGGGCGAGCGCACCGGCGCCCACCATCAGCATGCGGGTGGCATCCGGCCGCGCGAGGTGGCGCGCCGCCAACGCCGAGGCGGCCGCCGTCCGCCACACCGTGAGGGCCGGGGCGTCGATCAGCGCCAGAGGCTCGCCGGTCTCGGTCGAGAGCAGCAGGTAGACGCCGTAGATGGCCGGCTTGCCGAGCCTGGAGTTGTCGGGAAAGACGGTGACCTGCTTGATGCCGATGTAGCGGCCCGCCGTCGCCGCGCCGGGCGCCGAGCTCGTCCACGCCGGCATCAGCAGCAGCGTGGCGTCGGGGCGGCCTTCGAGCGCAATCGAGTGGTGATGCCGCGGCGGAGCGATCGCACCGCTGCGGAAAGCGTCCTCGAGGATGTCGACCAGCCCGGGGTAGGCCAGCGCCTCTCCTACCTGAGCTGCATCGATGAGGCGCATCGCGCTGTGGCCCCCCTTCAGCGGCCGGCCAGCGCGAGCTGCCTCGCGTCGGAGGGAGGCGCGGAGGACCGGCGCAGCGCCTGGCTGGCATCGCGCTCGCGGCCGAGCCGCTCCGCTTCCGCCCGCCAGCGCGCGGCATCCTGCCCGCGCGAGCGCGCCAGCCGCCGCCAGCGGGACTGGCTCGTCCAGGTGGCGAAGCCGCCCAGCACGACGCCGGCGATCAGCATCGCGAACAGGAAGCCATAGAACGGCAGCTCGGCGGCCAGCACCGGATCGAGCGGGTCGAAGGGGTCGAGCACGAGCCGCACGGTATGGCGGTTGGCGACCGCCAGCGTCACCAGGAACACGGCGGCTACGAAACCGAACAGCAGACCCAGCACCCGACCGATCACCGTCCCGTCCTTTCACCACCTGCACATCTGCCGTCTCGACCGCTCCCGAAGCGGTCTAGTATTCCGAAATCCAACACTTCGTACCCTGCCGTCATCCCGGAGGACGAGCCATTTCAGTGGCGAGGAGATCCGGGATCCAGCATAAGAAGTGCCGAAGGCTCGATATCAAGACCTTCGGACTTTTTGTGCGCTGGATCCCGGATCGGCGGTCGCTTCGCTCCCTGGTCCGGGATGACGGGAATAAAGCGATTGGTGCGGGACACTAGCGT
>JAHDXT010000014.1 GCA_023384095.1 Hyphomicrobiaceae bacterium
CTGGTGCCGGCAGAGGGACTTGAACCCCCGACCTACCGCTTACAAGGCGGTTGCTCTACCGCTGAGCTATGCCGGCCTCAGCTTCTCCTGCGGTCAGCGCGCTTATAGCCTCTGACCGCCCGTCTGGCCAGACGTCGGCTGGCCGTGGACCTGGGGCTTTGAGGCTTCGTAAAGCTTACCAGCCGAACATGGGGGACACCGCTCCTCTCTACACGTACAACGTGATTCATTCTCAACGCAGGCGTTCGCCGAGACCAGGCGAGGAGGTCGAGTATGCGTTCGAAGCACCTGTGGGCCGGCCTGGCGATCGCCGTGGCCTTCGGCCTGATCACGGCACAACCGTCGCAAGCGGGCGACCTCGGCTACCGCGCCTGGGAACGGGGCAACGATTATCGCCCCGCCTATTTCCCTGCGTATCCGGGGAAGGCCTACCGGCATCATCGGCCGGTCGTCGCCGGCTACTTCGTCACCGACCCTTACGCCTACCGCTATGAGCCGCGCGGCTATTATCCCTACTATGACGCCGGCTACTGGCGCCCCCTCTGCGGCGCCCGCGTGGTCTGCGTGCCGAGACCCTTCCAGCCGCCCTACTGGAAGGCCTGGGGCTATCCCAAGCCGGGGCTGCACCGATCTTTCCACCGCGTCTACCACGGCCGCATCCGGCCCTGGCACTGGTGACCTCGAGGCCCAAGCGAAGGCTTGTGGCCTCTCAGTCGGGCCGGATCACCAGCAGGAGTTGGCCGAACTCGACCAGAGCGCCGTCTTCGGCGGCGATCTGCTCGATGGTGCCGGCATCGGGCGTGGCTATCGTGGTGAAGAGCTTCATCACCTCGATCAGGCATAACGGATCGCCTTTCGCGACCCGCTGGCCCACTTCGACGAACGGCGCGGCCTTGGGCGAGGGCCGCCGGTAGAATGTGCCGATCATCGGCGCGGTTACCTGGCACGACCCCTGCTTGGGCGGCGCGGCTGCCGTGCCGGCGAGAACCGGGTCGACCGATCGAGCCGGCGGTTGCGGCGGCGAGGCGGCATCGGCTGGCGACGGCGCCGCCGGCCGCCGGGTGCTGGCGGCGCCGCCTGTCGCGCCCCTGCGCACCACGAGCCGCAGGCCGTCCACGTCGAGGACCACCTCCTCGCAGGCCGAAGCGTCGATGATCCTGAGGATCTCGGCGACGTCCTTATAGCTCACCGGCATTGTCGAGCCTGATCCGATCGCACCCGGCACCCGGCCCGGGCGATGCTTGACACGAACACGACGAGATCCGCACTATGCCGCTCTCGAATTTTGAAATCAATCGTCTTGCATGTCGAGACGATTGATGCCGGGAGCATGCCGGTGGCAAAGACCACGCAAGCGGGTTCGGAGCAACGCGCCGGAGGTCGGCAAATCCGTCTCGTCGACGTGACCTTGCGCGATGCGCATCAGTGCCTGTGGGCCACCCGCATGACGACGGCGATGATGCGCGAGGTCGCGCCGCTGCTGGACGATGCGGGTTTCGAGGCCATCGACCTCGTCGGCGGCGCGGTGTTCGACGTGTGCGTGCGCTATCTGCGCGAGGACCCCTGGGAGCGCATGCGCATCCTCTCGCAGTGGGTGACGAAAACGCCGCTCATCGTCCACACGCGCGGGCAGAGCCTGTTCACGTTCGAATTCTTCGCCGACGACGTGGTCGCACTGGCGGCAGAGCGTTTCGCCGCCAACGGCATGCGCTACCACACGCCCTACGACGCGCTGAACGACATCCGCAACCTGGTGATTCCGATCCGCGAGGCCAAACGCCACGGGCTGCACGTGGTCCCCGGCCTCGTCTACACGCACAGCCCCGTGCACACCGACGCCTATTACGTGCGCAAGGCCCGCGAGCTGGCCGGCCTCGGCGTCGACGGCGTGTTCCTCAAAGACCCGAGCGGGCTGCTGCTGCCGGAGCGTGTCGCGACCCTGGTGCCGGCGCTCAAGGCGGCGCTCGGCAGCCTGCCCCTGCAGCTCCACATGCACTGCCTCTCCGGGCTGGCGCCCTACACCGCGCTGCAGGCCGTCGACGCGGGGGTGGATGTCGTCCACACCGCGACCTCGACGCTCGCCAACGGCGCCTCCCACCCGCCGACGGAGCTGTTCGCCCGCAACTGCCGCCGTCGGGGCCACGAGGTGGGGATCGACCTGTCGCCGGTCGAGGCCGCAGCAGAGCGGCTTTCCTACATCGCGGAGCGGGAGGAGAAACCGCGCGGTCAGCCGCTCGAGTTCGACGAGTTCCATTATCACCATCAGATCCCCGGCGGCATGGTGTCGAACCTCGCGGTCCAGCTCGCGACCGTCGGCCTGGCGGGTCGCCTCGAGGAGGTCATGGAGGAGGCCGGGCACGTGCGCGCCGACCTCGGCTACCCGATCGTGGTGAGCCCGTTCGCGCAGTACATCGTCACGCAGGCCGTGCTCAACGTGATGGGCCGCACGCGGGGCAAGCCGCGCTACGAGACGGTGCCGGACGAGGTCCGGCTCTACATCCGGGGCGGCTACGGCGAGATCGCGGGCAGGATCGACCCGAGCCTCTACGACCGCATCGCGCGCGGCGCTGAGCCCGTCAAGGAGCGGCCCGGCGCTCTCGTCCCGCCGGCCATAGAGCGCATCCGCGCCGCGCGAGGGCCGTTCCATTCGGACGACGACCTGCTGCTCGCCGCGTTCTACGACGACGCGCAATACGAGGCGCTGAAGGCGGCCGGCCCGATCAGGACCGAGTATCCCCTGGCGCGCACGCCGCTCATCACCCTCGTGAAGGAGCTGTCGCAGCGCCCGTCCATTCGCGGCTTCGAGCTGCAGATCGGCTGACCCGCGCGGGGAAGCGGAACCTCGGGACCGGGGAATGGTTGCCGGGAGAGGCGCTGCGCACCGGAGACTTCCATTGCGCTCCAAATCAACTGCAGCCCAGCTCAGGCGCGACATCGATCTCGGCCTGACCGGCGACAAGGTTGCGGTGGAAGATCCGGCTGCGGCGCCGCTCGGCACCGACGACGAGGCGGCAGGAACCCCGCCCGACCCCGAGATGATGGCTCAGGTGCGCGAGCGGGAGCTGAAGACCGGCGACCGCGTCCGCCGCGCCAGCCGCAACCGCGATTCCAGCATCAGCGGAGCCATCCCGTGGCTGCTCATCGCCGCCTTCCTGCTGTCGCTGCTCGCTTTCGTCTGGCTCGGGGTCCAGTACATCGAGGTCTGATCGATGTCCCAGGCGCATCTCATGCGGCGTCCATGAGCTCGCGGGTGACGATGTAGGTGCCGACGTCACCCGCATCGAGCAGGGCCGTCAGGGCGCGGGTGAACCGCTGCGGGTTGAAGCCCCACTTGAGGTTGAGCCTGAGCTGGGCCGCCGTCTGCAACGCCGGCGCAATGACCTCGTGGCCGCGCTCCAGCATCAGCTCCCTGAGCCTCCGGCTGGCGAACACGTCGACGAGTGCGCGGAAGCGCATCAGCGCCGCCAGCTCGCGGGAGGGCTCCTTGCCGAGCCGCTGGCGCAGGCTTGCCTCGACGAGCGCCGCATCCTCCGGCGTCATGCCGCGCAGCAGCACGAGGCCGCGGCTTTCCGCGATCAGCCGGCGCATGGGCGCAGCGATGTTCTCGGCGGCGACGGCGGGGACATCGCTCGGGTCCCAGGTGATGGCCATGGCAGTCACTCCCTTGCGAGGCGTCAGTTGACTCTGGTGCTGCGAATGGGACCGAAGGCGGTCCAGGGCGAGCCGGCGAGAACGATGATCCGCTTCGGGCGGCGCTCCGACAGCACGAAGTTGACGCCGTGGCCGACCAGGTCCTGCTCGCCGTTCATCAGCTCGGCGCTGGCGAAGCGGTACTTGCGTCCGTCCTCGGCGCGGATGACTCCGGTTCCGAACTCTTCGCGGAATTTGGTGATCTGTCCGTACATGATCGTCTCCAGTGTTCTCTTTGATCTCGGGGCCACTGCCGGTCGAGGTGCGTGGCTGATGTGAGAGGAGAATGCTGGAAATGCGCGGCGCGCGCTGTTCCCGGCGGCACAAAGGACCGCGGTTCTACGGAGCTCCCCGGTTTCTCGACGAACCGGCGGGGAGCTGGCGGGGTCAGCCGCTGACCGGCTTTGCCGACCCTCGATGACGAAACGATTCCCACTGCATACCCACACCGTCATTCCCGCGGAGGCGGGAATCCACGACACGCCGCAGATCAGGTGTGGAGAGTTGCGTGGATGGCCGCCTTCGCGGCCATGACGGAAGGAAGGGCAAAGGGGACCAGGCGGAACGCTGGCGTCGACGCTGATCGGGGGTCTGACCCCTTCAGTTTCATTTCAGACCCCGTCTGAGTCCTCTAGCCCCACCGCAGCCAGCCGCGCAGATCGCGGGCGATCTCGCGGGCCGCGTTGCGGCCGGGCACGCCGGTGACGCCGCCGCCCGGATGCGCGCCCGAGCCGCAAAGATAGAGGCCCGGCACCGGCATCCGGTAGTCGGCATGACCCAGCACGGGGCGCGTGGAGAAGAGCTGGTCGAGCGAGAGCTGCCCGTGGAAGATGTCGCCGTCGACCATCCCGAACCGCCGTTCGATGTCCAGTGGCGACAGCACCTGCCGGGCGATGACGCTGGCCCCGAAGCTCGGCGCGTGCCTGCTCACCGTCTCGATCACCAGGTCGGCGAACTCGTGCCGGGCGTCGTCCCAGCTACGGCCGTCGGGCAATTGCGGCGCGACGTGTTGCACGAACAGGCTCGCGACATGGCGGCCGGGCGGCGCCAGCACCGGCTCGAGGGTGGTCGGGATCAGCATTTCGACGACGGGCTCCCGCGACCAGCCACGCTGCCGCGCGTCGAGGTAGGCGCGCTCCAGATACGAGACGGTCGGGCCGATGATGATGCCCGCGCCGTGGTGCGGCTGCGGCTCCTTGCCCGGCCGGCAGAGGAAATCCGGCAGCTCGGAAAGCGCGACATTCATGCGGAACGTCCCGGAGCCGGACTTCAAACCGGTGAAGCGCGCCCGCAGTCCGGACGCAACCGCCGCCGCCGGCACGAGATCGCGGAACAGCAGCTTCGGCGGCACATTGGCGGCCACCGCTCGCGCCCGGATCTCCTCGCCGGACTCGAGGACGACGCCGGTGACGCGGCCCTCGGCCGTCGTCACCTCGGCAACGGCGGCATTGGTTCGGATAAGGACGCCGCGCGCCTGCGCTGCCGCGGACATGGCCTGCGCAATGGCGCCCATGCCGCCAACGGCATGGCCCCAGACACCCGGCTTGCCGTTTACCTCGCCGAAGCAATGATGCAGCAGCACGTAGGCCGTGCCGGGCGTGAAAGGCGAGGCGTAGGCTCCGACGATGCCGTCGAAGGCGAACGCACCCTGTATCACCTCGCTCTCGAACCAGGAGGCGAGATAGTCGGCGGCGCTCTTCGTGAAGAGATCGACGAGCAGCCGCTGGTCCTCGAGCGACAGCCCGAGCAGGCGCCGGCCGACGGCTGCCGCCTTGATCAGCTCGACGATGCCGCCGCCGGCGTTGGGCGGCGTCCGCAGAACGAGATCGCGCAGCACCGCAGCGGCCCGCTCCAGCGCAGCGTCGTAGTCGGGCAGCCGCTCCGCGTCGCGCGTCGAGAAGGCCGCGACAGCCCGCTGCCGGCCGGCGAGCCCATAGGGCATCAGGAGGCCGCGTTCGGCATCGACGGGCCAGAAGTTGGCGGCCGGGCGCTCGAGGATCCTGAGCCCGTGCCTCGCCAGGTCGAGGTCGGCGATCACCTGCGGATTGAGCAGGCTCACCGTGTAGGAGGCCACCGAGTTGCGGTAGCCCGGATGGAACTCCTCCGTCACGGCCGCGCCGCCCACAACGGCGTTCTTTTCGAGCACGACCACGCCGAGCCCGGCCGCCGCGAGGTAGGCCGCGCAGGTGAGCCCGTTGTGGCCGCCGCCGATGATGGCGACGTCGTAGTGGGTTCGGGTCATGATCGTGCTTGTCCCGCGATCGGCCGGGCTTGTCCATGCGGCGCCATTGTTGAAGTGGCTGCGGCCAAGTGATACGACCCCGCAGAAACGACGTACCCGCTGGAGACGCGCGCGATGGCCAGACCTGCCCTGCTGATGACCGGTCCTATGATGCCGCTGATCGAGGAGCAGCTCGATCGGGCGTTCGAGGTGCACCGGCTGCACCAGGCCAAGGACCGGGAGGCGCTGATCGCGGGCGTGGCCGGCATCATCGAGGCGGTCTGCACCGGCGGCCACACCGGCGTGAAGGTCGATGGCGCTCTGATGGCGCGGCTGCCGAGGCTCAGGATCGTCGGCAATTTCGGGGTCGGCTATGACAGCGTCGATGCGGCGGCGGCCGCCGCCCGCGGCATCGTCGTGACCAACACCCCAGACGTGCTGACCGAGGAGGTGGCGGACACCACGCTGGGGCTGCTGCTCATGACGGTGCGCGAGCTGCCGCAGTCCGAGCAGTGGCTCAGGGCGGGCAGGTGGGCCAAGGAGGGGGATTACCGGCTGACGGCCGGCAGCCTGCGCGACCGCAGCATCGGCATCCTCGGCATGGGCCGCATCGGTCAGGCCATCGCGCGGCGCTGCGAGGCGTTCGGGCTGCCGATCTCCTACTGCACGCGCCGGCAGGTCGATGTCCCTTACACCTACTATCCGAGCCCGGTGGAGCTGGCGAAGGCTGTCGATACGCTCATCGTCATCACGCCCGGCGGCGGGGGGACGAGGAACATCATCGACGCCGCGGTGCTCGCGGCGCTCGGGCCCCGCGGCGTGCTCATCAACATCGCGCGCGGCACGTGCGTCGACGAGGCGGCGCTGATCGAGGCCCTCGAGAAGTGCACCATCCTGGCGGCAGGGCTCGACGTGTACTGCGGCGAGCCCGACGTCGACCCGAGGCTGCTGAAGCTCGACAATGCCGTCCTGCTGCCGCACGTGGGCTCCGCTTCCATTCCGACGCGCAACAAGATGGGCCAGCTCGTGGTCGACAACCTCGCGGCCTATGCGGCGCGCAAACCGCCGGTCACGCCGGTGCCGGAGACACCATTCAAGGGCTGGTAGCCGCCGGATACCGGCGTTCGGCGGCAGGGGAGAGCGCACCGCAAGGCGCTTGCTCCGGTCTTCGCCGCCCCCTACTACTCGTTCGCGCTCGCGACCCCAGTGACGCTCGCGTCCTTCATCATGAGGCTACCATGGGCTTCTTCGCCGACAGCCTGAACCGCATCCAGCCGTCCGCCACCATTGCGGTGGCGACGAAGGCGCGTCAGCTCCAGGCCCAGGGCCGGGACATCATCTCGCTCTCGGCCGGGGAGCCCGACTTCGATACGCCGGTCAACATCAAGGAGGCCGCCATCCGCGCCATGCGCGAGGGCAAGACCAAGTATACCGACGTCGACGGCATCCCCGAGCTCAAGGCGGCGATCGCGGCCAAGTTCAAGCGCGAGAACGGGCTCGCCTACGAGACCTCGCAGGTCTCGGTCGGCACCGGCGGCAAGCAGGTGCTCTACAACGCGCTGATGGCGACCCTCAACCCGGGCGACGAGGTCGTGATCCCGGCGCCGTGCTGGGTGTCCTACGCCGACATCGTGCTGCTCGGAGGCGGCAAGCCGGTGTTCGCGCCCTGCCGCATCGAGGACGGCTACAAGCTGCAGCCCGCGACGCTCGAGAAGGCAATCACGCCGCAAACCAAGTGGTTCATCTTCAACGCGCCCTGCAACCCGACCGGCGCCGCCTATTCCAAAGGCGAGGTGAAGGCGCTGACGGACGTGCTGATGCGGCATTCCCACGTCTGGGTGCTCACCGACGACATGTACGAGCACCTGCTGTACGACGGCCATACGTTCTGGACGCCGGTGCAGGTCGAGCCGGGGCTCTACGAGCGCACGCTGACCATGAACGGCCTGTCGAAGGCCTATTGCATGACCGGCTGGCGCCTCGGCTATGGCGCGGGACCGGCGCCGCTCATCAAGGCCATGTGCAAGCTGCAGTCGCAGTCGACCTCCAACCCGTCCTCGATCACACAATGGGCGGCGGTGGAGGCGCTAAACGGGCCGCAGCAGTTCATCGAGCAGCACAACAAGGTCTTCGCGCAACGCCGCGATCTCGTGGTCTCGATGCTGAACCAGGCGCGCGGCCTCAAGTGCCCGAAGCCGGAGGGCGCGTTCTACGTCTATCCGTCGTGCGAGGGGCTGATCGGCAAGACGAGCGCGAAGGGCGTCAGGATCGCAAACGACGAGGACTTCGTGACGGCGTTGCTCGACGAGGAGGGCGTGGCCTGCGTGCACGGCGCTGCGTTCGCGATGTCGCCGTTCTTCCGCATTTCGTACGCGACCTCGACCGACGCGCTGGAGGAGGCCTGCAATCGGATCCAGCGCTTCTGCGGCAACCTGCGCTGACGGCCTGTTGGCTGGTTTGAGCAGGTATGGGGCTTGCGCCACAGGCTGTCTGCAAAGTGCAGAATTCCGCCAATGATTCGTGGTACCCCCTGCCCCGACGGACTAGAATTCGGTCCGCCGGAGCCGGTTGAGGCGTGTCAAGGCACGCTCGGCTTTTCGATGTCCGCGGGACAAGACGCGCAGGTGGAGATGGGCAGAGTTTACGTGCTGGGCATCCTTGTGGTTGCAGCCTTCGCTGTAGCCGGCTGTGGTGTGCGCGGCTCTCTCGACGCCCC
Organism: Hyphomicrobiaceae bacterium; assembly: GCA_023384095.1. Lineage (GTDB taxonomy): Bacteria > Pseudomonadota > Alphaproteobacteria > Rhizobiales > Hyphomicrobiaceae > ZC4RG25. The sequence goes on from JAHDXT010000014.1 coordinate 8,628, forward strand.
GCCGAGCACCAAGGCCGATTCGACGGCACACGCCGACTCTGGCCGGGGCAAGCCGGAGGGCGCGGCTCCGAAGCCGCACCAGGGCTTCATTCTGGACGGGCTGTTGCGGTGAATGCGAGGGGCCGCGGCCCCGGAGCGTTGCCTGGAACGGGTCCACGCAGGCGACACGCGCGACAGCCGCGGCGATCATCCCGCGGGCGGGAGGTCTGAGCCGGCGAGCCCCGCCACCTTCAATGCGAAGGCATAGTCGAGCGCCACTTCCTTGAGCTGCTCGAAGCGGCCCGATGCGCCGCCATGGCCGGCCTCCATGTTGATCTTGAGCAGCAGCAGGTTGTCGTCGAGCTTGCTGTCGCGCAGCTTGGCCACCCACTTTGCCGGCTCCCAGTAGGTGACGCGCGGATCCGTCAGGCCGCCGAATGCGAAGATGTGCGGGTAGGCCTTCGGCTCGACGTTGTCGTAGGGGCTGTAGGAGCGAATGACCGCGAAGTCCTCCGGCGACTCGATCGGGTTGCCCCACTCCGGCCACTCCGGCGGGGTCAGCGGCAGCTCCTTGTCCAGCATCGTGTTCAGAACGTCCACGAACGGCACATCGGCGATGACGCCCAGGAACAGGTCGGGCGCCATGTTGACCGTGGCGCCGACCAGCATGCCGCCCGCCGAGCCGCCGTTGGCGATGATGCGGCCCCGTCGCGTGTAGCCGGTGGCGGCCAGATACTCGCCCGCCGCGATGAAGTCGGTGAACGTGTTGCGCTTGGTCCTGTGCTTGCCGAGGCTGTACCAGCGGTAGCCCTTGTCCTTGCCGCCGCGGATGTGCGCGATGGCGAAGACGAAGCCGCGGTCGGCGAGCGACAGCCGCGTGACCGAGAAGCTGGCGGGGATAGAGATGCCGTAGCTGCCATAGCCATAGAGGAACAGGGGCGCGGACCCGTCGATCGGCACGCCCTTGCGGTAGAGCAGACTGATCGGCACCGTCTCGCCGTCCGGGGCCGGAGCGTGAAGCCGCCTCGTCACGTAGTCGGCGGGATCGTGCCCGCTCGGCACCTCCTGCGTCTTGCGCAGCACCCGCTCGCGGGTCTCCATGTCGTAGTCGAACACCTGCGCCGGGGTTGTCATCGACGAATACGTGAAGCGCAGCGTCGTGGTGTCGTACTCGTAGCCCGGCGTGATCCCGAGGGAATAGGCTTCCTCGTCGAACTCGATGGCGTGCTCCGCCCCGTCCGCGACCCGCCGGACCACGACGCGCGGAAGCCCATCCTCGCGCTCCAGCCGGACCAGATGGTGCCTGAACGCCACCGTTTCGATGATCAGCCGGCCCGGCTTGTGCCGCACCAGGTCCCGCCAGCTCACCATGCCGGGTGAGTCGAGCGGCGCCTGGCAGATCCGGAAGTCCTCCGCCCCCGCGGAGTTCGTGGTGATGACGAGCCGGTCCTCGTGGTGCTCGACCCCGTACTCGTGGCCGGTCTGGCGCGCCACGATGAGCCGCGGCGGCCGGTCGGCCGCGTCGGTGTCGATCAGGTAGCACTCGCTGGTCTGGTGATCGTGCGCATCGATGACGATGAACTTGCGCGACTGGGTATAGCCGAGCGCGACGTAGAACCCCGCATCGGGCTCGTGATAGACGGTTTCGTCAAGCTCGCCGGGACCGCCGACGTCGTGCCGGCACACGAGCCGCGGGCGCTGGTGCTCGTCCAGCCGGATGTAGAACAGCGAACGGTTGTCGCTCGCCCAGGCCATCCCGCCCCGTGTGTTCAGCAGGACGTCGGGCAGGTCCTCGCCGGTGACGAGATCGCGCAGCCGGACGGTGAAGAGCTCCGATCCCTTGTCGTCGACGGCATAGGCGAGGAGATCGTGCCCGGGGCTGCGGGCGACACCGCCGAGCTGCCAGTAGTGCTTGCCCTGCGCTTCCTTGTTGCCGTCCAGCAGGACCTGCTCTGGACCGCCGCCCCGCGGCCGCCGGCACACCAGCGGATACTGGCCGCCGGTCACGAAGCTCGTGTAGTACTCCCACGGCCCGTCCGGAGCCGGCACCGAGCTGTCGTCCTCCTTGATGCGCCCCTTCATCTCGAGGAACAGCTTTTCCTGCAGACCTTGCGTGTCGGCGAGGACGGCCTCGGCATAGGCGTTCTCCGCCTCCAGATGCGCGCGGATGTCGGCCGGCAGCAGCGACGGGTCGCGCATCACCTGCTGCCAGTTCCCAGCGCGCATCCAGGCATAATCGTCGACCAGCTCGACGCCGTGCCAGGCTGCGACGACTGGCTGCTTTTTGGCGTTCGGAGGAGTGACGGTCGAGACGCCGGCAATCGGCGTGGCGGGCTGGCTGCGGGCAGCATCCATTAGGCGATCTCCGCATTGGGAAGTGAAGAGAGCCGGCGCGTCCGCCTGCTCGAAAGCTGGCCATGAAAACGCTTGCCAGCTACTTGCCCTCCTCGGCCTCTGGTCTGAATTGCAGTGCCACCCCGTTGAGGCAATAACGCAAGCCGGTGGGTTCCGGACCATCAGGGAAGACGTGGCCGAGATGGGCGTCGCAGCGCGCGCAGCACACCTCGGTCCGCCGCATGAAAAACGTCCTGTCCTCGTGCTCCCGGACGGCCTCGGCGCTGACGGGCCCAGTGAAGCTCGGCCAGCCGGTGCCGGAATCGAACTTGCGCTCCGAAGAGAACAGCGGTGCACCGCAGCAGACGCAGTGATACATGCCGCGCCGTTTCTCGCTGTAATAGGGGTGGGTGAAGGCACGCTCGGTGCCGTGCTGGCGGGTGACGGCATACTGCTCGTGCGTGAGCTGCTGGCGCCACGCGGTATCGGACTTGACGACCTCGGGTGCAGACCTGCCTGTTGTCTTCTCCTGCGTCACTGGGCTCTCCCTGCTCACTGCTTCGCGGGCCGATGCGGCACGGCGCGGGACGGATCTGCACATCCATACATATATGGCATCCAGCACCCTGGCGGGAGCCGCCCCATCCCTTACCCGGCAGATGCCCGCATGCAGTCCGACGTGACTGTCAGGCAGGTGAGCGTCAGTATACTGCATTCTCGCCGTGACCGGCGCGCAGCCGCTCGCCTTCTTTTGGCCTGACTCTCACCACTTGCTACGGCTCTGCCAAGTCTGCAGAGTTGCGAGTGCAGCGTCAACCGACAACTTGTCTGCGTCTAGTGCGCAGCTTCGACGCGAGTAATACTAATCATCTCGCGAATTACGGTTGTGCAACCGATACCGATTAAATAAGCGAAACACCGGTTTCAGCTTGAGAACGTGTTGACATCTCGAGCCATTTGTTGTCCATGAACTCGACTTGCACTGCTGTGCAGGCTAAAGGGGGCAGCGTCAACTGTGACAGGCTTGGGGTCGGAGTGGAATTGCGGGCCCCTGAGCCAAGCTCTGCGGCCATCAAAAGCATTTCCGGGGTCGGGATCGAAGGAGAAGGTAATGGACGAGATGGCGAAAAACGAGCTCGTCGAGTTGACGGCTGAGATCGTCTCCGCCTATGTGAGCAACAATACTGTTGTTGCTTCAGATTTACCTATGCTAATCAACGATATTCACCAAGCTCTCAGCCGCGCGACGATGAACACGCCCCCAGCCGAGCGCGAGGAGCTGCGGCCCGCCATTCCTGTCAAGCGCTCCGTCACGCCCGATTACATCATCTGTCTCGAGGACGGGAAGAAGTTCAAGTCGCTGAAGCGCCATCTGCGCACCCATTACAATCTCTCGCCCGAGGAATACCGGGATAAGTGGGGCCTGCCGCACGACTACCCGATGGTCGCGCCCAACTATGCAGCAGCGCGATCCGAGCTGGCCAAGAAAATGGGGCTCGGCACCCGGCGCGAGGCCTGACCGCACGTTTTTCCAGTGCACCTGGCTCCGAGGCGGGGAGAAGTCATGCGCCCGGGTCCGGGCCGAAATCCTGCCGCCGGACCTGCCCGTCTGCCGATCCCGGTATCGCTTTCGAGCCCGCCAACTCGCTCCGGTAGGCGGCGAGCAGCCGCGAATGGCGCGCCAGGTCATAAGTCCAATGCCCCGCGATGCCGCGCTGCCTTTCCAGGCGCAACGCCCTGCGCAGCAATGCGAGGAGACGCTGACGGCCCTCGGGGCTCGCGTCATCGATCTCCCATGGCCACAACGCGATGAGCCCCGGCAGGTCGCGGCTTCGATCGTATCGTGCATACGACTGGGCGGCCCGCGTCCCTCGACCGGGGGATCGCCGTCTCGGCAGGGACTGCGCCGTTCTGGATGGGCCGGGACCATACCTCACTGGCCTTTGCATCCGCCTCTCCTTCTACTTCAAGGGAGAGACAGCTTGGCACCGCGGCCGGAGGCGGGGATTTCTTGCTGCGAGCCTGCGGACCGACGCCCCGCGACGCGTGGCTCGCCCCCGTCGCAGCGGCGGCGCTAAAGGAGCCGCATCGACCGGCCCGCGTTAACCCCACTTCGACTTATCCCCGCCGTTCACCTAAAGCCTAACATCCATCCGGTGCCGGGCGGCACGGGCCATATCCTCTGGGCATCAACGAGCCGGGGCACACCCCGGTCAGGCTGCAGTTCAGGGGCTTCCTCGATGCACCTCAGCACTTCCTCCCGATGGCCGTGGCCACGGCAGCGATTGCGCCGGCCGCCAGAGGCCCGCGAGGCAGACGCAAGCCTCAGGATCCTGCTCGAGCAGACGGTCGCCCGTGTCTTCGACGTCGAGCTCGACCTGATGCGGCTGCCGACCCGCGGCCGCGCCAGGGTGGCCATGGCCCGGCAGGTGGCGATGTATCTCGCGCACGTGGCCTGCGGGCTCAGCCTGACCGAGGCAGGCGACCTGTTCGAGCGTGACCGGACGACCGTCGCGCACGCCTGCCAGGTCGTCGAGGACCGGCGGGAGGACTCCGAGTTCGATCGCGCTCTCGATCTGCTGGAGAACGTCACCAAGGTGCTGACGTACCCGCCCATGCGCTGATCTCAGGTTCGCCACAGCCGATATCCGCTCCCTCTTCCAACGACGACGATGAAGGCTCCTTCCGATGCATTCCAAGGTTTGCACTGCCGCGCCCGCATGGCTGCGTGTGCTCGCAAGACAGGGCTCCTTCCTGAAGCTCACCCCGGACGGAGCGGAAGCATTCTCGCCCCGCAACCGGTTCGCCGAGGCGGTGGCCACTGTCGACCGCAAGCGGCTGGCCGCCGCCGTCGAGGCCGGCCTGCTGCGCGACATCGGGCAGAACCGGCTCGGCCCGACGAAACGGGGAATAGCCGTCCTGCGCGCGGCGCAGTGCGAGGCAGCCGCCGCCGGGGCCGGGAGCCCGCGCGCAGCGCCGCCGACCCAGACACCGGCGATCAACGACAACGAGAGCCCGCTCGCCTGGCTGCGCCGCCGCCGCGACAAGGACGGCAGGCCGCTCATCTCCGAGGAGGAGTTCGAGGCGGGCGAGCGCCTGCGGGCGGACTTCTGGTTCGCCGGCATGACGCCGAAGGTCACGTCGAGCTGGAACGCCACGTCTTCGAGCCGCAGAGAGCGGCGCGCCGCTCCAGGCGCCGGAATCGAGATGCAGGACCGCATCGTGGCCGCGCGGGAGCGTGTGCGGATCGCGCTGCAGGCCGTCGGCCCTGAGCTGTCGGGCATCCTGATCGACGTCTGCTGCCATCTCCAGGGCCTCGAGGATGCGGAGCGCGCGGCCGGCTGGCCGCAGCGCTCCGGCAAGGTGGTCCTGCAGCTCGCCCTGGCGCGGCTCGCCCGTCACTACGGCCTCGTTCGGGCCGGCGACGAGCCCTCTGGGCGGCAGAGGCCCCGGCACTGGGGCGCGCCGGACTACCGGCCGGCCATCGACGGGTGATCGGCTTGGTTCGGCGGGGCGCGGCCGACCGTCACCTCGATGCCCGCCAACGCATGGCCCGCGAACCCGGGCGAACTGGTATCTTAGATCGCAGGCTCAGCGCCCCGGATACTTCGGGAATGCGTGCTTCAGGTGGCAATCGTGGGAGGTCGCGTCGATGCGCTCGACGTGGCCGCGCGCGACGGCGGTGTCGCCCTTGCGCACGGCCGCTTCGGCCTTTGCAGCCAGTCCGGCCGTGCGCATCAGGCAGCCCTGGTAGGCGGCCATGCGGCGCGGCCGCTCGGCTTCGGGCAGTCTGGCGACCGTGAACGGAGGTGTAGACTGAAGGGTGAGCAGCAGCTTCTGCATGCGCTGCAGCATCGCCGCCGAGCGCTCGGCGGCCACGGGCAAGTCGACGTTCATCTTCAGCCAGTCGAGCTGCTGCGAGACGAGGAACATGTGGGCGCGGATGGCGCACGCGGGGTCGGGCTTTGACGGGGCGGGATGCGCCCTACCCCGCTGGCGCGGGTCGACGGTCGGATCGGCGAATGCCGTCGGCCGGCATTTGGGGTCATAGGCCACGACCTGGGCCGCCACTGGCGGGGTCATGCCGGCGATGAAGACCGAAGCAAGCAGCGCAACCGCAGCACGGCCGCAATCGCGCGGCCGGCGGCTCCCTCGGATTGCCCGGAAGCTCATGTTCCTGTCCCCCCGAATATCGGACGACCACAGACCGCCCGCTCGCGAATGTGTGCCGGCGGCGGGCCCGTGTCGATTTGACCGGGCGTCGCGGGGCCGAGCACGCCACCCTGACAATGAGATCTGAGGGGGAGCAGCTTCTTCCAGGATGCAAAACTGGTGGGCGCGACAGGGATCGAACCTGTGACCCCTACCATGTCAAGGTAGTGCTCTACCGCTGAGCTACGCGCCCGGAAAGGCCAGTGTCGTAGCTGGTCCCGGCGTCCGCTGCAAGCGGGTTGTACTGTGGGCGCATCGGCAGCCGGCGCGGCCGCGCTGGCGTCGACGGGCCCGGGCTGTCACGCCCCGCCGATCCCCCTGATCACCCGGCCGGTGCCGCCGCAGTTCTCGCAATCGCGATGGCCGATCCGGCCCGTTCCCTTGCACACGGGACACAGGTCCTCGCCGGTCCCCGGAGTGCCGGCGGGCGCCTCGTCGCCCGGGTTCATTCGTCGCTTGCCGTCGTCGCTCGACACGAGCGCCTCTCCATCATCCGCAATTGGCCGCAATCGGCGTGCACGCGGCCAACCGTCCGCGCCGCCATTCGTTCCATCGACGAAACGGCGAGTATGGCCGCACGAAACACTCAGAGTTGAATGAACAACAAGTTGCCGGAATCGGGCGCCACTGTCGCGCGTGGCCTGCAACTCTCACGCGAGTGTGCAGCCCGCCTCTGCTGCATCGCCCTGGCCGCTTCCGGTGATCCCCGTGCGGGCACCCCACCCCGATTAGGCGCGCCAGTCGTCAACCCGTCCTCGGGAGAACACGATCCATGCTGATCCGTTCGCGCCATCTGGCCGTCATTGCCTGTTGCGCCATCAGCCTCGGCGCCATGAGCGCCTATGCCGAGTGGGCCTCGGCGAAGCTGCCGGACGCCTTCGCGGGACTCGCCGGTCGCTGGTCGGGGCATGGCACCGTGAAGCCAGCCTCGGGACCGGCCGAGCGCTTCAAGTGCGTCGTGACCTACATTCCAGAGGGCGACAGCTCGCGCCTGCGGCAGAACCTGCGCTGCAAGAGCGACAACTACCAGCTCGACGCCGCGACCCATCTCCAGATCGACGGCGCCGAGGTCACCGGACGCTGGCAGGACAACATCTATACCGGGCTCAACGGCACGGTGAGCGGCACGGCCAAGGACGGTGGTTTCGACGTCATGCTGCGCGGCCGCTTCTTCCAGGCGAAGATGACCGTCGTCGGCTCGCGCTGCGAGCAGTCGGTGACGGTGACGCCGGAGCGGGCCGACTACATCCGCGAGGTCTCGGCCTCGCTCACGAAGTGCTGACGCGGCGCTAGTGTCCCGGTCGCGAAGCTCGTTACCGTCTGCGGCACACTCGCAACGAGCTTCGCGATCGAAAGGACACTAGCGATCCGGCGCAAAGGGTGTCCGAAGGACACGAAAACTATCGAGCCTTCGGCACTTCTTATGCTGGATCCCGCATTGAAATGCGGCTCGTCGTGCGGGATGACGGCAGGGGACGAAGCGTCAGGCTCGAAACTCTCGTCGCGGCTCGCCTCAAGCCGCAAGCAGCCTGTCCACCTCGGACACGAGCTCCCGGAGGTGGAAGGGCTTCGACAGCACGCGCGTGTCCTTGAGCGCGCCGCCGTCGGTATTCAGCGTCACGGCGGCAAAGCCGGTGATGAACATGATCTTGAGCTCGGGATCGAGCTCGCTGGCGCGGCGGGCCAGCTCGATCCCATCCATCACGGGCATTACGATGTCGGTGAGGAGCAGCGAGAACGGCTCCTCCTTGAGCCGCTCGAAGGCATCGGCCCCGTTCGCGAACGAGACGACATCGTAGCCCGCCCGCGCCAACGCGCGCTCGAGGAAGCTGCGCATGGACTCGTCGTCCTCGGCGAGCAGAATGCGCCCGATCGGCAAACGCGAAGGCTTTACGGTCATCGTCGTGCGTGTTCGCTCAAGTCAAGGGCTCGAGGAGGGGCAGGATATGGACGCGAGCCGCCAGTTGCCAGCCAAATTTGACGCGATTTGGGTAAATGGCCGATGAACCCGGGCGAATTCCACTGCCGGCTCCGGTGAGGAGATGAGCGATTCATCTTGGCGGCGGCCCGCGCCGGGCAACGGTCACTTGTCTCATGGACACCGCGCCTCGCCATGCGGCACATTGGGATCGTCGCGGACCGATCCAGGCGAACCATGCCCCTGCGCGAGAGAACGTCCATCCAGGCCGAGCTGACGCCCCCGTTCGTGGTGGTGGAGCCGGCCGACCAGACGGCCCCGTTCGTGTTCTGCTCGCCGCACTCCGGCCGGCTCTACCCCAAGGCGCTCTTGGAGCGGTCGCGGCTCGACGCGCACACGCTGCGCAAGTCGGAGGATTGCTTCGTCGACGAGCTGTTCGGCGACGTCGCCACGCTCGGCGCGCCACTCATCGCCGCCCGGTTCCCGCGGGCCTATCTCGACGTCAACCGCGAGCCCTACGAGCTCGACCCGGAGCTGTTCGGCGAGCCGCTGCCGGATTTCGCCAACACGCAGACGATGCGAGTCGTAGGGGGGCTCGGCACCGTGGCGCGGATCGTCGCCGACGGCGAGGAGATCTATGGTCGGCCGCTGCCGCTCGCCGCCGCCATCGAGCGCATCGAGCAGCTCTACAAGCCTTTCCACGCCAGGCTGGCGCAGCTTCTGGAGCGGACGCGGCGGCGCTTCGGAGCCGCCATCCTGGTCGATTGCCATTCCATGCCCTCGGCCTCGATGAGCCAGCCGGGCGGGCTGCGCCCGGACTTCGTGATCGGCGACCGCTTCGGGGCGTCGTGCGACGCCAAGGTGACCAGGCTGTTCCGCGAGGCGATCGCGCAGCGCGGCTATCAAGTGCAGCTCAACAGGCCCTACGCCGGCGGCTTCATCACCGAGCACTACGGTCAGCCGTTCAAGGGCGTGCACGCGCTGCAGGTCGAGATCAACCGCGGCCTGTACCTGAACGAAAGCAAGCTGACCCGGACCGACAACTTCGACCGGCTTCGGCTCGATCTGGCCCTGATGACGGCTCGCGTCTTCGCAGAGCTGCCGCCGATCATCGCCCCCCGGGCCGCCGCCGAGTAGCTCGCGGGCAAAAAAAAGGCCGTCCGGAATCCGAACGGCCCAAGTCTAGGGAGGAAACGCCCAAAGGAGGGCTGCGAGCCCGATGGGAACCATCGAACCCGCACTCATAGTATGTGGTGCGATGCAGCGCGTTTCAAGTCTAACATTGGAACGAATCGTCGCGGCCTGTGAGACGCGCGCTCGACCACCTGCCGGGCAGAGATGGTTTGCTTGCGGGAAGAGGATGCCCAAAACGAAAAGGGGCCGTCCGGATCCCGAACGGCCCAAGTCTAGGGAGGAAACGCCCAAGGAGGGCTACGGGAGACGAGCCGAAGGCCCGCCTGCCGCACCGCAATAATTAGCGGTGCAGCGCACAAAAGACAACTGCATTTTCTGCAGAGCAGCAAAGTTCGCAGTGCGCACCTCTCCCGAGGGAGGTGGGCACAAAAAAAGGGCCGTCCAGTCCGAACGGCCCAAGTCTAGGGAGGAAACGCCCAAGGTGGGCTGCAACCTCGCGGAAAGCACCGCAAGATCACACAAGTCGTATGCCGGTATTTGTGAGTCCCGGCAAGGCGGCGAGCTGGAATACGGGCGGATATCCTAAGATTGTAACTTGTTCGCAACACACGCAGTGCCTGCGGCCTTGCCCATTGCGCCGGCGTGCGCAGAGCATTAGGCAACAGGCCGTTGCGGAGCAGTGCCGGCGGGGCAGAAATCATGAGCAGACGATCCGAGATTCCGGCCTACATCGCCGCGGCGCACGAGCTGGCGGATCTCGCGGGCTCGGCAATCCTGCCGCACTTCCGCCGCCGCATCCGCGTCGACAACAAGGCGATGGCCGGCGGCTTCGACCCGGTAACCGCGGCGGACCGCGCGGCGGAGCGCGCGATCAGCAAGGCGCTCGCCAGCCGCTGGCCCGATCACGGCCTGGAAGGCGAGGAATACGGCCATCGCAACCCGGACGCCCGCATGCGCTGGATCATCGACCCCATCGACGGCACCCGCGCGTTCATACTCGGGCTGCCGATCTGGGGCACCCTCATCGGCCTCATGGACGGCGGCTCGCCGGTGATCGGCCTGATGGACCAGCCCTACACGCGAGAGCGGTTCTGGTCGGGCGAGAAGGCCAGCTACTTCCGGGGCGCGGACGGCAAGGAGCGGCGGATCAGAACGCGGAGCTGCGCCAGCCTCGCTGACGCCATGCTCACGTCCACCGACCCCGGCCTCTTCACCTCGGCCGGCGACCAGGCCGGCTTCGCCGCCGTCAAGAGCCGCACCCGCGTCGTGCGCTACGGCGGCGACTGCTATGCGTATTGCCTTCTCGCGGCGGGCTTCATCGACATCGTGGTCGAGACGGGGCTGAAGCCCTATGACGTCGTGGCCCTGATCCCGATCGTCGAGCGCGCCGGCGGCCGCGTCACGACCTGGGACGGGGGACCGGCCGCCGGCGGCGGCCGCATCATCGCCGCGGGGGACGCCCGCGTGCACGAGGAGGCGATGGCGCTCCTGGCCTGAGCGGCGGCTGAGCGCGAACGGCTGTCCCCTGCCCTTCTCACGCGACCTGCTCGACCCCGAGATAGGCGTCGAAAGCGGCCCAGAAGCGGGCGCGGATCTCGTCCGACTCCTGCAGGATCTCGTGCCTGGCGAGCGACAGCATGAGCGTCGTCCCGACCTTGAGCCTGGCGGCGAAGGCCTCTGTCGCCCGCGAATCGACGATCGTGTCCTGGCCGGCGATGCCGATCAGCAGCGGCACCTGGAGGCGCTCGGCATAGGCCGGACTGCTCAGCATCGCCATCGAGCGGTACGCTGCGTTGAGCCAGCCTATCGTCGGCGCTCCGAGCAGCAGGTGCGGCGCGGCATCGATCAGCGCGCGATTGCGGGCGAAGCGATCCCTGTCCGATGTCAGCGGGTTGCCCTCGAACGCGACTGGGTCGGCGCTGGCGTCCGAGCCGCCCCTCACGTAGGCCCGGCCGAGGCCCAGCGCGGTGCCGACGGTCGCGTAGAGGCTAGCGAGGCGCTGGGGCGTCCCGACCTTGCTGTCGTGGAAACGCAGCATCGGGGCGAGCAGGACCATGCGCTCGAACCGGCATGACGGCTGGCCCGCATTGCGCAGCAGGATGTGGCCGCCCATCGAGTGTGCGAGCGCGATGTGCGGCGCCGGACAGCTCGGCAGCACCACCTGCTGCATGAAGCAGGCGAGATCCTTGTCGTACTCGGAGAATGTGCGCACCCAGCCCTTGCGCGGGTTTCTCAGCGGCCGGTACGATCCGCCCTGGCCGCGCCAGTCCATGATCGCGACGTCGAAGCCGCGGCGCCTGAGGTCCGCAATGACCTCGAAGTACTTCTCGATGAACTCGCTGCGGCCGGTGAAGACGCAGACCGTCCCCCGTCTCGGGCCCCGCGTCGGCTGCCAGCGGGCGAAGCGCATCGGGCCGCCGTCATAGCCCTCGAATGCTCCGACGACCGCGCCGCTGGGCACGGGGTTTCTTGCGAGCGCTACGAGCTCCATGGCGCCGGCCGGTCTTCCTCGCGATGCCGCCCCGGGCCGATCGCCCCGGCATGAGCGGGTCTGAACTTGAAGCCTTGGCCGCGTGCTCTGCCGCCACTCGACCGGCTCCACCTACCCACATTTCCGCGGAGGCGTCCAGGACACGCTGGCAGTCGACGCGCTGTTTTCCGTCTCCCGGTTGCGCCGCGGCACGCCAGCAGCATCAAGCCGCCCTGCATTCCCCGCTCAATAGGCCGGGTAATGCTCCCGCCGGCGCCAGACGTAGGCGTCTCCGTTCTCGATGCGCCTTGCCCGCAAGATATCGCCGCCGCAGCGGTCGATCTCGAGGCGATAGAGCTGCCCGTTCGGGCGCCGGGCCGTGGCGAATGCGACCTCGCCGCCGAGATCGAGATCGTGCAGATCGGACCAGCCGTCGCGGATCAGCTCCCGGCGGATCTCCTGACGCCGCGTGCAGCCCGGCGGTGCATGGGCCCTGCGGATACGGTGATCCTGGAAGCCCGGCGCCCGGTGCATCGGCTCGAGATACTCGCCACGCCACCGCCGGTCGCGCGGCCAGCGATAGGGCGGCGGATGACCCGGCTCGGCATAGCGGTATGGCTCCTCGAACCGCGGCCGGGCATGAGACGGGCCAGCATAGGGGTAGGCGGGAGGCGGCTCGGCGTAGCGGGGCGGCAAACGCCGCGGCGCATCCCTGTAGATGTCGGCATAGCGCTCGTCGTCGTAGGGCGATTCCGACAGCGCCGGATCGTACGGCCCGAAGATATCGGCGGCAGTCGCCGCGGGGGCGCCTGCCAGTGGCAATGCGGCGACCAGGCCCGCCGCCAGCGAACGCAGGTACATGATCCCTGATCCTCCCGGAGAAACGCTCAGTGCTGCTCCCTCCGGCGGCAGCTTCATGTCGCCAACATGAACGGGACATGAAGGGCCGCGACAGAGGGGTGGCAAGGCTCCCTGCGGCATCGCGAGCCGCTGGCACCGCTGCTCGTCGCCGGGACTTGAAAGTACGTGCTCGAGAGCCAACCTCATCGGCGTGCGCATGCCACTGACGGATGTGCACGGATCAGCCGCCTGGGCCAAAGGCCAGGCAGACCACACGTCGCTTTCAGGAGGACTTGTGATGCGACAGTTCGACTTCGCTCCCCTCTATCGCTCCACGATCGGGTTCGACCGCCTCGTCCAGCTTCTGGACGGCGTCGGAGGCTTCGGCGACGAGGCGCCCGGCTACCCGCCCTACAACATCGAGCGCACGGGTGAGAACGAGTACCGGATCACCATGGCGGTGGCCGGGTTCAACACCGACGACGTCCACATCGAAGCCAAGGAGTCCGCACTCCTGGTGCGCGGCGAGAAGAAGCCCGAGGACAAGGAGCGCCAATACCTGCACCGCGGCATCGCCCAGCGCAGCTTCGAGCGCCGGTTCCAACTCGCCGATCACGTCGAGGTGACGGGTGCGAGCCTGAACGACGGCCTGCTGCACGTCGACCTCGTGCGCAATCTGCCCGAGCGGATGAAGCCGCGTGTGATCGCGATCGGCGGCCCCGAGCGCAAGACTGCGGTCGAGGCCTGACAATCCCCTCCCCATCCCTGATGGGGTCAATGCGAGAGATGAAATGCCGGCGCCACCGGCTGTGACTGCCCCTCGCGCCCACCCCTCTCCCCGCACGCGGGGGGAGGGGTATTTTTTGACGCAAGAACCAATCCTCTGAACAGCCGTTTTGCACGCGAGGCCATGCGACAGGGTGCGAAGCCATCATTGCTCAACGCCGAGCACTCGCATCGAGCGCTTGTGTCGCATCTTGAAATCTGCTTATTTGACGTGTGAAAGGTCAGCACTCCTGTCCTTTGTGGCAGATCGAGCCCGCGACCTGAGGTGAGGCAACTGTGAAGACCGTTCGGTTCGATCAAGCGGGGGTCATGGCGCGGGCAATGCCCGCCGCCCTGCGCGCGATCGCAAACCGAAAACGCGTCCCCGCCATGACGGCCGCCCGAAAGCCGGCCCCCGGGCGAGCTTGAGCGGATAGCTCCGCATCGCCGCCCGAAAACGGGCCGCTCTCCCGAATCACAGCCTCCAGCGCCAGTCGATTGGCGCCTTCCTCTGAGATAGACTCGAGCCCCGGAAGTCCGGACAAGAGGCCGAACATGACCGAGAGCCGCTTCAGCCCAGCCACGTTTGGCGACCCGACCGAGGACGATGAAACGCCGAGGGGGCTGTTCGACCCGGCACGCGAGCACGACGCCTGCGGCGTCGGATTCATCGTCGACCTGAAATCCCGCGCCAGTCACGGCATCATCGAGGATGCGCTGCGGATCCTCGAGAACCTCGAGCATCGCGGCGCTGTCGGTTCCGACCCCATCGCGGGCGACGGCGGCGGCATTCTGATTCAGATCCCGCACGCGTTCCTCTCCGAGGAGTGTGCCAAGCTCGGTTTCAAGCTGCCGGCGCCGGGGCACTACGCCGTCGGGCACGTCTTCATGCCCCGGGACGAGCGCCTGCGCCGGCACTGCGAGACGGTCTGGGCCCGCATCGTGCGCGAGGAGGGCCTGGAGCTGATCGGATGGCGCGACGTCCCCGTCGACAATTCCTGCCTGTCCGCCGGCGTCATCGCCACCGAGCCGGTGCACCGGCAGGTGTTCATCGCGCGCCCGAGGTCGATCAAGGACGACGACGCCTTCGAGCGCCGGCTTTACATCGTGCGCAAAGTCGTCTCGAACGCCATCTACGAGGCTTACAAGGCGCGCGACATCGGCCATTACACAGTGTCTTTGTCGAGCCGCACCCTGATCTACAAGGGCATGTTCCTGTCCTATCAGGTCAAGGCCTACTACGAGGACCTGTCCGACAAGCGGATGGCCTCCGCCCTGGCGCTCGTCCACCAGCGGTTCTCGACGAACACGTTCCCCTCCTGGAAGCTCGCCCACCCGTACCGCATGGTCGCGCACAACGGCGAGATCAACACGCTTCGCGGCAACGTCAACTGGATGGCGGCGCGGCAGGCGTCCGTTTCCTCGCCGCTGTTCGGCGGCGACATCGGGAAGCTGTGGCCGATCTCCTACGAGGGCCAGTCCGATACCGCCTGCTTCGACAACGCGCTCGAGTTCCTGGTGATGGGCGGCTACAGCCTGTCCCACGCCGCCATGATGCTCATCCCGGAAGCGTGGGCCGGCAATCCGCTGATGGATTCGCGCCGTCGCGCCTTCTACGAGTACCACGCCTGCCTCATGGAGCCGTGGGACGGCCCGGCGGCCATGGCCTTCACCGACGGCCGCCAGATCGGCGCCACGCTCGACCGCAACGGACTTAGGCCCGCGCGCTATCTGGTGACCAGGGACGACCGGGTGATCATGTCGTCCGAAGCCGGCGTGCTGCCGATCCCCGAGGATGAGATCGCCGCCAAGTGGCGGCTGCAGCCCGGCAAGATGCTGCTCATCGACCTCGAGCAGGGCCGCATCATCTCGGATGACGAGCTCAAGGCCGAGCTCGCGGCCCGGCACCCCTACGAGCAGTGGCTGCGGCGCACCCAGATCCAGGTCAGCGGCCTGCCGCTGCCGAAAAAGCCGAGGAAGAAGAGGTCGAACATCGGCCTGCTCGATCTGCAGCAGGCGTTCGGCTACACGCAGGAGAGCCTCAAGTTCCTCATGGCCCCCATGGCCCAGACCGGCCAGGAGGCCGTCGGCTCCATGGGCAACGACACGCCGATCTCGGCGCTGTCCTCCAGGCCGAAGCTGCTGCACACCTACTTCAAGCAGAACTTCGCGCAGGTGACGAACCCGCCGATCGACTCGATCCGCGAGGAGCTCGTCATGAGCCTCGTCTCGTTCATCGGGCCGCGGCCGAACCTGCTCGACCTCGAGGGCACGTCCAAGCTGAAGCGGCTCGAGGTGGGCCAGCCGATCCTCACCAACGACGAGCTGGAGCGCATCCGCCAGATCGGCGACGTGCCCGACAACCATTTCACCTCGATCACGATCGACATCACCTACCCGCAGGAGCAGGGCACGGCCGGCATGGGCCCGGCGCTCGACGTCGCTTGCGCCGAGGCAGAGGAGGCGGTGCGTTCGGGCGACTACAACATCATCATCCTGTCGGACCGCGCGACGGGACCCGACCGCATCCCCATCCCGTCCCTGCTGGCGACCTCCGCCGTGCATCATCACCTGATCCGGCGCGGACTGCGCACCTCGGTCGGGCTCGTGGTCGAGACGGGCGAGGCGCACGAGGTGCACCAGTTCGCGACGCTGGCGGGCTATGGCGCGGAGGCGATCAATCCCTACCTCGCCTTCGACACGATCGAGCATCTGCTGCCCGAGATCGGCGAGAAGCTGCCGGCCAAGGAAGCGGTCAAGCGCTACATCAAGGCGATCGACAAGGGACTGCTGAAGGTCATGTCCAAGATGGGCATCTCGACCTACCAGTCCTATTGCGGCGCGCAGATCTTCGATGCCGTCGGCCTGAAGTCGAGCTTCGTCAGGAAGTTCTTCACCGGCACCCATAGCCAGGTCGAAGGTGTCGGGCTGCGCCAGATCGCGCGGGAGACTGTGGAGCGGCACCGGCAGGCGTTCGGAGACGTGCCCGTGCTGCAGGACGCGCTCGACGTCGGCGGCGAGTACGCCTACCGCATCCGCGGCGAGGCGCACATGTGGCGCCCGGCCGTGGTCGCCGACCTGCAGCACGCGGTGCGCGGCAACCTGCCCGACAAGTACCGCTCGTTCGCGAGGCAGATCAACGAGCAGACCGAGCAGCTCATGACGCTGCGCGGCATGTTCCGCATCAGGTCGGCCGCCGAGCTCGGCCGCAAGCCGGTGCCGCTGGAGGAGGTCGAGCCGGCCGCCAGCATCGTCAAGCGGTTCTCGACCGGCGCCATGAGCTTCGGCTCGATCTCGCGCGAGGCGCACACGACGCTCGCCATCGCCATGAACCGCATCGGCGGCAAGTCAAACACCGGCGAAGGCGGCGAGGAGGCCGACCGCTACAGTCCGCTGCCGAACGGCGACTCCATGCGCTCGGCCATCAAGCAGGTGGCCTCGGGCCGGTTCGGCGTCACGACCGAGTACCTCGTCAACTCGGATGTCATGCAGATCAAGATGGCCCAGGGAGCAAAGCCCGGCGAGGGCGGCCAGCTCCCCGGCCACAAGGTCGACGCGACCATCGCCAAGGTGCGCCACTCGACACCGGGCGTCGGGCTGATCTCGCCGCCGCCGCACCACGACATCTACTCGATCGAGGACCTGGCGCAGCTCATCTTCGACCTGAAGAACGTCAACCCGGACGCCGACGTGTCGGTGAAGCTGGTCTCGGAGGTCGGCGTCGGCACTGTGGCCGCGGGCGTCGCCAAGGCGCGCGCCGACCACGTGACCATAGCCGGGTTCGAGGGCGGCACCGGCGCCTCGCCGCTGACCTCCATCAAGCACGCCGGCTCGCCATGGGAGATCGGGCTCGCCGAGACGCATCAGACGCTCGTCGGCAACCGGCTGCGCGGGCGCATCGCGGTGCAGGTCGACGGCGGCATCCGCACCGGCCGCGACGTCGTCATCGGTGCGCTGCTCGGCGCCGACGAGTTCGGCTTCGCCACGGCGCCGCTGATCTCGCTGGGCTGCATCATGATGCGAAAGTGCCATCTCAACACCTGCCCGGTCGGCGTCGCCACTCAGGACCCCGTCCTGCGCGCCAAGTTCAAGGGAAAGCCGGAGCACGCGATCAACTTCTTCTTCTTCGTTGCGGAGGAGGTGCGCGAGTATATGGCCGCGCTCGGCTGCCGCACCTTCGACGAGCTGATCGGTCAGTCGGAGGTCCTCGACAAGGACCGGGCGATCCGCCACTGGAAGGCGCGCGGCCTCGATTTCTCGCGGCTGTTCCAGAAGCCCGAGGTCGACGAGACCGTCGCAGTCTACAACAGCGAGCGCCAGGACCACGGGCTCGCCAAGGTGCTGGACCGCAAGCTGATCGAGCTGGCCGCGCCGGCGCTCGATGACCGCAGGCCGGTCCGGCATGAGCTCAACGTTACCAATCGCGACCGGGCGGTGGGAGCCATGCTGTCGGGCGAGGTGGCGATGCGCTACGGCCACGAGGGCCTTGTCGAGGACACCATCTGGCTGTCGCTGCAGGGCACCGCAGGACAGAGCTTCGGCGCCTGGGCCGCGCGCGGCGTCACGCTCGATCTCGTCGGCGAGGCCAACGACTATGTCGGCAAGGGCCTGTCGGGAGGAAAGCTGATCGTCAGGCCGCACCCGAAGTCGGGCATCAAGCCCGAGGAGTCGATCATCGTCGGCAATACGGTGCTCTACGGTGCCATCAGCGGCGAGTGCTACTTCCGCGGCGTCGCGGGCGAGCGCTTCGCGGTGCGCAACTCGGGCGCGGTGGCGGTCGTCGAAGGCACAGGCGACCACGGCTGCGAGTACATGACGGGCGGCGTCGTGGTGGTGCTGGGGCCGACGGGTCGCAACTTCGCGGCGGGCATGTCGGGCGGCATCGCCTACGTTCTGGACGAGCGCGGCGACTTCGAGCAGCGCTGCAACCTCGCCATGATCGACCTGGCGCCGGTCGCGGCCGAGGAGGAGGTGATGCGCCGCCTCGCCAACCAGGGCGGCGACCTGGAGAGCCACGGGCTGGTCGACATCCTGTCCGATATGGACCGGAAGGATGCCGAGCGCCTGCATCAGATCATCGAGCGGCACGCCCGCTACACGAACTCGGCCAAGGCCCGCATGATCCTCGACGACTGGCGGGACTGGCTGCCGAGGTTCAGGAAGGTGATGCCGGTGGAGTACCGCGAAGCGCTGCGCCAGATGGCAGAGCACCAGGCAAACGACAAAACGGGGCTGGAGGTGCTGGAGATCGGCCTGCCCGAAGCGCACAAGCCGGCGGCGGAGTGATTTGGGGTGCCCCGGGGTTCCAGAGCGTTTCCGGTTGAGGCTGAAACAGGAGCCGAGGCGCTTACTTTAGCTCTCCTATAGGGAGAGGTCGGCCGGTAGGGGCTGGTGAGGATCTTCGATGCGGCGCTGCGAGCACGTGTTGTGAGGCGTCGTGGATTGCCGCCTCCGCGGCCATGACGGGAAGGAGAGACAGCGTGCCACAACCATGCCGTCATCCCCGCGCAGGCGGGGATCCGCGATGCGCCGCCGCGAGCACTCGTTGTGAGGCGGCAGGTGCACGGAGTGGGGCTCGCCTGGCTGCTCAGTGCGGTGCGAACGGATTGCGGATTGTGAGGCCGTCGATGGCAAGGCCGTCGTGCATGTCTTCGGAGTACAGGATGGTGCAGTCGGCGAACTGCGCGGCGGCGATGATCACTCCGTCGAAAATGTTGAGCTGGTATTGCCCTGCCAGTTCTCGGCCCCTCACATGCGTTTCCAATGTGATCGGCACCACCTCGTTATTAGAGCAAATGGTTCCGATAAACTCGCGGACCTCATCCCAACTGAAGCCGAGCTTTCGTCGGGCTACCGAAGTGAATTCATTGAGCACCTGCACACTTACGGTTCCACCGGCAGTCAGCAAGGCGCGAGCTGCGCTCGAGCGGGCGGGATCTCCAGCCGTCAGGTACACCAGGATGTTCGTGTCAAAGAACGGCTTGAAGTCACTCATCGGGCCTACGACGGTGCACCTCCTCCCGGTCAAATTTGTAATCGGCAGGCAAACGGCCCTGGAACTTCTTCAGCCGATCATAAAGCTCGTCGACACTGGGCATTTGCTCCAGCTCCAGAACAGTGCGCTCGCACTCGCCGCGTGTAACGGGCCGCAAATCGACCTCGTCCCCCTCCTTGAGGCCGAGCTCGGCAACCAGCTTGGCGGGCAGGCGCACAGCCAGGCTGTTGCCCCACCTCGAAACCTGCATCCCGCACCTCCGGATATACATTGATCAGGATGTATATCTAAGCTCGATCCACACGGACCGCAAGCAGAACGGCGCAGCACGAAGGCAGACTTGAATGGGCAAGATCACCGGCTTCATGGAATTCGAGCGCGTCGACCGGGGCTACAAGCCGGTCGAGGAGCGCGTGAAGCACTGGCGCGAGTTCGTGGTGCCACTGGCCGAGGGCGAGGTGCGCACGCAGGCCGCCCGCTGCATGGACTGCGGCATCCCGTACTGCCACAACGGCTGCCCGGTGAACAACCAGATCCCCGACTGGAACGACCTCGTCTACAAGGGCGACTGGCAGCGGGCCGCGCTCAACCTGCACTCGACCAACAACTTCCCCGAGGTGACAGGGCGGGTCTGCCCGGCGCCTTGCGAGGCAGCCTGCACGCTGAACATCGAGGACAAGCCGGTCACCATCAAGACGATCGAATGCGCCATCGCGGACCGCGGCTTCGAGGAGGGCTGGATCGCGCCGCAGCCGCCCGAGCGCAGGACCGGCAAGCGCGTCGCCATCGTCGGTTCTGGACCGGCCGGGCTCGCCGCCGCGCAACAGCTCGCCCGGGCCGGGCATGACGTGCATGTCTACGAGAAGAATGCCAATCCCGGCGGCCTGCTGCGCTACGGCATCCCCGACTTCAAGATGGAGAAGCACATCGTCGAGCGGCGGGTGCGCCAGATGGAGGCCGAAGGCGTCATTTTCCACTGCAACGTCCACGTCGGCGTCGACGTATCGGCCCGCCTTCTGGAGGCCGGGCACGATGCCCTGCTGCTGACCGGCGGCTCCGAGCAGCCGTTCGACTTCTTCGCCGGCGCGCCGGGCCGCGAGCTCGACGGCATCCACTTCGCCATGCAGTTCCTGCCGCAGCAGAACCGGCGCGTGTCGGGCGAAAGCCTGGGCGAGGCGAGGGAGATCACGGCCAAGGGCAAGCACGTCATCGTCATCGGCGGCGGCGACACCGGGTCCGACTGCATCGGCACCTCGTTCCGGCAGGGCGCGAGGTCGGTGACGCAGCTCGAGATCATGCCGTTCCCTCCGGAGAAGGAGAACAAGGCGCTCTCCTGGCCGAACTGGCCGCTGAAGCTGCGCGTCTCCTCGAGCCAGGCGGAAGGCGCCAAAACCGAGTACTCGATCTCGACCACCGGCTTCTCGGGCCGCAACGGCAAGGTCGATAAGCTGCACTACGCGCGCGTCGATGCCAGGCTGCAACCGATCCCAGGAAGCGAGGGTGAGCTGCCGGCCGGCCTCGTGCTGCTGGCGATGGGCTTCGCCGGACCGAGCGAAAGCGGCCTGGTCGAGGAGCTCGGCCTGCAGATCGTCCCGCGCGGCCGCTTCAAGGGCCTCGACGCGGACGAGCGCGACTACCGCATCAGGGGCAACAGGAAGCTGTTCGTGGCGGGCGACATGCGCCGCGGCCAGTCGCTCGTCGTCTGGGCGATCCGCGAGGGACGGCAAGCGGCCCATGCCATCGACAAGGCCCTGATGGGCCGCTCCGACCTGCCGCGCTGAAGAGTCATCCGACTGGCTCGCCTACGAGTTGTAGCTGGTAAGCCCGACGGCTCGCTGCCCATTCCCGCGGGGTGGAAACTGCAAGCCGGCTACAGGAGGATCAATCATGGCCGTCAGTTTCAACCACACCATCATCCAATCCAGCGACAAGGAGGGGTCGGCGCAGTTCCTGTCCGAAATTCTCGGCCTTCCGGAGCCCGGGACGTTCGGACCGTTTGCTGTCGTGCAGGTCGGCGAGACCTCGCTGGACTTCGCTCGGACGGACGAGACGATTTCTCCTCGCCACTTCGCGTTTCTGGCCAGCGAGCCCGAGTTCGACGAAATCTTCGAACGCATACGATCGCGCAGCCTGCCATATTGGGCCGACCCCTATCGCAAGGAGCCCGGCAAAATCAACCATCGCGATGGTGGCCGGGGTGTCTACTTCAACGACCCGAACGGACACGTTCTCGAAGTCATCACTCGCCCATACGGCAGCGGCGGTCAGAACGCATAGCACTCCGAACCCACGGGGCGTTCCCGGGCCAGCAGGCCCTCAGCTCTTTGGATTGGCGCTCTTCCCCTCGGGTGGCGCCGCGCTGGCGGGCGGCACGGCCGCCCGGCCGACTTGATCCGGCGGCGGCCAGCGGAAGTCGTCGGCCCGGCCGGGCTTCGGCGCGATCCGCTCGCCTTTCACCAGCAGCTTGAAGAAAGGAGACTGCGTCGGCGCCAGGCGGCGCCTCTGGGCCTGCGAGCCGGCAGCGAGCCCGGGCGTGATCGAGTTCAGCACCACGGTGCCGCCGGGCAGCGTATCCGGCACGGTGTCGCCGAGCTGTGCCGGGCGGTCCGGCGACTGCTGCCGCGTGACCAGCGCGACGACGGAAGCGGGGATCGCCGGACGCAGGATCTCGACCGTGATCGCCTCCTCGCGCCCCGTGCGCCCGACGGTCTTGATCGCGACCTTGGCGCTGTCGGCCTTGAGCTCTCCCGATCCCGCCTCCGCGGGCGCGGGCCGCGGCGCACCGCTGCCGGGCGATCTTGCCGACTGCTCGGCGGACTCCTTCGGCGCCGCCGTTACCGTCCCGGCCCAGTCCGATTGCTGCGGCTTCGGCGATATCCGGCGCTGCTCGGCCTCGCTGCCGGCCAATGGGATGTTGCGGTCGTTCCTGGCCTGGGTGAGATCGCGCTTGATCTCGCGCTCGACGAAATGCGCCAGCTTGCGGTTGCCGGCCGCGGTGAAGCTCACCCCGTCGCCTTCGCGCAGCAGCCGCTGCTTGCCCGTCAGATCCGGGCCGTACTGGTTATATCGGCCGGTCTCGTCGGCAAACGCATCGTAAACGTCGATGAACTTGATGTTGTTGATGAGCGCCCGCTCACGGAAAACCTCGTTGAGCATCTGCACGTCGTCGTTCATGTCCGGCCGGCGGACGATGGGCAGGCCGACCCAATAGACCGCGGCGCCGCGCCTCTTGAGCGCCCGCGCGATGCGGTCGACGCGCCGGGCGTACTCCGTCTTCCACTCGTCCGAGCCCACGCTGACGCGCCGGCTATCGGGGGCGCGCAGGGCGATGCGGTCTGCTATCCCGATCAGGACGACGGCAATGTGCAGCGGCTCGCGCCCGACCGTCTCCTCGAACTTGAAGAAGTCCTCGGCCTCGAAGCGGATGAGGCCGCCGACGACGTGCTGGCGGCGCGGCATCTGCAGGCGCGTATCCGAGCCGAACACCTCCGCGAGGGCGCCGAGCAGCCCTTCGGC
Source organism: Hyphomicrobiaceae bacterium (assembly GCA_023384095.1). Classification (GTDB taxonomy): domain Bacteria; phylum Pseudomonadota; class Alphaproteobacteria; order Rhizobiales; family Hyphomicrobiaceae; genus ZC4RG25. Next base: position 31,791 of record JAHDXT010000014.1, read on the forward strand.
CATGCTGTCGCCGACGACCTGCAGACGATAGACGTCGTTCTCCGGGAAGGGCGTGATGTAGCTCGGGCCCCAGTCGTCCTGAGCCCGCGCGGGCGCCGGCACGAGGACTGCCGAGGAAATCATGATGGCGAGGCCCGTCACCAGCGCCATCGCCACCGCAGCCGCGCGCGGGCAGGATCGCCTGGCCGAGCCGTCGAGCACCGTTGCCTCACTCCTTCATCGATCCGCCGGCCTGACGCAGCACGTCGAGGAGCCGCTGGCTCGGATAGCCGTCCTCCGGCAACCCGCGGATGCGCTGGAAGGCGCGGATCGCGGCGCGGGACTGATTGCCGATGATCCCGTCCGGCAACCCCGTGTCAAGCCCATGCTGGCGCAACCGGCTCTGCAGCTCCTCCCGCTCGGCCCGCGCCAGCGGCCGGTCGGATACGGGCCAGGACGCCATGACAGGCTCTCCGCCGGCGATCCGGTCCGCCAGGTGGCCGACCGCCAGAGCATAGGCCACTGCAGGATTATACCTGAGAATCGCCCGGAAGTTCCCGGTGACGAGGAACGCCGGACCCTGTGCTCCCGCGGGCAGGAGGAGTTGCAGTGGAGAGGCCGTCTCGCGCACGGCCACCCCGCCCGGCCGCACAACGCCGAGCCTGCGCCAGGCCGAGGCAGGCTGCGACCGGCCGGGGCCCGACAGAGCGTGATCGAAGCCGTCCGGCAGGATCACCTCGAACCCCCAGGGATCGCCCGTTCGCCAGCCGGACGCCTTCAGGTAGTTGGCCGTCGAGGCGAGGCTGTCCGAGATGCTGCCCCAGATATCGCGGCGGCCGTCCCGGTCGAAATCCACGGCGCGCGCGCGATAGGTCGTCGGCATGAATTGCGTATGCCCCATCGCGCCGGCCCAGGACCCGGTCATGCGCTCGGGCGCGACGTCCCCCTGCTCGAGGATGCGCAGCGCGGCGATGAGCTCGGCCCGCCAGAAGCGAGGGCGGCGTGCGTCGCCGGCAGCGAGCGTCGCCAGCGAGCGGATGACGCTGCGCTCGCCCGCAGCCGTGCCGAAGTTCGATTCGACTCCCCAGATCGCCAGCACGACGTGCCGGTCCACCCCGTAGGCCCGCTCGACTGCCGCCAGCGTCTGGCCGTATTGCGCCACGCGCTCCCGGCCCGCCGCGATGCGGGCCTCGCTCACCAGGCCGGCCATGTAGTCCCAGACCGGCTTGACGAACTCGGGCTGCGCGGACCCCAGGGCGAGCACCTGCGGGTCGGGCTCGAGCCCGCGCGTCGCCCGCTCGAAGGTCGCAGCGGAGACACCCGCCGCCAGAGCCTCGCCCCGGACCTCGTTCAGGAACGACTCGAGGCCCGCCGGAGGCGCGAGATGCGACTGGGACGACTGTCCCGTCGCTGGGGCCGCTACGGTTGCGGTCAAGACTGCCAATCCCGCGATGAACCTCGACCAGCCACTCGTCACCATCACCTCCTCAGCGGACCGCAGCGGAACGCATCTGCGCCAGCAGACCGGCCGTCGGCCAGCAGTCCGCCTTCATTCCTTGCGCGCGCTGGTAGGTCCCGATCTGCCAGCGCGTATTGGACCCCACCTTGCCGTCGACCTTGTCGATGCCATAGCCTAGCGACTTCAACCGACGCTGAATCTCTTCCACATCCCGGGCGGGAAGTTGCGCGATATTCTGCCACGGCGCCTCGAAGTCGCCGCCTCCGGCAACGCGATCCGCCAGGTTGCCGACGAAGACGGCGTAGAGGTCCGACATGTTGTAGCGGCGGATCACGCGGTAGTTCTCGAGCACCAGGAAGGCAGGCCCGTAGGACCCGCCCGGCATCATCAGGTAGGCCTCTGCCGCGAGGCTATCCTCCGGGATGCGCCGGCTGAAGGCGCGGGTCACACCGAGCGCGATCCAGTCCGCAAGCGGCCGGGCGTTCGCCGGTCCCTCGAGCGCACAGTCGACCGCCGCCGGCAGACGTACCTCGTAGCCCCAGGTCTGGCCCTTCACCCAGCCCTTGCCCTGAAGCTGACGGGCAATGGTGGCGAGCGCGTCGGGAATCGAGCTCCATATGTCCTTGCGGCCGTCACCGTCCAGGTCGTGCGCCCAAGTGTGGAACTCGGACGGCATGAGCTGCGGCAGCCCGATGGCGCCCGCCCAGGAGGAGCGCATCGCATCCGGCGTGATGATGCCCTCCTCGACGAGGCGCAGGGCGTGCAGAAGCTCGTTGCGGAACATCTCCTTGCGGCGCCCGAGATAGGCCTGCGTGGCGAGGGCCCGGATGGCGGAATGCGGCAGTCGATGGGCGCCGAACGCGGTCTCGCGGCCCCAGATCGCCAGCACTGCCTCGGCTTCGACTCCGATCTCGCGCTCGACCTGCCGCAGCGTTTCCTCGTGCTCCGCGCGCAAGGCACGCCCGGCTGCGGCCAGGCGCGCGAGCTGCGCCTTGTTCAGATAGGCCTGCGGCGGCCGGGTGAACTCGGCCTGGCCCCGCGGCGGCTTCTGCTCGCGACCCGGCAGAACGAGATCGGGCAGCGACAGGTCGGGCTTGAGGCCCCGGAACGTGGCATCGAAGGTTTCGCGAGAGATGCCGAAGGTCTGCGCGTCCGGCCATAGATCCGCGAGCCAGGCTTCGAAGCCTTCGTCGGCAGCAGCGGTTCCGGCCGAGGCCCCGAACGCCAGCAGCAGCGCAGCAGTTGCAGCCAGCAGCGGCCGGCAGACCCACAGCCATGCCGATCCCAGTACGCGCGGCCGAACGGCTGCGCCCTCCATCGGCGCCACCTCCCTCGACGTCACATCCGCAAGCGCGCAGGGCGTCAGCACCCACGCGGTTCACCACCTCAGTCGACTCAACTCACGGGATTTTCTGGGCGACTTTACGGCTGCCGGCGGGCTACGGCTCGGTACGCAGCCCTAGGAGGCCTGCTCCCGGCGCGAGACCTCCTGCTCCCAGGCGAGCGCCTGCGCGACGATCGTGTCGAGATCGTCGAAGCGGGGCGTCCAGCCGAGCGCCGCCCGGATCCTGTCGGAGGCGGCGACGATCGCCGCTGGATCGCCGGGGCGGCGCTCCGACAGGCGGACCTCGAAGTCGCGGCCGGAGACGCGCTTGACCGCCTCGATCACCTCGAGCACGGAGTAGCCCTTCGTATAGCCGCAGTTGAGGACGTCGCTCGGCCCGCCCTGCCGCAGACGGCGGAGCGCCGCCGAGTGTGCCCGCACGAGATCGGTCACCTGGATGTAGTCGCGCACGCAGGTGCCGTCCGGCGTCGGATAATCGGTTCCGAAGACATCGATGTGGCCGCGCTTGCCGAGCGCCGTCTGGCAGGCGACCTTGATGAGGTGCGTCGCGCGCGGGGTCGACTGGCCAGACCGGCCTTTCGGATCCGCCCCGGCCACGTTGAAATAGCGCAGCGCCACGTAGCGGAGATCGTGGGCGCGGGCGACATCGGCCAGCATCGTCTCAGTCATCAGCTTGGAGGCGCCGTAGGGCGAAACGGGCTTCAGCTCCGCATCCTCGCGCACCGGGTTCTCACGCGGCATGCCGTAGACGGCAGCAGTCGAGGAGAAGATGAAGTGCCTCACGCCCGCCCTGACGCAGGCCTCGATCAGCGACCGCGAGTTGCAGGTGTTGTTGTGATAGTAGGAAAGCGGATCCGCCACCGAATCCGGCACGACGATCGAGCCCGCGAAATGAATGACGGCGTCGACCGCGTGCTCGCGGATCACGGACTGGAGCAATCTCTGGTCACCGGTTTCGCCGACGACGAGGGCCGCCGCGGACGGCACGGTCCGACGGATGCCTGTCGACAGATTATCCAGGACGACGGCCCCTTCTCCCGCATCCAGGAGATCCAGCACCATATGACTGCCGATGTAGCCGGCGCCACCCGTGACAAGAACGCTCATCCTCTCCCTTTCAGACCGTGATCTGGCTACTCGGCCCGTGAGTTACAGTCGCAGAAGGCATCCGGCGAGGCAGCAGGCTCCCGCCACTGATCGTCCAAACGCATAGCATGCGCCGGCAGATCCCGACCAATCGCAACCAGCACCGGAGACTTGCATGATCAGCCTCCAGAAACCCATCCGCAAGGCCGTGTTTCCGGTCGCCGGCCTGGGCACGCGTTTCCTGCCGGCGACCAAGGCCATGCCGAAGGAGATGCTTCCCGTCGTCGACCGGCCCGTGATCCAGCACGTCGTCGACGAGGCGCGGGCGGCGGGCATCGAGCACTTCATCTTCGTCACGGGCCGCAACAAGGGGGTCATCGAGGACCATTTCGACAGCCAGTTCGAGCTCGAGCGGACGCTCGCCGAACGCGGCAAGAAGAACGAGCTCGATCTGCTGTCGCGCGACCTGCCCGATCCCGGTCAGACGAGCTTCACCCGGCAGCAGGCGCCGCTGGGGCTGGGGCATGCGGTATGGTGCGCGCGCGAGATCGTCGGCAACGAGCCCTTCGCGCTGCTGCTGCCCGACATGCTGCACCATGGCGATCCGCCGTGCCTGGCGGAGATGATGACTTCCTATGCCGAGCACGGAGGCAACCATGTCGCCGTCTCGCCGGTGCCGGAGGACCAGACGCATCTCTACGGCATCGTCGGAGTCGAGGACTCCAGGGCCAAGGTCTCTGCGATCACGTCGATGGTCGAGAAGCCCCCGCGCGGCACGGCGCCATCCAACCTGCACATCAGCGGCCGCTACATCCTGCAGCCGGAGATCTTCGGGTTGCTCGAGCGGCAGGAGCGCGGCGCCGGCGGCGAGATCCAGCTCACCGACGCCATGATCAAGCTCGGCGAGGAGCTGGGCCAGCCCTTCTTCGCCGTGCGCTTCGACGGCGAGATCTACGACTGCGGCTCCAAGATCGGCTTTCTGCTGGCCAACGTGGCTTATGCGCTGGCCCGGGACGATCTGGGCCCCTCGCTGAAGTCGGAGCTGAAGCGGCTCCTGTAAGCAAGGGAGATCCGCACCCGAACCCCTCCCCTAGCTGGGTGCCCGGGCGCAAGCGTCTCAACTCGGCTTTCAGTCGACACTCGACCGCGGTCGCTTTTTGTGGTTTCCCCGTGCCGTCCGGTCGGGCAATAGTCCCGTCCTTCGGGTCCGTCACTGGGGAGGGAACAATGGGCAACTACCTGGGCTGGATCATTCTCGGCGCGATCGTGCTGATCGCGGTCTTCGGCATCTCCGCCTACAACGGCCTCGTAAGCCTGCGGCAGCGCTGCCGGCAGGCGTTCTCGGACATCGACGTGCAGCTCAAGCAGCGCCACGACCTGGTCCCCAACCTGGTCGAGACCGTCAAGGGCTACGCCAGCCACGAGCGCGAGACGCTCGATGCCGTGGTCAGGGCCAGGAACGCAGCCGTGACAGCCCACGGACCGGCCGCGCAGGCGGCAGCCGAAGGCGCCCTGCAGGGCGCGCTGCGGCAGTTGTTCGCCCTGGCAGAGGCCTATCCCGACCTCAAGGCCAACACCAACTTCCAGCAGTTGCAGCTCGAGCTGGCCGATCTGGAGAACAAGATCGCGGCGGCGCGCCGTTTCTTCAACAACGCGGCAGCCGAGTACAACGCCACGCGGGAGAGCTTCCCGGCCGTGCTGTTCGCAAGCTCCATGGGCTTCGGGCCGCAGGAGTTCTTCAATCTGGAGGAAGGCGAGCGCGCAGCGGTGGCCAAGGCCCCCGAGGTGAAGTTCTGAGCTTATCCTCGCGGGGCGAACGGTGCCGATGGCTCGTGCCTTGTGAGCCCCCGCAGTCGTCGCGGGCAAGCGGACCGGTGCCGAACGAGCAGCGGGGCGGGATGTCCACGCGCAGCGGCGTGCTCATCATGAGGAACCCGACGTGGCTCGCCCTGGTTCTGGCAATGCGTGCGTATTGGATGGACACGAGGAGTCGATCGGATGATCCCTCGCAGCTTGCTGGCCGCATCTCTTGCCACTGGTCTCGCAACATTCAGCTTTCCCGTGCTGAGCGTGGAGTTCTCGATACCCGAACCGCTCGCGGCGGATCACAAGGCGATCCATTCCCAGCTCCAGGCCGCCACTCGGAAGACGGGGCGAACCGGCGAGGCCGCCACCGCAGCCATGCGGGTGCTGGAGCCCCATTTTGAGAAGGAGGAGCGGTTTGCGTTACCGCAGCTCGGACTGCTTCCGACGCTTGCCGGTCAGCCGCTGTCCAGCGGACAGGCCGACCTCACACCGGAGGTGCGCAAGGAGCTGATCGCGCGGACGGATCGGCTGCGGAGCGAGCTGCCGCAGATGCTCGCCGAGCACAAGGAAATCGAGGCAGCACTCGACAACATGGAAAAGGTTGCCGCTGCCGAAAACCAACAGGATGCAGCCGCGCTCGCACGCGAGATCCGCACCCACGCCAAGGAGGAAGAGCTCATCCTCTACCCCGCCGCGCTTCTGGCCGGGGAATACGCCAAACAACAGCAACGCTGAGCTGCGGTTGCCCTCCGCCCCGAAGCAAATACTCGCAGGCCAGGGCAGAAAGAGCGTGCCTGGCGGTGAACGCCGCTCCGGAACCGTCGCGGCGGCGTGAGCTCGCTGGGAGCGGTCTCCGGCAGCGATCCGCCGTCACCCTGCAATCGAGCCCGGCGTTCGGACGTCGGCGGTTTCGCCTCTGGTCCCAGGCGTGGCACGCTCGGGCTTCCAAATCAGAGCTTCAGCAAGGCGAACTCGACGACGCATGGTGACATCTTCTATTGTCCGGCTCCCAAGCCGGTCGACGACTGGGCACAATGGAGTGCGGTACCCCATCGTGTATGCTTGCCGATCAAAGAGCGGTACGGGTCCGAGCCCGGTCAATCTCTGATCGGATCGCTCTGCGGGAGGCGATGACGCCCCATGTTCCGTGCCTACGGGCTCTATTCGCACATCCGCGCCAACCGCATCCGCTCGGTGCTGCTGCTCGTCGGCTTCGTGGCGCTGCTGCATGCGCTGCTCTATTCGCTGCTGCTGGTCGTCAACGCGTTCGGCGGGGGCGAGATCGACGAGATCATGGCCCGCGCCGCCGACCAGTTCGCCGGGTCGTGGCCGGTGGCCATGGCGGCGGCGTTGGTCTGGTTCGCGATCTCCTGGCTCTTCCACCAGCGCCTCGTCAGCTATGCCACAGGCGCCCACGGCATCACCCGCAGGGAGGCGCCGAAGCTCTACAATGTGCTGGAAAATCTCTGCATCTCGCGCGGCATCCCGATGCCGGCGCTGCAGATCATCGAGACCCCTGCCCTCAACGCCTATGCCGCGGGGCTCAAGGAGGGGCAGTACGTTATCGCCGTGACGCGCGGGCTCGTCGACACTCTGTCCGACGACGAGCTGGAAGCGGTGCTCGGCCACGAGCTGACGCACATCCGCAACCGCGACACCCAGCTCATGGTGATCGCCATCATTTTCGCCGGCATTTTCGCGTTCTTCGCCGACCTGACGGTCAGGAGCTGGAACTTCCCCTACGGCGTCTGGCCGCGCGGCGACGGCCGGCGCGAAAGCCGGGGCGGGCGGGACGGCGGCGGGGCGGTGCTGGCGATCCTCATCGCCATCGCCATCGTGCTGATCTCGTGGGGGTTGTCGACGCTGATCCGTTTCGCCCTGTCGCGCTCGCGCGAGTACCTGGCCGACGCCGGCTCCGCCGAGCTGACGAAGAACCCGGACGCCATGATCCGGGCGCTGCGCAAGATCGAGAGCAACGCCAAGCTCGACGTGCCGTCGCGGATGGAGGCATTCTTCATCGAGAACCCGTTGCGGGGCTCGGGCGCCTCTCTGCTGTCCACGCACCCGTCGATCGACGATCGCGTGGCGGCGCTCGAGCAATATGCCGGTGGCGTGGACCTGGCAGTGAGCGCTCAAAACGGAGATAGGGAGCCAGACCCGACGGTCTGACCCCGAATTCCGGATGGCGGATGCTTCTCGGCGCTCACTGGGTGCAGGGCACCGAGATGGTCATGCCGACGTTGGCGAAATAGCGCTTGCACTCGAGCTTGGCCGGCGCCTCGTCGGATGTGGCGGTATCGGTTACCGTCGTATTGGCAGCCGTCTTCAGCGGGGTCGTCGCATCGGCGCTCTCGACCGGCTTCGTGCTGTCGGCGGCAAGCGCGTCCGTCTTCTTCTTCTCAGCCGCCGCGGCGAGCGCGGCAGCCGCCGCTGCTTTCCTCCGTTCCGCGGCCGCAGCCTTCATGGCGGCCTCCGCGGCTGCCTGCTCCTTCCGGGCCCTGGCCGCGGCCGCGATCGCCGCTGCCCGCTCGCGCTTCAGACGCGCGGCCTCGATGGCCTTCGCCCGGCGCAGAGCCCTGTAGTGGTCGACCTGATGGTGGCGTTGGGCATGGTGATGGCCGCCGCCGGCGGTGAAGACGCCGATCGGGAAGCCGAAGCCGATGCGCAACCCGGCTTGCGCGGCAGGAGCCGCCAGGGTCGCCGCAGCCACGATGCCGGTCGCCAGAGCGATGATCTTCGTGTTCATGACAGTCCTCCATCAATCAGGGCGTCTTGCCGAGGTTTCATCCGTTGAGTGCCATCATGGGGCCAGATGCCTCGGCGGACTGTTCCCCGGGGTACAGGGCTCTGAATTTTTTCAAGCCGCCGGCCGCGAGGCGCCGCCGCGGATCGGGCTGACCTGCGCGGCCCGGATCGTCGCAGCTCTCGCAGCGCGGTCCTCGATCCGCTGGCGCACATCGGCCGCGAACCGGCTGGTGCGCTCCATCACGACGTGCCGTTGACGGTCGAGCGTGACGACGTGATAGCTGTCCTCCAGCACCACCGTTTCGACGCTGCCGCAGAGAGACTTCTGCAGATGGAAGGCGTTGCGCAGGCTCGCGCGGTCGTCGTCGCGCGGATGCAGCAGCAGGACGGGCTGGCCGATGCGGCCGAGCGAACGGCGGACGGTGCCCGCCAGCCAGCGCAGCTCCAGCATGGAGCGGCCGGGCGTGCTGAGCTGGCCGGCCTGAGAGCTGTCGCCGCTCTGGATCGCCGCCGTCACGAGCCCGCGCACGCGCGGATCCTTGATGCCGTAGGGCTCCCGCTCGTCGAAATCGATGAGATCGGCGACCCGCCGGTGCCAGACGAGCCCGAACAGCCGCGCGTACCAGGGGATGCCCCAGCCGTCGAGCTGCAGCGTCGGCGCATACAATGCGAGGCCGTGAACGGTGTCCGGCCGCTCGGACGCGAGATGGAGGGCCAGCACGGCTCCCATCGACAGACCCCCTACGATGACGACGTCGCATTCCTGAAGCAGCCGGTCGTGGGCCTCGACGACGCTGGCGTACCAGTCCTGCCAGCGGGTCGCCTTGAGGTCCTCGGCGGTGCCGCAGTGGCCGGCGAGCTGCGGGCAGGAAACCGTGTAGCCGGCGCGCGCCAGCCCGACCGCAACGAAGCGCATTTCGATCGGTGTGCCGCCCAGGCCGTGGATGAGCAGGACGCCGGTACGGCCGCCGGACATGTGCAGGCTGCGGTCGATGATGCTCATGATCTCAATCCCTCTTCTTTGCGTCCTTCGGGCGACGCCTCATGACGACGGAGAGTAGATCGTCCTTCCCTCCGCTTCTGTTCCGCGGGTGACTTCGACAGAGAAATGCATATGGATCGTCCGGAGAGGTTGGGAGCCGCCCTTGGCGACGCGCCATCGGGCCGCCAGGCGCGCCGGATTCCGGGACTTTCAGACTTTCGTATGAGCGCCCTTTTCTGCCGTATCGAGGCGGCTGTCGCCGCTTGTCGAATTCTGCAGGCTGTGCAAAGTGGTGCTGGAGCTGCCGCTAGATATTTCCGAGCACCGGCGGCCATTGGCCGGCGCGGCTCCGCCGCCGCCATTTCCCTAGGGAGGTTCGAGCATGACCAACAAGAAATCGAAGGGCGCCACGACCAGGCGCAAATTTCTCGCCGGGGCCGCGCTCACCGGAGCTGCGACGATCGCCATGCCCCAGGTCTCGCGGGCGCAGACCACCACGCTGAAGATGCAGGGCTCCTGGGGCGCCCAGGACATCCTCAACGAGTTCGCCCAGGACTACGTCTCCATGGTCAACGCCATGGGCGGCGGCCGCCTCAAGATCGACTACCTGAACGCAGGCGCCGTCGTGAAGCCGTTCTCCGTGCAGGACGGCGTGCACGCAGGCGTGCTGGACGGCGCCCACACCGTGCCCGCCTACTGGTACGGCAAGCACCGCGCCGCCTCGCTGTTCGGCACCGGGCCGGCCTATGGCTTCAACGGCAGCCAGCTTCTCGGCTGGATCCATTACGGCGGCGGCCAGGAGCTCTATGACGAGCTGGTGCAGAAGGTCCTCAACCTGAACGTCGTCGGCTTCTTCGCGACCGCAATGCCGACCCAGCCGCTCGGCTGGTACAAGAACGAGGTCAAGGGTCCCGAGTCCCTGAAGGGCCTGAAGTTCCGCACCGTCGGCCTCGCCACCAACATGTTCCAGGCCATGGGCGTCAGCGTCGCCCAGCTCCCCGGGCCGGAGATCCTGCCGGCGATGGAACGGGGCGTCATCGAGGCGTTCGAGTTCAACAATCCGACCTCGGACCGGCGCTTCGGCGCTCAGGACGTGGCGAAGCTCTACTACCTGGGCTCCTATCACCAGGCGGCCGAGGCTTTCGAGATCATGTTCAACAAGAGCAAGTACGAAAGCCTGCCGAAGGAGCAGCAGGCCATCCTGCGCCATGCCGCCAAGTCAGCCGCTGCCGACAACGAGTGGAAGGCCTGGGACAGCTACTCGAAGGACCTCGCGGAACTGATCGAGAAGGACAAGGTGCAGATCAAGCGCACCCCGACATCGGTCTTCCAGGCCCAGCTCAAGGCCTGGGACCAGGTGGAGGCCGAGCTGGTGAAAGACCCCGCCCAGGGGCCGTTCATCAAGAAGGTGCTCGACAGCCAGAAGGCCTGGGCGAAACGGGTCGGCTTCTATTTCTTCAATAACGACGCCGACTACAAGACCGCCTACGAGCACTACTTCGGCCCGCTCAAGACCTAGCAGCCGTCCTCGCGGCTCATCGGCCGGGCCCAGACATGTGCCCGGCCGATAGTGCATGCCGAATCAACCCTGTTTCTGCGAGACGATCCGTGGTCGGTTTCCTCCTCTTCATCGACCGGCTCAGCGCGGGTGTGGGCAAAGCGTTCAGCTGGTGCATCATCGTCCTGACGTTCGGCACCTGCTACGAGGTGTTCATGCGCTACATCCTGCGGGCGCCGACGAGCTGGGCGTTCGACGTGGCCTACTGCATGTACGGCGCGCTGTTCCTCATGGCCGGCGCCTATACCCTCTCGCGCAACGGTCACGTGCGTGGCGACGTCGTTTATCGCCTGCTCCCGGTCAAAACCCAGGCCGGGGTCGATCTCGCTCTCTACGTTCTGTTCTTCTTTCCGGGATTTCTTGCCCTTCTCGTTTGGGGCTACCCGTACGCGCTCACGTCTTTCACGATTCGAGAGGTGTCCATCTACAGCCCGGCCGGAATGCCGATCTGGCCGCTGAAAGCGCTGATCCCGACCGCGGCCGTGTTCATGCTGCTGCAGGGCGTCGCCGAGGCGATCCGCTGCGTGATCTGCCTGCGCGACGGGGCCTGGCCGCAACGTCTGCACGACGTGGAGGAGCTGGAATCCGCCATCCTGGCCGATGAGGAGGCGCGAGCGCGGCTCGCTGAGCAGCACGCCGCCGGAGGCGCAGCCCGATGACCAATCCAGAAATCGGCATGCTGATGCTGGGGCTGTTCATCTTCGTCATCCTGCTCGGATTCCCGATCGCCTTTACGCTCATCGCGATGGCCATCTTCTTCGGCTACTACGCGATGGAGTTGCGCATTTTCGACCTGCTGGTCACCAATACCGCCGACGTCATGCAGAACGACGTGCTGACGGCGGTGCCGCTGTTCCTGTTCATGGGCTACGTGGTCGAGCGCTCCAACATCCTCGACCGCCTGTTCCATTCGATCCAGATGGCGGCCAGGAACGTGCCGGGATCGCTCGCCGTCGCGACGCTGATCACCTGCGCGCTGTTCGCCACGGCGACCGGGATCGTGGGCGCCGTCGTCACCCTGATGGGTCTGCTCGCCTTCCCGGCCATGCTGCGCGCCGGATACGACACCAGGCTGGCGGCCGGCGTGGTCTGTGCCGGCGGCTGCCTCGGCATCATGATCCCGCCCAGCGTGCTCCTCATTCTTTACGGAGCCACGACGGCCACCTCGGTCGTGAAGCTCTACGCGGCGGCCTTCGGGCCGGGATTCCTGCTTGCAGGTCTCTACATCGTCTATGTGATCGCACGGGCGATGATCAATCCGAAACTGGCGCCCAAGCCCCCCGATCTGGCGAAGCACATTCCTCTGTCGCAAGTCGTGTACGCACTGCTGACGTCGTTCTTTCCGCTCGCCATTCTGATCCTGTCGGTGCTCGGCGCGATCCTGTTCGGTCTCGCCACACCGTCGGAAGCGGCGGCGGTGGGGGCGGCCGGATCCCTGGTGCTGGCGGCGTGCTATCGGGCGCTGTCGTTCGAGCGCATGAAGGAGGCCGTGTATCTCACCGCCCGCACCTCGGCGATGGTCTGCTTCCTGTTCATCGGATCCTGGACCTTCTCCTCCGTGTTCTCCTACCTCGGCGGCCACGAGGTGATCGAGCACTGGGTGAAGGCGATGAACCTGTCGCCGACGATGTTCCTCATCCTCGCCCAGATCATCATCTTCCTGCTCGGCTGGCCGCTGGAGTGGACGGAGATCATCATCATTTTCGTTCCGATCTTCCTGCCGCTGTTGAAGACCTTCAATATCGACCCGATCATCTTCGGCATTCTGGTCGCCCTCAATATCCAGACATCCTTCAATACGCCGCCCATGGCCATGGCCGCGTACTATCTGAAGGGTATCGCGCCACCGCACGTGAAGCTGACGGATATCTTCGCGGGCTCGCTCCCGTTCGTGTTCCTGGTGTTCATCACCATGGCGATGGTCTACATTTTCCCGGAGATCGCGCTGTGGCTGCCGAACAAGCTATACGGGAACTGAGTCCGTGGCCGAGCCGGCGCTGAGCGAGCTGTCTGCGACGGAGGCTCACCGGGAGATCACGCGCGGCGCCCTGTCGGCCGAGGAATACGTCAGCGCGTGCCTCGACCGGATCGCCGCGCTCGACGGTGACGTGCGGGCCTTCGCGCACCTCGACGCGGCGCACGCGCTTTCGCAGGCGCAAAGCCTCGACGAGCGGCGGCGCAATGGCCATCCGACCGGCCCTCTGCACGGCATCCCGGTGGCGGTGAAGGACATCTTCGACACCCGGGACTACCCTACCGAGAACGGGTCCCCGCTCATGGCCGGCCGACGTCCCCGGGACGATGCGACCGCGGTGGCGCGGCTGCGCGCGGCCGGCGCCGTCATCATCGGCAAAACGGTGACGACGGAGCTCGCCTACTTCCATCCCGGGGCAACGCGCAATCCGCACGACCTCGGGCGCACGCCGGGCGGCTCGTCATCGGGCTCCGCGGCGGCTGTCGCCGCCGGCATGGTGCCGCTGGCACTCGGCTCGCAGACCAACGGCTCCGTGATCCGGCCGGCGTCCTTCTGCGGCGTGTTCGGCGCCAAGCCCAGCCACGGCCTCGTCTCCCGCGGCGGCGTGCTCGCGCTGTCCCGCACGCTCGACCACGTCGGCGTCTTCGCGCGCACGCTGGACGACGTGGCTCTCCTCCTCGACGTGCTGGCCGGCCACGATCCGCGCGATCCAGATACCCGCCCCGTGGCGTCGCCCAACTTCCGCGCCACCCTGGCCGAGCCTCCGCCCCTGCCGCCCAAGTTCGCGCTGGTGAGGACGCCGATGTGGGACAGAGCCGAGCCATCCACGCGCGCCATGCTCGAGGACCTCGTCGCCGGGCTCGGCGACGCCGCCGGCATCGTCGCGCTGCCGGAGGTGTTTGCGGATGCCTGGGATGCGCAGCGCGCGGTCATGGCGGCCGACATGGCGCACAACCTCGGAAAGGTGGTCGACCGCGGCAGCAAGGAGGCGTCGAGCCCCCGCCTGCGCGAGTTCCTCGACGAGGGCCGCCGGGTTCCCGCAGTCGAATACCTCGCAGCACACGGGCTGCGCGCGCGGCTCATCGCCGGCCTGGCGAGCGTGTTCGACCACTACGACGCGATCATCACGCCGGCCAGCATCGGTGGCGCACCGAAGTCGCTGGAGTCGACCGGAGACCCGGTTTTCTGCACGTTGTGGACGCTGACCGGCTCGCCGGCGTTGTCCCTGCCGGTGCTGCAAGATCCCGACGGCATGCCCCTCGGCCTGCAGCTCGTCGGTCCGGTCGGTGACGACGCGCGCCTGTTGCGCACGGCGCGGGCGCTGCTCGACCTGCTTTCTGACCAGAGTCCTTCCGGTTGAGATCGAAACGTCCAGGTCCCCCCGGCCGGAATGACACGGGGGACGACCTGGCAAAGTTGTCATCCAGGCCGCAGCAGCCGCGGTTGTGCGCGGCTGCGAAGAGCCCAGGGCAGAAGATAGTTGTCGTGTGCCGTGTCCGATGAATCCGGGTCGCGGGTCTAACGGCCGTTTCCGCGATGGCGCCGGAAAAGCGGGACGAAGGCATCTTGCCAGAACGCGATCGCCATGAGGACGATGCCGAGGATCGAGACGATCCACAATGGCGTCTCGGCGAGCTTGACAGCGATCGCGGAGAGAAATGCAACCATCAGCGCCATTCCGACGATCGCGGAAATCGCATCTGCCATGGAGTCGTGTCTCCCTCGCCCGGCGGGCGTTCGCCTCTTGTTTGTCCTGCAGCCGGATCATATTGCATCGGCTCGCCGGGAGCAAAGGCGATTGCGACCCCATGCCCTTTCCGAGACCGAATGCACGGCGTGACGCGTCATCGTCTGTCGGTTAGACTTTTGCGATCCGGAGGGACGACCATGATTGCGGTGATCTTCGAAGTAGTGCCCGCCGAGGGACGCTGGCAGGAGTATCTCGACCTGGCGGCGGAGCTCAGGCCAGAGCTCGCCGGGATCGACGGGTTCATCTCCATCGAGAGATTTCAGAGCCTCACCGATCCCGGCAAGATCCTGTCGCTGTCGATCTGGCGTGACGAGGAGGCTGTGGCGCGCTGGCGCAATCATGCCGGCCACCGCCGGACGCAGGCCAAGGGCCGTGCCGGCGTGTTTTCGGATTACCGGCTGCGGGTCGCCGGCGTCATCCGCGACTACGGCATGTCCGACCGGCGCGAGCAGGCGCCGGCCGACAGCGCGGCGGTCTTTGCCAAACTGTAAATGCGCAGCGCTCGTTGGGTCGATGCGGGATCGGCGCCTGCCGCCGACCCGAGGCCAAGGCCGACGGGGCAGGTCAAGCCTGCCGCTTGCCGCCCTTCTTGCCCATGGCTTCCGGGAACACCCACATCGCCACGACTGAGAAGACCCCGAAGCCGATCACGAACCAGAACAGGTGGTCGTTGCCGACCGACCTCTCCCAGTAAGCGAATCCCACCGCCACGGCCAGCACGACCGCAGACAGGATGGCCTTGACGTCACTTGGCATTCTCTCGCTCCCCGGATATCCGGCCGGCCTGCAGCTCTCGAGCCGGGTCCAATGGCCATTCCGATCGAAATCGAAACGGTTCTTTTGCTCAGATCCCTGTCCGCGCGTGCGGGGAGAGGTCGGGTTAGAGGCAGCCGCGAGTAAAGTGCGATTGCCGCCACTCCCAGGGTCAGACCCGCAGGGTCTGACCCATGTTTTCATCCGACCGAGCGGACTCTAGTAGTTGCCGAGCGGCTGGGCAGCGGCCTCGTCCGGACGCTTCGGCCTGCCGCGCAGGTTCCTTTTCAGGTGCCTGGCCTCGTAGCCGTTGAGCAGATGGCCGACGAGGCCCCGGTCGAGGTCCGACGTGCCGAACAGCCAGTCAGCGATCGGGAAGGTCAGGTTCATGTTGACCTCCATCATCAGCCGCGCGTTGTGATGGGCCGTATGGTGCCGGCGAATCGTGTTGACGAACGGACAGTTGCGCACGAACCAGTTCTCGTCGACGTGGCAGCAGAAGTGCATGAACTCGTAGATGAGATACATGCCGGTCGTGGTGCACATGAACAGCCAGCCGACGTTCGGCGAGAAGATGTGGCCGAGGATGATGCCGCCCGGCATGGACATGAGGATGAACACGACCAGCGCATAGGGCGGGAACACGGTCACGCGCCAGTCGTGATGGTCGCGGAAGCGCATCTCCTCGTCGGTGAAGAACTGGTGATGGTTGAGCGTGTGCCGCTCATAGATAGCCCGCAGCCCCTTCAACTGCACCGGCCGGTGCATGACATACTTGTGCACGGCCCACTCGAAGATGTTCGTGAACACGAACGTGATCGGCACGACGAGCCATTCCAGCAGCCGCACGCTCTCGATGTGCTGGAGGTAGACGAAGAACGCCGCCGCGCCCATGGCGTAGATGATGGCTACGTGCAGGTAGCCGTCGTACCAGCCCATGATCCTGGACCTGTACTCCTGGCGGAACGCCTTCTGCCGTTCGGTGACCATGTCTGTCGTCCTCTTGTCGCTCGAGCCCCGGCGGCCGGCACGCCGGACGCCGACAGTGTGCTCAGTTCACGCTCCGGCGAGCTCGTCCTCGATCTGATATATCAAAGATACACCAGTGCATCGAAGGGGGTCAATCCGGGGATCATGCTTACGGAATTTCATTTTACTGCACATGCATCGTCTCGAGGTCCCGTCCGGCGCGAGGCCGCGCATGCGAACGACGGCGCGCCGGCTTCGATGCCGGCCGGCCGGCTGCCGCCGGGATCAGGTCCCGCCGCGCTCGATCTCGGCGACCGCCGCATCGACCTCGGCGCTGGTCAGGACCCAGTCGTTGTCCAGATTGGCGACGACGCTCTTCATGAACGGAGCCGAAAGCCGGATCGCCCGATCCTTGTCGCCGAGGTGGTCGTAGAGGATGGCCAGCGCGAGCTGCTGGGGGCTCGCACCTTCATAGGTCCACTCGAAGCCCCAGTCCGTGAACTGCTTGACGCCGTAGTGCTCGTCGAGAAGGCCGCCGTCGACGGTGACGACGAGGCCGTCGATGTTCCGCCTGCCCTCATAAGTCTTCATCGCTCGCCAACCCCGGCCTGTGACGCCCGCGACGGCCGACGCCGCAGCGGTGATATATCACGAGTATGTTAACGAGCAATTCCGGCGATGTCCAGCAGTATAAAGAGAAATCCGCGGCGCCTTGGTCCGGTGGCGCGGGCGCACGGCCGAAGCCGTCGGGCGGGTAGCGCAACGACTGCGGCGTGCGGCCCAGGATCGGCGCGGAGGTGGCGGGCACGCGTGCTCGCAGGGCGAGTCTCGCGCGCCGAGCCCAGTCGCTGCTTTCTTCTGCGCGGGCGGACGTCGATGGCAGTGGTGCGGATCCGGGTCAGCGGACCGCGCGCCCGGGCGCGCCACTCCGCTTCGCGGCCGCCGCCTTGTCCTCGGCGGCGTTATCCGTCTGGCCGGTGCCGACCAGGCTCGGGCCCGACACGAGGGTGGGCTTCCCGCCCGCAGGCGCGGCGGCTTCCTTGGCCTCCTCGGCGGGCTTCCGCTTCGGCAGCTTCGCCAACGCCTGGGCGTAGCTTCGCTCGAGGTTGCGGCAGCGGCTCCGCCCCGAGGGGTGCGTCGGCGTCGCCGGCATGTTGCCGAAGGAGCGGCAGACCTGTTTCAGGCCATTCCTGTCGAGCCAGCCCTCTCTGACGCCGCGCTCGACGGCCCAGGTGTCCGCCCTGAGCTCGCTGGCGCCGATGTTGTGGTGCCCGCACTCGTGATGGAATATGAACAAGCGCACGGTCCGCGGCATCCGGGTGATCAGGCGCGGGTTGATGATGAGCATGCCCGGGGCTGCGGCGCCCTCGCTGGGTAGCCGCCGGTCGAGCACGTTGCGCGCATTCCCGCAGCGCAAGTCGCGCCCTGCGATGTTGATCGTTCCATTGCGCTGCAGCTTGGGAGACCCGCCCTTGAGCGGCGCCGCAACGCTGACTGGAGTAAAGCCGAGAATGGCCGCAATCGCCGTGGCGACACCAAGCAGCCGCGCTGAAAACATTGACGGATCCCCCGTTCGCGAGAACTCGTCCTGATCGGACAGGAGCCGAATGTTGCATAGACATTTGTGCCGAAATTGCGGCAGCAACTGCATCTTCGAGTTGCAGGCCTGAGCAATCCTCGCGCGGGAGCCATGGAACTTGCCAAAGCCGTCAGTGTTGATGGTAATCAAGGACAGAGCGCAGCGGCCGCGCCATAATTACCTTTAGTGCTATCCAGAACAGGGAGGCAGTCATGAAAGCTCGTGAGATCATGAGCCCGAATGTCATCACGGTCAGTCCGACGACCGCGGTTCGCGACATCGCCGCGCTGATGACGGAGAAGCGGATCAGCGGGATCCCGGTCGTGTCGAAGGACGGCAAGGTTGTTGGTATCGTCAGCGAAAGCGACCTGCTGCACCGCGCCGAGATGGGCACCGAGCCGAAACGCAAGTGGTGGCTGACGTTTTTCAGCGATCCCGATGCCATGGCGCGCGAGTACACCAAGACGCATGGTCTTCAGGCGCGGGACGTCATGTCCCGCCAGGTGATTTCCGTCGCCGAGGACGACGACTTGAAGACGATTGCCGACACGCTCGACGGTCGGAAGGTCAAGCGCGTCCCCGTGCTGCGGGACGGCAAGCTCGCAGGCATCATCTCCCGCGCCGATCTCGTGCGCGCTTTCAGTCAGATGCCGGTCGCGCGGACGGCTTCGCCTGCCGGCGACGCCGCCCTCGAGCAGATGCTGCTGCAGAAGATGCGGGCGCAGGATTGGCTCGACGGCACCTATCTCAGCGTGTCCGTAAGGGACGGCGTTGTCGAGTTGCGCGGCTTCATCGGCTCTGCCGAGCAGCGCCGGGCTTTGCGTGTGCTCATCGACGAGATCGATGGCGTCAGCAGGGTGAACGATCAGCTCACCGTCGGCATGCCGACCTTGTCGGCCGGCTGAGGGCGAAGGCGAGCCTTCGGCCCGGACTGAGATCGATCAGCCATTGCCCGGCATGATCAGGGCCAGGGAGTGGCGACCTGCCGAGATCTCGAGCGCCAGGGCGGTGATGGGCTCCCCGTCGAGCTGGAACCCGACGCCCTGGCCGGCGGCGACCGCCACCCTGCGGCACGCGATTGTCTCGATCAGCGGATGCCGCTGCGCCCAGCCGAGGCCCACGGCAACGAGGGCGCTGGCGAGCGCCGCAGGGCTCGCTGCATCGACGACGAGCGCGTGGAAACCCGGATCGCTCAGCCGCTGCCGCGGGGCGATGACGAAGGAGCCGGCGTAGTGCGCGCCTCGTGTCACGACGACCCATGTGCACGGGTGCGGGATGCCGTCCACCAGCACTTCGAACCGGCAGCGACTGGAGCAGAGCTCGCGCAGCGTCGGCCACACATAGGCGAGCTTGCCGATGCGGCGCTTCCAGCCCATGTCGAGCCGGCTCAGGACGCCGGCATCGAACCCGGCGCTCGCCATTGAAAGGAACAGCTCGCCGTTGGCGATCCCGGGGGAGACCTGGATCGCTGCGCCATGGAGCAGATACCGGGCTATGGCCTGCGGCGTCCGAACCAGCCGCAGCTCCTCGGCGAGCACATTCCCGGTGCCGATCGGGATGATGCCGAGCGGCATCGGGGTGCCGACGAGCCCCCCGGCCACGCCGCGAATGGTGCTGTCCCCGCCCGCAGCCACGACGGCGTCGAACGCACGCGTGCGCACGGCCTCCGCCGCCAGCCGCCGATCTGCCTCGACCCCGTCCGCCGCCTCGACCCTGACGAGCGCGCCGGCCGCCTCCAGGGCTGCACGGACCCGATCGAGCAGTCTGTGCCGCTCCAGGCCGGCCGACGCGTTGTGCACGATCAGGAATCGGCTGCGCACAAGCACCGAGCCGCCCATATCACCTCTCCTGAGCTCCGAGCGGCTGCGCGTCCCCGCTCGACTTCATCCGCTGCCAGACTCGGCTGCACCAGCCCGTCGTCGACTGTTCCGCTGGTAACAGCGCCAGCCGCGCACATCTGCCATCCTCCTTTCATCGGCGGACGGCAATGACCGCCGCAGCGACCCCGGCCGGGAGCTCCCAACCACCTCGGCAGGACCAGACAAGGGAACGAAGGAGTAACGAGATGAGCAAGAAGCTGATCATGAGCCTGGTGGCGGGTCTGATGGCGGTAGCGGCGCTGCAGGCGCCCGCGGCCGAAGCCAAGGGCAAGGGCAAGGGCCTCAAGATCCACATCTACAAGCACCACGTCCTCAAGTGGCACAATTGGCATGCGCCGCTCTACGTCGTCGGCGCCGACGACTGCGGATACTACTACTGGAAATGGAAGCACACCGGCAGCTTTCTCTGGAAGTCCAAGTACTTCGCCTGCAAGGGCATCTACTGACGGGATCCTTCGGCCCGGGCCCTCCCCCCGATCCCCCCCCTGGCTCGGGTCGAAGCGGCTAGCCCCTCAGCTTCGGCTGAGGGGCTTTTTTTCTTCTCGAGTGGAGACCCACGCTCTTCATCATCCTATCGCTCGCCCCCCGCGGTTCCGGAATCTGGGGTCGATGCTCGGCTTAGAGTGCTTTTCGATCGAACGACATCGTATACGGCACGCGACCAGTGTCTTTTGCCCTGGGTCCCGGCTCTCCGCGCTCATGCGCTCCGGCCGGGATGACATGGGGGACGACTTGGCAAAATTGTCATCCCGGCCGCAGCAGCCACGGTTGTGAGCGGCTGCGAACAGCCGGGAACCAGGGACCACATAGTGCACCTCGTGATCGCGCTTGTTCGAAAAACGCTCTAGCGTTCGACGGCCAGGATAAGAGGTGTGCAGACTTCATTCCCGAAAGGCAGCCCGCCCCCTCATCCTCATTCCCGCGGAGACCCGGGAAGGGGTCAGACCCGCCGGGTCTGAAACGAAATTGAGCCGAAGGGGTCAGCCGCTCATCGGCTTTGCCGACCCTCGATGACGAAACGATTCCCGCTGCATACCCACACGTCATTTCCCCGCTCACTCCCACTCGATGGTGCCGGGCGGCTTGGAGGTGATGTCGTAGACGACACGGTTGATGCCTTTCACCTCGTTGATGATCCGGGTCGCCGTGCGGCCCAGGAAGTCGTGCGGGAAGGGGTAGTAGTCCGCCGTCATGCCGTCGGTCGAGGTGACCGCCCTCAGCGCGCAGACGTGGTCGTAAGTACGCGCGTCTCCCATCACGCCGACAGTGCGCACCGGCAGCAGCACCGCGAAGGCCTGCCAGATCGCGTCGTAAAGCCCCCCCTTTCGGATCTCGTCGAGAAAAACCGCGTCGGCGCGACGGAGGATGTCGAGCTTCTCGCGCGTGACCTCTCCCGGCACGCGGATCGCCAGCCCGGGTCCGGGGAACGGGTGCCGTCCGACGAAACGCTCGGGCAGGCCCAGCTCGCGTCCCAGCGCCCGCACCTCGTCCTTGAACAGCTCCCGCAGCGGCTCGACGAGCTTCAGGTGCATGCGCTCCGGCAGCCCGCCGACGTTGTGGTGCGACTTGATCGTCACCGACGGCCCGCCGGTGAAGGAGACGCTTTCGATCACGTCCGGATAGAGCGTGCCCTGGGCAAGGAACTCGGCCCCGCCGAGCCTCCCGGCCTCGGCATCGAAGACGTCGATGAACAGGCGCCCGATCGTCTTGCGCTTGTCTTCCGGGTCGCTCACCCCCTGCAGCGCGGCAAGGAAGGTCGCCTCGCCGTCGAAATGGACGAGCGGGATATTGTAGTGCCCGCGGAACAGCGACACGACCTCGTCCGCCTCGCCCTGCCGCAGCAGCCCGTGGTCGACGAAGATGCAGGTGAGCTGGTCCCCTACCGCCTCGTGGATCAGCACCGCCGCCACCGCCGAGTCGACTCCGCCGGACAGCCCGCAGATGACGCGCCCCTTGCCGACCTGCGCCCGTATCCGCTCGACGGCCGCCTCGCGGAACGCGTGCATGGTCCAGTCGCCCCGGCACCCGGCGATGCGGCCGACGAAGTTGCGCAGCAGCTCCGCGCCGCGCGGCGTGTGCGCCACCTCGGGATGGAACTGCACGCCATAGAGCCGGCGCTTCTCGTCCGCAATGGCTGCAAACGGCGCGTTGGCGGAGACGGCGACCACCTCGAACCCCGGCGGTATCCGGTCGATGCGGTCGCCATGGCTCATCCAGACCGTGTCGCGCGTACCTTTCGGCCACACGCCCTCGAACAGCGGACAGTCCGCGACCACCTCGATCTCGGCGCGGCCGAACTCGCGATGCGTGCCGGCCGTCACCTCGCCGCCGAGCTGGGCCGCCATCGTCTGCTCGCCGTAGCAGATGCCGAGCACCGGGAGCTGCGAGCGGAAGACGGCCTCGGGCGCTGCAGGCGTGCCGCTCTCGTAGACGCTCGAGGGACCGCCGGAGAGGATGATCGCCTTCGGCCGGAGCCGCTCGATCGCCTCCTCCGCCTTGTCGAAGGGAACGATCTCGCAATAGACGCCCGCCTCCCGCACGCGCCGCGCGATGAGCTGCGTCACCTGGGAGCCGAAATCGAGGATCAGGACGGTGTCTGTCATGGCGAGCCGTTACGCTAATCGGCACGCGACTGCAACAGCGCCCGAGGTGCGACTAACAGGCGTCTGCGGGACGCCGAGCCTGCGCTATATTGGCGGGCGACGCAGCACAGGGCCCGAGCCGATGAGCACCGAGACCAGAGACAGCGCCGGCGGGCCGCACCAGCCTGCTCACGACCACGCCGCCGATCACGGCCATGACGCTGCGTGCGGCTGCGGGCACGACCATCACGATCATCACCACCATCATCATCGTCATCATCTCCGGGCCGTCGCCCCCTTCGTCCGCCCGGGGCCCAAGGTCGGCCGCAACGATCCTTGCCCCTGCGGGTCGGGCAAGAAGCACAAGAAGTGCTGTCTCGCCGCCTGACCTGCGGCCGCCGACCAGCCACATACCCGTAAGCGGCATGCCGCGACTGTGATCGTTGCAACCTGACTGCGCGTCACATATCGCGCGGTACAGTTGAAGAGTCGCTCTACGTAAGGTTGCGGCAAGCTTGGGCCGTGATGGTCTCCCGGTAATGCATCCGAAAGCATTCCTTGGGCGCGTCATGGCTCTGAAGCAGATGGACTCGGCGACCGATTTCGGCTGGGCCGCCCGGCACGCGGATCGAAAACGACCAGCGGCCGCCCATTCGCATACAACCGCGGTACTGCGCGAATGGTCCGACCCTCCCGTTTCCGCAGTGCTTTCGGTCGGGAGACCCGCAGATGCCTGGAGGGATCTTTTCGACCGCGCCCGGCGCGACAGGCGCGCCAACGTCGTCTGCATGAAGTGGGGCACCCGGTACGGGCCCGAGTGGGTGAACCGGCTTGCGGCGATGGTCCGGCGCAACACGACCTGGAACATTCGCTTCGTCTGTTTCACGGACGACCCGACCGGCATTCGCACCGACATCGAGTGCCAGCCGCTGCCGAAAGTCGACTACGATCCGGCACTCGGCAAGTACTGGCCCAAACTGGGAATAATGCAGCAGAACCTGGGCGGGCTCCAGGGCATGACGCTGTACCTCGACCTCGATGTGGTGATCATCGGAGGTCTCGACCCGTACTTCACCTACGAAGCGCGCTTCTGCATGGTGCGAGAATGGAAGAACCCGCATCTCGGCTACGGCAACAGCTCCGTCGTCCGTTTCTTCGTCGGCCTCGAGAGCGCGGTGCTCGACCGTTTCTATGCGATGTCTCCGGCGGCGATCGCCATCGCCTATGCCTCGAAAGAGCAGAATTTTCTCTCTCGCGCCGTCGAGGAGGTCACGTTCTGGCCGGACGAGTGGTGTCCCGCCTTCAACCATGCCTGCCTGCCGCGAAATCGCCTCTTGCGGCTCTTCTCCAAGCCGGCGCGGCCGACCAGCGGCCGGATTCTCGTGTTCTACGGCTCGATCACACCGGCCTCGGCCATGCAGGGCCGCCACGAGCCAGCCAAGCGCGTCCGCACCGGTTTCGCCATCCGCCTCGGCCGCCACCGCTTCCGGCGGGCGGAGTGGATTGCCGACTATTGGACGAAGTAGAACGAATGAAAGAAGATGAAGTGCCGGCAGATATCCCGATCGTTGAGCTTCCGCTACAGGCCCCAACGGTGGCTTTGTCGGACAGCAGTCAATTCTACGCCTATTCGAACCTGATATCCGAGGCGGCCGCGTCGATCTACGATGCAAGCCATTTTTCACAGCAGCACCCGGGGCGAAAGCGTATCGCGTATATAACGCTGGCCACCCCGGATTACGATATGGGGCTACGCGTCCTCGTGCGCTCTCTCCGCCGTGTGACTGACATACCGATCATCGTGCTGATGACATCGCGATGGGACGCGCAATCTGAAGCGAGCGATGTCTTCGGTCTGGTCGTGCCACAGCTCACCAGAGACGATCGGAAGCGCTCCCGCCGGGAGTTCGGAGCGACCTACACGAAGCTATGGGCCTTCGGTCTTCTGGACTTCGAGCGCGTCGTATTTCTCGATAGCGATTGCCTGGTTCTGAAAGCACTCGATGCGCTGTGGATCGGCGATCAGATGAAGGTCTGCCGAGACTCGGTTGAACACGTCAGGCTCGCCAAATTCAATTCCGGCCTTATCGCCTTCAACCCGCAGAGAGAATATCTGGACAGAATTGCGACAGACGGCCCGACCGCAGATAGCGATGATGGCGGAGACCAGGGTCTCCTGAACTCTCTCTTCTCCAACGAGGTTGCCTACATTGATAGTGAGTATAACCTGATTAAGCACTATTGGTACTTTAGATCGCCTGAAATTCGAGCCAGCTCCGCGCGCTGCATACACTTCATCGTCAAGAAGCCCTGGGATTTGTGGTTTCAGGAAATCACCGACGGTTTTACAGTCGATCTCGAAGACAAATGGACAAGCTTTCTTACGCATGAGGAGTTGCTGACTCTTGTCAGCCACTGGAGAAGGCGGCAATTCGTAGCGGAGCGTCCTCGGTTCGACGTCACCCGTCTCAATCGGGCACGCGCACGCGATAGGCGATGGAAGCGGGCGGGAGTAGTGGGGCTGCTCACCTTACCATCACTTCTCGTCGGGTTCTTTTTGTTGGGCCGCTTGAGTGTCTAGTGTTCTGCCCCAGCACTTGGTCCCCTGCCGCTGCCCCGGATCGGAGTCCGGGGCAGGCTCCGGCGGCCATCCACCCAACTCTCCACACCTGATCTGCGGCGTGTCGTGGATTCCCGCCTCCGCGGGAATGACGGTGTGGGTGAGCAGAGGGAATCAGACGATCGAGACAAAACGCAAGTGATCCGCACCAAACGCTTGGCTCCGTCATCCCGGACCAGGGAGCGAAGCGACCGCCGATCCGGGATCCAGCGCAAAAAGGCGTCCGGAGGACACAGTAATATCGAGCTTTCGGCACCTCTCGTGCTGGATCCCGGATCTCCTCGCCACTGAAGGGTGCCTCGTCGTCCGGGATGACGGCGGGGTGTCAAGCGTAAGAGTCACATACAAATTACTTGAGCCTCAAGCCTCATCAAACAAGGCACGACCGATCATAGCTGAAAAAGGTGCCCCATGCATTACTACATGGAGAAGAAACTCATTTCACAGGCAATGCTCACGGCGCTGCTGCGCAACTCCTTTGCTGACATTGCGCATGTGCACTTCATTCAAATCGGCGCGAACGATGGTGTTTCGGACGATTTCGTATTCCCGCTCGCCACCCAGAACGGGTGGATAGGTGCTGTAATCGAGCCGGTTCCCCACCTTTTTGAGAAGCTAACTGCCAATTACCGTCCGTTCCGCGCAATCAAACCCTTCCAGGTGGTGATCGGGGAGACGGAGTCCTGCGCATCCTTTTATCACTTCGCACCCTCTCCGGGCGAGTTGGTGGATTTTCTGGGCTCTCTGGAACGCAACGTCATCATGCGCCACGCTTGCCTTGTCCCCGACATCGAATCTCGGATCATCGAGACGAAGCTCAAGGCCGTCAGCATGGGTCAGGTCACCGAGTTCTGCGGACTTTCCGGAGTCGACCTGCTGGTGACTGACGTCGAAGGAGCGGATGCCAAGCTGGTCCGCGCATTCAACTTCGGCAAGCATATGCCAAGGGTAATTGTGATCGAACACAAGCACATAGGTCATTTTGACCTAGTGTCGCTCGACGAGTTTCTCGACAGCTTTAATTATACTACGATCCGTTTGTTCGAAGATACGGTCTACATCAGGCTTACCGAACTTCCCGGTCGGCCTGCGCGTTCGCTTGCGTGCAAGATCGACAACGCTGCGAAGGCGATTTTCGGCTGAGTCGCGGCGAATGCACCTGCTCGTCGTGCTGCCCCGGCGCTCGGCCATTGACCGCGGCATCCCGAATTCGGTCGATCTGTGCGTGCACGATCTTCTGCGTGCGAGCCTCTATCGGGCCGCCACGTGCATCGTCGCGGAGCGCGTGCACGATCTCTTCGACGGCTTCGCAATGGCGGACGTGCCCCGATTCGAGGCGGCCCATACGGGCCTCCTGGTCCGTCGTGCCGCCCGCCTTGCCCGGTCGCGCGGCGCCCGACTCGTCGTGGTCCATCAGCACTTTCAGGTCGCAGCCGGACTGGCTCGCGCGTTGCCGGGACGCGTGGTGTTCCATGCCCATGGGTTCTACAAGAGCTACCCACCCTCCGGCCTCATCGCCTCGATCCGCCGCCGCGCGCGCCTGCGGGAAATCGTCCGTCTGGCCGGGATGGTGCACGTCAGCGAGAGTTGCCGGGAGCACTTCGCCCGGTCCTGGCCGGAGGTTTCGATACCGCAGGCCATCGTGCACAACGGGCTCGATTTCGGCTCGTGGCGGCCCTTACGGCGCAGGAAGCAGGAGATCGTCTGTGTCGGCCGCTGCCTGCCGGAAAAGGGCATTCGCGAGGCCGCGCAGGCCGTGCTGTCCATATTGCCGGAGCGGCCGGGCTGGCGCGCACGCTTCGTCCTGTCGGAATCCGAGCGCCATCCGGAGTATACGCAGCAAGTGCGCGAGCTCCTCACCCGTCCGGAGATCCGGAACCGGATAGATATCGAGCTGAACGTACCCTGGCATGGTGTCGTGGAGCGTTACGAGCGGGCCGCCATCGCGCTGGTCCCCTCCCGCTGGCGCGAGCCGTTCGGGCGCACGGCCCTGGAAGCACATGCCGGCGGCGCCGCGCTCATCTCTTCGGGAACCGGCGGCCTCAGGGAGGCGAGCGGGCCGCATGCCCTGTTCGTCGACCCGGCGGACCGCGACGCATTCACCGGGGCGCTGCAGCGCCTGATCGATGACGACAGCCTGCGCGAGGCGTTGGCGAGCGGCGGCGCCAGCTACGTGCGGGATCGCTTCTCGATCGAGGCTGTCGCGGCCGTCAACGACACATTCTACGAGGGCCTGCTCGCCAGGGAGCGGCTCGCGCCGCCGGGCCGAGGCTGCACTCAGGCGTGAGCAGGCACCGCCTTCTCCGGGCTCTCCGAAACGGCGTTGGCGAACTGGATCTGGTAGAGCCGCGCATAAAGCCCGCCGCGCGCGATGAGCTCGCGATGGCGGCCGCTCTCGACGACCTCTCCATTGTCGAGCACGTGGATCAGGTCTGCGTTGGCGACGGTGGCGAGGCGGTGGGCGATGACGATGGTCGTGCGGCCGCGGGTCAGTTTCTGCAGCGCTTCCTGGATCGATTGCTCGGTTTCGCTGTCGAGCGCCGAGGTCGGCTCGTCGAGAAGGATGATCGGCGCATCCTTGAGAAAGGCCCTGGCCAGCGAGATGCGCTGGCGCTGGCCGCCGGAGATCTGCGAGCCGAGCTCGCCGACTTGCGCGTCATATCCGTTCGGCAGTGAGCGGATGAACTCGTCGGCTTGCGCCGCCTTGGACGCGGCGACGACCTCGTCTTTCGACGCGTCCTCCCGGCCCGCCGCGATGTTCTCGCGGATCGTGCCCTCGAACAGGAACACGTCCTGGCTGACGAGCGCGATCTGCCGCCGCAGCGAGGTGATGGAAGTCTCGGCGATCGGCTGGCCGTCGATCCGAATGAGGCCCTTGGCCGGCTCCCAGAAGCGCTGCAGCAGGTTGAATAGGGTCGTCTTGCCGGCGCCGGAAAGGCCGACGAGCGCCGTCGTTTGTCCGGCCGGCGCCAGGAGATCGAGGCCCCGCAAGACCGGCGTGTCGGGATCGTACGAGAACGTGACCTTGTCGAAGCGGACCTCGCCCTCCCCGACCAGGAGGTCGGGACGCTGGTTCTGGTCCACCTCGGCGGCCGGCTTGTCCAGCAGCTCGTACATCATGCGCACGCCGACCGCAGAGGTGGCGAGCTGAAGCTGCAGCTTCGACAGCCGGCGGGCGGGATCGGCGGCCATCAGCAGAGCCGTGATGAACGCGAAGAACTGTCCTGGCGTATCGCCAAAGGAGAGATTGCGCCAGCCGGCATAAACCACCGCCGCGGCAACCGCCAGGCCGCCGATGGTCTCGATAAGGGGATTCACCTGCGCCTGGACCGCAACGATCCTGTTCGAGAGCCGCTCTACAGCCTCGACGCCCTCGTTCATGCGCCTCTGCAACAGCTTTTCGAGCTGAAACGACTTGACGATGCGAATCCCCTGCGCGCTCTCGCGCACGGTGCCGACGATCGTCGTAATTCCGGAAACCTCGCTCAGCGCCGCTTTCTGTACCCGCTCGGATAGCCGCTTCAGCACCACAGCCGCTACCGGGCCGCCGATGAGACAGATTGCAGCCAGGATCGGATCCTGCGAGACCATGACGCCAATAAGCCCGATCAGGGTCATCAGGTCCCGCCCGAGCCCCACGGCGACGTGGTTGAGCATGGACTGCGCCGCCCTGGCGTTGTGTGTCATGCGCGTGATGAGATCGCTCGACGGGTACTGCTGATAGAAGCCGACCCCCATTTTCAGCATGTGGTCGTACATGCGCTTCTGGATTTCGGCCACGATCCGGTTGCCGATCCGGCTCAGCGACACTTCCTGCAGATAGGCGGCGAACCCCTTGACGATGAAGATCGCGGAGATGACCAGCGGGATCCAGAACAGCGACGCGCGGTCCTGATCGACGAAAATCTTGTTGACGACGTCCTTCATCATCCAGGCGCTGAGGGACGTGCACGCGGCTACCAGCCCCATGAACGCGAACGCAACAGCATAGCGTGGCGCATAGGTGCGCCCGTGCTCGCCGAGCAGCCGCCGCAGCACTGTGAGCGTGGACGTGTCCTTCAGCATGTTTCGCGACGCCGGCCAGACGGATGGCGATCAGTTTCAGCTCTGTTCATGCGACCCCGTGGTCATCGAAGGGAGCAGATGTGCGCCGCCTTCGCGCCCACTCTGTGGACGGTGAGCATTGCGTGGTACTGGTGTCGGCAGCGCACCCGCTCGAGCCCGGAGAATTCGTCGTGTATGAGCCTGGCGGCGAGATCATGGCGCGCGGAAACCACTATGTGCAGCCTCGCGGGACCAACGTGGACTGACTTGACGATTTCGCAGGTTGACGCAATCTGGCACCGATCCGCATGATTCGAAAGGCAAACCGCGCCGCATCTCGTGTTCCTGATACGATGTCCGCTGCACGCATGGCAATCCTGCTGTTCGCAATCGCCTTTCTGCTCCCGCTGGCCCTGCACGGCCTGTGGTGGCTGACACGGGATCACGCCGAGAGCTGGCGGACGGCGGATTGGTCGAGCGCCCGATTGCTGCTGCCGCCGGCGGATTCGCCGCAGGCGTCGGTGCGCGTCTACAGCGCGCCCGCCGGGCGCTGGAAGGGCGTCTTCTCGGTGCACTCCTGGATCGTGGTGAAAGAGGCGGGTGCTCCGCACTACACGCGGTTCGACGTGGCGGGATGGGGGCGGCCGGTGAAGATCGACAGCTGGGCGCCGGACGGCCGCTGGTACGGCAACACGCCGCAGCTCGTGGCCCTCGTCGAGGGTAGGACGGCAGAAGAGCTCATTCCGGCAATTCGCGTCGCCGTGGCGAGCTACCGGCACGGCCGCCCAGGGGATTACCGCGTCTGGCCGGGACCCAACTCCAATACGTTCGTGGCTGCTGTCCTGGGCGCGATCCCGGATGCCCGCATCGTGCTCCCCTCGAACGCGATCGGCAAAGACTTCCGCGGTCCGGGATTGTTCGTCGGCCTGAGCCCGACGCGCACCGGCATCCAGGTGTCTGTGGCGGGGCTCTTCGGCCTGACGGTCGCCTGGGTCGAAGGTCTGGAGGTCAACGTGCTCGGGCTGGTCGCCGGACTCGACCTGCGGCGGCTCGCCGTCAAGCTGCCGGGTTGGGGACCGCTGACGATCATGCCCTGGCAGCCCGCGTCGATGGAACGCGCCGCGGCGTGAACCGGGTGTCGTCGGACCGGCGTTGCGGCCTCGTGCGCTCAAGCCCCCCTGCTCCAATGCTCCGGCGCCGTCGATCCGCGCTCGAGCTCGGCTTTCGTAAGCCCGAATTGCAGGCGATAGGTGCCGCGGTTGATGCTAGACCCCGCGCCGGCACGACGGAGGGCCGCGTCGCTCGCCGCATCCTGGCGCGCGCTCCTCAAGGCATCCGCCTCGATCGCCTCGATCAGGATTACCCAGTCCGCGATCTGGTCCGGCTGGCTGCGCAGCTTCTTCTCCGCCGAGCCGCCCTGGCTCGCCGCCGTCTCGCCCTGCAGAAGATGCACGCCGATGACGCCCGTCCGCGCCAGCACGCCCGGCAGAACCGATCCGGCGAGGCTCCCTCGAAACGCCTCCGGCTCGCACTCCGCCGTCAGGCGCACCGTCTCGACCCAGGCCCCCTCGCCGCGGCCGAGACTCGCCGCAACGGAGCAGATGGTGCGGCACGTGTCGCGAAACCGCGCGATGTTCCGGCGCGTCCATTCGGACGGGGCATCGAGGCGCTGCCGGTAGGCCGGCGACGTCAGGACGCCGGGGTCGGCGGTTTCGTAGAAGTTGAAGTAGAGCGGGTGGCCATCCGTCGCCACATAACGGCGGCCGCGCAGGAACCCCGGGACGCCGACCCGCTCGGGGATGTGCTCGAGAACGTGCCACTCGACGAAATCATCGTCCATTCCCGCCTCGATGCCGTTCCAGATCGCCAGCACGCCCGCGCCCAGCAGAGCCATGGTCCTGTCCCCCGCTTCCTTCCGTTACGGGTGCATAACCCACCACGGCCGCTCAGACCAGTCCGGAAGGCTCGCCTTGCCGGACAGCCTCGCTCGACAGGCTGACAGGAGCACGACGGCATGGCTGATGACGAAATCGCGGCGATCAGCGGCAGCACAAGGCTGCTCGCCATCGTCGGCGATCCGATCGCGCAGGTGGGCTCGCCCCGCGTCTTCAACCCGCGGCTTCGGCGGGCGGGGCTCGATGCCGTGCTGGTACCGCTCCACGTTCCGCAGGCCGAGTTCGAGGCGGCGATGGATGGCCTGATGCGGCTCGCCAACCTCTCCGGCATCGTCGTCACGCTGCCGTTCAAGGCGCGCGCCGCGGCCCTCGTCGATCGCGTCGGCGAGACGGGGCGCCAGGCTGGCGGCATCAACGCCATGCGTCGCGATCCGGACGGCGGCTGGAGCGGCGACATGTTCGACGGCGTGGGCCTCGTCCGCGCCATCGGGCTGGCGGGCCGCTCGCTCGCGTATAAGCGGGTGCTGCTGCTCGGCGCCGGAGGGGCCGCCAGCGCGATCGCGCCCGCGTTCGCCGCCGCCGGTGCGCGCGCCATAACGCTGTTCGATCCGGAGGCTGAGCGCGCCGAAACCCTCGCCGGGCGGGTGCGCGCATTTCATCCCCGTTGCGAGGTCGCGCCGGGAACGCCGATTGCGGCCGGGCACGACGTCGTCGTCAACGCGAGCCCGATCGGCATGCGGCCTGGCGACGGGCTGCCCGCGCCGCTCGGCCCCTTCGACCCCGGTTGCCTCGTCGTCGACATCATTCCCAAGCCGGAGATCACCCCGCTCGTCGCCGCCGCCCGCGCCGCCGGCTGCCAGACCGTCGGCGGCCTCGCCATGATCGACGCGCAGGCCGACACGATACTGGAGTTCTTCGGGATGACCCCCGGCGCCGGCCTGTGCTCGACGCCGATGAGGTGAGAAGAGGCTGCCACCTCGCTCGACTCAGATCAGCCGCAACCCTTTTAGGCTGGCATGCCCTTCGCGGCCGACGATGATGTGATCGTGGAGGGTGATGCCGAGCGGCTTCGCGGCCTCGACGATCTGCCTCGTCATCTCGATGTCCGCCCGCGAGGGCGTCGGGTCGCCGGAGGGATGGTTGTGGACCAGGACGATGGCGGTCGCCGACAGCTCGAGCGCCCGCTTGACCACCTCGCGCACATAGACCGGCGTGTGGTCCACGGTCCCTTCCTGCTGCACCTCGTCGGCGATGAGCCGATTTCTCTTGTCCAGGAACAGGATGCGGAACTGCTCCCGGGCTTCGAAGCCCATCGCCGCCCGGCAGTAGTCGAGCACCTGGCTCCAGGACGAGAGTGCGGGCTGGCGCATGATCTCGCCGCGCATGAGGCGCAGCGCAGCGGCTCTGACCAGCTTGAGCTCGGCGATCACGGCCTCGCCGACGTCCTTGACCTCGGCCAGGCGCGATTCCGGCGCATTGATCACCTCGGCGAAGCTGCCGAAGCGGGCGATCAGCCGCTTGGAGAGGTCCTTGGTGTCGCGGCGCCGAATGGCGCGGAACAGCACGAGCTCGAGCAGCTCGTAGTCGGGCATCGCATCGGCGCCGCCGGTCCTGAACCGTTCGCGCAGCCGACTGCGATGACCGGTGTGACCGGGCGCCGCCTCGAAAAAGGAGCCCTGGCCGGACTTGCCGGCCCCGCTGCCGCCGCTCGCCCCCGTCATGGGCTTGCCCCCCTCAGCAAACCCGGCCGCCGCCTCAGCCCGGGCGATGCAGCCCGGCCGGCGAGTAGGTGAAGACCTCGCATCCCGTCTCGGTGACGCCGACGGTGTGCTCGAACTGCGCCGACAGCTCCCGGTCCCGTGTCACGGCCGTCCAGCCGTCGGGCAGGATCTTCACGTGCGCCTTGCCGAGATTGATCATCGGCTCGATGGTGAAGAGCATGCCGGGCTTGAGCTCCGGCCCCTCGCCGGGGCTGCCGTAGTGCAAGATGTTCGGCCGATCGTGGAACACGCGGCCGAGCCCGTGACCGCAGAAGTCCCTGACCACGCTGCAGCGCTCCGACTCGGCATAGGACTGGATCGCTGCGCCGATGTGCCCGGTGGTGTGCCCCGGCTTGACCGCCGCGACGCCGCGCATCAGGGCCTCGTAGGTCACGTCGATCAGTCTGCCGGCCCTGCGGCTGATCTCGCCGACGGGGTACATGCGGCTCGTGTCGCCATACCAGCCGTCGACGATCAGCGTCACGTCGATATTGACGATGTCGCCCTCGCGCAGCGGCTTGGGGCCGGGAATGCCGTGGCAGACCACATGGTTGATGGACGTGCAGATCGACTTGGGGAACCCGCGGTAGTTGAGCGGCGCCGGGATCGCGTCGTGATCCATGGCGAACTCGAACACGAGGTCGTCGAGTCGCTCGGTGCTGACGCCCGGCTTCACATGGGGCACCAGCAGGTCGAGCGCCGCAGCGGCAAGCTGGCCAGCTTTGCGCATTCCGGCGAAGGCGTCGGGACCATGGAGCCTGATGCGGCCGTCGCGCTGGTCGGCGCGACTGAGATCGAGATTGGACATCGATTGCGTGCTTCTTGACCTTGGGGGTGGCGCAGATCTGGAATTTAGTGCAAATGCTCTATTGCGCAATGATTGATACCTCGTTGGATCCTTGCTCGCGGGGGCGTCGAGATGGACACACGTGCGATCGCTACGGCTGCCTTCGTGGTTCTGCTCGCTGCGCCGGTATCGGCCCAACAGCTCCCGTCCTGGGCCGTCGCCGATATCTGCCGCGCCGACAGCGCGCCCGGCCAGTGCGCCATGTTCGAGAGCCGCGCGCGCAATGCCGTCAGCAGCAGCTGGGGCGTCCTGACGCCCGACGTCCAGTCAGCCTGCATCGAGGCGACCCGCTCGCCGGCGGATCGGAGCTGGCGGGTCCTGGCCGGCTGCATCGAAATCGAAACCCGGCGCATCAAGAGCAAACGGGCCATCGCAACCCGGGACACGCCAGCCGCCGAGCCCGAAGCGAAGTCGAGCGCAGAGCCGCCCGCTGCCGCACCCGCTGCCCCGACGCCAGCGACGCCCGCCGAGCCGGCGACAGCGAACTAAGGCGTTATCCGATCAAGCTGGGTCCGGGCACTTCGCAGCCGCGCACGAGCGCGTGAAGCGGGATCAGCCGCTCACCAGCCTTGCCGACCCTCGATGACGAAACGGGTGTAGCAGAGGTCGCCCCGGTTTGTTGATGCTTGGAGCTCGTGGGTCGGCCAGGTTTCGCTGCAGGCCGCGCCGGGGCTGACCCCGTCTTGCCCGCTGAAACGCATCACGGATTTCCGACTTCGCGGAAATGACGGATCGGGTGGGCGCAACGGCGGCGCCATCCGGCCGCGCACCTGCCTGGCGCGACCGTTTCATTCCCATCCGCCCGCCCACACTTACCGTCATGTACCGTCATGCCAGCGCAGGCGGGTATCTGCGATCCGCCGCCACTTCGCTTCCGCGCCGATGGGGTTTTGATGCCTCGACGCTCGCGATTCAGTCGGGTTCGGGGCTCCCGGATCGTTTCGTTTCAGACCCGGCGGGTCTGACCACCTCCCTGCTGCGGCCGGGATGACAACCTTGCCAAGCTGTCCCCATGTCATCCCGGCCGGAGCGCGAAGAGCCGGGATCCAGGGGCCAAAGGCACTGGTCGGGGGCCGTGTCCGATGCCATTCGATCGGAAAACGGTCTACGCGCCCTCAACCCGCATATTCGCTTGCGTCCCTGTCGACGGCGGCCGCGGTGCTGCGGTCGCTCGTGTAATAGTCGCCCATGACGAGCACATCGAGACCGGTCGCGAGATAGCAGGATACCGCCTCGCGAGGATGCTCGACGATCGGCTCCTGGCGGTTGAAGCTCGTGTTGAGCAGCACGGGCACACCGGTCAGCTTCGCGAATGCCTCGATCACGCCGTGGTAGCGCGGGTTGGCGCTACGCTCCACGGTCTGAATCCGTCCGGTTCCGTCGACGTGGACGGCCGCGGGGATGAGGTGCGCCTTGTCGGCGCGCACCCGCGGCGCCAGCGTCATGAACGGGTCCGGCTGGTCGAGGTGAAAGAGCTCCGCGGCGCGCTCGAGAAGCACCGCGGGCGCGAACGGCCGGAAGCTCTCGCGGTGCTTCACGCGCGCGTTGATGATGTCCTTCATCTCGGCGCGGCGCGGATCGGCCAGGATCGAGCGGTTGCCGAGAGCGCGCGGGCCCATCTCGGAGCGGCCCTGGAACCAGCCGACGATCTTGCCCGCGGCGAGGTCCTGCGCCACGCGCTCGATGAGCTCCGCCTCCGCGAGGCGTTCGCCTGCGAGTCCGCCCTCGGCGAGCGCAGCCTCGATCTCGCGATCGCTGTAAGGCCGGCCATAGAACGGATGCGTCAGCTCGAACCGCCGGGGCTGGCCGAGGCTCTGGTGGTGATGCCACAGCGCGCTGCCGAGCGGCGCGCCGGTATCGGAGGCGCAGGGCGGCACCCACACCCGGTCGAAGCCGGCCTCCGCCAGGACCCGCGCATTGGCGACGCAATTGAGCCCCACCCCGCCACTGATGCACAGTTGCCTCGCACCGGAGGTGCGGCGCAGCCCGCGCGCCATGTGCAGCACGATCTCCTCGGTGACCGTCTGCAGCGCCCGGGCAATGTCCCGGTGCCGGTCCCTCAGCTCCTCGCCCGGCTGGCGGGACGGCCCAAACACCTCGAGGAAGCGGCGCGTGAACGGCCTCAGCTCGCCGAACGCGTCGAAGCTGAAATAATCGAAGTTGACCTGGTAGCGGCCCTCGGGCGTCGGCCGGACGAGGTCGCGGAAAGCTGCCACGTAGGTATCCTCGCCATAGGCGGCGAGCGCCATCACCTTGCCCTCGTCGGAGAACCCGAACCCGAGGTGCTTGGTGACGAAGGTGTAGACCACGCCGAGAGAGTTGAAGATGCCCGTCTGCCAGAGCCGCTCCAGCCGGTTGCCGCGCCCGATGTAGGCGCTCGTCGAGGCATCGTCGCCGTAGCCGTCCATGACCAGCACGGCGGCCTCCTCGAACGGGCTGACGAAGAAGCTCGCGGCGTGGGCGTCATGGTGGCCGACGTTGACGATGGGCGGCAGCTTTACCGCGCCGAGGTGTTTTTCCAGCTTGCGCGCGAGGAACGAGTTCAGCAGCACGATGTCGTTGTCCTGCGGCGAATGCGATGCCTGCAGGACGAGGCTCAGGCTCCAAGGGAGCCGTCCGAGCACCGCACGCAGGAAGGTCCGGCGCAGGCGCGAGACATCCCAAGGCGTGGTGATGACGTCGATCCGTCCGAGGCCCTCCACGAATTCGCCCAGCGCCGCTTTCAGGGCGCGCTTCGGGAACCGCTTCGTGCGCTTCTTGCGGTTGAACCGCTCCTCCTCGAGCACCAGCTCGGGAACGCCATCCTGCAGGATTGCCAGGCCGCTGTCGTGGGTGGCCCCAACCAGTCCGAGAATCCGCACCTGACCTCATCCCAGTGACAGGTTGGACAGGCGGCGAGCCTCAATCGTGCCGCCCATGGCAATGCTTATACTTTTTCCCCGACCCGCAGGGACAGGGCGCGTTGCGGGCGACCTTGCCCCACGTCGCAGGGTCGCGCGGGTCGAGGCGGGCCGCACGCGCCCGTGTCTGCAGCGGCGCGCGGCGGTCGCGGTCGCCCGGGATCGCCATCTCCTCGGCGGCGAGTGCAGCGTCCGCCATCGCGAACTCGTCGAAGCCAGTCGTAGCGTCGACGTGATGGGCCTGCATCGGCGGCAGGTCGACGGGCTGCAGCATCGGCTGCTCCTCGGGCGGCGCCAGCTCGACGTGCATGAGCTGGCCCGTCACCGCCTCGCGGAGCTTCGCCAGCAGGGCCTGGAACAGGACGAAGGCCTCGCTCTTGTACTCGTTCAGCGGGTCGCGCTGGCCGTAGGCGCGGAAGCCGATGACCTGCCGCAGGTGCTCGAGCGTGACGAGGTGCTCCCGCCACAGGTGATCGAGCGTCTGCAGCAGGACCATCTTCTCGATCTGGCGGAACATCTCGGGGCCGATGTCGCCCGACTTCTGCTCCGACTTGGCATCGGCAGCCTCGATCAGCCGCTCGCGGATCTCCTGGTCGGCGATACCTTCCTCGGCGGCCCATGCCGCGATCGGCAGCTCGAGCCCGAGGATGCCCTGCACCTCGGCCTGCAGGCCTGCCGCGTCCCATTGCTCGGCATAGGCGTTCTCCGGGATGTGGCGCTGGACCAGCTCCTCGATCACCTCGTGGCGCATGTCGGCGACGGCCTCGCTGACGTCGTCCTGGCCCATGATGTCGATGCGCTGGTCGAAGATGACCTTGCGCTGGTCGTTCATCACGTCGTCGTACTTAAGGATCTGCTTGCGGATATCGAAGTTGCGCGCCTCGACCTTGCGCTGCGCCATCTCCAGCGACTTGTTCATCCACGGGTGGATGATCGCCTCGCCTTCCTGCAGCCCCAGCGTCCGCAGCACCCCGTCCATGCGGTTCGAGCCGAAGATCCGCATCAGATCGTCTTCGAGGGACAGGTAAAACTTCGAGCGGCCGGGGTCGCCCTGGCGGCCCGAGCGGCCGCGGAGCTGGTTGTCGACCCGGCGGCTCTCGTGCCGCTCCGTGCCGATGACGTAGAGCCCGCCCGGCTTGACGATGGTCTTCGCCGGCTTCTTGCCCTTTGCCGGCTCTGCCTCGAAGTCCTCCTCGGCCTTGAGGACCTGGCTCTTCTTCTCCGCGACGTCCAGCTCGATCTTATACCTCATCTCGTCGATCTCGATGCATTTTCCCGTAATTGCATCTCGCTGCTCATCGACATCGATTGGATTTTGCTGCGAATCGGCCTCTTCCTGGAGCCAGATGGTCATCAGATGCTCGACCCATGAGTCGATGCTGTTGTGAGCACTGTCGCCTGATCTGGCGGGCGGCCTTATTCCGCGATATGAGCTCCCGAACAACTCGCGTTCATCTTTGGTCAGCACCAGTCGCGCCGACGCTCGCGACATCAGCAGATCGAACCCTTCGGTGCCGATCGCTCTCGGCAATCGACCCGCATCACGCTCGGAGCGGATCCAACCCTTCAGACGATACTCTGCGTTGCCGCCGAGCTGGATGTCGGTGCCGCGGCCAGCCATATTGGTGGCGATCGTGACCGTGCCCGGTACGCCGGCCTGGGCGATGATGTAGGCCTCCTGCTCGTGGTAGCGGGCATTGAGCACCTGGTGCGGAACACCTTTCTGCTTCAGCCGCTCCGACAGGAGCTCGCTCTTCTCGATGGACACGGTGCCGACGAGCACGGGCTGCCCCCGCTTCTGCGCCGACTCGATCTCGCGGATGATGGCGTCCCACTTCTCGTCGGCCGTACGATAGATCTCGTCGTCCTCGTCGAGGCGCGCGACCGGCAGGTTTGTGGGGATCTCGAGCACGTCGAGCCCGTAGATGTCCATGAACTCGTTGGCTTCCGTCGCCGCCGTGCCGGTCATGCCGGCCAGCTTCTCGTACAGGCGGAAGTAGTTCTGGAAGGTGATCGAGGCCAGAGTCTGGTTCTCGGGCTGGATCTCGACCTTCTCCTTGGCCTCGAGCGCCTGGTGCAGGCCCTCCGAATAACGACGGCCGGGCATCATGCGGCCGGTGAACTCGTCGATGATGACGACCTGGCCGCCCTTGACGATGTAGTCACGGTCGCGCTGGAACAAGGCGTGCGCCTTCAACGCCTGATTGACGTGGTGGACGACGGTGACGTTCTCGATGTCGTAGAGAGGTCCCTTGAGCAGGCCGGCGGCCTCGAGCATCTGCTCGATCTTCTCGTTGCCGGTCTCCGACAGCGATACCGAGCGCTGCTTCTCGTCGAGCTCGTAGTCCTCCTTGGAGAGGCGGGGAATGAACGTGTCGATCGCGTTGTAGAGCTCGGCGCGATCCTCCACAGGGCCTGAGATGATGAGGGGCGTGCGCGCCTCGTCGATCAGGATCGAGTCCACCTCGTCGACGATGGCATAGTAGTGACCGCGCTGAACCATCTCGTCGCGGCTCATCTTCATGTTGTCGCGGAGATAGTCGAACCCGAGCTCGTTGTTGGTGCCGTAGGTGACGTCGCAGGCGTACTGCGCGTGCCGCTGGGCGTCGTCGAGGTCGTGCACGATGCAGCCGACGGTCAGGCCGAGAAACTTGTAGATCTCGCCCATCCACTCGGCGTCGCGCTTGGCCAGGTAGTCGTTGACCGTGACCACGTGCACGCCGCGCCCGGTGAGCGCATTGAGGTACACGGGCAGCGTGGCGACCAGCGTCTTGCCCTCGCCGGTCTTCATCTCCGAGATCTTGCCCTGATGGAGGACGATGCCTCCCACGAGCTGCACGTCGAAGTGGCGCTGCCCGAGCGTGCGCTTGGCCGCCTCGCGCACGGTCGCAAAGGCCGGCACGAGAAGCTCGTCGAGCGCCTTGCCGCCTGCGAGCTGCTGGCGGAACTGGTCCGTGCGGGCGCGCAGCTCCGCGTCGGTCAGACCGGCAATCTCCGGCTCCAGGTCGTTGATTGCGGCTATAGCAACGCGGTGCGATCTGATCCTGCGGTCGTTGGATGAGCCGAAGAACTTCGTCGCGAGCGAGCCCAGTGAAAGCATGTGAATCGATCCTCAGCAGGCAAGACCAGCGCCGTTGGCCCGGTCACACGTGCTCGCGACGGGTGAAGCGCACGAGGGACTGACCGGGTGAGGCGCGAACAGGCGAGCGGGCGACCGGCGGCCGGGGAATGCCACTCGTGGAGGAGAGATAAGAAGCCGGGCCGGCAAATGTCAATCAATCGGGCGCGACAGTTGGTCATGCCGGGATCTCGCAAAATTGCCGGCTCCTCACTGAATGTTAACTTGGCAAAGCCGGAACGCCCGTCTAACCATCGGGCCGGCCTAGGTTCTAATGCATGCGACGTTCACGACCGCGTGATCCCGCGGCTGCCCGTCCCGTGACCAGCAAGGAACATTTCCGTGACCTCGAGAACGAGACTGGGCATCGTGGCGGCCGCATTGGCGGGCGGCCTGGCCTTCGCCCCCCTGCCATTCGCCGCGGCCCAGGACCCGGTGGTGGCCACCGTCAACGGCAAGAACATCACAGAGGCCGATATCAGGCTGGCCGAAACCGAAATCGGCTCCGATCTCGGCACTCTGCCGGAGGCCACCAAGCGTCGCGTGCTGGTCGAATACCTGATCGAGAACCAGCTCTTCGCCGAGGCGGCCGAAGGCGACAAGCTGGCGTCCAGCAACGATTTCGACGGGCGTATGCAGTACTGGCGCCGCCGGGCGCTGCGCGACACCTATTTCGACAAGAGCGTCAAGGGCGCCGTGAGCGAGGCCGACGCCCGCCGCTTCTATGACGAGCAGGTGAAGCAGCTCAAGCCCGAGGAGGAGGTCAAGGCGCGCCACATCCTCGTCGAGAGCGAGGACAAGGCCAAGGAGATCGCCGAGAAGATCGCGCACGGTGCCGATTTCGCCGAGATGGCCAAGGAGTTCTCGAAAGACCCCGGGACCAAGGACGAAGGCGGCACGCTCGGCTACTTCAGCCGCGGTCAGATGGTGCCGCAGTTCGAGGAGGCTGCCTTCAAGCTCCAGAAGGGCGACGTCTCGCAGCCCGTGCAGACGCAGTTCGGCTGGCACCTGATCCAGGTCGAGGACCGCCGCGAGCGCCAGCCGCCGGATTTCGCCGTCATCAAGGAGCGTCTGATGGTTTCGATGATCCACCGCAAGGCGCAGGAGATCGCCGCGTCGCTGCGCGGAAAGGCGAAGATCGAGTACGTCGACGCCGAGATCAAGAAGCAGGTCGAGACGGAGAAGAAGCCCGGCGCACCGGCTCCCAAGCAGTGAGAACGGCTGCAGCCCGACACTGAAGCGATGACGAGAGGGGTCCGACCAGGCGGGTCGGACCCTTGCCGTTCGTACTCTTGATTTCGACCACCCGATCTGGTTCGTGATGGGCGGCCTGACAGTCTTTAGCTGGGAGGACAGCTTGGGCAGCACCGCCAAGGTTTCCCCATTCGCGCCGGCGAGCCTGCCGGAGGTGCCCGAAATCCCGGGCGTCCGTTTCGCCACCGCCGAGGCCGGGATCCGCTACCAGGGCCGAACGGACCTGCTGCTGGCCGTGCTCACCCCGGGGACCGTCGCCGCCGGGGTGACCACCAGGTCGAAGACCTGCTCGGCGCCGGTGCTCTGGTGCCGCAGGCAGCTCGAGCACGGCCGCGCCGGCGCCCTCGTCGTCAATTCCGGCAATGCCAACGCCTTCACCGGCCGCAAGGGCCAAGAGGCGGTCGCCATCACCGCCGAGGCGGCCGCGAAGTCCGCCGGGTGTCGGCCCGAGGAGGTTTACGTTGCTTCGACGGGCGTGATCGGCGAGCCGATGGACGCCACGCGGTTCACCCACCTGCTGAGCGATCTCGCGGCCACGGCGCGCCCGGATACCTGGCAGGCGGCGGCGCGGGCCATCATGACCACCGATACGTTCCCGAAGCTCGCCCTTCGCCGGGTGCCGATGGGATCGGGCGAGGTCACGCTGGCCGGTTTCTGCAAAGGGGCGGGGATGATCGCCCCCGACATGGCGACCATGCTCTGCTTCCTGTTCACCGACGCCGCCATCGCCCAGCCGGTGCTGCAGCGCCTCGTGTCCGCCACGGCCGACCGCACGTTCAACTGCGTCACGGTCGACGGCGACACCTCGACCAGCGACACCGTGCTGCTCTTCGCAACGGGCCGCGCGGCCGAGCGCGGCGCGCCTGAGGTGCGGGACGCGGCCGACCCTGTCCTCGCTCCGTTTGCCGAGGCCCTGCACAGCCTGATGCACGAGCTGGCGCTCTATGTCGTGAAGGACGGCGAGGGACTGTCGAAGTTCGTGACCGTCGAGGTGCTGGGGGCCGAGGACGACCGCGCCGCGCGCCGCATCGCCTTCTCGATCGCCAACTCGCCCATCCTCAAGACCGCCATCGCAGGCGAGGACCCGAACTGGGGCCGCGTCGTCATGGCTGTCGGCAAGTCGGGCGAGGCGGCAGACCGCGACCGGCTCGCCATCTGGTTCGGCCCGCATCTGGTCGCCCGCGAGGGCGAGCGGGCCCCGGGCTACTCGGAGCCGGTCGTGGCCGGCTATATGAAGAACGGGGAGATCACGATCCGCGTCGATGTCGGCGTCGGCGCCGGCCGGGCGACCGTCTGGACGTGCGATCTGACCCACGCCTACGTGTCGATCAACGCCGACTACCGGAGCTGACCTTCGAGGCTGGCCCGCCGGGACCCATGGCAAAGCCCCTTCTCC
Organism: Hyphomicrobiaceae bacterium; assembly: GCA_023384095.1. Classification (GTDB taxonomy): domain Bacteria; phylum Pseudomonadota; class Alphaproteobacteria; order Rhizobiales; family Hyphomicrobiaceae; genus ZC4RG25. The sequence goes on from JAHDXT010000014.1 coordinate 74,073, forward strand.
TCGTCGCCGCTGCCGCACTCGTGGATCGCGACCGGCGCGTGCTGATCTCGCGCCGTCCCGAGGGCAAGCCGATGGCGGGGCTGTGGGAGTTCCCGGGCGGCAAGGTGCACGCGGGAGAGACACCGGAGCAGGCGCTCATCCGCGAGCTCTACGAGGAGCTCGGCATCGACGTTTGCCCGACCTGCCTCGCCCCGCTGACGTTCGCCAGCCATGCCTACGAGGACTTCCACCTGCTGATGCCGCTCTACCAGGTGCGGACCTGGGACGGCGTCATCACCCCGCGCGAAGGCCAGGAGATCAAGTGGGTGCGCGCCAGCCGGCTCGGCGACTATCCGATGCCGCCGGCCGACGTCCCGCTCATCCCGATGCTGCGCGATCTGCTCGGCTGAGGCCGCTACGCCTTCTGATGGCGCGCCTTGGCGCCGCGCTCGAGCGCCGCGCACGTGAGATTGTCGAGGCCGAGCTTCTCGGCCAGCAGCTCCAGAAGCCGCACCTCCTCGACTTTCACGCGCAGGTCCGTCGCGGCGACCTCGGCAGCGAGCACGTACGCCGTCTCGCGCAGGCGCTGCGGCAGTGCCTCGTGGATCATGTCGAGCACCCGGTCGAGCCCGTCGGGCCCGGCCAGCACCGCCCCGCAAGCCTCCGCCTTCTCGACGAGCCAGTCCCGGTCGCGCCCCTGGAACGCGGGTAGCTGCTGCACGATCGAGCCGATGCGGGCCAGCTCGGCGTCGGACATGCTTCGATCGACCGCCGAGACGGTGATCATCGCATAGATGAGCGCCTCTTGCGGCGTCAGGCTGGCAGGCATCGATCCCCCTTTCCGGAATTGGTCACGTCTCGGCGCCATGCGAGGTGCGGTCTTGCAGGTCGAGTGGACATCAATGCGGCTTGCGCGATTGACGCCACGTGTCGCCCGCACATAGGGTGCACCGCAAACAGCCCGGAACGCCAGCGCGTTATAGCCATCCTACGCTCATGAGCAAGACCTTCGATCCCGCAGCCGCCAGCGCCGCCAGCCAGTCGCGCGCCTGGCCGTTCGAGGAGGCGCGGCGGCTGATCCAGCGTCTCGACAGGCTGAGGATCGGCCCCGAGACGCCGGTCATCTTCGAGACCGGCTACGGCCCGTCCGGCCTGCCCCACATCGGCACGTTCGGCGAGGTGGCGCGCACGAGCATGGTGCGCCACGCCTTCGAGCTGCTGACCGAGGGCCGGCGGCCCACGCGGCTCATCTGCTTCTCCGACGACATGGACGGCCTGCGCAAGGTGCCCGACAACGTGCCGAACAGGGAGATGCTGCAGTCGCACCTGCAGCAGCCGCTGACGAGCGTGCCCGACCCGTTCGGCAGGTTCGAGAGCTTCGCGCACCACAACAACGCCATGCTGCGCGACTTCCTCGACCGCTTCGGGTTCGACTACGAGTTCTTCTCGGCGACGGCCTGTTATCGAGCGGGCCGGTTCGACGCCACGCTGCTGAAGATGCTCGCAGTCTACGACCAGGTGAAGGAGATCATCCTGCCGACGCTCGGACCCGAGCGACGCGCCACCTACTCGCCGTTCCTGCCGGTCTGCCAGCGCACCGGCCGCGTCCTGCAGGTGCCGACGCTCGAGCGCGACCCCGGCAGGCGCACGATCGTCTATCTCGACCCTGAGACCGGGCAGAAGGTCGAGACCCCGGTGACGGGCGGCCGCGTGAAATGCCAGTGGAAGGCCGACTGGGCCTTGCGGTGGGCCGCCCTGGGCGTCGACTACGAGATGGCCGGCAAGGACCTGATCGATTCCGTGACGCTGTCCTCCAAGATCTGCCGCGCGCTCGGCGCGACGCCGCCCGAAGGGTTCATCTACGAGCTGTTCCTCGACGAGAAGGGACAGAAGATCTCGAAGTCGCTCGGCAACGGCCTGACCATCGACGAGTGGCTGACCTACGCGACGCCGGAAAGCCTGTCGCTGTTCATGTTCCAGAAGCCGAAGTCGGCGAAGCGGCTCTACTTCGACGTGATCCCGCGCGCGGTCGACGAGTACCTGCAGCTCCTCGCCGCCTATCCCGCGCAGGGTCCGAAGGAGAAGCTCGACAACCCGGCCTGGCACATCCACGCCGGCGAGCCGCCCGAGGCCGGGCTGCCGATCACGTACGGTCTGCTGCTGAACCTGGTCGCGGCCTCAAACGCCGAGGATAAAGGGGTGCTGTGGGGTTTCATCCGCCGCCATGCGCCGGGCGCCACGCCGGAGAAGCACCCGGTGCTGGACCAGCTCGCCGAGCATGCGGTCGCCTACTACCGCGACTTCGTCCGCCCGACGAAGCAGTATCGGGCGCCCGACGAGAGGGAGCGCCGGGCGCTCGAGGCGCTGGAGCAGGATCTGGGCCGAGCCTCTCCGGATGCCTCGGCCGAGGCGCTGCAGAACATCGTCTACGAGGTGGGCAAGACCAACGGCTTCGCCGACAACCTCCGCGACTGGTTCCGCGCCATCTACGAGGTCCTGCTGGGGCAGTCCCAGGGGCCGCGGTTCGGCTCGTTCATCGAGCTCTACGGCATCGAGGAGACGCGGGCGCTCATCGGCAAGGCTTTGGCCGGCGAGCTCGCCGCGGCGGCACCGGCGTGAGCTGCCGGAATCGCAGCCTCACCCGGCACGCCGCCGGCGCCGTGTGATGGTTCGCGCGTCGCTGTCCCGGCCCTGCATCGCAGACAGGTCCAGCCGCCAGATCCGGGCCAGGATCTGCAGGAAGCGTTCTTCGCGGGCGCGCACCTGGTCCGGGGTCCACGTCTCGGCGGCCTCGATCTCGCGGGTGACCGCGGGCATCTCGCCCGGCGCGTTCCTGAAGTAGATCGCCTTCTTGCGGGCGAAGTCCTGATTGCTGGCCTTGTCGTTCTGGCTGCGCAGGACGAGCACCAGGTTGCCGAGCGACTGCGTCAGCAGCTCGCGCTCCTCGTTGTCCGGAAACCACTCGCGCCACTGCCCATTGCGCCCCGGGCTCTGCGGCAGGACGTGCTCCACCGTCCAGTCCGCCGGGTCGAGCCTCTGCTGCGATCCGGCCAGCTCGTCATTGAGCCTCAGCAGGACCAGCTTGCAGGTCTGGGGGTGGCGCTCGTGCAGATTGCGCAGGTTGTACGTGACGTGGCGCTGCTCGTCGGGCATCAGGACGCAGGGCGAGCGCTCCGCGTCGAGCACGCTGCCGTCGCCGATCGCCGCGAGCACGCCCGAGAAGCGCGTCGCGCGCTTGCCGGCTCCGATGCACAGCAGGCGCAGCGCGTAGGCGAACGGCTCGACGATTTCGAGGAACCTGAGCATCTGCGCCGCGTCGCGCCGGTACAGGCTCAGCCACTTGATGACTGCAGGCACCCACTCGGAGCTGCCGAGCCAGCCGAGATAGCCGAGCCGGCGGCTGATCTCGGCAGACTGGGGCGCGCCTTCGTGATGCGCGCGGGAGACTGTGTCGAAGGCCTCCGCGAGCGGCAGCAGCACATTCGACACGAACGGCTCGCTGCCGCCGGCTTCCGCCCGCACGGCGCGCACTCCGGCGATGATCGGCAGCCTTGCTTTGCCTTCGATCACCCGCAGGTGGCTCAAGAAGGCGTCGAAATCGCCGCCAAGACGCCGTTCGGCCTCGCCCCAGCGGGACAGGATCGGCTCCGTGCGATCGGGGGGAATGCCGCCGAGCACCTCCGCCTTGATGATGTCCTTGCGCGCCAGCGGGCGGCCGCGATCGTTCAGCACCGAAAACATGCGATGCCCGTGATCGATGTCGTTGGTGACGATGACGACTGCGTGGCAGCGCTGCAGCACGTAATCGAGCAGCCTCGTGCGATCGGCAGCCGTCAGCGGCTCGAGCTCGCTGAGGAAATGCTCGCGCACCTCCAGGATGGCTGCTGCGCCCGACTCGATGCCGCCCGCCACGGGACGCGAGCGGCAGGCATTCGGGTTCAAGACGTGCTCGGCGAGGAACGCATCGTCGCTGCCGCGCAGTCTGAGGCGATGAATCCAGCCGCTGTCGGAGGAAGACGCGACCGTTATCAATCCATCGAGCGCAGGATCGCCGCCTGCGCCATCCTCGCCCGCGAGATCCCGCAGCACGGCCAGCAGGATCGCGAGCGTGATCATCCTCTGTTGCCCGTCGACGATGTCGAGCGTGCGCGCTGACCGGGGCGGCCCATGCCTCCAGTCCGCATGGCCGCCGGCATCCGTCAGCAGAATGGCGCCGAGGAAGTAGTCGGGCGCGACCGGCTCGTCGTCCTCGCCGACCGCGAGGAGAATGTCGTCGAGCAGTTGCCCAGCCTCCTTGACGGTCCACGAATAGCGGCGCTGATAAGAGGGAACCGCAAAGCGGAACGGGTCGGAAAAGAGCTCGGCGATGCGAAGCGGCGCGGTGAAGAGGTCGGGGAACATCTGGTACTGGTGTTGTTGGGGCGGGATGGGCTCGCCCGGCGCAGCGATCCGACAGGGAGCGTAACACCCGTCCCGGCGCACGGATAGGCCACCATGATCGAAATTCCAACCGGGGCCGACGGGCCTGACAGGAGCTCTGCCGTGAACGATCCGAGCGACGTTCCGGGATCGGCGGCCGTGTACAAGATCCTGACGCTGGCCGACTGGCAGGGAGCCTGCGCGACGGGGACTTATGGCGGCTCGCGCGACGATCTGCGCGACGGGTTCATCCATCTGTCCGCGGCACATCAGGTCGCCGCCACGGCGGCGCGTCACTTCCGCGGCATCGACGGTCTCGTGCTGGTGGCGCTCGATGCCGGCAGGCTGGGAGCGGGCCTGAAGTGGGAGCCGTCGCGCGGCGGCGACCTCTTCCCGCATTTCCACGGGCCGCTGCCGGTCAGCGCAGCGGTCTGGTCGAAGCCGCTCGAGCTCGGGCCGGACGGCGTGCCGGTCATGCCCGTGGGGATCGAGAAATGCTGAGGACCACGCTCGAGCTCGCCCGCCCGCTGCTGCTCGCGCTCGATCCGGAGCATGCGCACGAGATCACACTGCGCTCGCTCGAGGCGGGGCTCTATCCGCGCGCCGGCCAACCGGACGATCCTCGCCTCGCCGTCAAGGTCTGGGATCTCGGATTTCCCAATCCGGTCGGCATCGCAGCGGGCTTCGACAAGGACGCCCGCGTGCCGGACGCCATACTTCAGATCGGCTTCGGTTTTGCGGAGATCGGCAGCGTCACGCCACGACCTCAGCCGGGAAACCCGCGCCCGCGCGTGTTCCGCCTGATCGGTCATCGGGCCATCGTCAACCGGCTCGGCTTCAACAGCGGCGGCCACGACGCGGCGTTGCGGCGGCTTCAGCGCCGGCCGAAGCTCGGGGTCGTCGGCGTCAACATCGGCGCCAACAAGGAGACCGCAGACCGCACGGGCGACTACGTCCTGGGCGTCGAGTCCTTCTACGACGTCGCAAGCTACCTCGCTGTCAACATCTCGTCGCCGAACACGCCGGGGCTGCGCGACCTGCAGGCCCCCGCCGCACTCGACGAGCTGCTCGGGCGGGTGATGGCGGCCCGCGAGCGCCGGGTCGCGGCCGGCGCACGGCGGGTGCCGATCGTGGTCAAGATCGCGCCGGACATCGCGGAGGAGGACCTCGCCGCCATCACCGAGCGCCTGCTTGCCCACTCCGTCGATGGGATCGCCGTCTCGAACACGACGCTGACGCGGCCCGGGCTGACCGGCAACCCCGCGGCGCAGGAGGCGGGCGGCCTGTCCGGACGGCCGCTGTTTCCGCGCTCGACGGCGATGCTGGCCCGCGTCCACCAGTTGTCCGGCGGGCGCGTGCCGCTGATCGGCATCGGCGGCATCGACAGCCCGGAGACCGCGCTGGCCAAGATCGAGGCCGGGGCGACCTTGCTTCAGCTCTACACCGGCCTCGTCTATGAAGGCCCGGGGCTGATCGGCCGCATCAAGGAGCACCTGATCGCCGCCGTCAGACGGGCCGAGGCCCCTTCGATTACGGCGCTCGTCGGCACCAAGGCGGCCGAATGGGCCGGGCGGCCGCTCGACGCGTGATCTGCCGTTCCAATCTTGGATTCGGGCTCGAGGCGATCGCCTCCTGCAACGCGCAGGCGGGAATCCGCGACGGCGGACGCTCACGTGCCTTTGTCGGTGCGGCGCGCCACGCCGATGAGCCGCGCGATCAGCCAGATCGGGAACACGATGACCGCGCCGATCAGGAAATGCTGCAGCAGCCACTCGACCGAGCCGAAGCCCATGTCGTAGATGCGGCGGACCAGCACGTCGAGGTGGTAGAAGACGTTTGCCGGCGTGATGCCGAGCGCCGACATGACCACACCGACCACGACCGAGAGCAGCACCAGGCGGATGAACACGCCGACGGGGTTGCCGCCAAAGAACTGATCGCGTTGCATATTCTACAGGCCTCGTGCTGAGCCGTCGCGCCGCAGTCTGAAACACCCTTCGCCGCGCGCGCCCGGAGCCTCTAGCATAGTTCCGGCCGTGACTGAACCGGCAGCAACGAAAAGCGGCGCAGACCGGAACGCGCAACCCATGTCCAGGAAACGGCCGCGCGCCCGCTCCGCAGCGGAAGCAGCCGGCGCAGAAGCCTTGCTGCCCGACCGGTTCGCCCGCTGGTTCGCCGCGCGCGGCTGGTCGCTCAGGCCGCACCAGCGGGCGCTGCTGGAGAGGGCGCGAGAGCGGCGCTCGACGCTCCTCATCGCGCCGACCGGCGCCGGCAAGACGCTGGCCGGCTTTTTGCCGAGCCTGGTCGATCTCACAGCCGGCGAGCGTTCCCAGCGCGGCGCCGGCCTGCATACGCTCTACATCTCGCCCCTGAAGGCGCTGGCGGTCGACGTGGCGCGCAACCTCATCGCGCCCGTCGAGGAGATGCAGCTTCCCGTCCGCATCGAGACGCGGACCGCGGATACGTCGGTGGGCAAGCGGCAGAGACAGCGGCTCCGGCCGCCCGACCTCCTTTTGACCACGCCCGAGCAACTGGCGCTTCTCCTCAGCCATGCCGACGCGGCCTATCTCTTCGCTGACTTGCGCATGGTCATCCTGGACGAGTTGCATGCGCTGGTCGCGTCCAAGCGCGGCGACCTGCTGGCGCTCGATCTGGCGCGGCTCGGTACGATCGCACGGGATGCCGTACGCATCGGCTTGTCGGCCACCGTGGCGCGCCCCTCGGAGCTGAGGGCGTTCCTGCAACCCCAGTGCGAGCCGCGCCGGGTCATCCGGCTCGCCGACCTCGTCGTCACGGGCGGCGGCGCGAGGCCCGACATCCGCCTGCTGGAGAGCGCGAGCCCGCTGCCCTGGGCCGGCCACACGGCGCGCCATGCCGTGCCCGAAATCTACGCCGCCGTCCGGGCGCACAGGCTGTCGCTCCTGTTCGTCAACACCCGCATGCAGGCCGAGCTGCTGTTCCAGGAGCTGTGGCGGATCAACGACGACAACCTGCCCATCGCGCTGCATCACGGCTCGCTCGACGCCACGCAGCGCCGCAAGGTGGAGGCCGCCATGGCGGCGGGCCGGCTGCGGGCGGTGGTGGCGACCTCGACGCTCGATCTCGGCATCGACTGGGGCGACGTCGATCTCGTCGTCAACGTCGGCGCGCCGAAGGGGGCGAGCCGCCTCATCCAGCGCATCGGGCGCGCCAATCACCGGCTCGACGAGCCCTCCAAGGCGCTGCTGGTGCCGTCGAACCGCTTCGAGGTGCTCGAGTGCCGCGCCGCCCTCGATGCCGCCGAGGCCGGCGTGCAGGACGTCGTGCTGACGCGGACGGGCGCGCTCGACGTGCTCGCCCAGCACGTCATGGGGATGGCCGCCGCCGGGCCGTTCCGCCCCGATGACCTCTTTGCCGAGGTCACCTCCGCGCAGCCTTACGACCGTCTCAGCCGCCGCGACTTCGACCGCGTGGTCGACTTCGTGGCGACGGGCGGCTATGCGCTGCGCTCCTACGAGCGCTTCGCACGGCTGCGCCCGACCGGCGACGGCCGCCTGCGCCTCGCCCATCCGCGCCTCGCCCAGCAGTACCGCATGAATGCCGGGACGATCGTCGATGCGCCCATGCTCAGGGTGCGGCTGGTCGGCCGCAAAGGCATTCCCGCGCCGGGCCGGCCGGCCGCCCTGGCCGGCGGCCGCGTGCTCGGCGAGATCGACGAGGGTTTCGTCGCAGAGCTCGCCATCGGCGATACCTTCGTCTTCGGCGGCGAGATCGTCCGCTTCGAGGGTCTGCGGGAGACGGACGCCTTCGTCTCGCGCGCGTGGGATAACGATCCCAAGATCCCGAGCTACCCGGGCGGCAAATTTCCACTCTCCACGCATCTCGCGTCCCGCGTGCGGTCCATGCTTGCCGATCCGCGCGTGTGGTCCAGCCTGCCGCAACCGGTGGCCGAATGGCTCGAACTGCAACAGCACCGATCCGCCATTCCCGCCGCCGACGAGGTGCTGGTCGAGACGTTTCCGCACGGGCAGCGGCATCATCTCGTCATCTATTCCTTCGAGGGCCGCCTCGCCCACCAGACGCTCGGCATGCTGCTGACGCGGCGGCTGGAGCGGGCCCGCGCCCGGCCGCTGGGCTTCGTCGCCAATGACTACGGCCTCGCCGTGTGGACCGCCGCGGATCTGTCGCAGATGATCGCCGGCGGAGCGCTGGCCCTCGGCCGGCTCTTCGACGAGGACATGCTGGGCGACGACCTCGAGGCGTGGCTTGCCGGCTCGAGCCTCATGAAGCGCACCTTCCGCGTCTGCGCGATCATCGCCGGGCTGATCGAGCGCCGACATCCCGGCCGGGAGAAGTCGGGACGCCAGCTCACCGTCTCCTCCGACCTCGTCTACGACGTCCTGCGCCGGCACGACCCCGGCCACGTGCTGCTCGAAGCCGCATGGGCCGACGCGGCGTCCGGGCTGTTGGACATCGCCCGCCTCGGCGACTTCCTCCGCCGCACAAAAGGACGAATCAGGCATCAACCCTTGGCAGGGGCGTCGCCGCTGTCAGTGCCGATCCTGCTCGAGATCGGGTGGGAGCCGGTCCACGGCGCCGCCCGCGAGGGCCTGCTGCGCGACGCGGCCGAGGCGCTGATCGCGGAGGCGGTTGGAGAGAAGACCTGATGCTGGGGTTGAGGCCGGAACGGCTTGCGCTCGACGACTTCAAGACACAGCCGATCTCGATCTGCGGCAAGCCGTTCGTCGCCGATCAGTCGGGCGCGCTCTACTGGCCGCCGGAGCGGACGCTGATCGTCGCCGACCTGCATCTCGAGAAGGGATCGGCGCATGCCAGCCGCGGGCTGATGCTGCCGCCATACGACACGCGCCAGACGCTGCTGCGGCTCGCACAGGTCATCGACCGCCTCGAAGCCGATACGGTCATCGCGCTGGGCGACAGCCTGCATGACACGAAGGCAGCGGAGCGGATCAGCGCGGAGGACCTCGAGATCCTGAGGATCATCCAGCAGGACAGGCGCTGGGTCTGGGTGACCGGCAACCACGACCCGGTCATCGGAGACTGCTTTGGAGGCGAGAGGACGGAGGAGATCGCGCTCGCAGGCATCGCGCTCAGGCATGAGCCCCGGCTCGGGCGGATCACGCACGAGATCGCCGGGCACCTGCACCCCGCCGCCCGCATCTCGATCTACGGCACGTCGCTCCGGCGGCCCTGCTTCCTCGGCAACGGTCTGCGCCTGATCCTGCCCGCCTTCGGCGCCTTCACCGGCGGCCTCAACGTTCTCGACGACGCCTTCCTGCCGCTCTTCGACGACGACGGTCTCGCCGTCTGGATGCTGGGCGAGGAGGGGCTTTACCCTATCGCCGCCAGGCTGCTGCGGCGGGATTGACGGCCTCCCCGTCGTCCCGGACGCGCAGCGCCGGGACCTTGCCTACGGACGACGCCTGATCCAGACGCAACATCCCGTGTCTGCAGTGCACCGAGTCCCGCGCTGCACCGGGCACGGGAGGACGGGTGAGGGCGGAGGCCGCGTGCCTGATCTCTCGTCATCGCGAGTTCACATCACTGCTTCGATGAGGAACGGCCCCGGCGTGGCGAGGCCCTGATCGAGCCCGCGATTCACCTGATCCATCGTCTCTGCCCGCACGCCCGGCACGCCCATGCCGCGGGCCAGCGACACCCAGTCGATGTCCGGCCGGCCGAGGTCGAGCATGTCGAGGGCCTTGCGGCCGACATTGGCGGCGCCGACGTTGGCCAGCTCGTGGCGCAGGATGGCGTAGGCGCGGTTGGCGAGCACGACGGTGGTGATGTCGAGGCTCTCGCGCGCCTGGGTCCACAGCGCCTGCACCGTGTACATGAAGGAGCCGTCCGCCTGCAGCGCCACCACCTTGCGGTCGGGGCAGGCGATCGCCGCGCCGACCGCCATCGGCGGCCCGATGCCGATCGAGCCGCCCATGTTCTGCAACCAGTCGTGCGGCCGCGCAGTCCGAGTGGGCAGGAAGTAGTTGCGGCTCGCCGTGACACCCTCGTCGACGACGATGGCGTTGTCCGGCAGCAGGGCGCACAGCGACTGCCCGATGGCTGTTGCCGTGACGGCGCCGGTCGCGGGGCTGGGCAGCGCGAGCTGCGTCACCTCCGGCTCGCTCGCACCCGCGTCCAGCTCGTCCGCCAGCCATTCGAGGGCGTGCACGACGTCCTCTTCCGGCCGCGCGAGCAGGTGGAACCGGGCATCGGGCGGCGCCAGCAGGCTCGGCTTGCCGGGGTAGGCGAAGAAGGCCACCGGCTGCTTCGATCCCGCGAGGATGATGTGCCTGAGTCCGCGCAGGCTCTCGAGCGCCGCATCGACGGGGTAGGGGATACGGTCCACCGCGACGCGGCCGGCGCCGCGCTCCATGCGCGCGTTGAAGGTTTGCGCGCAGATGCGCGCCCCCGTCTTGCGGGCGATCCTGCCGGCGAGCTCGAGGCCGCGCTGGCCGAGCGCCGGCCCGGTCAGCAGGATGAGCGCCGGCTCGCCGGTGCGCAGGGCGGCGGCGGCGCCCGCGACGGCATTCGATCCGATGCGGGCGCGCTCCGGAGCTGGCTGCGGCCGGGCCACGCCGTTCCCCATCTCCCAGGCCGTGTCGCCGGGCAGGATCAGCGTCGCGACGCCGCCGGGTGGCGTGCGCGCCGCAGCGATGGCGGCCGCACCGTCGGCTGCGACCGCCTGTGCGCTGGGCGACGTGCGGACCCATGCAGAGAACGGCCGCGCCGCCGCCTCGATGTCCGACGTCAGTGGCGCATCGTAGGCGCGGTGCCAGGTGGCGTGGTCGCCGACGATGTTGACGACCGGCGTCGACGCCTTCATCGCATTGTGCAGGTTGGCGAGGCCGTTGGCCAACCCGGGGCCGAGGTGCAGAAGCGTCGCGGCAGGCTTCCCCGCCATGCGCGCGTAGCCGTCCGCGGCGCCGGTCGCCACGCCCTCGAACAGCGCCAGCACGCAGCGCATCCCCTCGACGCGATCGAGCGCCGCGACGAAATGCATCTCCGATGTCCCGGGATTGGCGAAGCAGACGTCCACTCCGCCGCCGACCAGCGTGCGGACCAGGCATTCCGCGCCGTTCATCCCGCTCTGTCCGACGCCGTCCATAACGTCCTCTCTCGTGCGTGGCTTCCAGGCCCGCTGTACCACGAGCGCTGCGGCGCCGTCGCTCCCGGAGCTGCAAATGCGCCGGCCCTGGCTCGCACCCGCTATCGCCGGCCGGGGCGCCTGGGATAATTATCGACGAGGACGAAACGCCCACAGGAGCATGAGATGACCGATACAGGCGAGCGGCAGGCGCGCGTTGCACTGATCACGGGCGGCGCATCCGGAATCGGCCTCGCGACCGCCGAAGAGCTGCATGCCGCCGGCTGGAAGGTGGTCATCGCCGACATCGGCGAAGAGGCGCTCGACGAGGTTCGCCAGGGCCTCGGCAGCAGGCCCGGCGTCCGCGTGACGAGGCTCGACGTCACCGACGAGCCCGCCGTCGAGCGCGAGGTCGCCGCCGTCGAGGAGGAGCTGGGACCGATTGCGGGCGTCGTCAACTCGGCCGGCATCGCCGCCGACAAGCACGTGTTCGACACCCCGGTCGATCTCTTCCGGCGCATCCTGGACATCAACGTCGTCGGAACGTTCATCGTGGCGCGCGCGGCGGCGCGCCAGATGCAGAAGCGCCAGCGGGGCGCCATCGTCAACCTCGCCTCGATCGCCGGGGTCAGAGGCTCGAAGGGCCGTTCCGCCTACGGCTCGTCCAAGGGCGCGGTGATCGTGCTGACGCAGGTGATGGCCAACGACCTCGCCCGCCATGGCATCCGCGTCAACGCGGTCGCGCCGGGGCCGGTGGAGACGCCGATGATCAAGGCGCTGCACACGGCCGAGGACCGGCGGACTTGGATGCGCTTCACGCCCATGCGCCGCTACGGCCTGCCCGAGGAGATCGCGCGCACCATCTGCTTCCTGCTGGACGACACTCAGTCGAGCTACATCACTGGCGAGGTGATCGCCGTCGACGGCGGCTTCCGCGGCGCCGGCACCATGGTGGAGTGAGCGCCGAGGCCCGCTCTGGAAACGTCACACGTAGATCATCTTGCGCGTCATGCCGCCGTCGACGATCAGCTCGGCGCCGGTGACGAACCCGGCGCCCTCCGACAGCAGATAGGCGACGGCGGCAGCGACGTCCTCGGTCCGCCCCACGCGTCCAACAGGATGCTGCGCGTGGTCCTCGGGCGTGAGCGGGCCCGACTTGCCGGTGTCGATCCAGCCGGGTGAGATGCAGTTGACGCGGACATCGGGCGCCAGGGTCATCGCCAGCGCATGGGTCAGCGCGACGAGGCCGCCCTTGCTCGCCGAATAGGCCAGCGTGTCCGGCTCCGACATGTGCGCACGGGTCGATGAGATGAGGACCATGGCGCCATTTGCGGCGCGGAGAGCGCGCTCGGCGGCGCGCGCCAGCAGGAACGAGGCGGTGAGGTTCACCGCCAGCACGCGGTTCCAGGCTTCGAGGTCGAGCTCCGACAGCGAGCCATGCGGGTTGATGCCGGCGTTGGAGACGATGGCGTCGATGCGCCCGAGCTGGCCGAGGCTCGTATCGACGAGGCGCTGGACGTCGTCCTCGTTGCCGACGTCGCAGACGACGGAGAGCCCGTTGGCCGGCTTCGCCACGCCATCGAGCGCCGCGCTGTCGACGTCCGCGAGGACGAGCTTCCAGCCTTCACGCGCCAGACGGATGGCGGTAGCGGCCCCGATGCCGCGGCCCGCGCCGGTGACCAGGACGACCTTCTCCGGATTCGTGGCCATGTCACGCTCCTCTAGTCCGCTCGCGGAGCGCCTCCAGTCCGGAGCGCATCTGCCCATTGACCGTTTGCCGCATACCGCACAGACGAAACTCTACAGCAGAGCGGGAGTTCGCCCCTCGACCATGCAGGCGCCGAGGGCCGTGGCGGTGATAGCCAGATATCGGACGAGTTGACGGAAGGGTATGCCTAGCCTGTACTTTGGTGGACTTCCGGTGGGGAACCGCGGCATGGTGCCGGCGTTCTGCCTGACTGCCCATCGCGGGCGGGCAGCACCGGGTGCGGATAGGGTCGAGGTGCTATGAAAGACAACAAGGCGGAAGCGAATCTGGAGCTGTCGTTCCACGGCATGGAGCCGTCGGTGACGATCACGGCCAAGGTTCACGAGCACGTCGACAAGCTGCAGCAGCGCTATAACGAGATCACAACCTGGCAGGTCCATGTCAAAGGCCCGATCGGCAGCGCGGGGCTGTTCGAGATCTCGATCGAGGCCCGCGTGCCGGGAGCCGAGCTCGCCGTCGGCCGCAAGCCGGGCGACAGGAACGCCCACAGCGATGCACTGGTCGCCCTGCGCGACAGTTTCGCGGCGATGGAGCGGCAGCTCAAGAAGCGCCGGCGCCAGCGCAGCGGCGAGGTCAAGACGCACGAGGGCAAGCCGCAGGGGCAGATCACGCGGCTGTTCCCGGAGCAGGGCTACGGCTTCGTGACGGTCAGCGAGGGGGTCGAGGTCTACTTTCACAGGAACGCCGTCATCGAAGGCGACTTCGACGATCTCAGCATCGGCGACACCGTGGAGCTGACCATCGCCTACGGCGAGAGCGCACGCGGGCCGCAGGCGACGAGCGTCCGGCGGATCAGCGCGCTGCGCTACGATCCACGGCCGACCTGAACGCACCTGTCTGGCCGGTGCGGGCGATGGCAGTTGTCGCTTGGAGGACGCGCCGGCTCAGTACCGGTAGAGCCCCGCCGCCGGCCCCGCCCTGTCCCGCAGGTCCTCCGGCAGGGTAAAGACGTCGCCGCCGCGCATCAGGGTCTCGACGGCCAGCCGGTTGAGCACGTCCTCGTTGTCGGGACCCGACTGGGGGTCGATGCGCAGCACCTGGTGGGCTTCGTCGAAATAGCCCCAGACGTTGGCGTCGGCAGCGAGGAAAACGCAATCGACCCGGCCTGCCATGGCGGCCCGGAGCAGCGACTGCACCTCCTTCGCGCCCGCGATGTCGGCTCCGTCGAGCTTGGCCCGCAGGCGCTGGCGGGCCGTCTCGCGGTCGGCGCGGACGATCGGCTCGGCGATGCGCCACGCCTCGGCCTGAAGCACCTCGTCTCCGACGGCCACCGGGTCCGACTGGATCACCTCCGGGGCGACGTGCCGGTAGGCGATGTGCTTGCGCAGGTGCCCGCCGAGGCGGGCCTTGGCGGCGATGACGAGCGGCTGCTCGCTGCCAGCCAGATGCCGATCTATTGCCTTCCCCACGTCGCGGAGCAGGTTGCCCAGCTCGATGGTCTCGTAGTCCTCGGGGCTGACGCCGAGGGCGTGGAACTTGCCGTGATCGCCGCCGCTGGCCGGATCGCCCCGATCTCGCGCGTGGAACCCGAGATAGGCGTTAAACTCGGTGCGCGCCATGATCTCGGCGATGCCGGCCGGCATGCCCTCCACGGCGACCTCGCGCAGCTCGCGCTCCCGGCCATCGAAGAAGCGGACGCTGTCACGCGTCATCGCCAGCAGGTGGAACTGATCGCCGTTGCGGAACATGCGGATCATCGGCCACAGATGGTAGCGGGGGCTGACGACGACCAGCTCGGGCACGGCATGGGGCAGCTTCACCCAGTGGGTCGCGCCCTTTTCGATCAGCACGGCCAGGCCCTTGTCCTGGTAGCGCCAGAACATGCTCGCGGGCACGCGCCCGCGCGCCTCGCCGAGCAGGCCGTCGATGTCGGGCCTGCGCAGGCCCGATGCGGCGAGCTGCTGATCGGCTTCCTTGAGCGCCGTCGACAGGCGGATCGGATCCTGCTCGATCGACGGATAGCTCAGATGGGTGGGAATGTAGATGCTGATCCTTGGGAAACCGGTCGACCGCGCAAGCGCAATGAGGTCAGCTTTTCTCATTTCCGTTCCCATTCCTCGATGACTGGCATCCCGGTGTGCCATCCGGCCAGACCAGCGTTCGGCGTTTCCTCATGCCCGCGGCCCGCCGAAGAAAACGTGCCTTGGGTCCGCCCAGTTCCCGGCGCGGCTGGCCTCGCAAGCTTATGCCACTCTCGGCGAGACGTCGATCCATCCCGGCCGATCCTCCCTGCACGGCGCTCTTGACCGCTGCCGGGCCGCTCCGGGCAGGTTGGACTGGGGTCCCGGGTTTCAAGAGACATGCGCGGCATCGCAAATCATGGAGTTCCCTCGAGCGGGGGATTATGATCGACGCGCCATCGAATCGGCGTGATGCAGGCAGAGACGATCGGCCGCCTGGCCGGCCGGCCGTAATCCCGCACGAAGGGTTGCAGAGTCATGAAGCTGTGGGTAGCGGCAATGGTGGGAATGCTTGTGGCGGGCCCCGTGCTCGCCGCGGGCGCGATGGATGATCACGACTGCTTCTCCGGCGACAACGAGCGGCGGATCTCGGGCTGCACGGAGCTGATCGAGCGCTCCGGCCTGCCGTCGCAGATGCTGGGGTCGGCCTACGCCATGCGGGCGCTCGGCTACTCGCTGAAGGGCCTCTACGACACCGCCATTCGCGACTACGACGCGGCGATCAGGCTGGTGCCGGACTTCGCGGTGGCGCTCAACAACCGGGCCTGGGCCTATTTCAGATCCGGCCGGGCCGCGGCCGGTCTGCCGGACGTCGAGCACTCGCTGCGCATCCAGCCGACAAGCCCGCACGCCTACGACACGCGCGCCCATATCCGGCAGGCAACCGGCGACCCGACAGGCGCGCTGCGCGACTACGAGGCCGCCATGCGCTTCGGCGGCGAGCGCATGATCCGGCTCTATCAATGCGGGCTCGCCGCGCTGAGGATCTACAGGGGTGCGGTCGACGGTGCCTACACCGTCGAGCTGAGACGCGCGATGCAAGTCTGCGTCGCAAGCCAGGATTGCGACCCGCTGCCGCCCGACGAGGAGTGCCGCGCCGTGACATCCTGACCCGCTGTCGTTGGCGCGTCCGCCCGTCCGTGCAAAACATTCCGTCCTGAAAGCAACCCAGGGAGGTCGTCAAGTGAAGGTGATGAGGCTCGTGGCTGCGGCGATCCTGCTGCCGGTGCTGTTCTCGTTCGCCGCCGCGCAGAGTGGGAGCGGCGGCGTCTCGGTCTCACAGGCCTGGTCCCGGGCGACCCCGGGCGGCGCCCGCAACGGCGCAGCCTATTTCCAGGTCACGGCGAAAGGCGCGGGCGGCGACAAGCTCGTGGCCGCGAGGTCCGATGCCGCAGATCGTGTCGAGCTGCACACCCACTTGCACGAGGGCGGCGTCATGCGGATGCGACAGGTCGAAGCCATCGAGCTGCCGGCCGGCAAGACCGTGACGCTCGAGCCCGGCGGCTTCCACCTGATGTTGCTGAACCTGAAACGGCCGCTGAAGGCAGGAGAGGACCTGGAGCTGACGCTCGTCTTCGAGAAGGCGGGCGAGGTCGCGGTCAAGGCGACCGTGGAGCCCATCGGAGCCAAGGGCCCTGCCGGTGGCCACATGGGCCAGGGCCACGGTAGCGGGCACATGCAGAAGCACTGATCACACCGCCGCGAAATCGACTGATTCCGATCATCGACGCTGATCTGGAGTCAGCCGCTCACCGGCTTTGCCGACCCTCGATGACGAAACGATTCCCACTGCATACCCACACCGTCATTCCCGCGGAGGCGGGAATCCACGACACGCCGCAGATCAGGTGTGGAGAGTTGCGTGGATGGCCGCCTTCGCGGCCATGACGGAAGGAAGGGCAAAGGGGACTAGGCGGGACACTGGCGTCGAAGGTCTGACCCCGGGCCATCTCGTCGCACGCTGGGGTCTGACCCGGCGGTCTGACCCTACCGGCACGGAGCACGGGGCGCTTGTCCGCAACGCGGCGATCGCGGCGGCGAAGCGGCTCCGCTCAAGCTCGCGCCTTGGCTTTTGGCCTGGCCTTCGCCTTGGCCGCCCGGGGGGCGGGCCGTCCTGACGCAGCCTCGATCGCACGGTGGACCACCTGCCCGACGTAGCCCGGCAGGGCGAACGCGGCCAGGTGCACGGCGGGCGTCCAGTAGCGGGTCTCGATGCCGCGCTGCCGCCGGCGCCGGGCCAGCTTCGATTCTGCGATCGCGAGGTGCGCCGCCTCGTCGGAGGCCCAGTTGAGCGCGAACGGCCCGCCGAAATAGCAGGGCTGGG
>JAHDXT010000015.1 GCA_023384095.1 Hyphomicrobiaceae bacterium
CTGAACTTCATCACGCCGCACCAGAAGTGGGGCATCCACTCGACCTACACCGACAATCTACTGATGCTCACGCTCTCCCGCGGCGGGCCTATCGTGTGGATCAGCGAGAAGGATGCGGCGAAAGCCGGCCTCGTCGACAACGACTGGATCGAGGCCTTCAACAGCAACGGCGCGCTGGTCGCCCGCGCGGTCGTCTCCCAGCGTGTGAAGGAGGGCATGTGCCTGATGTATCATGCGCAGGAGAAGATCGTGAACGTGCCGGGCTCGGAGATGACCGGCCAGCGCGGCGGCATCCACAACTCGGTCACGCGCGCGGTGCTGAAACCGACGCACATGATCGGCGGTTACGCCCAGCTGTCCTACGGCTTCAACTACTACGGCACGATCGGCACCAACCGCGACGAGTTCGTCATCGTGCGCAAGATGCGCAACGTCGACTGGCTCGATCGACCGGCGGTCGATGTCAAGGCCACGACGCTATGAGCACTTGCCGCTCGCTCGCTCACGTGCCGGCTCCAACTGCTTCGAGAAAGTCGGCGGGCGTCAGGATGCGGATGTCACGAAACAGATCCAGGACCAGCAGGTCCTGGTCCCCGGTGACGATGCAGGCCGCGCGGCCCGAAATCCCAGTGGCGAGCACGATATCATCGTCGCTGTCTCGGCACGTTGGGGGTATCGGCGACACCGGCAGGACCAAAGCTGCTTCGCGAACCGTGACGAGTACGGCTGTGCGCTGGAGAGGCGTCACGAGCTTTGCGATGCGCGGCCGCGCGAGCCGCGTTTCGAGTTCAGCCAGCATTTCCGCCGAGGCGACAATTGTCGCGTTGTCCAGGCACCAATCGACGCAGCGTCGGGGCTTGCCATGCGGTGAGATGATCGCGCTGATGAGCACGTTCGTGTCGATCACGACCCGCTCAATCTTCATCAATCAACATCCGCTCGAGCTCGGCAATCTCCTCGGGCGTCGCATTGGCCGCTACGTGAGCGCCGATGTCGTCCATCAGCCGCTTGAGCCGCCTGCCGGCTTTCCGTCGGCGGTCTCGATCGACCTCTACGAGGCGCTCGAACTCCTCCGGGTCCACCGCCACGAACGCCGGTTCGCCATCGGCAACCACCTTGACGGGGTGGCTCCGAGCCGCCTCGGCCACGGCGGCGATGGTGGTCTCGTCCGCTTTCAGCGTCTGCATGACATCTCTCCTCGCCGACACGTTAGCACGGTCCCAGCTTGCTCGGAACTGACGTGCGTTGGTCGCCAGCTTGCTTCATCCGGGAGTACGAAATGAAAATCCGCGCGCAGATCGCAATGGTGCTGAACCTCGACAAGTGCATCGGGTGCCATACCTGCTCGGTCACCTGCAAGAACGTGTGGACCAGCCGCGAAGGCATGGAATACGCGTGGTTCAACAACGTCGAGACCAAGCCCGGCATCGGCTACCCGAAGGACTGGGAGAACCAGGACCGCTGGAACGGCGGCTGGGTGCGCAAGGCGAACGGGAGGATAGAGCCGAAGATCGGCGGCAAGTGGCGGGTGCTGGCGAAGATCTTCGCCAACCCCGACCTGCCCGAGATCGACGACTACTACGAGCCCTTCACCTTCGACTACGAGCACCTGCAGAAGGCGCCGGAGCTGGAGGCGTTCCCCACCGCCCGCCCGCGGTCGCTGATCACCGGCGAGCGGATGGAAAAGATCGAGTGGGGACCGAACTGGGAGGAGATCCTGGGCGGCGAGTTCTCGAAGCGCTCGCAGGATTACAATTTCGAGGGTGTGCAGAAGGAGATCTACGGCCAGTTCGAGAACACCTTCATGATGTACCTGCCGAGGCTGTGCGAGCACTGCCTCAACCCGACCTGCGCCGCGGCCTGTCCGTCGGGCGCCATCTACAAGCGCGAGGAGGACGGCATCGTCCTCATCGACCAGGACAAGTGCCGCGGCTGGCGCATGTGCGTGTCCGGCTGCCCGTACAAGAAGATCTATTACAACTGGTCCTCGGGCAAATCCGAGAAGTGCATCTTCTGCTATCCGCGCATCGAGGCTGGCCAGCCGACGGTGTGCTCGGAGACCTGCGTCGGCCGCATCCGCTATCTCGGCGTCGTGCTCTACAACGCCGACGGCATCGAGAAGGCGGCGAGCGTCAAGAACGAGAAGGACCTCTACGAGGCCCAGCTCGGGCTGTTTCTCGACCCCAACGATCCACAGATCATCGCCCAGGCTCGCGCCGACGGCGTTCCGGACGCCTGGCTCGAGGCGGCCAAGAAATCGCCGATCTGGAAGATGGCCATGGAATGGCGGGTCGCTTTCCCGCTGCATCCGGAGTACCGCACGCTGCCGATGGTCTGGTACGTGCCGCCGCTGTCGCCGATCCAGTCGGCGGCCGAAGCCGGCAAGATGGGCTCGGACGGCGACATGCCGGATGTGCGCTCGCTGCGCATCCCGCTCAGGTATCTCGCCAACCTGCTGACCGCCGGTGACGAGGCGCCGGTGGCGACCGCGCTCGAGCGGATGCTCGCCATGCGCGCCTACATGCGGGCCAAGACGATCGACGGCGTCATCGACGAGGCTATCGCCCGCCGGGTGGGCCTCAGCAGCCGCCAGATCGAGGACATGTACCAGATCATGGCCATCGCCAATTACGAGGACCGTTTCGTGATCCCGACCGCGCACCGCGAGCTCGGCGAGGATGCCTACGACGTCCGCGGCTCGTGCGGGTTCACCTTCGGCAACGGCTGCTCGGATGGGCGCACCGAGACGAGCCTGTTCGGCGGGCCGAAAAAGGCCAAGACCCCGATCGAGGTGGCGTGATTTTTTCCCCCTCTCCCCATGAGCGAAAGCGAAATGGGGAGAGGGTCGGGGTGAGGGGCAGCGGCAGACCGCAGCACGAGTTCCTGCCCCTCACCCTGACCCACTCCCCGCAAGCGGGGAGAGGGGTTAAGAACCGAAGGAACGGAAGATGAAAAAAACCCTCAAAGTCCTTTCCGCCGTCCTCAGCTACCCGACCGCCGAGCTGCAGGCCGCGGTGCCCGAGATTCGCGCTGCGCTCGATCAGGAGGCGCGCCTGCCGCAGAAGTGCCGCGACCGGACCGATCGCATCCTGGACCAGCTCGCAACCTGGGATCTCTACGAGCTGCAGGAGCGCTACATCCTGCTGTTCGACCGTACCCGCTCGCTGTCGCTCAGCCTCTTCGAGCACGTTCACGGCGAGGGCCGCGACCGCGGCCAGGCGATGGTGGACCTGAAGCAGCTCTACGAGCGCCACGGCCTCGAGCTGGCCTCCAACGAGCTGCCGGACTACCTGCCTCTGTTCCTCGAGTTCCTGTCGGTCATCCCCGAGGCGGAGGCGCGCGAGCTGCTGGGTGAAACAGCGCATATCCTGGAAGCGATCCGGCAGAGATTGAAGAAGCGCAAGGCTCCCTATTCCTCGGTGTTCTCGTCGCTGCAGGCCCTGAGCCGGTCTGCGCCCGCAAGCGAGATTCTGGACGCCATGCTGGCAGCGCCCGACGACGATCCGGACGACCTCGAAGCGCTCGACGCGGCGTGGGTCGACGAGGAGGTGAAGTTCGGCCCAGGCGCCGCCACCGAGTGCGGCACCGACGACATCGCCGCCAGGATCCGCGCCGCACGCCGGCCGGCGGCCGGCGTCGAGCAGAACACCGGTCGGGGCAAACGCCCTGTCGTGACGTACACAACACGTACTTAACTCCCTCTCCCCGCTTGGCGGGGAGAGGGTCGGGGTGAGGGGCAGCAGCAGACCGCAGCGCCAGTTCCTGCCCCTCACCCTGACCCTCTCCCCATCTGAGATGGGGAGAGGGGATGAGAGAACGGAGCACTGAAGATGCGCGACACCATCAATCACATCGTCTTCGGGTGGTACCCCTACCTGTGCCTGACCGTGTTCCTCGTCGGCAGCGTGCTGCGCTTCGACCGCGAGCAGTACACGTGGAAGTCGGGCTCGAGCCAGCTTCTGAGGCGCCGCCAGCTCATGTGGGGCTCGAACCTGTTCCACGTCGGCATCCTGGTTATTTTCTTCGGCCACCTGTTCGGGCTGCTGACGCCGATCTGGGTGTTCGACGCCATCGGCATCAGCCATACCGCCAAGCAGATTCTGGCCATCGTCCTCGGCGGCATTGCAGGCCTCGGCTGCCTCGCCGGCATCCTGCTGCTGGCGCACCGCCGGCTGCTCGATCCGCGCATCAGGGCCACCTCGTCCTTGGCCGACACCAGCGTGCTGCTCATCCTGCTGGCGCAGTTGCTGCTCGGGCTTGCGACGATTCCCGTCTCCATGAACCATCTCGACGGTCACGAGATGGTGCGGTTCATGAACTGGTCGCAGGGCGTCCTCCTGTTGAGGCCCGACGCCTGGATGCTCGTGGGCGACGCGCATCCGCTCTTCAAGGCGCACCTGTTCCTCGGCATGACGATCTTCCTGATCTTCCCGTTCACCCGCCTCGTGCACGTGTGGAGCGCCCCGGTCTGGTACCTCGGCCGGCGCGGCTACCAGGTCGTCCGCACCCGCAGGCCGATCGAGCCTGCGCGGCGGGATAACGCGATCGAGCCGGCGGAGTGAGATCATGAGCTGCTCCGTCAGATCGACGATAGCCGGCGCCACCCGCACGAGAGTCAGCGTCAATGGCGCCGTCATTCCCCACGATCTGATCGCGCGCGAGGTGCAGAACCATCAGGCCGCCACGCCGGCGGCGGCCTGGAGCGCCGCGGCCCGCGCGCTCGTCGTGCGCGAGCTCTTGCTGCAGGAGGCACGCCGGCGGGGGATCGCGCCTGAGCCCGAGAGCGACGAGGAGGGCCGGCGCGAGACCGACGAGGAAGCCATGATCCGGGCCCTCGTCGATCGCGAGGTGGCGACGCCCGAGCCCGACGAGGAGACCTGCCGCCGCTACTACGGCCACAACAGGCGGCGCTTCCGCTCGCGCGACCTGTTCGAGGCCCGCCACATCCTGCTCGCCGCGCGCCGGGACGACGCTGCGGCCTGGGAGGCGGCGCGGCTGAGCGCCGCCACGCTCATCGCCGAGCTCGCGGAGAAGCCGCATCTGCTCGCCGAGCTGGCGCGGCGGCACTCGGCCTGCCCGTCAGCCCAATCCGGCGGCAACCTCGGCCAGATCGGGCCGGGCGACACGACGCCGCCGTTCGAGGCCGCCCTTGCCGGCCTGGCGCCGGGCGAGCTGTCGCGCGAGCCGGTCGAGACCCGGTACGGCTTCCACGTCATCCGCCTCGAGCGGCGCATCGAGGGCCGCGAGCTGCCCTTCGAGATCGTGCACGACCGGATCGCGGCCTACCTGACCGAGCGGACCCGCCGGCTTGCGGTCGCGCAGTTCGTGGCCAGGCTCGCCGCCGTCAGCGAGGTGAGTGGCGTCAGCCTGCCGACGCCATCGGACCTGCGCGTTTCGGGAGGACCGCTGCAATGACGCTGGGAGAGCTGCTGGCGACGTGGCAGGATGAGGCCACGGTTCTCGATGCGCTGATCGCCCTCGACGACCTCGGCCTGCTGGCCCGCGTGCGGCAGGCGGCCGAGGAGGAAGGCAGCGATCTTGCGGCCTTCGTGCGCCAGGAAGTCGGGCGTTTCGTCAACGAGGCGGACGACGAGGCGTGGACGACGCTCATTGGCCGGTTGAACCGGGCCGAGGACCCTGCCAGGGCAGGGCTCAAGACGATGATCGAGTTCGGGCTTGCGAAAGGGAACACCGTGTCGTGACGGCCGGCCCCGCGAGTGGAGGCGGTGCGGGACGCTTCGGCGCGCTCGACCCGAAGCTGCTTTCCGACCCGCTGGCATTCATCCATGCCGAGCACCTCCGGCACCGCGAGCTGTGCCGCGCCGCCGAGGAGCTGGCGGACTCCGCAGCCTACGATGCTGCGCTCGGGATGGAGGTGGCGGCCTTCCTCGAAGGCGAGCTGGCCGTGCACATCGCCGACGAGGAGCAGAATCTCTTTCCCCTCTTGCGGCGGCGCTCGCAGCGGGGCGACGACATCGAGAAGGCGCTGAGCCTCCTCTCCGGCGAGCACGCGGCCGACAGCCTTCTCAGAGGGCGAATCGTCGAGGGACTGACGAAGGCGGCCGGCAGGATGGATGCCGCGCTCGGCCTGCCCGTGAAGAATGCCTTGCGCACGTTCGCCGACCGCGAGCGGCGGCATTTCACGATGGAGAACGCCATCGTCCTGCCATTCGCCGCCAAGCGGCTGACGCGCAGCGACCTCGCCGGCCTGTCGCGGCGCATGGCGGCGCGGCGCGGCGTCGATCCCCGCCGATCGTCAGAATAGACCTGTCCGCTCGAGCTCTTGTCCGCCCTCTGGCCGAAGGTCCTGCTCGGACGGGCACGGACCATGGTCGGACTGGTGCTGGACCATTAACCCGAACGTAGGTGTATTGCGGCGATCCGCTGCGACTCTAGTCTCAGTGCCATCTCAATCGAGACTGCTGTCAGAGCAGTTCTTCGGAAGAATTGGGAGCAGGCCATGCGTCGGCGCGATTTCCTGAAGTATACCGGCGGCAGTCTCGCAGCCACCGCGATCGGAGTCCCGGCCACGAATGCGCTGGCGCAAGCCGGCTGTCCCGTGACGTCGCCGGGCGCGGTAGTCCCCTTCGAGCTGCGCATCTCCGCAACCACGATCACGATGATCGACGGGCAGGAATTCCCGGCGCTCGGCTTCAATGAGCGGGTGCCCGGCCCGGTCCTCCGCGTCAAGCAGGGCCGCAACGTCAGCATCAAGGTGCGCAACGACACGCCCGAGCTGCACGGTTTCGAGATCACCGGCATCGGCAAGTGGGACGTCGGCCCGAACAGCACCGTCACGGCGACTTTCGTGGCCGGAAACTGCGGCAGCTACATCTATCACAGCCGGGTCGGCGGCTCGCCGCTCTATCGGCTCCTGGGGCTGCACGGCGCCTTCATCATCTACCCGGACTACGACGAGCTGCGCTGCACGGGGCAGCTCGTGACCCCCTATGACCTGGCCGCCTTCGGGGCTGCGGGCAATTCGCTGAAAAAGGTGTTCGAGGCGCTCGGCACGACGGATCGATTCCAGAGCGGCAACGGCTGCGACGGCAGGTGGCACCCGTGCGAGGACACGGGGCAGGAGCTCACGGCGACGGAGTACTCGAACCAGGAGAAGGTCTGGGTGCTCACGCAGGTGGACCCGAGCTTCAACGCGCTGGTCCAGCCCAACGGCCGGGTGCCGATCAAGCCGTTGATCCAGGACATCACCAACAGGTGGCTGCCCCGCTATTTCACCATCAATGGCCGCAGCGGGTTCGATCTGTCTCACGCACCGGACGTGGTGCCCAGCAACTACATCGGCGAGCCGACGCTGATGCGCATCATGAACGTCGGCCTGTGCCACCACGCCAATCACATCCATGGCAATCACTGGATCGAGCTGACCATGGCGGACCTCGTGAACAAGGGCGGGAGGTCCATGTTCGGCCCCGAAGGGCACGCGCTGAGCATCGATACCGTGCCCGTCGATTCCCGGCAGGTCATCCCGCGCACGAACATCTTCGAGGTCGATACCCTGCAGATGTGGCCCCTGCAGCGCAAGGACGTGCTGCTGCCGTTCGAGGTGCCGCCCGACATGCCCTACGTCAAGAACGCAGACGGCACCTATACCCCGGTGCAGTTCAACGACATGGTGGCGCGCGGCAACAACCTCGAGTTCATCAACTCGACCCTCAAATCCGAGAACGAGCCGTTCCCGCTCCGGTTCGTCATGCATTGCCACACCGAGATGTCGACGACCGCGGCCGGCGGCAACTACCCGCAAGGAATGGTGACGCACTGGCAGATCAACGGCGGCCTGGGGCAGCGCGAGACGGATGCCGACCGGCCGCGGAAAGTCGTCGCGCTGTGATTGCGCCCTTGTAGAACCTGAGCAGAGCCGAGGATGAGCCATGGCGAGAGCTCCGAGAGTCAGGACGAGCAACCCGGCGCCGGTTGAAGAGACCCAGCCGCTGGCCGCGCAACCAGCAGCCCAGACGGCATCGAGCAAGCCGCCGCGGACGACGCTCGGCGGGCCCACCGGCACGCCCGGACCAGGCCCTGACGAGGGCGGCGAGGTGGATTTCGGCGACACCGGCGTCAACGGCGAGGATTTCGAGACCTTCGGCTGCAAGGTGTTCAGCACCAACCCCGACACGCCGGACTGGCGCACCGCCGAGGTTCATTTCGTGCGCGAGATGTTCGGCAGCCACGACGTCATCATGCCGGACCCGGCGAAGACGAAGGTCCGCTTCTGGGGATTCGAGGATCCGATCAACGCACCGGGCAAGCAGGACATTCCATCGCCCTTGATCCGGCTGACTGAGGAACAGATCGCGCACGTCAAGCTGATCAGCCACAAGGGAGCCCACACCATCCACCACCATGCCATCGAGCCGACCACGATGAACGACGGCGTCGGCCACGTCTCGATGGAGGTGACGGGGAGCTACACCTATCAGTGGCAGCCGCGGCAGGCCGGCACCTACTTCTATCACTGCCACAAGAACACGGTCCTGCACTTCGAGATGGGGATGTTCGGCCTGCTGGTCGTCGATCCCGTGAACAGCGAGGAGCACCGGGCGCGGACGGGCAGACGGCTCGCCTACAACCACGGCAGCTCGCCGCAAGTGCCTGAATACGACACCGAGCAGGCATGGGTCTTCGACGACGTCGATCCGGTCTGGCGCGACGAGGTCGAGGCGGACGACGGATTGTGCGGCGACGATGTGGGCTTCAACAACTTCAATCCGAAGTTCTTCCTCGTCAACGGCGAAGCGAAGAAGCCGAGAAAGAGCTTCTCGAGCCTGGACACGCCCATCGGCAGGGCCTCCATCGTGGCCTGGGAGGGCGACAAGATCCTGATCCGGATGCTCAACGCCAGCTATTCGGTCGTCAAGGTCACGCTGCCGCTCGAAGCGCATATCATCTCGGTCGATGCGCGCCCGCTGGCGCAGCCGTGGAACAAGTGGGTCAAGTACACGGCCGGGGAGCCGATCTACATGTCGACGGCGACCCGATACGAGCTGCTGATCGATCTGGCGTCGCCGGCCAACAGGAATGCGACAGGCCTGAAGACGGCGAAGTTCCAGTATGAGCACTGGTGCAAACGGGTCGTGCACAACAAGGGCAGCCTGGCTTACGAGGGAACGGCCTCCGCCACCATCGAGATCGTATAGCGCTCCGTCATCGGCATCTGACCCAGCTCCGCGGGACTGACGGGATTGGAAGCCTCCGCCATTCACCGTTACGCCCCCGAGGGTGGGATCCAGGCCACGTCGACGCGAAAGAGCTGCGGGAATCGATAGACCGTGCCGGGAAATGTCCGACCGGTCCATCCGCTGAGACGTGTCCTGGATCTCCGCCGTCGCAGAAATATCGATGCTGGGAGAAAGCCGGAGTGATTGCGCGGCGGACTGCGATGAGGATCATGCCATTGGTTCAGGCGGTGCGGACGGCGGTGCGACTGGCTGTGGCGGTCTGGGCCTGCACCGCGCTCGGGCCTGCCGCGCACGGGCACGGCTCGGTCGTCAAGGAGACTTACAGCGCGACGGCGAGCGACGGCAGCTACCGCCCGCCGGACCCCGCCTCTCTCGGCGGCAGCTTCGAGCTCGTCGATCACAGCGGGCGGACCGTCACCGACCGCACGTACCGTGGCAAGTGGATGCTGATCTTCTTCGGATTCGCGGGCTGCCGGGAGGCTTGCCCCGTCGGCCTGGAGCGCATGACCGCGGCGCTAGAGGACATGGGCGCGGACGCCGAGCAGATCCAGCCGATGTTCATCGACGTGGATCTGGCGAAACCCGACCCCAAAGCCCTGGCTCAGTTCGTCAGCAACTTCCACCCGCGCCTCGTCGGCCTCGCGGGCAACCGCCGGCAGAATTTCCACGTCGTCCGCATATTCAAGGTCAGGCGCGAGTACGGCCATTCCGGCTGGAGCGCAAAGGAGACCGGGCCGCGGCTCGACCACTCGACGTATTTCTATCTGGTCGATCCCGAGGGCAGGACGCGGACGTATTTCTATCACACGCTCTCGCCCGCGGAGATGGCGGCGACGCTCAGGCGTCACATGGCGGCGCGTTAGCTATCCAGTCGAGATCGAACCAGGAGCAGCGATCACTTCTCCCCTCCCCCTTGCGGGGAGGGGTTGGGGTGGGGGAGCCTGGGCGTAGGCGTCCCACTCGTTACTCCACCCCACCCACGCGGCTGCGCCGCGCCGCCCTCCCCGTCAAGGGGAGGGCATCGTACCACGGGCGGAAGGGGTCAGACCCGCCCGGTTTGACCCCCGTCGACCACTCAGGCGAGCTCACTCGCCCGGCTTGGAGCTCTTCTCCTTCGCGTAGAGCCTCAGCTCGTGGCTGTGTGACCCGGCCTCCAGGACGACCGCGTCCTTGCCGATGCTGCGCACCGTCCAGCTCTCGATCCGGTCACCCACCGACAACCAGCTCCCCTGCGTCTGTCCGGCCCTGATCAGCGCCCGGCTGTCGTCCGGTCCGTTCTCCATCAGGCCGATGAGGCGCAGCCCTTCCGGCAGAGCAGGGGGCGGCGCGGGCGCAGGCTTCGGCTGCGGCTTCACCGGCGGCCGGCGCGTCGCGCTGAAGAGCGGTCTCGCAACCGTCTCCGGATAGGCGTCGAGCTTTCCGCCAGACCGCGGTTTGGCAGAAGGAGACTCGGCATCGTGCTGCGCCGACCGCTCCGGCTCATGCGGTGCGAGGGGTGAGATGTCGATCTCCATGACGACGGCGTGCCAGTTCACCGCCGCGGCGACGCCACCGGCAACGGCCAGCAACGCGATCAGCGCCCAGCGCCGGCGCCGGCGTGTCGGAGACATGCTCAGCTCCTGTCCGCGGCGGCGGCGGCGAACACGTCGATGCGCGTCTCCAGCAGCCCCGCATCCTCGCCGCTGGCCGGCCGCCCGGATGGCGCGGCGATGTGCAGGCCTTCGATGAACAGCATCGGCTGCCCCGTCTCGATCGCGTGCACGATGCGCTGGACCTGGCCGATGCTCGCGGCGAGCTGGACCTGCACGCCGAGCAGCCGGATGCCGTCCCGCTCCCGTGCCGGCAGCGCGCGCGTGGTGCGGACCCTGACGCCGGCCTCCGACGCCAGCGCGGCGACGCGCGACTGCAGGCCGGCCGTCATCAGAGCCTCGCTCGCGCCGGAGATGAAGGCCCCGCTCTTGCTGGCGGCGATGGCGCGGCGCTCGAGCTCGGGAAGCCTGGGCTCCAGCTCGGCGATCGCGGCGAGGCGCCCGAGCAGCGTGCGCTGCTGCGCCAGCTCCTCTTTCAGGCCGGCCAAGTGGGCGAGATAGGGCTTGACCAGGGCGAGATGCAAGGTCGCCGCCAGCAGCAGGAGAAGACCGAGCGCCGCGATCCGCCTGGCCAGCCTGACGACGTGCTCCGTCACCCCTTCCCTCCATCGGACTCGGGCTCGCGCTGGCGCGTTCCGCCGGAAACCCGCATCCGGATGCTGAACCGCTCCCTGTCCTCCGACTGGATCAGCGTCAAGGGCGAGGTCAGCGCCGCGTGCGTGAAGTAGCCCGACCGCTCGAGGACAGGCAGGAGCGTGGCTGCCGATGTCGCGACGCCTGCGAGCTCGACCGCTTCGCCATCGAACCGGAGCTCGGTGATCCAGGCGCTGTCGGGCAGGACCCTGGTCAGCTCCTCGAGGATCACGAGAGCGGAGGGATGGGCGCGCTTCATCCGATGGAGGCTCTCGAGCTCCTCGACGGCCGCATCGGAGCGCTCCATGGAGGCGCGCACTTGCTGCGCACGCGTCCTCGCCTGCTGGACCTCGATGCCGATCTGCTGCAGGGCGCGGTCGTGCCTCGAGGCATAGATCAGCGTGCCCGATGCGGTGAGCGCAATGGCGGCGCCGGCGAGCAATCTGACCGCCGTCACCGGCCGCACGGCCGGGTCGGAAACGGTATTCGCCGAGGCCAGCAGATCGACGGGCAGCGCCGGCCCGTCCTGGTTTTCCGACCAGCAGTCCGCGAACGATACCGCGCATCCGAGCTGCCTCAGCCGCTCGATCACCGGGTCCACGCGCGACCGCGATACGATGACCTGGCGGACACCGATCCTGCCTGCGGACACTCGCCGCTGCTCGACATGGTAGGCCGTGTAGACGTCCTTCTGCCTGAATGGCGTGGAACGCTCCAGATCGAGGCCGAGGATCTGCGCGACATCCCTTTGCGCGGACTTCGGCAGCTCCAGGTTGCGGACGAGGCAGGCTTCGAGCGGCAGCCTGATCCCGAAGGAGGCCTTCCTGCCAGCCGCCACGTGCGCCGTTCGCGCGACCGCGCTCCACGTCTCGGCGCAATCGGCCCCGCGCAGCACCTCCGTCCTGTGCGCGCCGGTCTCTTTCAGCAGCCGCAGCCCGTCCGGCTCGATGGACAGAATAATCCGCGGCTCGGAACCGGACATCAGTTCGCCGAGGCGCGGGGGAACGAGCTGCCGCAACTCCTCTCCCCACCAGGACAGGAACTGGCCAAATGCACTGCTCAATTGCCCGACGAGCTGCACGCCGCGTTTACCTCGAATTCCTTTCGCCCCAGTTCACCAGCTTCGCGACGGGTCTCAAACGTCGTCCCCAGAATATACAGTTCGGCGCGATTATGGCAGCATGTTCAAGCGACTTCCCTCACCCCGGCCGCAATATGACTAAATCGACCTTTCCGGCGGGCCATACTGCGCCTGACCCCCGCAGCGAGGAGTTCGCCAGCCAGTTCGGGAGCTGGCTGATGGCGCACGAACGGCTGGACGAGCTGACCGTCAGACGGGCGCAGCGCGCGAGGGAGCAGTCCGGCGAGCGGTTCGACGTCGTCCTGACCCGTCTTGGCCTGATCTCCGAGGTCGAGCTGGCCGCGGCGATCTCGGAGTATACCGGCATCCCTCTCATTTCCGCGAGCGAGATGCCCGATGCTCCGCTGCTCGGAGACAAGCTGCACGCGAGCTTCGTCAGGGCGAACCTCGTCGTGCCGGCGGCCGAGGACGGCAACACAGTGGCGGTGGCCGTCGCCGACCCCTTCAACAGCGAGCTGATCGCCGTCGTATCGTATGCCATCGGCCGCCCCGTCGAGCCGCGGATCGCCGTGCCCGGCGAGCTGCTGCGCGCGATCGAGCGGCTTTACGGCGCCGACGACAACACAGGCCCGGGGCTGGAATCCGCGGGCGCCGCCCCAGACCAGGCCAGCGAGGAGGACGTGCGCCGGCTCGAGGACATGGCGAGCGAGGCGCCGATCATCCGGCTCGTCCACGACGTCATCGCGCGCGCCGTCGAGATGCACGCCTCCGACATCCATCTCGAGCCGCGCGAGGACGCGCTCAACGTCCGCTTCCGCATCGACGGCCACCTGCAGACGATCGAGAGCCTGCCGCTGTCGCTGCGCGCGGCGGTGACCTCCCGCGTCAAGATCATGGCGCGGCTCAACATCGCCGAGCGCCGGCTTCCGCAGGACGGTCGCATCCGCGCCACGGTGCGCGGGCGGGACATCGATCTGCGCGTCTCCACCATGCCCATGCTCGGCGGCGAGAGCGTGGTGCTGCGCATCCTCGACAGGTCCAGCATCCGCCTCAGCTTCTCCGCTCTCGGATTCGCCGGCCGAACCTTCGAGGCGTTCGAGGAGCTGCTCGAGCAGCCGAACGGCATCATCCTCGTCACGGGCCCGACGGGGAGCGGCAAGACGACGACGCTCTATACGGCGCTGACGCGGCTCAACAGGCCGGAGCGCAAGGTGTTCACGGTCGAGGATCCGATCGAGTACCAGCTCAAGGGGATCAACCAGATCCAGGTGCAGCCCAGGATCGGGCTGACCTTCGCGCATGCGCTGCGCTCCATCCTGCGTCAGGACCCCGATATCATCATGGTGGGCGAGATCCGCGACCTCGAGACGGCGGAAATGGCCATCCAGGCTTCGCTCACCGGCCATCTCGTGCTGTCCACCGTGCACACCAACAGCGCTGCCGCCACCATCACCCGTCTCGTGGAGATGGGAGTGGAGGACTATCTGCTCGCGTCCTCGCTGAGGGCCGTCGTCGCTCAGCGGCTCGTGCGCCTGCTGTGCAATGCCTGCGCGCGCCCGGCGGATCGACCGCAACCCGTTCTGGACAAGCTGCGCCAGGAGGCAATGCTCGGGATCGGCGGTGCCCAGCTCGAGCCTGCCCCGCGCGAGAAGACCGGGTGCCCGGCCTGCAGGTTCACCGGCTACGCCGGCCGCACGACCATCTGGGAGCTGCTGGTGATGTCGGATCCCGTCCGCGACTGCCTGCTTGGCAAGCACTCCGAGCAGGCGGTGGAGGGCGCGGCCAAAGCTGCAGGCATGAGGTCCATGTTCCAGGACGGCGTCGACAAGGTGATGCGCGGCCTGACGACGCTCGACGAGGTCCTGCGCGCGACCAGGACGGTGTAATGCCCCGGTTCGGCTATCGCGCCTACGACCAAGCGGGTGCGCTGAGACAGGGCGAGATCGAGTGCGAGAGCCGGGAGGCGGCGCTGCACGCGCTCGCCCGTCGCGGAGAGACGCCCGTCGAGGTCGCGGAAGGGGGACTGCCGGCGCATGAGCGCTGGTGGAATCGCGAGGTGCTCGGAGCGGGGCGGCTTTCCTACGCGCGGCTCAGCCTCTTCACTCGCGAGCTGGCGACGCTGCTCAAGGCGGACATACCGGTCGACGAGGCGCTGCGTGTGGTCCACCTCCAGCCGGCGCTGCCGGCGCGGGTCCGCAAGCTCACCCGCGCGATCCTGGACGACGTCGTCGCGGGCAGGTCGCTGTCGGAGGCGGTGGCTCGGCAGGAGCCGGCATTCCCGGCGATCTATGCCAAGCTCGTGCAGTGCGGCGAGGCGAGCGGCACCCTGGCGGAGGTCTTCGAGGACCTGGCCGGCTTCTACGAGCGCTCTGCGGAGGTCCGCGCCAAGCTCGGCACGGCGCTGGTCTATCCGGCCGTTCTGCTGGCGGCGGCCGTCATTGCGCTCGCAGTGATCCTGGGCGCGCTGCTGCCCACCGTCGTCTCGCTGTTCGAGGAGGCCGGGGCCGAGCTGCCCGCACCCGTCGCGGCGCTGGCCGCGATCCAGGCTGCCGCGGCACGCCATTGGCTGCCGCTTTCGGCCGTGGCCGGCCTGTCGTTCGTCGCCCTCGTCATCGCCTTCCGCAGCGAGCCGGTGAGGGCCGCATGCGATCGCGCGTCGTTGCGCCTGCCGGTGCTGGCGTCGGTCGTCGGGCGGAGCCAGACGGCACGTTTCGCGCGGACGGTGGCCACCCTGACGAAGAACGGCGTCTCGCTGCCCGACGCCCTCCGCATCACATCCGGTGTCCTCGGTAGTCGCGCCTACCGCTCGGCGGCGCTGCAGGCCGGCGAGGACCTGATGCAGGGGAGCAGCCTGTCGGCCTCGCTCGGAGCGACCGGGCTCTTCTCGGATCTCTCGCTTCGGCTGATCGCGGTCGGTGAGCAGACGGGTCAGCTCGATGTCATGCTGGCGCGGGTCGCCGACATCCTCGAAGCATCGTTCCAGACCCAGCTCCACAGGCTGACGGCGCTGCTGGCGCCCTTGCTGACCATCGTCATCGGCGCGCTGGTCGGCGGACTGCTCCTCACGGTGATGAGCGCCATCGTCAGCGTCAACGAGCTGGCATTGCAATGACCGGCGCGGGCGGCGACAGGACAGCCGGAGCTGCGGCGGGGTTCACCCTGCTCGAGATGCTCGTCGTGCTCGCGATCCTGGCGCTCGCCTCCGTCGTGGTGATCCCCTCCGTGAGCCCTTCGCGCGCCGACCTGGCGCTGAAGGCGAGCGCGCTGGGGCTGTCGGCGCAAATGAGATCGGCGCGCAGCGCTGCCGTGGACCGCAACGTGGAGCACGCCGTGGTGGTCGACCTGAAGCACAAGCTCTACTGGGTCGAGGGCAGCGCCATGGCCCGCAGGATCGCGCCGCGGCTGGCCTTGAGCGCCGACATGCGGCCGCAGGATGTGGTCGGGCCGGCGACGGTGCGGTTCCGCTTCCATCCGGACGGCACATCGAGTGGCGGCGCCCTCGTGCTCCGCGAAGGAAGCAGGGCGGCGCGGGTGGCGATCGACTGGCGGACAGGCGCGCCGCGGATCGAATGGAGCCGCTGAAGCAAATGGCAAGACAGGAGGACGGCTTCACGCTGATCGAGATCATCGTCGCCATCGTGGTGCTCTCCTCGGTCGTCGTCGCCCTGCTCGAAGGGCTGTCGCTCGGCTGGCGCGGCGCGCGCACCGCCGAGATGGAGCTGGCCGCGTTGAGCGTCGCCAAGGCGCGGCTTGCGAGTGCGGGTATCGAGACCCCGCTGCAGGAAGGCCGCTGGACAGGCACTGCCGCGGACGGGTTCCGCTGGGTCGTGACGGCAGTGCGCGAGCCCGCGCAGGATGCACCGGCCGCGGCGCCTGCCCGCTACTGGGTGACGGTCGAGGTCGCCTGGCGCGCAGGCCCTTGGAGCCGGACGCGCTCCCTCGAGCTGGCGACGCTCAAGCTCGGGGCCGCGCCGTGACCGGTCCGCAGCAGCAAGCGGGGCCGCTCCCCTCCCAGCAGGGTTTCACTCTTATCGAGCTGCTGGTCGGACTGACCCTGTTCGCCGTCGTGCTTTCGCTGATTCCCGGCACGCTGCAGCTCGGCCGGCGGGCCTGGGAGGATACCGCGAGATCCGATCGCAGCGCTCAGGTCGCGGGTGTGCGGAGCTTCCTCGAGCAGCGCCTCGCCGAGACGCTGCCCGTCACCGAGCGGGTGGGCGACGGCCGCACGGGCCTCGCGTTCCACGGCCGGCACGATGCGCTGATGTTCGTCAGCCCGGCCCCGGATGGGCCCGCCGGCGCCGGTGTCTACCGCTTCGAGATCGCGCTCGCGGATCGCTCCGCATCCGGCCGCCGCCACAGGTCGGTCGTGTTGCGGCAGGCGCTGTTCGCGCCCGACCGCGACCGTGGGGAGGCTCAGGCGCGCGAGCTCCTGTCCGGCGCGGGCGCTCTCGCCTTCCGCTATTTTGGTTCAGTGCGGGACCAGGAGGCGCCGGCCTGGCACGAGGAGTGGCCCCGAGCCGATGCGCTGCCCGAGCTGATCGAGCTCTCCATGGTTCTCGCCGGGCGGCGTTCGCCTGCGTTTCAGCCGCTCGTCGTCGAGCTGCGGCTGCGGAGCCGCCAGCACCCGGGCTGAGCCGGCTCCGGCGGCACGGCAACATCACCAGCTCGTGACATCCTGGTCCTCGTCCGTGCCTCCGGGGGCGTTGTCGCGGCCGAGGGTGAATATCTCGACCTGGGTCCGCTGACCGGGATGGCGGTACTGGTACGGGCGGCCCCACGGGTCCATCAGTCCCTCGGCTCGCTTGAGGTAGGGCCCGCGCCAATGCCGAGTGCCGGACGGCTGCTGCATCAGCGCGCCGAGCCCGACCTGCTGGGCCGGGTAACCGCCATTGTCGAGCGCATAGAGCTCGAGGGCGGTCGACAGCGCCCCCAACTGGGCTTTCGCCGTATCCGTGCGCGCCTTGCCCAGGTAGCGGAGCACCTGCGGCCCGGCGACCGTCGCCAGCATGACGATGATGCCGAGGACCACCAGCAGCTCGAGCAGGGTGAAGCCGCCCTCGCCTGTATGGCCGGGCTTGCGTCCGGCCAGTGCCGAAACGGGACCTGGTCGGGTCATCGGGTCGTCCTCCAGATCGCTGCCGCCATGCGAACGTGCCGGTCTCATCAACTCAGCGGCCCGTAGAGCCAGACGAGCCAGGTTCCGTAAGCCAGGAACGGTCCAAACGCCAACTTGCTGTTGCGGTCGAGATCGCCTCCGCGGCAGGCCGCGACAAGTACCGAGACGAGGGCCGCGGCACAGGCATAGAGCAGCACCGTGCCGAGAGATTCCGCTCCGAGCCACGCCCCGGCCGCGGCCAGCAGCTTGGCGTCTCCGAGCCCCAGCCCCTCCTGTCCCCGCAGCCACTTGTACCCGAGGGCAACGGCGTAGAGGAGGGCGGCGCCCAGAAGCGCCGAGGCCGCGCTCCACAGCACGCCGGCACCTGAGTAAGCCGACATCAACAGACCAGCGGCGATGAGCGGCAGCACCAGCGCGTCAGGCAATCGGAACGTGCGCAGGTCGATCGCGCTGAGCCAGATCAGGGCCGCGCCGAGCAGCAGCGATGGGACGACGGCGCCCGCCGGTATCTCGCCGCGCCACAGCAGGGGGAGCGCCGTCGCGGCGTAAAGGCATGCGAAGGCCGACAGGGTCCAATCGCGGCGGCCGTGCAGGAGGGGGGGCCATCCGAGGACAGGCGAGCCTTGCATTCTCCCTCAGTCCTCCCTGAACGCTCTCGAGATCTGATCGTTGAACGGTTTCATCAGGTAAGAGAGGACAGTCCGGTCGCCCGTCTCGATGAAGCTCTCCACGGGCATTCCCGGGAGCAGCTTCAGCTCCTTGAGCTTCGACATCTCGTCGGTGGAAACGCTGATCCGAGCAAGGTAGTAGGTGAAGCCGGTCTGCGTCTCACGCGTCAGGTCCGCGGCGACACGCGAGACGGTCCCGGCCAGCTCGGGAGTCGTCCGCTGGTTGAAGGCGGGGAAGCGCAGCACGCACTTCTGGCCGAGGTTGACCTGATCGATGTCGGTCGGCGGAACACGGACCTCTATCGCCAGCACATCGTCGTTGGGGACGACGAACATGACCGTCTCTCCGGGTCCGATCACGCCCCCGACGGTGTGCACCGAAAGATCGTGCACGACCCCCGATTGCGGAGCTCTGACGTCGATGCGCTTCAGCAGGTCCTCTGCGGCCACGGCACGCTCGGCAAGCTCTGCGATGCGCGCCTCGACGTCACGCAGCTCCTTCTGCGCATCCGACTGAATGACGTGGTCGAGCTGCAGGAGCTGCAGCTCGGTCTCGTGGATCTGCCCGGCGAGGCGCGCGATCTGGGCCACCAGCGCGCCATGCTCACCCTCGATCCGTATCACGTCGCGGCTGATGGCGAGCAGGCGCGTTTCCGGAACGAGCTTGCGCGCATGCATGTCGGCGACGCGCTGCTGCTCCCGCAGGATGAGCTTGAGCTCCTCCGACTTGGCCGCCTTCTGAGCGGAGAGCCCTTCGATCTCCTTCCGGATCTGGCCCACGCGCTCCTTGAGCTGCGATTTCTGGCCTGCGGTCGCAGTGCGCTTGGCCTCGAACAGCCGCCGCTCGCCGGCGGCGACCCTGGCGAAGTCCTCGCCGCTGTCCTCGAAGCCCGGCGGGAACGTGACGGTCTCGGCATCGTCGCGCTCGGCGATCAGCCGCGCCTTGCGGCCGCGGAGATCCACGAGTTGCGAGGATACGATGCCGAGGTTGGCGCGGGTCTGGGTGTCGTCGAGGCGAAGCAGGATGTCGCCGGCCGCAACACGGTCGCCATTCCTGACGAAGATCGCCGAGACGATGCCGCCGGCCGGGTGCTGCACCCGCTTGACGTTGCTGTCGACGACGATATAGCCGGGCGCCACGACGGCGCCGGCGATGCTCGCGAAGACCATCCAGCCGCCCACGCCCAGAAGAAGCGTCGCCATCAGCGAGAAGCCCGTGATGATCCGTCGGCGCACCGGGCACGCGAGCCCACGAGGCGCCGCTGAATCCGTCGCAAGTCGCCCGATCGAGGCCGGTTTCATCCTGTGCCCTCCGCCGTCAGCATCACATCGGCCGCTCCATGACGAGACTCAGGGCCGCGCCGCCCGCCGGGCCCGGCGCCGAGCCGAAAGGAGGGACAGGCGGCTGCCGGACAGTCTTGCGCAGCACCTCGTCCTTGGGCCCGAACGATGCGAGCTGTCCGCCTGTGATCACGGCCACCATGTCGACGGCGCTCAGCACGCTCGGCCGGTGAGCGATGACGATCGCGATGCCGCCGCGCCCGCGGATTCCGAGAACGGCCTTCGCCAGCGCGGCTTCGCCCTCGGCGTCGAGATTGGAATTGGGCTCGTCGAGGATGACGAGGAAGGGGTCGCCATAGAGCGCGCGCGCCAGGCCGATGCGCTGGCGCTGGCCGGCGGAGAGCGCCGTGCCGCGGTCGCCGAGGCGCGTCTCGTAGCCGTCGGGCAGCTTCAGTATCATCTCGTGCACGTCTGCCGCCTGAGCCGCGGCGATGATCGCCGAGCTCTCCGGGGTCTCCTCGAACCGGGAGATGTTCTCCGCGATGGTGCCGTCGAACAGCTCGATGCCTTGCGGAAGATAGCCGGTGTGCCTGCCCCTTTCCTCGACCGACCAGCGGTCGAGCGCGGCGGCGTCGAGACGGACCACGCCTCGCGACAGCGGCCACACCCCCGCCACCGCGCGCGCCAGCGTGGATTTTCCGGCGGCGCTCGGCCCGATGACGGCGGCGGCCTGGCCGGCCTCCAGCCGAAAGCTCACGCCGTTGAGGACAACGCGCTGTGTGCCCGGCAGCGCCACCGTGACGTTCTCGAGCGAGACGGAGCGTCTCGGTGCCGGCAGCAGCAGCGGCGCCAAATTCGCGGCGAGGAGTCCCGCAAGCACCGCCTCCAGCCGCGCATAGCTCTGACGCGCGGCCCGGAAGCCCTTCCAGTTCGCGATGGCGACCTCGACGGGCGCCAGCGCCCGGGATGCCGCAACGGAGGTCGCGATGATGCCGCCTGCGGACATCTCCCCCTTGATCGTCAGGTATGCGCCGAGCCCCAACAGGGCCGACTGAATCATCAGTCGAAAGACCTTCGACACCGCCGAGAAGCTGCCCGCCACATCGCCCAGCCGTTCCTGCGCGACGAGGTGATCGGTGCTCGCCGCGGCGAAGCGCTGCATCGCCCGCTGGCCGAAGCCCATCGCCTGCAGCACCTCGGCGTTCCGCGAGCTCGCCTCGGCAAGCGCCATGCGCCTGCCGGCTGCGCCGACGAGCGCTATGGTGGGCTTCGTCGCGAGCCTTTCGGTGACGAGTGTCAGAACGATCAGCACCACCGCACCGCCTGACGTGATCCAGCCGAGCAGCGGGTGCAGCGCGAACACGAATGCGATGTAAAGCGGCATCCACGGTATGTCGAGAATGGCGGTGGGGCCCTGGCTCGCCATGAAGCCGCGGATGGTGTCGACGTCGCGAACCGG
Source organism: Hyphomicrobiaceae bacterium (assembly GCA_023384095.1). GTDB lineage: Bacteria > Pseudomonadota > Alphaproteobacteria > Rhizobiales > Hyphomicrobiaceae > ZC4RG25. The sequence goes on from JAHDXT010000015.1 coordinate 21,028, forward strand.
CTGCAGGGACTCTTCGCCCGTGCGGCCCTTCAGCGGGAGCTGCACGACGGCGCGGTAGGCGGAATCGCGCAGCCGCTGGTCGACGCGGCTGCCGAGCCGCACCATGAGCTGGGTGCGGACCACCTCGAGCGCGCCCTGGAAGAAGTAAAGGCCTATTGCGAGCGCCGACAGCGCGACGAGAGTGGGAACGCTGCGACTGGACAGGACCCGATCGTAGACTTGCAGCATGTATATGGCGCCGGTCAGCGCCAGAACATTGACCACGCAGGAGATGAGGACGATCGCCCAGCCTACTCCTGACAATGATCCGAACAGGCTCTTGAATTCGGACTTGCCTGAACGCTCTGCCACGCTGTGCCCATCTGATGCCCCGTCGCGCTCGGACGCGACGCGATTGGTGATCCCGGGATCGATGCAATTTCCCGGCCACTAGCCGGGCCCGCCTCTAGAATATACTGCGCTGCGATCCCTTTGCAGACACCGGAAGTTATAGGCATCCCGGCGAATAGGAAGGAGCCTCGGTCCATCGGGCCGTACTGCAAAAGTCGCAAGGGCCGGCGCGACCATGGTCGGACAGATCGGTCGAACCCCAGTCGGTCAATCGCGGGACCATCGGGAGCTTCGGGCTGAAGCATACCGGCGCGCTGAAAACGGAGCTGGAATTCCCAATGCGGTCAATGGCGGCCCGCGAACAGCGCGGATTCGACGCGCGCGCGGAGATGCAGCTTCTGCATGATGTTGGAGATGTAATCACAAACGATCTTTTCACTCAGGTTGAGTCGTTCTGAAATTTCCCAGGTCGTGTACGTATTGGCGATGAGGCGCAGGATGTCTTCCTCGCGGGCCGTAAGGGTGGGCAGCTCGGCGGTTCCAGCGGCGCCGATCGATCTCTTCATGGCCTTGGCGAGAAGCCGCGTGGCGATCTCGGGCGTGATGCAATGCCCGTCATCATGGACGGCGCGTACCGAGGTGAGGAAGTCCGGGCCGCTGACGCCCTTCAGAACATAGGCATGAGCCCCGGCCTGCAATGCCGAGTCCAAGTGCTCCTCGCTCCCCGAGACGGTCAGCATCATGACCTTGACCCGGGGGCACTGCCGCGCGATCGTGCGAACGGCGTCGAGGCCGCTTCCGGGCATGTCGATATCGAGCAGCAGGACATCCGGGAGGTGGTCCTGCGCGATCTCGATGGCCTCTGCCGCAGAGGACCCCTCGGCGACGAGCTCCAGATCATCGGCCGAGCAAAGCGCTTGCGCCACGCCCTCGCGGAAGATCGGATGGTCGTCGACAACCGCGATTCGAACCTTTGCAGCCATTTCGAGCCACCTGGCCGGGACGTCGAATTGCGCCTCAGAGACTAACTGAATAAGCCGCGGGAAGCCCTCTGGGAAGTCGGACCAACGGCCGGAATCCGGCGTCTTTCGTCCCATTCCAGGCGCCGCGGCGAGCCGGCCCGATCGTCATTCGACTGCCGTTTGGAGCACCAGAATGGTAAACAGGCCAGGCGGGCCCGCCGCCTCCGCAACTCACTTCGCGACGTAGGCGCGGTGGACGAAGGCGCCCTCGCTGCGTCTGCTCTCGACCAAGAGCGTGTGATCGGACTCCCGGTAGGTCTGCTGGACGAGCCCGCGGCCGGTGCCGGATGGCGCTGCCTGGCTGGCCGCTTCGGCGGACGTCAGGAAAGAGCGGGCATCGTCGATGGCCGGAGCCGGGACGGGCTTGCCCGTCATGCCGGCAATGGCCTCGGTTGCCGCCGCGTCGAGCAGCTTGGGCCACATCTTCCGGAACAGCCCGTTCGACGGATAGACGTCGGCGCCGCTGATGCGCCCGTCGATGGCCACGATGAAGCCGACGATGCCGGGATCGCTCAACCCCTTCTCGATCAGTGCATCGACGTAGCCGGCTTTGGCGGCGGCAAGCCGCTCGTTCTCGAGACTGAGCTGCAGGCTCGAGGCCGACAGTTTCGAGTTTACCGACTGCTTGACGGTGTCCGACAAATCTCTTTGGATCTTCGCAACTTGCGCCCAGACCTCGCTCTGGCGGGATCTGCCCTCTGAGCCGCGGCTGAGGAGCTGGCGCTGCTCGGCCGGTCGCGCGGCCGCCTCGTCCGGTTGGCGCACCGCCCTCGGATCGAGGCGTTCCTGCGCGGCGGGGCGAGGCTTCGCCGGCGCGAGGAGTGCGAGCTTGGCTTCACGCGAGGGAAGGGCCTTCTCCGCGCTGGCGAAGCGATGCGCGTCCTCCCGGCCGCGCGCCGACCAGCGCCCCTGCTCGACGCAGTACGCGCCGATCGGCACCTTGCCGGACCTGGCAGGCACCAGCAGGCTGACGGTCAGGACGCGATCCTGCCTGCCGCCCTTGACGATGTCTCCGGCCTGCACGAAAACCTCGTCGGCTCCCGTGTTCTCGATCGCGAGCTCGTTCACATCGCCGGTCTCGTGCACTGTCACGGCGCCCTTGGCGAGCGCCTCCTGGAGCGTGAGCGGCACCGGTCCGGACGCGGACGTGCCCCGGATGAAATAGACGGCGAGGTTCTCGTGCGTGATGGCAGCGGTGATGCCGTCGTTCGCCTCGGCGGCGCTGGCAGCCAGCCCGGCGGCAAGCGGAGCAGCGAAGACCGCGCTGATGGACAGGAGCAATGACCAGGTCATGGGGATTCACCCTCAAAGATCAGTGGTGCTCCTATCTAGCCGGGGTTTGCGGCTGCACGCGGGAGTGGACGGCGGCGTTTTCGTGACGGGCCCGCGCGGACGGTGCAGGCAGCCCGGCGCACATGACGCCACACCGCGGCAGACTGCCGGGGTGGCTTCACAATTGCGCTTGCGCCATCCATGTTCCTGGGGCACCCCGTAATCGTCATCCGTCTCCGACGCCGCCCGCCGCTCGTGATCCGACGGCTCCTCGAACACCTCGAGTTGCCGGCCGGCGGCGCTCGACGGCTCGGAGCCGGCCGGTCCGCACCTGCGGGGGCAGGCGGCCACGGGTCCATGGACAGGGACAACCGCATGAACGGACTCGGACAACGGGCGGATCGGGATCGGGACCAGCGCACCGGACTGCCGGTGCTGCCGACATCGTTTCCCGAGTTCGTCGGCCTGATGGCGCTGCTGATGGCGCTGACCGCACTGTCGATCGACATCATGCTGCCGGCCCTGCCTGAGATCGGCGAATACTTTGCGCTCGAGCACCCGAACGACCGGCAGCTCGTCGTCACCAGCTACCTGATCGGGTTCGCGGCAGGTCAGCTCCTGTTCGGGCCGCTGTCCGACCGGTACGGCCGCAAGCCGATGCTGCTGGCGGGGCTCGGCATCTTCATTGCCGGCACGGTGGGCGCCGTCAGCGTCGACGACTTCGACTACCTGTTCCTGGCGCGCTCGGTGCAAGGCTTCGGGGCCGCCTCGCCGCGTGTCATCTCGATTGCGGTCATCCGAGACCTCTTCAGCGGCTGGCAGATGGCGCAGGTGACCTCCCTCGTCATGATGGTGTTCATCACCGTGCCGGTGCTGGCGCCGGCTATCGGGCAGGCGCTTCTTGCTGTCGGCGAGTGGCCCTGGACGTTCTACTTCCTGCTCGCCGTCGGCGTCGTGTGTGTCATCTGGGCGGGACTGCGTCTGCCGGAGACGCATGCAGCGGCCGCGCCGCGAGCGCCGATCCGGCTCGCCGATGCCTTGTGGCGGACGCTGACCTCCCGGCAGACCGTCGGCTATACGGCTGCGACCGGCTTCCTGTTCGGCTGCCTGATGGCCTACATCGGCAGCGCGCAGCAGATCTTCGTCGAGGTCTACGGGCTCGGCGCCGCCTTCCCCGTCGCGTTCGGCGCGGTTGCCGGCGTGCAGGCGTTCGCCTCGTTCACGAATGCGCAACTGGTGCAGCGGCACGGGATGCGCCGGGTGTCTCACATCGCGCTCATCGTGTTCTGCGCGGTGTCGCTGGTGCTCATGGCGGTGGCGCCGCTCGAGCCGCCGCTGGTGCTGTTCGCGGCCCTGCTGGCAACGGTGTTCTTCGCGTTCGGCATGATCGTGCCGAACTTCAACGCCATCGCCATGCAGCCGATGGGCGCCGTCGCCGGCATGGCCTCGTCGCTGATCGGCTTTCACACGACCGTGGCCGGCGCTCTCTTCGGCTGGGCCATCGGATCATACTTCGACGGCTCTGTGCAGCCGCTGGCCATCGGTTTCGCGCTGCTCAGCATCTCGGCGCTGGCGACGGTTCTCCTGGTCGAAGGACGCCGGGGCCTGTTCCGCGGCGAGTAGGAGGCCGGGGTAACACTACGAATCTCAAAAATCAGGACGAGTTGTCTCGGTTTTCCGAAAATGCCACAATGGCGGCCTAGCGTTCGCCGCGACAGTCACCGAACCAGGGATGATCATGCGCACCTTCGCCCCTGGCCGTCACCTCCTGGCGGCCGCCGTCATTGCTGTGTTTTCGCACGTTCCTGCGGACCTGACGGGAGTCACGCGGGCATTGGCAAGCGAGGACCAGCGAGCCTGCCTCATGCGCGAGGCAGAGGAGCTCTTCGGCAGGCTCGCAGCCCGGATCGGCGCCTTCGAGGTCGATCCCGCAACCGTCGATGACGCTTTCATCAACCGCGAAGCGGAGCCGATCGTCGGCAAGTGCGCCAAGGCCAGCGGCCCGTCCGCGCCGGCCGAGGTCGCCGCCTTCCGCACCCACATGGCGAGGTGGAGCTATCACCTCGACCGCAAGCTGTCCGAGATCAACGCGAAAGGCACACCCGATTAGGCCGATCGGGCGGCCATGATGCCCTCCCCTTGACGGGGAGGGCGGCGCGGCGAAAGCCGCGCGGGTGGGGTGGAGCCGCAGACGAGACGTCGCGCAAGAGCAATCCCCACCCCCGACCCCTCCCCGCAAGGGGGAGGGGAAGGGCTTGCTTTAATCGCGGCCGAGAGACACAGCCGTTCAGCCGATGCCGTCCGGGCCCGCGCCGCAGACGAGTGCGCAGATGCGGGCGTCGTCGGGCAGGGCGATGGCGCCCGACTGCAGGGCGGCAACCGCGGCCGCTCCCGACAGATCGGCGGCGACGCCCGCCTCGAACCACAGCCAGCGCGCCGCCTGGCGCATGGCCTCGTCGCTCACCAGCACGATCTCGCCGACGTACCGCTGCGCGATCTCGAGCACGCGCTCGTCGGTGCGGCGAGCGGCCATGGTCGGCACGGCCGTGGTCACCTTGGACAGCGTGACGACCCGGCCCGCCGCAAGGCTCGCATGCAGGGTCGGCGCGCCTTCCGGCTCGATGCCGATGACACGCACAGAGGGCTTCAGCGCCTTGATGGCCGTGGCCATGCCGGCGATGAGCCCGCCGCCGCCGATGGCGATCAGGACGGCGTCGACTTCGGGCATCTCGTCGAGGATGTCGAGCGCCAGCGTGCCCTGGCCCGCAACGACGAGGGGATCGGCGAAAGGGTGGACGTAGAGCGCGCCGGCCTGGTGCGCCCAGGCCAGCGCCGCCTCGTTCGCCTCGTCGAAGACATCGCCGCAGAACTCGATCCCGGCGCCCCAGGCTTTCAGTTTCTCGACTTTTGCCGGCGACACGTTGGAGGGGAGGTAGATCGTTGCCGGCACGCCGAGCACATGCGCCGTGCGCGCGATGGCCAGCCCGTGATTGCCGCCCGAGGCGGTCACGAGTCCGGCCCGAAGCTCGTCCGGCGAAGCGCCGAGCACCCGGTTCATTGCGCCGCGCGCCTTGAAGGAGCCGGTGACCTGCAGGCACTCGAGCTTCAGCGTCACGTGCTTCTGCGGCAGCGGCTGCTTGAGCGCGGTCGCCTCGAGGATGGGCGTGCGGCGGATGTGGGCGGCAATGCGGGTGCGGGCAGCCCGGACGTCCTCGATCGTGATCACGTCGTGTGCTCCGCCGGTCGGGGCATTTTGCGCCTGCCCATGTCTTCGCCTCCCGTGCCTCTGCGCGGATCGCGGGCCGCAGAGTGGCGCGAAGCCGGCGGCGAACGCAAGTCCGGCGCACGCCCGGCGCTCGACGCCGCAGCATGCGATGCTTACATCAGTCGCAGGGGGAGGATGGCCGGTCCTGCCGGCAGCGCGGCGTGGATCAGACTGGATGAGGCGCGCATGGACGATCGACAGGACGATGCCGCCCGGCGGCTGGCGGAGCTCGAGGCCGCAATCGAGGAGAAGCGCAACGCGCTCGAGAGGCACGGCGTCCTCGGCGACCAGCTCCAGCGGGAATGGGACGACATGCTGCGGCAGCATGCCGAGATCGGCCGCCGGCTGCGGTCGGGCGAGATCGAGGGCAGCATGGCCGGCGCGACGCTGGACCAGGACATCGACGTCCTGCGGCATGCCTTCTTCCGGTGGGCCGCGCGCGTCGACGAACGGTTCAAGGGGCCGCCGGGCACGCCTGAGGCATAGCGGGGCCGCGCGCTCAACCCGGTTCGCGAATCTCGCATCCGAACTCAGCGGCCGATGCCTCGAGCCACTCGAAGAACGCCTCGGCCAGCGTCGAGGGGACGACGAGATCGAATGTGGGCGCCTCGCCCGCCTGCACCAGCACGCAGCCGATTTGCGCGATCGTGGTCACGGCCGTCCGGCCCGGGCCAAAGACACGCGGGTGCAGGTCGACGCGGCAGCCCTTCGCGAGCACGTCGCGCGCCCGCTCGCCTGAAAGGCGCAGAACGGCCTTGCCGAACGTCTGGTCGGTGACCGACGCCAGTCCGGCCGCCGCTCCTGCAAGCCGCCGGGCGAGATCGCCGGGGGCGGTGAAGGGCGCCGTGACGAGCCATGCACCGGGCTGGACCCACACGGCCGTCGTCTCGCTCGCCGAGCTCGCCTGGCCGGGAGGTGGCAACGTCAAACCGAGGGCGGAGGCGATCGCCGCGGCCAAAGCCGCCTCCTGCACTTTGCGCGCCTGGAGCTGAACGATCGCGAGGCGCCGCTCGGCGAGCGCGACGGGCGTTTCTCCTTTGGCACCGCTGTGGCCGGGCCGCAGTACAGCACTCAGCGCGGATCGGGGCTCAGGCGCGGACACGGGCGTTCTCCGGATCGACATGATGCGGGCTCGTGATCTCCACTTCGACCACCTCGTCCTTGAGCGGGAAGACCGCGTAGAGCCGCTGGCCGCGCCGGTCGATGCCGCCCTCGAGCATGGCGAGGCCGATCCAGCGGTCGAGCTCCACCGAGCGCGTGACGCTCGTGACCCAGCCGAGGCTGTGCCGATCCTCCGGAGCACTGACGACGTGCGCGCCGCCCCGGAGGCGCTTGTCGAAATCATCGGTCAGCGCGCGGATGCCGACGAGCGACGGCCGGCTCGGGTCCATGAGCCCCGGCCGCCCGGCATTGACCCTGCCGATGTAGTCGCCCGTCTTCTTGAGCATGCGGTGGAGGCCGAGGTCGCGCGCGGTGGTCTGGCCATTGATCTCGGGACCCGCGACATGCCCCTTCTCGATGCGCAGGAGACCCATCGCCTCCAACCCGTAAGGCACGATGCCGAAGGCCCTGCCGGCAGCCAGGATCGCCTCCCAGACGTGCTCCGCGTAGCCTGCGGGCGTCGCGACCTCGTAGGCGAGCTCGCCCGAGAAGCTGACTCGGAAGATGCGCACCGGGGCGCCGGCGATCACGCCCTCGGCGACGCCCATGAACGGCAAGGCGGCGTTCGACAGGTCGCGGCCCCCGACGGCGGCCTGCAGCGTCTGCCGGGCCCGGGGGCCGGCGACCGCCATCTGAGCCCACTGGTCCGTCACCGAGCAGAGCTGCACGTCGAGGCCCGGCCAGACGGTCTGAGCATGGAATTCCATGTGCTCCAGCACCTCGGCCGCCTTGGCCGTGGTCGTGGTCACCAGGTAGTGCTGCTCGCCGAGCCGCGACGTGGTGCCGTCGTCGAGCACCATGCCGTCCTCGCGCAGCATCACCCCGTAGCGGGCGCGGCCGGCGGGCAGCGTCGAGAACGTATTCGTGTAGAGCCGGTCGAGGAACGGCCCCGCATCGGGACCCTGCACGTCGATCTTGCCCAGCGTCGAGACATCGCACAGCCCCACGGCCTGGCGCACCGCGCGCGCCTCGCGCAGGATCGGCGTCCAGCCGGCCTCGCCAGTCCGGGGGTAATAGAGCGGTCTCAGCCAGAGCCCGGTCTCCAAGAGCACCGCGCCGTTGCGCACGTGCCAGGCGTGCAGCGGCGAGCGCCGGACAGGCTTGAGATGCCTGCCGGTCTCCCGCCCGGCGATGGCGCCGATTGTGACCGGCGTGACGTAGGGCCGGAACGTCGGCACCCCGACGCGCTCGATCGCCTCGCCGCGTGCGGCCGCCAGCACGGCGGCACCGACGAGGCCGCCGGTCTTGCCCTGGTCGGTCGCCATGCCGTGGGTGGTGTAGCGCTTGGCGTGCTCGACGTGGCTGTAGCCTTCGCGATGGGCGAGGCGGATGTCGCCGGCCGTGACGTCGTGCTGCAGGTCGACGAAGCTCTTGCCCTCGCCGTCGGCCTTGACCTCCCAGCAGGCCTCGATTGCGGTTGCCGCCGGCGGGACCTCGGTGGGCAATGCGATGGTCGCGCCGCCCTCGAGCCCGGCCGCGGCGGCTGCCGCTCGGCCCGCCTCGTGCCCGTCCCGGGCCGCCTCGCCGATCCCGAATACGCCGCGGGCGGCCCCGGCGGAGCGCTCCGCCTGCACCGGCGTGCCAGGGACGAAGCAGGCGAGCTTCTCATTCCACACCGGTTTGGCGGGGGTCTGGGAGGCGAGGTGCAGGGCCGGGCTCCAGCCGCCCGAGACGCACACGAGGTCGGCGACGACCGTGCGCGCCGCCCCGCCATGCCGCGAGCGCACCAGCGCCGCCTCGACGCTCTTGCCGCCGATGATGCCGGAGACCTCGGAGGCCGGCAGGACCTCGAACCCGCGCCGGCGGGCTTCCTCGACGGCAGCCGACGTCTCGCGCGAATCGACGATCCGCTCGATGCCGATGCCGCTTTCGGCGAGCGTGAACGCCGTCTGATAAGCCTCGTCGTTGTTGGTGAACAGCACGGCCCGGCGGCCGGCCGCGACGGCGAAGCGCCTGGCGTAGGTCCGCGCCGCCGACGCGAGCATGACGCCGGGGCGGTCGTTGTCTGGGAAAGCGATGAGGCGCTCGATGGCGCCAGTCGCGAGCACCACCTGCTTCGCCCTGATGGTCCAGAAGCGCTGGCGGACGCCGTGCGGGGGCGGCGCGGGAAGGTGATCCGAAACGCGCTCGGCCGCGCCCAGCACGTTGTGGTCGTAGTACCCGAGCACGGTCGTCCGCGGCAGGATGCGGACCTCCGGCATCTCCCGGAGTGCGGCGAGCTGGGCCTTGCGCCAGTCGTCGTGCGCCGGCTCCGACAGCAGTCCGCCGCCGAGCTCGAAATCCTGCTCGGCGAGGATCACGCGCGCCCCGGCCGAGCCTGCGGCGCGGGCGGCCGCGAGCCCGGCCGCGCCCGAGCCGACGACGAGCACGTCGCAATGCGCGTGCATGTGCTCGTAAGCATCGGGATCGCGCTGCCGGGCGGCGCGCCCCAGCCCCGCGGCGCGGCGGATGATCGGCTCGTAAACCCTCTCCCAGAAGGCCGCCGGCCACATGAACGTCTTGTAGTAGAAGCCGGCCGGCAGGAAGCGGGCGAAGCGCGCGTTGATGGCGCCGACGTCCCAGGCGAGCGACGGCCAGCGGTTCTGGCTCGCCGCCTCGAGCCCGTCGAACAGCTCGGCCACGGTGGCCGGGACATTGGGCTCGCGCCGCGCATCCGACCGCAGCTCGACGAGGGCGCTGGGCTCTTCCGGGCCAGCCGTGAAGATGCCGCGCGGGCGGTGGTACTTGAAGCTGCGGCCCACGAGGCGGACGCCATTGGCGATCAGCGCGGACGCCAGCGTGTCGCCGGGATGGCCCTGCAGGTTCCGGCCGTCGAAGCGGAACAGCAGTATGCGGCTGCGATCGATGCGGCCGCCGGTGGCGAGGCGATGCGGCTGGCTCATGTCGGCGTCGTCTCGGGCGAGGGCGCGGCGAGCGGCTCGGCGGCCCTGGCGGTCTGCCGGATCTCGTGCGTCAGCGTGTTGCGCAGAACCTTGACGAGCTGGCGACAGCCGCCGGTGTGGTGCCACCACTCCGCGTGCCAGCCCTTCGGATTGGCGCGGGTGTGGACGTAATCATGGAAGGCGTCGGCGCCGGCGCCGGCCGCGGGCCGCGTGACCGTGGCGTCGCCGCGGTACTTGAACTCCGCCTCGTCGCGCACGCCGCACCATGGGCAGTCGATCTGATGCATCAAGGAAGCCTCTTACAGCCTGCTGCGGCGCCCTTCTGCCCTCCCCTTGACGGGGAGGGCGGCGCGGCGCAGCCGCGCGGGTGGGGCGGAGCCATGAACGCATCGGCGTCCGCGAGGCACCCCCACCCCTGGCCCCTCCCCGCAAGGGGGAGGGGAATGGTGCGCGTGCGTCGGGGTGAGATCATTCATTGCGCCCACCAGGCCGGCCCGGCGCCTTTCTCGTCGAGCGCGCGGCCGTTGCGGAAGCGGTCGAGCGTGAAGGCGGCGTTGAGCTCGTGCGGCTCGCCCGTCGCCAGCGTATGGGCGAAGCACCAGCCGGAGCCGGGGATCGCCTTGAAGCCGCCGTAGCACCAGCCGCCGTTGAGGAAGAGGCCTTCCACCGGCGTCTTGCAGATCAGCGGCGAGCCGTCGGGCGTCATGTCCATGATGCCCGCCCATTGCCTGAGCACACGCAGCCGCGACAGCGCCGGCACCACGGCGATACCCTCGGCCATCACCTCCTCGGCCACGGGCAGGGTGCCGCGTTGGGCATAGGAATTGTAGCCGTCGAGATTGCCCCCGAACACGAGGCCGCCCTTGTCCGACTGGCTGATGTAGAAATGTCCGGCGCCGAAGGTGACGACGCAATCGAGCAGCGGCTTCACGGCCTCGCTGACGAACGCCTGCAGGAGGTGGCTTTCGACCGGCAGGCTCAGCCCCGCCATGGCCGCCACCTGCGACGTGTGCCCGGCGACCGCGATGCCGACCTTGCGCGCGCCGATGAAGCCGCGCGTTGTCTCGACGCCCGTCACCCGGCCGCCCTCGCGGCGGATGCCGGTCACCTCGCAGTGCTGGATGATGTCGACGCCGCGCCCCGACGCCGCGCGCGCGAAGCCCCATGCGACGGCGTCGTGCCGCGCGGTGCCGCCGCGTCGCTGCAACAGGCCGCCGTGGATCGGGAAGCGGGCGTTGTCGAAATCGAGCACCGGCGCCATCGCGCGGACCCCCTCTCGGTCGAGCAGCTCCGCATCGATGCCGTTGAGCCGCATGGAGTTGCCGCGGCGGGCGAAGGCGTCGCGCTGGCTGTCCGAATGGAACAGGTTGAGGACGCCGCGCTGGCTCATCATGACGTTGAAGTTGAGATCCTGCTCGAGCCCCTCCCAGAGCTGCAGCGACTTCTCGTAGAAGCGGTTGTTCTCGGGGTAGAGATAATTGGAGCGCACGATCGTCGTGTTGCGGCCGACGTTGCCGAGCCCGATCGGCCCCTTCTCGATCACGGCGACGTCGGTCAGTCCGTGTACCCTGGCCAGGTAGTAGGCGCTGGCGAGGCCGTGCCCGCCGCCGCCGATGATGACGATGTCGTAGGCCGGCCTCGGCGCGGGTTCGCGCCATGCTCGCGGCCAGCCCTGATGGCCGCGCATGCCCTCCTCGAGCAGCCGCCAGACCGAATAGTCCTTCATGTCCCCGCGCGTTGTTGCCGGCGTCCTGGATTCCCGCTCCCGGCAGGAATGACGGACGAGTAGCTACTCGGATCGAGTGTCGGAGACCGGACACTAGAGCAGCGCCCCCGGTCACCGCAAGATGGCCGCCGTTGCCGGCGCGGAAATTGGCCCTGGCGAGGCACTCGCGCAAATCGCTTCCGGCAACGCCCTCACGGCGCCCATCGCACGCTGCCCGCCTCGGAGACGTCGAGACCGCCGAGCTCGCCGGCGCGCGCCGCGAAGGCAATGGAGGTCAGCAGCTTGAGCAGCTTCTGCAACGGCGGGCGGAATGCGTCGCGCTGGCGCATGAGAAGGTCGAAGCGCTCGATCTGCAGCGGCACGAACTCGAGGCCGGCAGCAGTCGCGACGGCGCGCGTTGCGATCCCGCAATCGCCATGTCCGGCGCGGATGGCCTGCGCGATGTCGGGGCCGGTCGGCGCCTCGACCGTGGCGGCGACATCCTCCAACCCGGCGCCCTCGCGACGGAGGAGCGCCAGCAGGAGCTGTTGCGCGCCGGCTCCTCGAGGCCGGACGACGAGGCGCACCTTCCTCTCGATCACGTCCCGCAGCGACCCGATGCCCGCCGGATTGCCAGGCGCGACCAGCAGGCCCTGCTCGCGGGCGCCGAAGCCGATCAGCACCGCGTCGTAGAGCGTCGGCTCTCGCGAGACCGACTCGATGTTTGCATCCTTTCCGGGGTCGCCGACATCGTGGAAGTGGATCGCTGCGGCGACAATCTCGCCATTCAGGAACCGCCGGTAACCGGCTTCGCTCCCCTCCGGCATGATGGCGAGCCCGGCGCGGCTCTCGCTCAGCGCCCATTGCAGCAGCGGATCATGGCTGCCGCCGACGATGGGGGGTGGCTCGGCGGGGACGACGCCATGCGGCCGCGCCATGCCGGCGAGCAGCCAGCGGTCGAGATCGGCGCGGGGGAACAGCCATTTGCCGGTCACCTTCGTGCACGGGATCTGCCGCTCGGCGACGAGCTCGTAGAGCTTGCGCTCCTTGAGGCGGAGGTAATCGGCGGCTTCCGCCGTCGTCAGCAAAGTTTGACCTGCGTTTTTCTGCATCATCATGCGCGTAATCTATAGTTTGACATTTCAGAGCCAAACACACCCATTATTGGCGGTCAACTGCAATCGGGGAGAGCCTGAGTGGACGCTGGCGGCGCCCTCGACCTTATCCTGGCGGGCGATGCGAGCCTGTTCGCGATCGTTCGGCTGTCGCTGATCGTCAGCCTTTCGGCCACGCTGCTCGCGGCGGTCGTGGGCATGCCGCTCGGCGCGCTCGTCGGGTTGACCTCGTTTCCCGGGCGCCACGCGGTCGTCGTGCTGCTCAATGGCCTGATGGGACTGCCGCCCGTGGTCGTCGGGCTCGCCGTTTTCCTCCTGCTGTCGCGGTCCGGACCGCTCGGCGACCTCGGGCTCCTGTTCACGCCGGCGGCCATGGTCGTCGCCCAGACGGTGCTCATCGCGCCGATCATCGCGGCGCTGAGCCGCCAGGTGATCGAGGACCTGTGGGCCGAGTACCGCGACGAGCTGACCGCGATGGAGGTCGGGCCGCTGGCGCGCGTGAAGGCGCTGCTGTGGGACGCCCGCTTCTCTCTGGTGACGATCCTGCTCGCCGGCTTCGGCCGCGCTGCTGCCGAGGTCGGCGCGGTGATGATCGTCGGCGGCAACATCGACGGGTTCACGCGGGTGATGACGACGACGATCGCGCTGGAGACGTCGAAAGGCAACCTGTCGCTCGCCGTCGGTCTCGGCATTGTCCTCATCTCGCTGACCATGGCCATCAACGCGCTAGCCTGGGGCATCCGCCGGTGGTCGGAGTGCCATGCTGGATAAAGTCGGGCAAACGAGCGCCGCTGTCGCGGTGGCGGGCGAGCTGCCCATCCGCTTTTCTGGCGCGGGATATCGCGTCGGCGCCGTCTCGATCCTCTGCGGCATCGACCTGGAGCTGGCCGCCGGCCCGCCCACGGTCCTGCTGGGCCCCAACGGCTCCGGCAAGACCACGCTTCTCAAGCTCGCCATGGGGCTCTTCGCGCCGACCACCGGCGGCATCACCTTTGCCGGACGCTCCACGCCCGCCGCGGGCCGGCGGGCCATCGTCTTCCAGAAGCCGGTGATGCTGCGCAGGTCAGCCGCCGCCAACGTCGCCTATGCGATGACGGCGGCGGGCCGGCCGGCAGAGCGGTCCGAGGTGGCGCGGCTCATCGCCGAGGTGGGTCTCGGGGGCCTCGGCGACCGTCCCGCGCGCCGGATGTCCGGAGGCGAGCAGCAGCGGCTGGCGCTCGCTCGCGCACTGGCCCGCGATCCGGAGGTGCTGTTCCTCGACGAGCCGACCGCCAGCCTCGATCCCGCATCGACCAAAGCGGTCGAGGACATCATCGCGCGGGTGGCAGGAGCGGGCGTCAAGATCGTGATGTCGACGCACGATCTCGGGCAGGCGCGCCGCCTCGCGGGCGAGGTGGTGTTTCTTGCCAAGGGCCGGCTCATCGAGAAGGCCGCCGCACCCGGCTTTTTCGCGTCTCCATCGACCGACGAGGCGCGCCGCTTCCTGGCGGGCGAGCTCGTCCTTTAGCCGTAAACGGAGGAAACCATGCGCATTCGTCACCTGGCCGTCGCCCTTGCGGCAATGGCAGCCGCGGGGCTTGCGGCTGCACCAACAACGGCTCAGGACATGTCGATCGTCGTCGCCTCGACGACATCGACGCAGGACTCCGGCCTCTTCGGCCACATCCTGCCGTTGTTCAAGAAGAGGACAGGGATCGACGTGAAGGTGGTCGCGCAGGGCACCGGCCAGGCGCTCGATACGGGCCGCCGCGGCGATGCCGACGTGCTGTTCGTCCACGCCAAGCCGCAGGAGGAGAAGTTCGTCACCGACGGTTTCGGCGTGAAGCGCTACGATGTTATGTACAACGATTTCGTGCTGATCGGTCCCAAGTCGGACCCGGCGAAGGTGAAAAGTGGCAAGGATATCATCCAGGCGCTGAAGGCAATCCATGACAAAGGCGCCGCATTCGTCTCGCGCGGCGACAAGTCCGGCACGCACTCCGCCGAGCTGCGGCTGTGGAAAGACGCAGGTCTCGACCCCGCCGGAGCCAAGCCCGCCTGGTATCGCGAGATCGGGCAGGGGATGGGCGCCGCACTGAATACCGCGAGCGCCATGGGCGGCTACGTGCTGGCCGACCGCGGCACCTGGATCTCGTTCAAGAACAAGGACCAGCTCGAGATCTCCGTCGAGGGCGACAAGCGGCTTTTCAACCAGTACGGCATCATGCTGGTCAATCCGGAGAAGCACGGCCACGTGAAGAAGGATCTGGGCCAGCAGCTCATCGACTGGATCGTCTCGGCCGAAGGGCAGAAGGCGATCCGCGACTACAAGATCGACGGCCAGCAGCTCTTCTTCCCCAACGCCGCGCCGACCGGCTGAATCAGAGGCGCCGCATCGGGACATTCCTGTTCGGGTGCGGCGCAACACCCCCGCATGCACGCAACTGGTGATCGATCATGCGCATTGCCTTGCTCGCGAGTGTTTTGATGGTACTGACACCCTCAGCCCGAGCCGACACGGTGAACCTATATGCTGCCGGGAGCCTGCGGGCGGCGCTGACCGAGGTGGCACGGGCCTTCGAGGCCGAGGCCGGGAGCAAAGCCCGGGTCGAGACGACCTTCGGTGCGTCCGGCCTCCTGCGCGAAAGGATCGAGAAGGGCGAGTTGGCACACGTCTTCGCATCGGCGGATACAGGACATCCGAAGCGGCTCGGCGAGCGGGGGCTCACAAGCGCGCCGATGCGGGTCTTTGCCCGCAACGAGCTGTGCGCGCTGGTTCGGCAGGGGCTGGATGTCACGCCCGGCACGCTTCTCGATGCGATGCTCGACCCCAAGGTGCGCGTCGGCACCTCGACCCCGAAGGCCGATCCGTCCGGCGATTATGCGTTCGCGCTGTTCGGCAAGGCGGAGGCACTGAAGCCCGGCGCCAAAGCCAAGCTCGAGTCGAAGGCGCTTCAGCTCACTGGTGGCCCAAGCTCTCCGAAGGGCCCGGAGGGGCGCAGCGTCTATGCCTGGGTCATGGCCAGCGGCCAGGCCGACCTGTTCCTCACCTACTGCACCAATGCCGTGCTGGCGAAGAAGGAGGCGCCCGAGCTGTCGATCGTTCCCATTCCGAAGGCGATCAATGTCGGCGCCGAGTACGGGCTCGTCGTGCTGAAGAACGCACCGGGCGAGGCCGGCGCCCTGGCCGACTACATCCTCTCCGACAATGGGCAGAAAATACTGCAGAAATACGGTTTCGGCCCTGGTGGCTGAACGGCGCCGGTGCATGGAACCCTGCGACACGAAGCCTATTCCGATCGACCGCGCCGCCGTCGTGCTGATCCGCAGGTTCGGCGACGACTGCGCGGTCGTAGCGTGGCAGCGAGCGAAGACTTGCATGGCGCTGGGCGAGCATCGCGCGGCCGCTGAATGGCAGCTCGTGCTGCGGCGGCTCCTCAACGTGTACTTCGTCCACCGCCCGCATATTCTTCACTGAGCCGGCTGCTCCCATATCGGGGGTGTCCAAACGGCCAGAAGGAGCCAGTGACCATGAGGATGAGTGCTCGAAATCAGCTCAAGGGCAGGATCGTCGGCGTGGACCACGGCGTCACGACCTCGCACGTCCAGATCGATGTCGGCGGCGCGGTGATAACCGCATCGATCACCAAGACGTCCGCCGACGAGCTGCAACTCGCCGTCGGCAAGCAGGCGACCGCTATCATCAAAGCGAGCGACGTGATGGTCGGCGTCGACTGACGAGATGGCAAAGCGGCCGTCGCCGGTGGCATGGAGCGTTGCGACAAGCGAGTGTTCGCGTGATGAAGGTTGATCGCCGTCAGGTGACGCTCGGCGCTGCTGCGGCCGCTCTTCTGTTTCCGCGATCCGCCGCCGGACAGGAGGTGTTCACCGACTCGAGCGGACGGACGGTGCTCCTGCCTGGCGGCGTGCGAAGGATATTCGCCTCGGGTGGCCCGGCTGCGGTCGTCGTCTATGTCTTGCGGCCGGATGCGATGATCGGCTGGCCACGCGCGATCCGGCCCGAGGAACGGCCATACCTGCTGCCCGAAGTGCGCGACCTGCCCGAGGTCGGCATGCTCTCGGGGCGCGGTGACACGGCCAACGTCGAGGTGGTCCTGCGGAGCCGGCCCGATCTGATCGTCGACTTCGGATCGGTCCGGCCGACATATGTTTCGCTCGCCGATACGGTGCAGAGCCGGACGGGCATTCCTTACGTGCTGATCGACGGCCGCTTCGAGGCGACCGCAGCCTCGCTGCGCATGCTGGGCAGAGTTCTCGGCGTGCCGGAGCGCGGCGAAGCACTGGCGCGCTATACCGAGGACCTATTCGGCCGGCTGGATCGGGGGCTCTCCGGTATCGCCGACGATCAGCGACCGCGAGTATATCTGGCGCGCGGGCCCACCGGTCTCGAAACCGGTCTCAAGGGGTCGATCAACACGGAGATCCTGGAGCGGGCGGGCGGCCGCAACGTCGCCGACGCCGGCGGTCAGCGCCGCGGCATCGTCAACGTCTCGCCCGAGCAGGTGCTGGTCTGGAATCCGGACATCATCGTCACCTGGGACCGGAACTTCCATGCCAGGGTCCGGGCGCAAACCGATCCGCTATGGGCCAGTGTGCAGGCCGTGCAGGAGGGCCGCGTCTATCTCGCGCCGACGGCACCCTTCGGCTGGATCGACCGCCCGCCGTCCATCAACCGGCTGATCGGCCTCGCGTGGTTGGCGAACCTGTTCCACGGCGACCGATTTCCATTCGACTTCCGCCAGGAAACGCGCAAGTTCTATAAGCTCTTCTACCACGTCGATGTGAACGAGGCTGAGCTCGACACGCTTCTCGCATGGGCCGACGGCAGGCCACCCGGAGCGCCAAGCGCGCAATGACAGCGGACCGGACATTCTGGATCCTCCCATGCCTTGCCTTGCTGACTGTCCTCGCGGCCGCCGTCGGGCTGCGGATCGGCGCTTATCCGCTGACCCTCGAAGGGGCCATGCACGCGCTTGACCAGCTCTGGTCGGGGGCGGCGCCGCAAACAGCGGAGGATCGCGTTCTCCTCGACATCCGCGGTCCGCGCGTGCTGGCAGGGCTGATCGTCGGCGCCGCGCTCGCCGGTGCCGGCGTGGTCTATCAGGGGCTCTTCCGCAACCCGCTGGTATCGCCCGACGTGCTCGGCGTCTCGGCCGGCGCCGGGCTCGGAGCCGTCGTCGGCATCTTCCTGTCGCTGCCGGCCGTGATGATCCAGATGCTGGCATTTTGCGTCGGGCTCGGAACCGTCGCGCTGGTCTACCTGATCGCCGCCGCCGTTCGCGGACGGGACCCGACGCTGGTTCTCGTCCTCGGCGGGGTTGTCGTCGGCGCCTTGGCAGGTGCCGCGATATCACTGTTGAAGATCCTCGCCGATCCCTACGATCAGCTCCCGGCGATCACCTTCTGGCTGCTGGGCAGCCTGGCCAGCGTCAGAGGCACTGACCTGTGGAACGTGCTGCCGGCGGTGCTGCTGGGGCTGCTCCCGATGGTGCTGCTGCGCTGGCGCATCAATGTGCTGTCGCTCGGCGACGAGGAGGCGAGGGCGCTCGGCATCGAGGCAGGCCGCCTGCGCGCCATCATCATCGCGGCGGCTACGCTGATGACGGCGAGCGTCGTGGCCATCGCCGGCGTGATCGGCTGGGTCGGCCTCGTCATTCCGCACATTGCGCGCATGCTGGTCGGGCCGAATTTCGAGCGGCTGCTTCCCGCGGCCATGCTGCTCGGTGCGAGCTATCTGGTGCTGGTCGATACGCTGGCCCGCTCCATGGCGCGTATCGAGGTGCCACTCGGTATCTTGACGGCCGTGGTCGGGGCGCCCTTCTTCTTGTGGCTCCTGTGGCGCGGCCGGCACGGGTGGTCGTGATGCGGCTCGAGGTCCGCGATCTGGCGTTCGGCTATCCGGAACGTCCGGTCGGCCGCGACGTGAGCCTCACTGTCGAGCCGGGCGAGGTGCTGTGCCTGCTGGGGCCCAACGGCTGCGGAAAAACGACCCTGTTCAAGACGATGCTGGGGCTGCTGCGATCCCAGGGCGGCGCGGTCTTGCTCGACGGCGCGCCGCTGAGCCGTTTCCCCCGCTCGGAAATCGCGCGCCGGATCGCCTATGTCCCACAGGCCCAGGCGAGCCCGTTTCCGTACACGGCGCTCGATCTCGTGCTGATGGGGCGCGTGGCGCACCGCGGCGTGTTCGCCGGCCCGACGCTCGAGGACCGCGAGATCGCCGCGGCGGCGCTCGACGAGCTCGGCATCGGCAACCTCGCACACCGCGACGTGACGCGGCTCTCCGGCGGCCAGCGCCAGCTCGTCATGGTCGCCCGCGCCGTTGCCCAGGCCGCACCCTTTCTCATCATGGACGAGCCGACGGCAAGCCTCGACTTCGGCAATCAGGTCGTGGTGCTGATGGAGGTGAAGCGGCTGGCAGCGCGCGGGGCCGGCGTGGTGCTGTCGACGCATCAGCCGGACCAGGCGTTCGCCGTCGCCGACCGCGTTTGCCTCATGCGGGACGGCCAGACTGTCGCTATCGGATTACCTGTCGAGACGTTGACGAGTGAGCGTCTGGAGGATGTCTACGGAGTCGCGGTCTCCATCGAGCGCATGCGCAGCGGGCAGACCGTGTGCGCGCCGCGCTATGTGTGAGACGGTCCGCCCTTCAGAGCTGCTTCGAAAGTAGCACCCACTCCCGCCCGGGGTTGCTCCAGCCGTTCTTGATCATGCCCCGCCTCGCCGCCTCGCGATAGCCGCAGCGCTCGTATAGGCGCTGCGCACCGCCGTTGGCGTCGGAGACGATGACGCTCATGCCCCGTTTGCCGAGCCTGCGGCCGGTCTCGTCGGCCCGCGCCAGCAGCTTCGTGCCGAGCCCATTGCTGCGATGCTGCGGCAGCACGGCCAGCACGTTCACATACCATGTCGCGGGCGCCAGGCTCTCGAGCTCCTGCAAGGGCACGAACATGGCCGGCATGTCCGGAGAGGTCGGCTCGGGGCGATCGGGGATCTCGTAGCCGATCAGGCAGCCCGCGGTCTCGCCGTCATCGACGATCATGGTGGCGTTGCGATAGGAGAAGCTGCCGTCCTCGCGGGCGGCGCGCGTGCGCCCGACGTCCCACGCCGTCTCGGCCGGACCTGCCATCTTACCCCACAGGTAGAGCGGCAAACCATCGCCAGCGTGATTGACGAGCTCCGCCAGGAGCGCTGCGTCCTCGCGGCGTGCGGGGCGGAAGGCGGTGCGTTGAGCGGACATTCATGTCTCCTCGCAACGGGTCTCGGTCGCGAAGGCGGCCGTCCAACTCCGCTCTCCACGCCTGGTGCAAGGGAGTGTACCGGATTTCTCGGCTGGCGTGGGCGATCGGCGGGAAGCGAGTGCCACCCGACGACCTCCAACGTCCATGAATGCGGTCAGCCGCTCACCGGCCTTGCCGACCCTCGATGACGAAACGATTCCCACTGCATACCCACACCGTCATTCCCGCGGAGGCGGGAATCCACGACACGCCGCAGATCAGGTGTGGAGAGTTGCGTGGATGGCCGCCTTCGCGGCCATGACGGAAGGAAGGGCAAAGGGGACCAGGCGGAACACTGGCGTCGACGCTGATCGGGGATCTGACCCCGCCACTCCGCGTTCCCGAGCGGCCGGCCTGGTCTAGCGGTAGACGAGCACCGGGATGGTGCTGTGGGTCAGGACCTTCTGTGTCTCGCTGCCGAGCAGGAAGGCGGAGATGCCGCGCCGGCCGTGCGAGGCCATCACGATGAGGTCGCAGCCCTTGTCCTTGGCGGTGGCGATGATGCCCTCGTAGGGCTGCGGGTTTTCCAACTGCACCAGCTCGCACGCGACGCCGCGCGCCTGGGCGGCCTTGGCCACCACGTCGAGCGCTGCCTTGGCCTGTGCCTCGGTCATCTCCTTGTGCTTCTCGGGGTCCTCCGGATAGACGACGCCCTCGATGGCGATGAACTGGATCGGCGGCGTCACCGTCACCGCCGTCAGCCTGGCTCCGAGCAGCTTGGCGAGATCGGCCGCGTGGCCGAAGGCGCGCTCCGAGAACTCCGACCCGTCGGTCGTCACCAGTATGTTCTTGTACATGTCCCTGCTCCTCGCTCACCCGCAGCGTGCCGGGCTCGAGCATCATCCCGCAGCGGCCAGGCGGCCTTGATACGCATCAAGCCCGTCCGAGATACGCTCTTACCACGGACGGCGAGCCTGGGTCAGCTTCGTCCTCGAGGCTGATTGCGCCTCACTCCGCGGTGGCCGGCCGCCGCGGCCGGCGGTTCCAGGGCATGAATGCGAGCAGCTTGGCCATGCCGCACCAGCCGCTGATGCCGGCGAACACCAGTCCGGCGCCGACGAAGGCCGACAGGCCGTAGAAGCCGGGCTCGACGTAGGTCCCCAGGATGACCCCGGTCAGCACCAGGGTGCCGGCCGCGATCTGCACCTGGCGCATGATCTCGATCGGCTGGCTGTCGTCCCGGGCGACCGGCAGGCCGGCCCTCTTCCAGCCTTCGAGGCCGCCTTCCAGCAGGTAGGCCCGGACCGGCGACGAGCTGGCAAGCCTGGCGCCGGCAGCGGACGTGCGCGCACCCGACCGGCAGTGGAAGATCACGGCAGGCACTTCGCCGCAATCGAGCCGGCCGAGCCCGGAGAGCGCCGCATGCCGGGCGCCGGGGATGTGCTCGCGGGCGTGCTCGTCCGGCTCGCGGACATCGACCAGGATGGCGCCGGTGTCGATGAGGCGCTTGGCTTCGGCGGGCTTGATCGGGGTCAGGCTCATGACGTCGCTCCGTTCGGCGGGCTCCCATGCGCAGCAGGGCAATAGAGGTCGTGCAGTGTCGAAAGCAGCCGCTCGACGCGCGCGTCGGTGATGCGGTACCACAGGGTCTGGCCCTGCCTGCGGAACGCCACCAGGCCCTGCTCGCGCATCATGGCCAGGTGCTGCGACAGGGCGGACTGGGAAAGCCCGACAGCCTCGCCGAGCGTCGACACGTTCGCCTCGCCCCACTCGACGAGCTTGCACAGGATCATCAGCCGCCGCTCGTTGGAGAGCGCCCGCAGCACCTGGGCGACCTCGGCGGCGCCTTGCTCGAATTCGGCAATGTCGAAAAGGGCTTCGCTATTCATCGCACCTGTCCATTAGGCATCTCTAAATTAGGTATCGCTTATGCTTTGTCAATGGCGCGGGAAGCCGCAATCGCTCTGCGCGAGGCAGCGCCCGCGGTGAGCGTGCCAGAATGGCTGTTGCGGATGGACTGGCTCAGGACCGGGCCGCCAGGGCGGTCAGCGGTTTCAGATCCTCGACGATGAGGTCGGCCGGCATGTCGGGATACTCGTCCGGCAGGCCGTGGCGGTTGATCCAGATGCAGCGGAATCCGAACGCCTTGGCGCCGGCGATGTCCCAGCGGTTCGAGGACTGGAACGAGATCGCGTCGGGCGCGACGCCGAAGCGTTCGCACGCGAGCCGGTAGACGGCCGCGTTCGGCTTGTACACTCCCGCCTCGTGCACGGTGATGATCTCGTCGAGCAATCCGCCGAGCCCGGCCGCGGCCACGGCGTCGTCGATCATGCCGCGGTCGCCGTTGGTCAGGACGGCGAGCCTGGCGCCGGCCCGCCTGAGGTCCTGCAGCACATCGGCCGCCTCGGGGTAGGCCGACAGCGTGCGGTAGGCCGACAGGAGCTTGTCGCGCGTCCCCGCCGGCACTCCGCCTGTCGCGGCGATGGCATAGTCGAGGCTGCGCTCGGCCAGCGTCCAGAACGGCACGTGCCGACCGGTTTGCGCATGAATCCAGGTGTACTCGAGGTGCTTGGTCCGCCAGAGCTGGGAAAGCCGGTCCCACTGCGCGCCGATGGCGTCCCGGTAGCGGGACGCGGCGGAGTGCACATCGAACAGGGTGCCGTAGGCGTCGAACACGAAATGGCGCACGGGCGATCATCCCCCGGCTGGTCGCAGGCGACTGTACCAGCGCGTCGTGGCCGTGGCGATCAATTCGTCTCGATCGCTCCGGGCTACAGCCTCTCGGGCCAGTCGGCGCCGCGCGGCTCGTCGCGGCCGTGCACCTGGGAGGGCGGTGCGGTCGCCTCGACCGCCGTGAACGGCTCGAGGATCCGGTAGGTGTGCCTGGCGCCGGCCGGGACCAGCCACGAATCGCCCGGCTCCAACCGGATCGTCTGGCCCTCGAGCTCCAGCTCGGCGCGGCCGTCGATGACATAGCCCACGGTCTCGTACTCGCGCACGCTTTCCGGCTTGGAGTTGCCGGCGTTCTCCCGCTCCCACAACCGCATGGAGATGCGCTTGCCCGAGACGAGGTACGTCTGTCCCATCTCGCCCTTGGGCGAGTCCGGTGCATGGACCTTTTTCACTGTCGTGTCCGTCATCGCATGGTTTCCGGTTCAGGGCCCGGGCGGCGGCTGCCGCTCGAGCGTCTCGAACCGGAAACCCGGCAGGCGGGCGCCGCGTTCCACGCGACCGCCGCCAGACCGGGCTCAGGCCGGGCGGGTCTTTCCGCGCAGGAGCTCGATGATGCCGGAGAAGTCGGCGCCGCTGTTCCCGGCAGCCACGAAGAGCTGGTAGAGCTGCGCCGCCTCGGCGCCCATCGGCGTCGCGACGCCGGACGCGCGTGCCGCCTCCTGCGCCAGCCCCAGGTCTTTCAGCATAAGCGCCGCCGAGAAGCCGGGCTTGTAGCCGTGATTGGCGGGCGACGCCGGCACAGGGCCCGGAACGGGGCAGTAGCTCGTCATCGCCCAGCACTGTCCCGACGACGTCGAGGCGACGTCGAACAGCGCCTGGCGCGACAGGCCCAGCTTGTCCGCGAGATTGAAGCCCTCGCAGACTCCCAGCATGCTGATGCCGAGGATCATGTTGTTGCAGATCTTGGCGGCCTGGCCGGCGCCCGGCTCGCCGCAGTGAACGAGCTTGCGGCTCATCTTCTCGAGCACGGGCCGCGCTTTCTCGAACGCCTCCGCGCTGCCGCCGGCCATCAGCGTCAGCGTGGCCGCCTCGGCGCCGGCGACGCCGCCCGAGACGGGGCAGTCGAGCGACAGCCTGCCGGCTAGTGCCGCCAGCTCGTGCGCTCGGCGCGCCGAGGCGACGTCGATGGTCGAGCAGTCGACGAGCACGGCCCCGCCGGCAGCGGCAGCGAGCACGTCTTTCATCTCGTAGACCGCGATCGTGTCCTTGCCTGCCGGCAGCATGGTGATGACGGCATCGGCGCCGTCGGCGGCCGTCGCGGCGCTCGCCGCCGCGGTAACGCCCCGCGCGACGGCCCTTTCCAGGTTGGCCGGCACGAGGTCGTAGCCGGCGACGGTGTAGCCGGCCTTCACGAGATTGCCGGCCATGGGCGTGCCCATGTTGCCGAGCCCGATGAACGCGATCCTGGTCATGACGTCCTCCCTGCCTGCCGATCCTCCGCCGGCCGATGTCAGCGGCCCGTCCACTTCGCCGGCCGCTTGGCCAGGAAAGCCTCCAGTCCTTCGCGGAAGTCGGCGCTGGTGTAGCACCTGGCGACGAGGTCGGTATCGTCCACCTTCGGGCCCCGGCGGCGCAAGCGGCGCAGAAGCTCCTTGGTGATCCGCAGCGTCAGCGGCGCATGGCCGGCGATCTGGCGGGCCAGCTCCTCGGCTCGCGCCATGAGGGCGGCGTGGCTCTCGACCACCTCCGAGACGAGTCCGACGGCCCGAGCCTCCTCCGCCTCGACTAGGCGTGCGGTGAAGATGAGGTCGGTGACGCGCGCTTCGCCGACGAGCCGCACCAGCCGCTCCAGGGAGGCGGCGGAGAGGCAGTTGCCGAGCGTGCGCGCGATGGGAAAGCCGAATTTCATGTCCCGCGTGGCGATGCGCATGTCGCAGCAGGCGGCGATGCCAGCCCCGCCGCCCGTGCAGGCGCCTGCGATGGCGGCGATTGTGGGAACGGGGCAGCTCTCGATGGCGGTGAAGACCTCGTCGGCCCGCTTCTCGTAGGCGATGCCCTGCTCGGGCGTGCGGAAGTCGCGGAACAGCGAGATGTCGGTCCCGGCCGCGAACGCGCGCTCGCCGGCGCCGCTGATCACGATGGCCATGACGGAGCCATCCGTCGGCGCCGTGACGCAGATCTCAGCCAGCCGGTCGTACATGCCGAAGGTAAGGGCGTTGCGCGCCTGCGGCCTGTTGAAGGTCGCGAACCCGATCCGATCCCGCACCTCGTAGACGATCTCCTGACCGGCAGCGGCCAGTTGCGCGCGTTCCATCTCGACCTCTGGCCTCGTGTCCTGAAGACGCCGGGATCATGGCTCGCGCACAGCAAACCGTCCCGCGCCTCGAATGGCAACGACTTTCGGAGGGATGCCGCGTGCGGACGGGATCGGGCATTGAAGGTGGACGCCGCCGCAAGCGGTCTGTAGCCTTGCGCCGGTCCGCGCCCTAGGCGTGCCGGGACAACAGCAAATGCGCCCGAAGGCGCTCGACGGAGGAACTCGGAACGATGCGGCCGTCCCCGCATGAAGTACCGAGACGGGCCGGGAGACGGCTGCCGATCGCATCCCCGCAGGATTTCGTCGGCGGCGTGTTCCTGCTGGCGATCGCCGCCATCGGCGTTCTGGGCTCCTGGGAGCTCGACTTCGGCCAGTTCGGCGGCGTCGGATCCGGGATGGTGCCGAAAATCGTCGCCGCGCTGATTGCAGCCTTCGGCATCCTGCTGGTCGTGCAGGGCTTCCTCGCCTCCGAGGGCGAAGCCATGACGCCATGGTCATTGCGCGGCGTGGTCTTCGTTCTGGGCGCCGCCCTGCTCTTCGCCTGGACCATACGCCCGCTCGGCCTGATCTTCGCCGGACCCATCACGATCGTGTTCGCGGCCCTCGCGGACCGCACCACGCGCCCGCTGGAGCTAGCCGTCTTCACCGTCGCGCTCACCGCCTTCTGCATCGGCCTTTTCAGCTTCGCGCTGCGGCTGCCGATCCCGATCCTGCCGACGTCGCTGCCCTATCCGATCAACCTCATCTTCTAGGCTCTGACCTTGACGGAACTGACGGACAACCTCTCGCTCGGGTTCGCGACCGCGCTGACGCTGAAGAACCTGGGCCTCTGCTTCATGGGATGCATGATCGGCTCGCTGATCGGCGTGCTGCCCGGCGTCGGCCCGATCGCCACCATCGCGATGCTCCTTCCTCTTACGTTCGGCGTCGACCCCGTCGGCGCCCTCATCATGCTGTCGGGGATCTACTACGGCGCCCAGTACGGCGGCTCGACGACGGCCATCCTGGTCAATATCCCCGGCGAGGCGACCTCGGTCGTGACGGTCCTCGACGGGCACGAGATGGCCAAGCAGGGGCGGGCCGGCATCGCGCTCGGCATCTGCGCCATCGGCTCGTTCATCGCCGGCACGGTCGCGACACTGATCATCGCCTCGCTCGGCGCACCGCTGACCCGGCTGGCGCTGCTGTTCGGGCCAGCCGACTACTTCTCGCTGATGGTGCTAGGGCTGATGTTCGCCGTCGTGCTGGCCCGCGGCTCGGTGCCGAAGGCCATCGCCGTGATCCTGGTCGGCATCCTGCTGTCCACGGTCGGCATGGACCTGGAGACCGGCGAGGAGCGGCTGACGTTCGGGTTCAACGAGCTCGCCGACGGCATCAATTTCGCCGTCGCCGCGATGGGCATCTTCGGGTTCGCGGAGGTCATCCGCAATCTCGAGGCGACCGAATCGCGCGACGTGGTCAAGGCCCCGATCGGGCGGCTGCTGCCCGGGCTCGGGGAGCTGCGCCAGTCGGCGGCGCCCATCCTGCGCGGCACGCTTCTCGGCTCCCTGCTCGGGCTGCTGCCGGGCAACGGCGCGGTGCTCGGCCCCTTTGCCTCCTACACGCTCGAGAAGAAGATCGCGGCGGACCCCGGCCGCTTCGGGCAGGGCGCCATCGAGGGCGTCGCCGGGCCCGAATCCGCCAACAACGCCGGCGCACAGACCTCCTTCATTCCCCTGCTGACGCTCGGCATCCCGCCCAACGCCGTGATGGCGCTGATGGTGGGGGCCATGACCATTCACGGCATCGTGCCCGGCCCGCAGATCATCAGCAAGCAGCCGGCGCTGTTCTGGGGCATGATCACCTCGATGTGGATCGGCAACCTGATGCTGCTGATCATCAACCTGCCGCTGATCGGGCTCTGGGTGCGCCTGCTCAAGGTCCCCTACCGGCTGATGTTCCCGTCCATCGTGGTGTTCTGCTGCATCGGCATCTACTCGATCGGCAACTCCGGCCTCGAGGTGTTCATGGTCGCCGCGTTCGGGCTGTTCGGCTACATGCTGGTCAAGTTCGGGTTCGAGCCGGCGCCGCTGCTGCTGGGGTTCGTGCTGGGCCGGCTGATGGAGGAGAAGCTCCGTCAGGCGCTCGTCATCTCGCGCGGCAGCTTCATGACCTTCCTCGACCGGCCGCTCAGCGCCAGTCTGCTGGTGCTGGCGCTGCTGCTCGCCATCATCGCCGTGCTGCCGACGATCCGCAGGAGCCGCGACACGGTTTTCCAGGAATAGGCCGACTGCCGCTGCAACGGCAGGTGTGTGCGGCTGAGCTGGTGCCGGACTAGCGCCCGAAGCCGCCTCTCGGATCGAATGTCGGCTGCTTCTCTCTCCTGCTCATCGCCGCTCGGCGACTACGCTATGAGGCGACCTACCAACGCTCAAGCAGCGTGTCGTGTGCCGAGGAGGCCTTTCATGTCCATGACGGCGAGCGTCGTCTCGGCGATGGCCTGCATGAGCCCAATCTCCTCCAGTGGCCGCGTTCCGAGCAACTCCCTCGCCAGAATGGCGAACCCTTGCCAATTGCCGGGCTGGCGTCGATGCTTCAAGGAGAGGGAGGTCCACGCTGCGAGCTCGGCCCAGCGGCGGCGGCGGACCTGCAATGGCCCCGCGAGGAGAACGGCCATCCGCTTGGCTCGTGGCGCTCGCTGGGTGCCAATGGCTTTGGCGACGTTGTCCTCGAACCACGTCTCCAGCGTCGGGTGGTCCTCCAGCCAATCGGCGCTCTGGCGGAGAGCTCTCGTCACCGCTGCCGCGGACAAGCGTTTCGCATCCACCTCGGCGACGAGATCGGCAACGAGCTTGTCGACGGGCAGTGCCTCCGGGTTGAGCTCAGCGAGGCCGATTGCCTCGGCGCAGTCGAGGAGGGCGTAGAGCGGCAGGTGGCCAGCCTCGAGACTGATAGCCAGCGCCTGGCAGCAGACAGCCCGAGCATATGCCACGCTCGTTTCCTCGAGGCCTATCTCACCGGCGATATGCTCGACGATCTCACGCAGATCGGCGAAACTGGCGTCGCGGCGCACCCACGCATCACGCACGCCGAAACCCTGCTTGACCAGCAAGCCGGCGATAAGGGGCTTGCCCGCCTCCTCGGCAATCACGAGGACGGTAAATGCTCCTGAGCCATCGACGCCGGAGGACAGGACCTGCCGCACGACTGGCCGAGGCCAGGGCGCACATTCGACGCGCTTCTTACGGGCGACATTGATCGCCTTGTCGAGGTCTTGTCGATCTGCCGCAGGCAGCCAGTTGCGCATCGCGATCATGCGCCTCAGCATGGTCGGGGTGACGAGACCGTGGGGGGCCGCCAGCCCGATCGCTTCGGTAAGCTTGCCGCGGACCTCGGCCGATGCACTCAGCAGGAAGCCGACGGCGGCCTCTCGCATGGCAGGTTCCTTGTCGGAGAAAGCAGCCATGACCAGCGCGGCACGCCCATCCTCAGGCAATGCCTCGAGGGTGTCGTCCAGATAGGCGTGGATGGCGAACGGGTCGCTGCCGAATTGCTCAACTATGCCGGTGAAATAGTCGGCACCATCGCGATGCTCGCAGGCTGCGCGGGCGCCGCTGCCGTTCTCCACCAGCGTCTGCATGAGATTGCGCAGGTCATCGCCGATGTCGAGCTTGGCGGTCGCGAATTGGTGCATCACCAGAAGCAGCACGGGCGGAGTGATGGTCCCCACCTCACCAGCCGAGATGAGATGCCGGCGCAGTCGGGCGACCAGCGCGATCGCGGCGGCATCCTTGTCATCGACCGCATAGCGCAGCATCTCGAGGCCGTGCGCGAGCAGGAATGCGTAGCCGCCGATCAGCTTGTCGCTGGAGCGCTTCTTCTTGCCCTCTTTCGCAAGCATGTCGACGAGGTCGAGCACGTGCTCAGGCTCCGCGTCGAGGGCGCGCATGGATCTCTGGGTCGCCGTGCTCAGCCGCTCGACGGCCATGTCGGCCGCCACGGATCTGGCGATGCGGGTGAGAGCCGTGCGGTCGGTCATGTGCTGTCTCCGTGCGACTGGCGGCGATCCGCCGGTCGACATGGATCGTCGCGGATGCCGGGGTGCCCGCAATCAGCCTCGATGATTCGAGGGATCGCGCCCATGCACTCGCACGCGGTATCCACAACCAGGAGCCGAGGCGGCGCCGGTTCGTCAGGGCAGTTCAATTCAAGCCCGTCTGACGAGGGGGATGGCCTTCCACCTGTTCTCGGCGAAAACCTCGCGGGCGGGTCGAGGTTTCTTGCCGGTCCGGCGTATGACTCGAGCGGCTGACGGCGAAGTGAGGCGCTGCGGACGATCGAAATCCCGGGGCCGGCAGCAGCCGGCCTCTTTTGCCGCCCGCTCACGCGAGCGTGACCGCCCGCACCCACCACCCGGGATGTGACTGCGACAGCGCGCTTGCCGCCTGGCCGGCGGCCTGACGCGTATCGAACAGCCCGAAGCACGCCGGCCCTGCCCCGGACATGCGGACGAGGCGGCAACCGCTCGAAGCGGCAAGCGCAGCTTCGACCGCCCGGCACGCAGGCATGAGGTCCCGGGCCGGCGCGGCGAGGTCGTTGCCAGAGGCCCGCAGCCAAACCACGCAGTCGTCGAGGCCGACAAACGGGGGCAGCGGCCCGGGGTCACGGGACCTGGCGGGAGCGGCGGGCGCCGCGAGCCGGCGGAAGACCTCGCGGGTTTTGTCCGGCGGGACGGGAACGCCAGGATTGGCGAGCACGGCTGGCAGCCGCGGCAGGCCCCGCACGGGCCGGATCTTCTCGCCGATTCCCCACATCAGCGAGGCGGTGTCCGCCAGGCAGACCGGGACGTCGGCTCCGAGACGGGCGGCCAGCCGATGCCAATCGAATGCGGCAGCCAATGCCGGATTGGCACGCCTGACGGCCCGCAGGGCTGCGGCGGCGTCGGCGGAGCCGCCTCCGAAGCCGGCAGTCACCGGCAGTTTCTTCTCTATCGCGATCGACCCGAGGCTGAACCTCGGTTCGGCCTGGGCGAGCTCGCGCAAGGCGCGAGCGACGAGGTTCTCACCTTCGATGCCAGCGCCGAATGGCCCGTTCGAGGTGACCTCGGGCGCGGAGCCGACCGTCAGCACCACGACGTCCCCGATATCGGCGAAGGCGACAAGACTTTCCAGCTCGTGGTAGCCGTCCGGACGCCGGCCGAGGACCTTCAGCGTCAGGTTGACCTTGGCGCGCGCCAGCTCGCTGATGGCGCCGCCCGCCGTATCTTGCCCTTTTGATCCAGGCATGGCCTCCGCCCGGGCCGGACGGTCCCGGTCACTGCACCGGCGCGCCGGGGACGAGCTTCGTCTGCGCCCCCTTCTTGCCCGCCGCGGCGCGCGCGGCCTGCCGGCTCTTCTTCTGTCCGCGCACGACCGGCTTCTCGGCGAGCCCCTTCTGCAGCTTCGCCTTGATCTTCTCCGCATCCTCGGGCTCCGGGTTCAGCGACAGCGACTGCTGCCACTGGAACCGCGCCTCGCGGAAGCGGCTCACACGCCAGAGCGCATCTCCCAGATGATCGTTGAGAACCGGGTCCTCCGGCTTCAACTCGACCGCCCGCTCGAGGAAACGCACCGCATCCTTGTAGTTCCCGAGTCGGTAATGAGCCCAGCCGAGGCTGTCGACGATATAGCCGTCGTCCGGCTTGAGAGCGACGGCCTTCTCGATCAGGGACAGCCCTTGCTTGAGATTGCGGTTCTGATCGATCCAGGAGTACCCGAGATAATTGAGCACCAGCGGCTGGTCCGGATTGAGCTGCATGGCCTTGCGAAGGTCGGTCTCCGCCTGCGGCCACTGCTTCAGCCGCTCATAGGAGGTGCCGCGCGCATACCAGTAGGTCCAATGGCGCTTCTCGGGCTTTTCGAGCAGCCCGATCGCTCGCGTGTAGTACTCGACCGCCTCCGCGTATCGCTTGCGCCCGCGCAGGATCGTGCCGATGGCGTCGAGCACGCGCAGGTCCGCCGGGTCCTCGCCGTGCAGCCGGTCCAGCAGCGCCTTGGCCTCCTCTGTCCGGTCCAGCATGTTGAGGTTGATGGCCTTGCGGATGTCGATCGAGGTCTGCAATGGGGTTCCACGCGGGATCCTGGCGTAGATCTCGATCGCCTCCGCATGCCGCTTCGTCGTCTCGTGGACGTTGGCCAGCGCGGCCAGGGCGAACGGGAAATCCGGCCGCACGAAGAGGGCCATCTGCAGATACAGCGCGCCGATGCTGATGCCGCCCTCGCCCGTCAGAGCTTCGCCGAGCCCGTAGAACACCTCGGCGATGCCTTCCTGGACCGTAGAGACGAGCAGGGTCGAGGCCTGGCCTGCCTCGAGCTGGTCGCGCAGGGCCCGTGTCGTCGGATGCCCGTCGCCCGCCGACTTGTCGAGGTGCTCGTTCAGAATTGCCTTGGCGAGCTTGACGTCGCCCGCCTTCGCGCTATGCAGCGCATACGCCATCGCCGTCCGCGGCGTTCGCGAATCCATCTTGAAGACGCGCTCGAAGCTCTTCCGGGCCTCGGCGGGCCGCCGGCCGAGATCCGCAATCAGGGCGCGGTGATAGCGAATGTAGAACTGCGCCCATTCCGCCTGCTTGCCGCCCTCGAGCAGTTCGAGAGCGCTGTCGACCTCGCCGGTTGCGAGCTTGACCCAGGCGCGCAGGAGCATGGAGGTCAGCTCCCCGATCGGGCCCGATCCGGCAGCGCGGAAGTGCGCGTCCGCCGCCGCATAGTTGCCGGACTTGAACGCGGTCAGCCCAAGGACGAGCTGCCCCATCCGATGCGTATCCTGGATGCCCACGAGATGCCGAGCCAGCTCGACGGCGCGGGTCCAGTCACCCTCGGTCGCCTCCATGAGGAAGGCCTGCTCGACGAGGACCTCGTTGTCCGGATCGCGGGTCAGCGCCCGCGCGTAGAAGTCGGCTGCCGCCGTCGTATCGTGCTGGCCCCGCGCGAACCGGCCGGCGAGATAGCTGCCGAGCAGCGATCGTTTCTCTTCCAACCGGTCCGGAGTGCGCGCCACGGCAGACAGCCACTGCGCGCCGGCCATCGCGGCCACGGTCGCCGCGGCGACACCCCAACAGGCCATCCATAGCCGTAGCCGTCGAGACCGCATAGCACCTCTCTGACGGGGCGCGGAGGTGCCCCTCAACCGATTCTGTGATCCGAACAATATTAGCAAAGACTACAGCTATTTGGCGACTCCGGGGCGAGAAAAATCGGCAGATAACTGATTCGGCTCGATTTACCATCGGAGCGGCGGCTCATGCTCGAGTCCGCTCACGCGTCCGGCGTCTCACCGCCGAGGACCCTGCGGAACACCGGCGCATCGATATTGCCGCCGCACAGGATTACCGCGGCCTTTTTCCCTGACAGACGGCTGCGCTCCTTCAGCAGCGCGGCGAGCGGGGCGGCGCCCGCCCCCTCGGCCACGTTGTGGGTATCCGAGAAATAGATCCGGATCGCTGCCGCGATCTCGTCCTCGCCGAGACTGACGATCCGCGCCGCTCCGGCACGAATGATTTCGAGCGCCCCGGGGTGCGGATCGCGGCAGGCCACGCCGTCGGCGAAGGTCCGCGCGGATTCGGTCGCGACAGGCCGTCCGGCCTCGAACGACAGCTTCACGGCGGGCGCGCGGTCGGCGACGACTCCCACGATCTCGGTGCCGAGCCCGAGCAGATCGCGCACGGCAATCAGCCCGCACAGTCCCGAGCCCATGCCGACCGGAACGTAGACTACGTCGAGAGCGGCCACGGCGCGGAACAGCTCGAGCGCATAGGTCGCCACCCCGCGCACGAGATGCGGATGAAACGAGGGGACGAAATGCAGCCCGCGCTCCTCCGCGATCGCGGCGGCGCGGACCCGCGCCTCGTCGAAATCGCGGCCGTGCACGATCAGCTCGGCGCCGAATCCCTCCATTGCGGCGTTCTTCTCGACACTGTTGCCATGAGGCACCAGGATCACCGATCGCAATCCAACGCGCCTCGCGGCGAGCGCGATGGACTGCCCGTGATTGCCGCGAGTCGCAGAGACGACGCCCGTCACATCCGGCTGCGCCCGCTTCAGCTCGTGCATGTAGAGCACCCCGCCGCGTATCTTGAAGGCGCCGGTAGGGGTGTGGTTCTCGTGCTTCACCCAGACCTCGCAGCCGGCGCGTCGGGTCAGCGGCGGCCAGGCGTACTGCGGCGTCGGCGGCACCACCTCGCGGACCAGCGCGGCGGCGGCTTCCAGCTCGGCGAGCGTAAACTCGGGCATTCTCGCGGAACCTCTCATGGACCTCCCAGGCAAGCGC
Source organism: Hyphomicrobiaceae bacterium (assembly GCA_023384095.1). GTDB lineage: Bacteria > Pseudomonadota > Alphaproteobacteria > Rhizobiales > Hyphomicrobiaceae > ZC4RG25. Next base: position 54,267 of record JAHDXT010000015.1, read on the forward strand.
CCGGCAGCCGTCTTGTAGCCTTCATCATGGCCAAGATGGAAGCGTCAGGCGCTAAACTTGCGGTTTTGCTCAATTTCTCCGACTATCCCGGCCCGAGCCGCGTTCCTCGCGCAGGCGCGGCACAGGGCGCGCGTCAGCTCGATTCATGACGGTTCGAAATGCGGTCGGCGAATGCGGTCGATTTCTGGCGCGGCCTGGCGCTGGTGATGATCTTCATCAATCACATTCCCGGCATCGCGCTGGGAGGGCTCACGCTTCGCAACTACGCGATCTGCGACGCAGCCGAGCTGTTCGTGTTCCTTGCGGGCTGGTCGCTCTCCTACGCCACGGGCGGGCCGCTTCACCCCGAGCCGTTCGCGCGCACGGTGTTCCGCCTGCTGTCGCGCGCTCTCGAGATCTACCGGGCACAGCTCGTCATCACCATGCTCGCGCTGGCCTTCCTGGCATCTGTCGCCCTCAGCACCGATAACCAGCTCTTCCTCGAGTGGCACAACGCTGCGTCGGCGTTCTACGACCCGGTCCGGACCATGATCGGCATCGTGCTGCTGACGCATCAGCTCGGCTATTTCAACATCCTGCCTTTGTATGTGGTCCTGCTGCTTTATGCGCCCCTCGTCGTCGCCCTGGCGCGCTGGCGCCGGTGGTCGGCGCTGCTGATGTCGCTGGCGATCTACGCCTACGCCCTGACGACCTGGGCCACCTTCCCCAACTGGCCGGCGGAGGAGCGCTGGTACTTCAACCCGCTTTCCTGGCAGCTCCTGCTGGTGTTGGGGTTCCTGTCGGCCGAGCTGGCCCGTTCCAGCGAGAAATTCGTCCAAAATGTAGCCAGGCTGGTGCCGCTGGCGTGGGCCGTGTCCGGGGTCGGCGCATTCGTCACGCTCATGCACCTCTGGCCGGATCCCATGCGGGTGCCGGAGCCGCGGCTGCTGTTCCTGTTCGACAAGACCTATCTCTCGCCCGTCCGGATCATCAGCCTGCTCGCCATCGCCATCGCCTTCCATGCCGCCTTCAGATACATCGAGCGCCCGCTCGGACCGGCGACGACATTGATGTGCGCCTTGGGCCGCAACTCGCTGCCGGTCTTCTGCATCGGCTCGCTCCTGTCGCTCACCGGTCAGATCGTGCGCGCAATGAACGAGGAGAGTTTTCTCCTTGATTGTGCCATAGTAATCTGCGGCGTCGTACTGATGGGGTTCACCGCATGGTTTGTCGAGTGGCGAAGCCGCGTGCCTGGCTTGTCGGCGTCGCGAGCCTCCTAGTCTGTTCCACTGCAGCAGCCCAGCAATCTGCCGGGCCGCAGCAGCCGTTGCAGGTGGCGAGCCTCTCCCGCGCGGCTACCGAGCTATCCAGCGACTGCAGGGTCAAGAGCGCCTACGGGCCGCGGGCTGCGCTTCGCAGGCTGCGCCGGGCGCTCAAGGAGCGCCGCACCGTCAAGTTGCTGGCGATCGGCTCGTCCTCGACGGTCGGCATCGGCGCCAGCTCGCCCGCCGCTGCCTATCCCGTCCGGCTCGAGAGCAATCTCGAAGGTTTTCTGCCAGGCTTCGACATCCAGATGACGAACCGCGGCGTCTCCGGCGAAACCGGCCAGGGAGCGGTGGAGCGTATCAAGCTCGAGGTTGCCGAGATCGATCCTGATCTCGTGGTGTGGCAGGTCGGCACCAACGATGCCATGGCCCGCATCGACGAGGACGAGTTCGCGGAGATGCTGCGCTCGACGCTCAGTTGGCTGGCGGCCAACCGGATCGACGTGGTGCTGATCGATCCCCAGTACGTAGAACGGCTGGCGAGCGACGAGCATTACACCGGCATCGTCGAGGCGATCTCAGCCGTGGCTCGCGATATGCGGGTTCTGCTGGTCCACCGCTTCGAGGCGATGGCCGATCTGGCAAAGCAGCGCGGGAACGCGGCGTTCCTCGCTCAGGACCGCTTCCACCCCAACGACCTGGGCTACCGCTGCATGGCCGAGTACGCGGCCCGCGCCATCGCCGCCGGCATCCTCCAGGCCGAAGCCGAGGCTGTCCCTCAGAACTGAGTCATCCCGCTCGCGGGGAACGAGGCCCTGGATGCCGCCCCTCAGGCCGGCATCGCGGACTCGATGAGCCGCACCCAGTAGGAGACCCCGACGGGGATGGCCGCGTCGGCAAAGTCGTAGCCGGGATTATGCAGGCCCGCACTGTCGCCGTTGCCGATGAAGATGAAGGCGCCGGGCCGCTCCTGCAGCATGAAGGCGAAGTCCTCCCCGCCCATCATCGGCGGCACGGCCGTATCGACGTTCTGCGCTCCGGCGACAGACTGGGCGACCTCGGCGGCGAAGTCCGTCTCAGCCGCATGGTTCACGGTCGCCGGGTAGCCGGTTTCCAGCTTGAGATCCAGCCTGGCGTCGTGCTGGCGCCCGAGGCCGTCGGCGAGCGCGGTCAGCCGCTCGAAGACGCGCTCGCGCACCTCGGGCTTCAAGGTGCGGATGGTGCCGACGAGCGAGGCGGTCTGCGGGATGACGTTGAAGGCGTCGCCGGCGTGGAACATGCAGATCGAGACGACGGCAGCCTCGAGCGGATCGACATTGCGCGCCACCACCGCTTGCACCGCATTGCCGAACTGGCAGCCGATCAGCACCGGATCGATCGACAGGTGTGGCTTGGCGGCGTGTGATCCGCGGCCCTCGATGTCGAGATAGAGCCGGTCGGCAGCGGCCATGATCGGGCCTTTCGTGATGCCGAGCTGGCCGACTGGGATGCCGGGCATGTTGTGCATGCCGTAGACCTGCTGGATGCGCCAGCGCTCGAGCAAACCGTCGTCGAGCATGGCCTTCGCGCCGGCCCCGCCCTCCTCCGCCGGCTGGAAGACGAGCACGGCATCGCCGGCGAAGTTGCGCGTCTCGCACAGATACCGCGCGGCGCCGAGCAGCATGACGGTATGCCCGTCGTGCCCGCACGCGTGCATTCTGCCCGCTGTCCGCGACGCGTAGGGCAGCCCCGTGATCTCCTTGATCGGCAGCGCATCCATGTCGGCCCTGAGGCCGATGACCCGGCCGGAGCCGTATCCGCGTCCGCGGATCACGCCGACCACGCCGGTGCGCCCGATGCCGGCCACCACCTCGTCGCAGCCGAACGCCCTCAGCTTCTCCGCGACGATGCCAGCCGTGCGCTGTACGTCGTACCCGACCTCCGGATTGGCATGCAGGTCCCGGCGCCAGGCGGCGAGCTCCTCCTGCATTGCGGCGACCCGGTTCACGACTGGCATGTGCTGGCACCTCCCGCCGACGTCGGCGCCCCAGCCTCGATCAAGCCTGTCGGCGCGTCAACCGCCACCGGTTCAGCGGTACACGGATGAAGTGAGCACGCCGGGCGATGTCTCGACGTCCGGCTTCGCACGTGACCCTGGACCGCCTTTCCGACTTGAGCCACAATGCCGCATGCGCGGCCGAAGGCCCCGCAACGGGAAGCGGTCGCACGAATCGCGCCGGAGCACAGGGAGGCCCTGAGACACGATGAAGTCGACAAACCTTATGATGGCGGGCGTACTGGCGCTCGGCCTTGCCTTCGATGTCGCCGAGGCCAAGACATTCAAATACGCCTTCCAGGGCGACCTCAACGCGCTCGACCCCTATACGCTGAACGAGACGTTCACGCTGGGCGCCATGGGCAACGTCATGGAGGGGCTCACCAAGCGTGACAAGGAGCTCAAGATCATCCCGGGTCTCGCCGAGCGCTGGGAGGTCCTGGAGCCGACCCGCTGGCGATTCCACCTGCGCAAGGGCGTGAAGTTCCACGACGGCACGCCGTTCACCGCCGACGACGTGCTGTTTTCGCTGGATCGCCTGCGCAGCCCCGGCTCGCAGATCAAGAGCCGCGTCCCGGCCGATGCCAAGGCGGTGAAAGTCGACGATCACACGGTCGATTTCGTGCTCGCCTCGCCGAACCCGATCCTCCATTACGAGTGGGATACCTGGTACATCTACTCGAAGAAGTGGTCGGAGGAGAACGGCGCCTCCCAGGCCCAATCGGCGACCGCCACCTCGCTCAACCCGTTCGCGCTCAAGGCCAACGGCACCGGCCCGTTCGTGATCGAGAGCCATCAGCCGGGCGTCAAGACCGTGTTCAAGCCGAACCCCAACTGGTGGGGCAAGCCCGAGCACAATCTGACGGAAGTGATCTTCCAGACCATCAAGTCCGATGCCACGCGCGTCGCCGCGCTGCTGTCGGGCGAGATCGACATGATGGACCCCGTCCCGGTCCAGGACGTCGAGCGCATCAAGAACAACCCGGCCACGGACGTGCTGATCGGGCCGGAGCTGAGGACGATCTTCCTCAACATGGACTCGTTCCGCGACGAATTGCTCTATTCCAACGTCAAGGGCAAGAACCCGTTCAAGGACGCGCGCGTCCGCAAGGCGTTCTACCAGGCGATCGACATGGAGGCGATCAAGTCCAAGGTCATGCGGGGCATGTCGGCGCCGTCCGCCCTCCTGATCTCGCCGCTGCTGTTCTCGCGAGCGGGCGAGTTCAAACGGCATCCCTATGATACCGCGGCCGCCAAGAAGCTGATGACCGAGGCCGGCTATTCGGACGGCTTCGAGGTGACGATGGACTGCCCGAACGATCGCTATGTCAACGACGAGGCGATCTGCCAGGCCGTGGTCGCCATGCTGTCGCGGATCAACGTCAAGGTGAACCTGCTGGCGCAGCCCAAGGCCAAGTATTTCGAGAAGGCAGGGCCGACCCGGAAGTACGATTCCTCGTTCAACCTGCTGGGCTGGACGCCGGGCTCGTTCGACAGCTGGAACGTGCTCGCCAACATCTCCGGCTGCCGCGACGCGGACGGCAAGGGCGCGACGTTCAATTACGGCGGCTATTGCAATCCCAAGACCGACGAGCTCGCCAAGAAGATCCTGGTCGAGAACGACATGAAGAAGCGCGACGACATGATCGCCCAGGCGTTTCGAACCGTTCACGAGGAGGCGGGCCTCATCCCGTTGCACCAGCAGTCGCTGGCCTGGGGCATATCGAAAAAGATCAAGATCGCCCAGCGTGCCGATAATCAGATCCTGTTTTATTGGGTGCAGAAGGAATAGGGGTTAGGGGACAGGTCACAGGGGACAGGGGGTCGCGGTGAGGATCGAGTCACATCGCGACCTCATCGCTTGGAAGAAGGGGATGGAGCTGGCGGCATCGGCATATCGATTGGCGAAGCAGATGCCCCGTTCGGAGGAATTCCGGCTGACAAGTCAGCTGTTGCGGTCTGCCGTCTCCGTTCCGGCCAATATTGCCGAAGGTCATGCCCGCGCGACACGCCGCGACTATGCTCACTTCGTCGCGATCTCGCGCGGCTCTGTTGCAGAAGCCGAGACGCTCCTTCTATTGGCAGTCGACGTCAGCCTTCTCAGACCGGATCAGGCTCAACCTGCACTCGCTCTCTGCACCGAGCTGAGCAAGATGCTTACAGCTCTTCTCGGCCGCCTTCGCGAACAATCGTCAAACTAGAGACTTCTAGGTTCACACTTGTACCCCCTATTCCCTGTAACCTGTAACCTGTGACCTATGCTCGCCTTCGCCATCCGCCGCGTGATCGAGGCCGCAGTCGTGATGCTGACGGTGGCGCTGCTGGCGTTCGTGCTGTTCCGGTTCGTGGGCGATCCTGTCAACCAGATGGTGGGACAGGACACGCCGCTCGAGGACCGGATCAGGATCCGCCAGGAGCTCGGGCTGGACGACCCCGTGCCTGTCCAGCTCGGCCGTTTCCTGTGGGGCGCGGTCCGGTTCGATTTCGGCATTTCCTATCAGGTGAAGCAGCCGGTGGCCGCGCTGATCGCGGAGCGGTTCCCGGCGACGATCGAGCTCGCCCTCGCGGCTGCGGTGTTCGCGGTCGTGCTCGGCATCCCGATGGGCGTCTACACCGGCATCCACCGCGACTCGTGGCTGTCCAAGATCTTCCTCACCATCTCGCTCATCGGGATATCGCTGCCGACCTTCCTGATCGGCATTCTGCTGATCTACCTTTTCGCAGTGAAGCTCGGCGTGCTGCCGTCGTTCGGGCGCGGCGAGGTGGTCGCGATCGGGTTCTGGCGGACGGGCCTCCTCACGGCGTCGGGCCTGAAAGCCCTCATCCTGCCCGCAATCACGCTCGGCCTGTTCCAGATGACGCTCGTCACCCGCCTCGTGCGGTCGGAAATGCTCGAGGTGCTGCGCACGGACTACATCAGGTTCGCGCGCGCCCGCGGCCTCGCCAGCCGCGCCATCCACTTCGGCCATGCGCTCAAGAACACGCTGGTGCCGGTCATCACCATCATCGGCCTGCAGGTCGGCGCGCTGATCGCCTTCGCGATCATCACCGAGACCGTATTCCAGTGGCCCGGCATGGGCCTGCTGTTCATCCAGTCGGTGCAGAACGCCGACATCCCCGTCATGGCGGCCTACCTGATGATGGTCGCCTTACTGTTCGTTCTCATAAACTTCATCGTCGACCTGCTCTATGTTGCGGTCGACCCCCGCATTCGCATCCTGGGGGGCGCAAGCTGATGCTGCGATCCCGACAATTCTGTTCCGTCATGGAGATGTTTCGTTAGCTCATGGAAATCGATGCGGGCGATGAGGACGGCTCGGCCGCGGCGGATGACACCGGATTTCTGGCGCGCGTGCGCGACAACGATCTGCTGCACTCGTTCTTGCGCAACCGGCTGGTCGTGGTTGCGGCTGCCGTGACGCTGACGTTCGTGCTGCTGTCGGTGCTGGCGCCATGGATCGCGCCGCACGACCCCTACGACGTGCGCACGCTGAGCCTGCTCGATTCGCACACGCCGCCCGCCTGGGAGCAGGGCGGCGACCCGCGCTTCCTGCTCGGAACGGACGACCAGGGCCGGGACATCCTTTCGACAATCCTGTTCGGAGCACGCATCTCGATCGCCATCGGCATTCTCTCCGTGCTGCTGGCGATGGGGATCGGTGTCTCGCTCGGACTGATCGCCGGCTACTTCGGCGGCCCGGCGGACACGGTCATCATGCGCATCGCGGACGTGCAGCTCACGTTCCCCGCGATCCTGACCGCGCTGCTTATCGACGGCGTGGCGCGAGTGATGCTCGGTGCGCACCAGAGCGCCGGCGGCGAGTTCTGGATACTGGTCGTGGCGATCGGGCTCTCCTACTGGGTGCAGTACGCCCGCACCGTGCGCGGCGTCACGCTGGTGGAGCGCAACAAGGAGTACGTGCAGGCCGCGCGCCTGATCGGGCTCGGGCCGTTCAAAATCATGTTCGCCCAAGTGCTGCCGAACGTGATGAGCCCCGTGCTGGTCATCGCCACCATCAACCTGGCGCTGGCGGTCCTGACGGAGGCGACGCTGTCCTTCCTCGGCGTGGGGCTGCCGCCGACCGAGCCCTCGCTCGGCACCCTCATCCGCATCGGCAACAACTTCCTGATGTCGGGCGAATACTGGATCGTGATTTTTCCGGGTATCGCCCTTGCCGCATTGGTGCTCGCCGTCAATCTCGTCGGCGACTGGCTGCGCGACGCGCTCAATCCCAAGCTGCGATGACCAGGCCCGTTCTCTCCGTCCGTGGTCTGCGCGTCGAGTTCCCGACGCGGAAGGGCGTTCTGGTCGCCGTGGACGACATCTCCTTCGATATCGCGGAGGGAGAGGTCCTGGGCGTCGTCGGCGAGTCGGGCGCCGGCAAGTCGATGACCGGCAGCGCGGTGATCGGCCTCATCGAGCCGCCGGGCCGGATCGCAGGCGGCGAGGTCAGGCTCGACGGCCGGCGCATCGACAACCTTCCTTACGAGGAGATGCGCAGGATCCGCGGCCGCCGCATCGGCATGATCTTCCAGGACCCGCTGACCAGCCTCAACCCGCTCTACCGGATCGGCGATCAGATCGTCGAGACCATCCGCGCGCACGCTCCGGTCGGCGAGAAGGCCGCCCGCCAGCGCGCCATCGCGCTGCTGGGCGACGTCGGCATCCAGGGCGCGGAAGCCCGCATCGACTCCTATCCGCACCAGTTCTCGGGCGGCATGCGCCAGCGCGTCGTCATCGCACTGGCGCTGGCGGCCGATCCCGAGCTCGTCATCGCCGACGAGCCGACCACCGCGCTCGACGTGTCGATCCAGGCGCAGATCATTCAGCTCCTGAAACGGCTCTGCCGCGAGCGCGGCACGGCCGTCATGCTCATCACCCACGACATGGGCGTCATCGCCGAGACGGCCGACCGCGTGGCCGTCATGTACGCCGGCCGCATAGCAGAGATCGGCCCCGTGCGCGACGTCGTGCAGAGCCCGCATCACCCTTATACCAAGGGGTTGATGGGCTCGATTCCGACGCTCGATGCCAATGCTCCGCGCCTGATGCAGATTCCCGGCGCCATGCCCCGCCTCAATGCCATCCCGAAGGGCTGCGCCTTCCATCCGCGCTGCATGGAGGCGCTCGGGCGCTGCTGGCAGGATCGTCCCGAGCCGGCGGCGATCGGCCGCTCCGAGGTGGCTTGCTGGCTCACCGCCGGCGCAGTCGCGGGAGCGGGCAGATGAGCGAGCCGCCGCTGGTCGATGTCCGCGGCCTGTCGCGCACCTTCGACGTATCGAAGCCCTGGCTCAACCGCGTGCTGGAAGGCGATGAGCGGCGGTTGCTCAAGGCCGTGCAGGACGTCTCCTTCACGATCGAGCGGCGGGAGACGTTCGCGCTCGTCGGCGAATCGGGGTCCGGCAAGTCGACGGTCGCGAAAATGGTGGTCGGCCTGCTGCAGCCGACCGACGGCAGCGTCACCATAGACGGCGTCGACATGTGGAAGGGATCGGCCGCGGGAGACATCAAGGCGCTGCGCCGCCGCATCCAGATGATCTTCCAGGACCCTTACGCCAGCCTCAACCCGCGCTGGCGCGTCGGCCGCATCATCGCCGACCCGATCCGCGCCTTCGGCCTCGCCAAGGGCAAGGCGGAGATCGAGCACCGCACGGGCGAGCTGCTCCGCCTCGTCGGGCTGGACCCGTTGGACGCGCGCAAGTATCCGCACGAGTTCTCCGGCGGCCAGCGCCAGCGAATCTGCATCGCGCGAGCGCTGTCCTCCAAGCCGCAGTTCCTGGTGTGCGACGAGCCGACCTCGGCGCTCGACGTCTCGGTGCAGGCGCAGATCCTGAACCTGATGCGCGACCTGCAGGACCAGTTCGGCCTCACCTACCTCTTCATCAGCCACAATCTGGCGGTGGTGCGGCACATGGCGGCGCGCATCGGCGTCATGTACCTTGGCCGGCTGGTGGAGATCGCGCCGGCCGGGGCACTGTTCTCCGCCCCCCAGCACCCCTATTCGCGGATGCTGCTCGATGCGGTGCCCGACCTGAAAATGAGCGGACGGCCGCGCAAGATGATCGAGGGCGAGATCCCCAACCCGATCAGGCCGCCACCGGGCTGCGCCTTTCACCCGCGCTGCCCGCTCGCAACGGACCAGTGCCGCAGCGAGGTGCCGCTGCCACTTGCGTTCCAGGGCCGCACGGTCGCCTGCCACGAGGCCGGGGCCGGGCGGATCTGAGCCGGAGCGCCGGTCGTGCCTGCGGCGCCGTCGACGCCGATGCCTTCGCCTGCGGCCCGAAGCCTCGCCCCCGATTGGAACCCGCGCATGGCGCCATCGGTTATCGGCGCGACGGGGAGAGGTTGAATGGAGGCCAAAGCGATGAACCCCGTCAGGTGGCGCCTGCGGGCTGCCGCCGCCGCGATAGGTGCGGTCTGCGTGGCGCACTCTGCGTCCGCTCTGGAGCTGACGCAATCGGCGCCGGAGCTCACGCAAACCGCGGCAGAGCTCGAGAAAGGCCAGGTGTTCATGACCAAGGGCCTGGTCTGTGACCGGGCGTCGGAGATCGACGCCGTGATCACGCTGGCCAAGAGCGGCGAAGCTCTTCAGGGCGCATTGGAACAGATCAACGCCGGGGCTCAGACGCCCCGCTGCATCGTGGGCAGGGTGCTCTTCGCCCAGTATGTCGACAAGGCGCGGACGTTCTCAGTGAAGGACCAGACGTTCCATGTCCATCACGTCCAGGTCGTCGGCGTTGCGATGAAGACGCCGACAGGTGTCGTGCCGATGCGGCTGGAGAAGCCCATGCAGCAGTACGTCGTCTCCACCGAGGACAGCGTGCCGGCTTGATCGCTGCGGAGCTCCGCTGGTGCCGGCCGGAGCTGGTGCGCCTGGATCACACAGCGCAGCATTCAGTCCTCGACGTCCTTGCCGAGCCATTTCTCCTCGAACCATCCGAGGAGGCGCAAGACGAGCACGGCGAGACCCGCCGCCAGGATCGCGACGAGGTAATATCCGATCCCGCACGCCACTCCGATCGCGCCCGCCAGCCAGATGGCGGCCCCTGTGGTCAGGCCTTTGACGTCGCCGTGAGACTGGATGATCGTGCCCGCCGCGATGAAGGCGACGCCTGCCGTCACGGCATCGACGATGCGCAGGGGATCGGCGGGCGACCCTTGCATGCTTTGCACCTCGTGAAAGATCTCGATCATGATCAGCGTGAAGGCTGCCGATGCCATCGAGGCCAGCGAGTGCGTCCTGAGCCCTGCCGGGCGGTTCCCCAGCTCGCGCTCGAAGCCGATGACGGCGCCGAGGACAATGGCCAGAAGCATCCGGATGACGATGACGTATTCCGGCAGCGCAGTGCGAAGTGTGTCGCTGGTCACGATCGCTGGCTCCGGCCCTGCTGCCCTGCCGAACCGTATTCAACGCCGGACGCAAGGATGGCGTTCCGGTTGCCGGCCGTGCGAAGCAGCCTCCCGGAGGGAGCCATGCTGCGAAGGTAGGGCGGGCTAGACTGGCCGAGGCGCCGGCGTCTTCCCCTTCGCGCGCGCGTCACGCCATCCGATGTAGAGGCCGGCGCCGATGATGATCGCGGCCCCGATCCACGTCGTGACATCCGGCATGGAGCCCGCCACGAGATAACCGACGACCACTGACCCGACCATCTGCCAGTACATGAACGGCGCCACCACGTTGGCGGGCGCGTAAGTCATCGCCTTGGCGACGCAATAGTGGCCAAGTCCCCCGAGAACGCCGAGCAGCAGCATCATCACCGCGTCGGCCCAGGAGTACGGCGTCGTCCATGTGAAGGCCGCGACCCCGGACATCACCACCGTGCCCACGAGCGCGCTGTAGATGACGGACGTCTCGGGTCTGTCATGGCCCGCGACGCGGCGTGTGAAGATCTGGTAGACCGCATAGCAGGTCGCGCTCCCCAGGATCAGAAGGGAGGCCCAGTGGAAGACCTCGCTGCCGGGCCGAATGACGATCAGCACACCAGCAAATGCCACGATCACTGCTGCGAGCCGCTGAAGGCTGATCTGCTCGCCGAGCATCGGCCAGGCGAGCAGGACGACCACGAAGGGCGACGTGAAGCTGATCGAGGCCGCCTTCGCCAGCGGCAGATGCGCGACCCCGGAGAAGAACAGCGTCGTCGACATCAGAAGGAGGATCGAGCGCGCGATCTGGGATCCGAGCTGCGTCGTGACGACGATCCTGATCCCGAAGCTCGGGGCGAACAGCGCCAGCACGAACAGCAGGTGCGCGGACGTGCGCGCCCAGACGAGCTGCTCGGAGCTGTAGCGCTCGCTCAGGACCTGGACGAGGCCATTCATCACCGGGAACAGGGTTCCGGCGAGACACATGAAGAGAATGCCGACGAGAGGCCTTGGGGTGAGAGCCTGGGCGGCGGTCGTCATCGGCGCTTCTGCTCGTCGGTGGTGACGGCGGAAGCGCCACCCGGCGCCATCCTTGGCCGGCGCCGGCTGCCGGTCAACAGCCGGCGCCGCGGCAGCCATGCGTCGAAGGCCGGGCTGACCCGCGCACGCCCCCGGAACGAAATCCCCGGCCGAGTCGTCGCCCTCGGGCGCTGTCGCCCGTAGCGCCGCGCGCGCCGCCGTGTCACCATGAGCGCCATGGCGCTGAGAGACCCGTCTTTCACGTTCGGGATCGAGGAGGAATACCACCTCGTCGACCGCGCCACGCGCGACCTCGCGGCGGCTCCGCAGGAGCTGATGGACGCCTGCCTCGCCAATCTCGGCGGCCAGGTCAGCCCCGAGTTCCTGAAGTCGCAGATCGAGATCGGCACTCCCGTCTGCCGCTCGTTCCGCGACATGCGCCGGCACCTCGTCGAGCTCCGCGGCACCATCGGCAGGATCGCGGCGAGCTATGGGCTGGCGCCGATGGCCGCCTCCACCCATCCTTTCGCGCACTTCCTGCACCAGGCTCCGACCGACAAGGCACGCTATAAGGCGCTCGCCCAGGACCTGCAGGCCGTCGGGCGGCGCCTCGTCGTCTGCGGCATGCACGTTCACGCCGGGATCGAGGACGACGAGTTGCGCATCGACCTGATGAACCAGGTCAGATACTTCCTTCCGCACCTGCTGATCCTGTCGACATCCTCTCCCTTCTGGGAGGGCGAGAACACAGGCCTCAAGAGCTACCGGCTGTCGGTGATGGACGAGCTGCCGCGCACCGGCATGCCGGGCCGGCTGTCGGGGTGGGACGAGTATCAGCAGACCGTCGGCGTGCTGGTGAAGGCCGGCGTGATCGAGGATGCGACCAAGATCTGGTGGGACCTGCGGCCATCGCACCGCTTCCCCACGCTCGAGATGCGCATCACCGACGTATGCACCCGGCTCGACGACGCGGTGTCCATCGCCGCGCTGTTCGTATGCATCTGCCGGATGCTGTACCGGCTGCGCCGGGCCAACCAGAGCTGGCGCATGTACCCCGTCTTCCTGCTCGAGGAGAACCGCTGGCGGGCGCAGCGCTACGGCGTCAAGGGCACGCTGTTCGATTTCGGCCAGGGCACGCTGGTTCCGTTCCGGGATCTTCTCGGAGAGATCCAGGCGCTGATCGCGGAGGATGCGGCGGCGCTCGGCTGCGAGTCGGAGGTCGCGCATGCCGGACGGATCGTCGAGGAGGGCACCAGCGCCGACCGGCAGGTCGCCACCTGCGAGCGGCTGCTGGCCGCCGGCGCGACCCGGCGGGAGGCCCTCGCGGGCGTCGTCGACATCCTGATCGCTGAGACGCTCGACGGCTGCCAGGCGCAGGGATGAGCGGAGGGCCCCCCTTTCCACGGGAGCCGAATGCAGCCACTCTGTCGGACGATCAGTCTCCATGGTGAGGCAGGATGCGCACCCAGGTGGGGATCATCGGCGCCGGGCCCGCCGGACTTCTGCTGGCCCGGCTGCTGTCGCGGCAGGGCATCGAGAGCGTCGTGCTGGAGCGGCGCAGCGCCGGATACGTGCTGGGGCGGGTGCGCGCCGGCGTCCTGGAGCGCGGCACGGTCGAGCTGCTGCAGGAAACGGGGTGCGCCGAACGCATGCAACGCGACGGTCTCGTCCATGACGGCTTCGAGATCAACTTCGACGGGCGACCGCTGCGAATCGACCTGGCGGGGCTGACCGGCGGCTCGGTCGTCGTCTACGGTCAGACGGAGGTCACGCGCGATCTGATGGATGCCCGCGGGGCCGAGGCGGGCGTCACGCTCTACGATGCGGAGGCCGTCAGCATCGCGGATCCGGAATCGGACAGACCCCGGATAGCCTTCCGCCAGAACGACCGGGCCGGCGTCATCGCCTGCGATTTCGTGGCCGGCTGCGACGGTTTCCACGGCATCAGCCGGACATGCATCCCAGCGTCCGCGGTCAGGACTTTCGAGCGCGCCTACCCATTCGGCTGGCTCGGCGTGCTGGCCGACGTCGAGCCGTGCTCCGAGGAGCTGATCTATGCCAGCCATGCGCGCGGCTTCGCTCTGGCCAGCATGCGCTCGCCGACCCGCAGCCGCTACTACATCCAGTGCCCGCTCGACATCAGCCTCGGCGACTGGCCCGACGAGCGCTTCTGGGCGGAGCTCAGGGGTCGGCTCGGTCCCGCGGCCTCCGAACGCGTGGCGACCGCCCCGGCCATCGAGAAGAGCATAGCGCCGTTGCGCAGCTTCGTCGCCGAGCCGATGCGGTTCGGGCGACTGTTCCTGGCCGGAGATGCAGCGCACATCGTCCCGCCGACGGGCGCCAAAGGGCTCAACCTGGCCGCCGCCGACGCGCGCGTTCTCGCCCGCACACTGACGGCCTTCTACAAGGATGGCCGCACGGATCTGATAGAATCCTATTCCGACCGCTGCCTGGCGCGTGTCTGGAAGGCGGAGCGCTTCTCCTGGTGGATGACATCGCTGCTGCACCGCTTTCCGGATGCGGACGACTTCGCGCGCCGGCTGCAGCTGGCCGAGTTCGAGTACCTGGGAAGCTCCCGAGCAGCGCAGACGGCGCTGGCCGAGAACTACATCGGTCTGCCCTTCGAGGACGCGAGCTGACGGTCCGCCTCTCTGCCAGAAACGACCAAGCGGCCATCACTCGGACGATATCCGCCGATCAGGACAGTCTGTCGTCACCGAGCGGGTCAATCCACCTTTGGATTTATGGGGGGACTGATGCCGCCGATGGCGGTAACGGCTGCAAGCCGCTCGCGCTTGCTGAGTACGGGCTTCTCGTAAGGAATGCGCTTCATTTCGACCTCTCCTGATCCGAAACGGAGCGCCTGGATAAATCGAGTCGGCACTGCCTCCAACGTTCGCACATACACAACACAGGATAAAAGATACTGGGCGGACTCAACCGGGGATGGCGATGTGACTCGCGAGCAACGCCGCGATATCGGCAAGGCTCTTGATCTCGATGATCTCATGCGCAGCCAGCGTTCGGTCGAGCTCGGTCTCGAGGCTCATCACGATGCGCATGTGACCGAGGCTGTCCCAGCCGGATTGGGTCCCGAGGGCGCCGCCGGGCGCGATCTCGTCGACGGTTTTCTCGAGCGCGTGCGCCACGAGCCTGCGGGCCTCGTCCAGCCTCCTCATATCGCCGCCTGCTGCTTGCGTTTCTCCAGCCATTCGTCACGCAGCAGGCCGAAGATGAAATAGTCCTGCCGCCGCCGGGTCGCCGGATCCCAGCCGTGCTGGCGCAGGGTTCCCTCGCACGTGAAGCCGAGCTTCTGATAGTTGAATATCGAAGGGAAGTTGCGAATGCCCGGCGTGCCCCATACGCGCGCGCACCCGACGTTCTCGAACAGAAAATCAATGACGGCCGAGCGCGTCTCCTGGACGACGCCTTTGCCCCACCAGTCGCGGTCGCCGATCATGACTGCAATGAATGCGACGCCTTGCGAGCTGACCTCTGCGGTCTCGTAGCCGATCAGCCCGGCCCCGCCTTTCGGCCGGATGCCGATGCAGAACCGGCGCCGATTGTTGAACCTGCGGAGCCGGCGGTGCCAGGAGCGCCGCGTCCAGCTCCCTGCCTCGAGGCCATAGGGATGCATGACCAGCGGATCGGACGTCCAGGCGTAGGAGTGCCAGGCCGCCTGCAGGCGCGACAGGCTGGCGAGCTGGAAGCGGGGCGTCTCGAGCCGCACGGCGCTACCGGGTTTCCACCTGTCCGTCATGGAGCACGCCCCCGAGCTGCGCACGCCAACGAGCGGACCTCGTCCCTCAGCTTCTTGCCTCGGTCGCTGCGCGGCAGCGCAGGCACGAGCAGGATGCGGGCCGGCACGGCCTCCGGGCGCAGGCGGTCCGCGCACCATGAGCGCAGGGCCGCCGTACCGAGGCCGCCGCCGCACCTCGGCACGACCGCCGCTGCGACGATCTCGCCGGAGACCGCATCCGGCAGCGCGAACGCGCAGGCTTCCTGTACGTCCGGATGCTGCTCCAGCAGCAGCTCGATCTCCTCGGCGGTGATCTTGATGCCGCCGCGATTGATCTGATGCTTGAGCCTTCCCAGGATGCGCAGCCGGCCCTCGCCGTCGATCTCGCCGATGTCCCCGGTCCTGAACCAGTCTCCCGCGAATGCGGCGGCAGTTGCCGCGGGGTCGCCCAGGTAGCCGGACATCAGGGCGGGATCGCCGAGCACGACCTCGCCGCGCCCCGATGCGGCGAGGCTGCCGTCCTCACGCGCCACGCGCCAGCTCCCGCTCCAGGGCCGCCCGACCGCGCCCTCGGCGAGACCGGTCTCATCGGCGCTCGCACCCGAGATCCAGTTGGACGCCTCCGTCATGCCGTACATGTTGAAGACCTTGCGCGTGCCCGCCCAGTCGCAGATCCCCTGCCACAGCTCTGCCGGCAGCGGCTCGGAGCCGACGTGTACCCGCCGCAGGGTTCGACGCCGCGGCGGCTCCGACAGCTTGAGCGCCATGCGCCACAGCGACGGGACCGAGCTCAGGAACGAGACCGCATGCTCGTCGATGACCCGGCCGAGCCGGGACAGGCCCTCGACGCCGGGCTCCGGCCACAGCAGCACCGTGCCGCCGGCCAGCAACGGGGTCAGCGCGTTCCCGATCAGGCCGTGCCCGAAATGGAGCGGCAGAGGCACGAGCGCCCGGACGAGGTCCGGCGATCCGATGTGCATCAGATTGGCCTGGAGTCTCGCCCTCAGCGCCTTATGGCTGAGCACGACGCCCTTCGGCATGCCCGTGCTGCCCGATGTGAGGAGCACCAGCGCCCTGTCGTCGTCGCGCGGCACGTACGCTGGCGCATTGTCGACGGGAGCCTGCAAATTCTCGCCGAGCTGCGGCGCGAGGCACGGGACCTCCGCGGACGCCAGCTCGCCGACCCAGCAGGCCGGCCTCGCCCAGGCCACGACCCGGCTCAGCTCGAAGGGCGTCAGCGATGGTGACACGACGAGCGGCGCCGCGCCGACCTGCCACGCGGCGAACAGGTCGACCAGCAGCAGCATGCCGTCGCGATGGCCCATGCCGACGAGAGCGCCAGGGCCGGCGCCGAGCTCTCGCAGCGCTCTCGCCCGCGATGCGACGGCGCCCTGCAGCGCTCCCACATCGAGCGTGCGTCCCGATCGGAGATCGACGATCCGAGCTTCCGATGAAGGGAGGACCAGCGTCATGTGCATCGGGTGCCGAAGCGCCCCCTCGCGCACCGCAAGCCTCGTCGGCGCGAGTCCCAGTCAGGAGCACTCGCGGCCTGCATCCGTCAACAGATGCAACCATCGAGACTCGGATGAGCTGTGGATTGCCGCAACCCGGTCTGCAGACTTCGGTGCACCAACCAGGCAAACCACATGCAGCCTGTCGATGGTCATCGAGCAAGCCACGGCGCAGCGCCCCCCTCTGGCGCCGGCTCAGGAGAGTGCGTCAGCCCGTTGGCGGGGACAATGAGCTCAGCTGACGGGTGGTAGCGCCTGGGCCGTGACCGAGCTGAGCTGGCCGCGCCGCTCGAGCGTGGGCGAAACATACGGCCACCGAACGCTGCCTGTCTGGTTCATGGAGCGTCTCCTGATCAACTCCGAAACCTTAGCAAGTTCCGGCAGCGGCATGAAGGTGAGCATGGAAATTCATCATTGGTGTTGTCGTCACGCAATACTTTCCCTTCGCTTGTGTCGGTGCGGTGCGGCCTGCTCTTTGCGCACATGGAAGTGCGGCGCCTGCTCCGCAGTCGTAGTAAACTACCGCCGCGCCGCGTAGTATCGTGATTGGACAACTGCAGAAGGATAGCTGCCCGTGATCCAGGATTCGAGCGTGCTGACGCTGTCCGACGGCGTTTCCTTTCAACCCCTCGGCATCGGCGAAGGGGCTGTCGTGCTGATCGTCGAGTCGGGACAGCTCTTCACCTGCAACGACACGACGTCCGCCTTCCTGGCGGCGGTCGACGGGCGGCGCATTTTTGCCGAGGTGGTGGATGGCCTGCTCGATACGTTCGAAGTCTCCGCCGACGAGCTGCGTAGCGATCTCGCCGCGCTGGCAGCCGACTTGCAGCAGGAGGGCATCGTCCGCGCCCAGTGACGAACGCGATGCTGGTGGTCCGAAAACTTCGCTTCAGGCTGGCGCTGTGGTGCTGGGCGCGCCTCGTCCCGGCGCTGGCCTGGAAACGCAACCTCAACTCGCTGCTGGCGCTGGCGGCTGATCCCGGCTCGGCGTCGCCCTACCGCGGGCTCGCGCCCGATTACACCGCGCGCCGCGTGAAGCGGGCGGTACGGCGGCCCTGGCTCATGCGCGACCGCCCCTGCCTGCGCGAAGGCGTGCTGGCGATGCGTTTCCTGCGGCTCGCCGGCTACCGGCCCGAGCTGCATTTCGCCGTCGACCGCACGAGCGTCGTCCGCGAAGTGCTCTCGGCCCACTGCTGGGTGGTGCTCGACGGGAGGCCGCTGCTGAACGCCCCGACCGCGAGCATGGTCGAGGTTCTCGTCTACTCGGGAGACCGCATGACCGTGCCGGCGCCGGCCGCCGCTCCCGTTGCCCACCGATGAAACGGGTCTGACGCGATGTCGAGCTGGTACGATCTCAAGGGGTCGCTGCTGCGCGTCGATGCCGTCGACGCAGCGCTCGAGACGCCGCTGCTGCCCTACCTGGAGGAGCTGCGCACGGCTCCCCGCGATGTGGCGCCGGGCTTCACCATCATCATCGAGCGAGGGTCGCCGCGCGCCGAACCGGCCGGGGTCCGCCTGGTCCACGAAGGGCCGCTGCCGGAAGGGCCGGTCTGCCGGCTCAGCGTGGGGACGGGCAGGCGATGGCTCGTCATTCCACGACGTCTTTCGCTCGAATCCTCGGCTGCCGACCGCGCGGCGCGGATGCAAGTCGCACCCGGCGACGAGGCGCTGATCGGCGGCAGCGCCGGCATTCTGGCCATCGACGCCGCGCTCCTCGCGACCGGGCAGTCGCTGGTCCATGCCGCGAGCCTGCGGCTCCCTCGGCGCGAGGCAGCCCTGGTTCTGTTCGCGCCGAGCGGCGCCGGCAAAACGACGACCGCGCTGGCGCTCGCCTTGCAGGGATTCGGGCTGATGACCGACGATGCCACGGTCCTCGCGAGCACCGGGGAAGATCCCGCGCTCACCCGCGTATGGGGTCTGCCCAGGCCCCCGAAGGTGCATCGGCGGACAGCCGAGCTGCTGCCCGGTATCGGCCGGCTGCTCGGCCCGGTCTGGAATGCGGAAGGCGAGCAGCCCATGCCGCGGGAGGTGCTGAGGTCGGCAGTCGACGTGATGGCGGGACGCCCGGTGCCGCTGGCCGGGCTGGCCCTGCTCGGCGCGCGGCGCTCGGGCGCGCACATCTTTCGTCCACTGCCCAAATCCGAGCTGCTCGTGCGCATGGCGAGCGACAACGTCTTCCGCTCGCCATATGGTGTGCTCGACGACGATCTCGCCCGCTATCGCAGGATCGCTCGCATGGTCGCCTCGACTCCGGCCTACGAGCTCAACGTCGGCAGCGATCTGGCCACCCTGGGCAAGACGCTCGCTGTGGCGCTCGGCGAGGGCGGTCAGCCGAACCTGAGCGCCTGACGGAAGAGCTTGCGCCGCCACGAGCCGCGAGTCCGCCCCCGGCTCTGCCCGCGGACGACCAGCCCGGGCGACAGCAGCCGGCCGGGTAGCCGGGCGATCGGCGACGGCATCAGCCGCTTGGCCAGACCGAGGCACCGCGGCTCGCCGAAGGTGCGGCCCGCGAGCTGCAGGGCGCCGGTGATCGCGAGCGTGACCCCGCAGCGCTCGGAGACCCGCGCCAGCCGATCGGCATCGATGGGGCCGGCGACCCCGCGTGCGGCCTGGGTCACGTCCACGAGGTGCTGCAGCCGGTCGAGCTGGTGTCCGACCGCGCCATGCGCGGCCGCAACGAGCAGCAGCGCGGTGGCGTCGGCGCTGTCGCCATCACCGGCCTCGAGGACATCCACGTAGCCGATCGACATGGCGCCGCGCAGCTTCGGCGAGTGGACGAGGTTGGTGTGCAGCTCCACCAGGACGTCGGGCTGTGCGGAGAGCAGCCATTTCTGCTCGTGATAGTCCTTCCCCTGCCGATCGGCGAACTCGAACAGCTCGAAGCCCAGGGCCCGCATCGACCCGGCAGTCCTGCTGCGGTCCGGCTCGGCGATGAGTACGTCGACGTCCGTGAACGTGCGCAGCGAAGGCTCGGGATAGAGCCGGCGCGCGAAAGCCGCCCCCTTGACGATGGCGCCCGGAATCCCCGCCGAGGCGAACGCTGCCATCACCCGCCCCGCGTGATGCGACAGCATCATCTGGAACCCGGTCTGGTAGGCGAGCTTGAGCCGGGCGGCATCGAGAGCGGCGCTCCCGGCCGCGGCAGCCGCAGAGCCGCTGGAGCGGGCCGGCTCGCCTCCGCCGCCGCGAACGAGCCTGCTCAGGGCACGAATGGCGGCGGGGAGCACGCCGTGGTTCTCGGCGGCAGCCAGGACAAGCTCGATCCGAGCAGGATCGGGAGCAAGGGAGGGCGAGGGCGCGCGCCCGGCCGGGTCGGCGATGGAGATCAACAGGCGCGCGCCTTCGCGGCTAAGTGCCCGATGCGGCTCGATTGCCGACACGACCGCTCCTCCCGGATCAACCGGCCGACCGTAGAGGGATCAATCCATTGCAGCCAAGGCCCGGCAACGCTTTGCGGCGAAAGTCCTGTGCACCTGGTGCCGCCGGGTTGCAGCCAATCGGGCGACTCAGACGCCAGCGACACCCTTTTGCGCCCCCGCGATGGCAATGACGGAGACGATCTCGAACAGCATCTGGGCGCCGGCCTGGGCCGTGACCGTGGTGGCGTCGTACTCGGGCGCGACCTCGACGACGTCGCCACCGACGATGTCGAGTCCGGCCGCCCCGCGGATCAGCGCCATGGCCTCCCGTGGCGCCAGCCCTCCGACCTCCGGTGTGCCGGTGCCGGGAGCGAAGCCCGGGTCGAGGCTGTCGATATCGAACGAGATGTAGGTCGCCCCGGTGCCGACCACCTCGCGCATGCGGGCGACCGCGGCGTCGATCCCGAGCCGCACGAGCTCGTCGGCGTGAATCACGGTCATGCCGCTGTCGTAGGAGAACTCCCACAGGTACTCGGCATTGCCGCGAACGCCGATCTGGATGGAGCGCCGCGGGTCGAGCACACCGGCGAGCACCGCCTCACGGAAGGGCCCGCCATGATGGAACTTCGAGCCCTCGAACGGCCCGCCCGTGTCGCAGTGGGCGTCGATATGGATGAGGCCGAGCGGCCGGTCGCGGCCCAGCGCCTTCAGGATCGGCAGCGTGATCGAGTGGTCGCCGCCGACCGAGGCCGGCTTCACGCCGGCGGCGCGAATCCTCTCGTAATAGCTCTCGATATCCGCGTGGCTGTCGGCGAGGCTGTAGCGGCTGCGGAAGGGCACATCGCCGACATCGGCGATCTTGGCCAGGCTCGCCGGAACGATCCGATGCACCTCGTGATAGGGGCCGATGCGCTCGATCTGCCGTACCGCCCGAGGCCCGAACCGGGCCCCGGGGCGGTTGGTGACGCCGAGGTCCATGGGAACGCCGACGAGGGCCATGTCGAGCCCGCCGAAATCGTCGCGCGAAGGGGCTTCCGTCATCAGCGGCGCGTCGAGCAGCGTCGAGACGCCCTCGTAGGGCTTGGCCCGCCGGTCGGCGCCCGAGAAAAGGATATCGACGACCTTCTTGAACTCGGGATCGTGCACGTCGCCGGCCGCGGCCTCGTTGTACTTCGCGCGCAGTCTGTCGAGATTATCGCGATCCATGGTACGAACTCTGATTCCGGGGCTTGGCGCTCGCCGAGATGACCGGCTGCGATTTGGGCTTCCTCTTGCCTGCGTCTGCCCACGCATCTCGTGCCAGCGCTTGCAGCGTAATCCTGCTCGCCGGCGGGTCGGGCATTACCATGCGCAAGAGTGCGTTTCCAGACGCGGCGCGGGTCTGTCACAGGGGAAGCCGGCGAGCGCGGCCCCACGAGCTGGCTCAATTCAGCGCGCGCACCAGGAGCAGCGCGATCGCCGGAAATGCCACCACGAGCATGAGGCGCACGATATCGATGGCGATGAAGGGCAGCACGCGCCTGTAGATGGCGGCGATCGAGACGTCCTTCGCCATGGCGCTGACGACGAACACGTTGAGCCCGATCGGCGGCGCCACCAGGCCGATGCCGACCACGATCAGGACCAGAATGCCGAACCAGATCGCGACCTCCTCCGCCGGCAGGCCGAAATCGAGCGCCGAAACCACGGGAAAGAACACCGGGAGCGTCAGCAGCATCATGGCGAGCTCGTCCATGACCGCCCCGAGGATGATGTAGAGGGCGAGCAGCAGGCCGAGGACGGCCAGCGGCGGATAGCCGGAGCCGGCGATCGTCTCCGCCGCGTCGATGGGCAGCCGCGACAGGGCAAGAAAGCTGTTGAAGACCTCGGCGCCGAGCAGGATCAGGAAGATCATGGCGGTCGTCTCGGCGGTCTGCAGAAGGCTCGTGCGGATCCCCGCCGCGCCCAGCGTGCGCCGGGCGATGCCGATCAGCAGCATTGCGACGGCGCCGACCGCGGCGCCCTCGGTCGGGGTGAAAACGCCGCCGTAGATGCCGCCGACCACCAGGACCGCGACCAGCAGCGCCGGCCAGACGCCTCGCCAGGAGCCGCCCGAGTCGCCGATCTCCACGGCCGGCGCCATCGTCGGATCGCGCCTTGCGACCCAGCCGATGACGATACAGTGGAGCACGGCTGCCAGCAGCCCCGGGATCAGTGCCGCCTGGAACAGCTTGACGATGTTCTGCTCGGTGGCGATCGCGTAGACGACCAGGATGACCGACGGCGGCACCAGTATGCCGAGCGTCCCTCCCACGGCAACCGTCGCACCGGCCAGCCCCGGGTCATAGCCGTATCGTCTGAGCTCCGGCAGCGCCGCCCGCGAGAACGTTGCGGTGGTCGCAACCGACGAGCCGCAGATGGCGCCGAACACGGTCGACGCGCCGATCACGGCCATGGCGAGCCCGCCCTTGCGGCGACCGAAGACGCGCCCCGCGGCGCGGAACAGGTCCGTGGAGAGGCCCGAGCGCTCGGCGAACGCGCCCATCAGAATGAACAGCGGGATGATCGACAGGGTGTAGTTGGCGAAGAGGTGATAGGGCGTCGCCTTCATGTAGCTGAGGAAGGGCGACAGCCCGACCAGGGAGACATAGCCGGCGCTGCCGGTCAGCAGCATGGCGAGGCCGACCGGCATCCTGACGGCGATCAGCAGCAAAAGCGCGGTGAAGCCGGCCAGAGCAACAGCAGCGCCGCTCACTGGCTTCTCCTGCCCGGATGCACGGCGGTTGCCAGCGCCGTGACGGCCAGCAGCAGCGCCATCACTGCGACGGCCGCGATGGCCCACCCGATCGGCAAGCCGGAGACCATGGTGGTGGTCCCGTTGGCGATCGTCTCGGACGCGCCGATGGCGAGCCGCCAGGCGATGAAGGCGGCGGTAAGTGCGTAGATCAGGTTCCAGAGCGCATCGAGGGCGGAGCGCGCTGCCTCGGGCAGGAAGGCCGTGAACGTGCCGACCGCGATATTGCCTTGACGTAGCTGGCAGTAAGGCAGGAAGGCGAACGCAGACAATGCGACCGCGATCTGCACCAGCTCGAAGTCGCCCGGAATTGAATTGCTGGTCGTCCAGCGCAGGCTGACGCTGACGCACACGAGCAGGGCCGCGGCGAGAATGACGATGCCGCCGGCCAGCGCCAGCTTCTCGGTCATCGCCCAGAGCAGCCGAGGTGTGCCCGGCGCGCCTTGCTCGTCACCTCCCTCGACCGCCACACCCGTCTCCAGAGCCGTGGATTGCGTTCAACGTTCCGGCCTATCGCGCAAACGGTCGCGCCCCTGACAACTTAGGTCCAAGGCTGTTCGGGCCGCAACCTGATTTGCCGGGCAGCGGTGCCCGTGCACGGCCGGCGGGGAGCGCAGCGCCCCGCCCGCGATCATATTGCCGCACCCGGAATCACAACCGGGCGTTGCGCGTTAACCAATCGACTCACCTCGCATTTCGGAGGTGTGCTGGTCGCCCTCCGAGCGCTGCGTGGGTCCGTTTCCTCCCCGAGACTGGCCCGTCGACGAATCGACGGGCCTTTTTTCGTGCAGGTCGCCCGGCACGCGGCCCCTTGCCTTCCATCGCCGGGACGTGGACGTTGGTGGCGATGCCGCTTGCGAGGCCAGCTCCATGCCGTCCACCGTCTACGACTCCGCAATCACCCGGGACGCGTTCGGCACGCCCGAGATGCGCCGGATCTTCTCGGACGAGGCCGCCGTGACACACGCCGTTGCGGTGGAGGTCGCGCTGGCCCGCGTGCAGGGGAGACTGGGTCTCGTGCCGGCCGAGGCGGCACGCCGGATCGAGGTCAGCGCCGATGCTGCCGCGATCGATCTCGACGAGCTCAGGCGCGAAAACGATCTCGTCGGCTACCCCATCATCGGCCTCGTGCACCAGCTTGCCCGACAGTGCGGGGATGCCGGCCGCTATCTGCACTGGGGCGCCACGACCCAGGACATCATGGACACCGCGAGCGTCCTGCAGATCCGCGCTGCGCTCGACATCGTCGCCGCGGACCTGAAGCGCATCGAGGAAACGCTCGCCGCGCTCGCCCGCAAGCACCGGCTGACCGTTATGGCCGCCCGCACACATCTGCAGCATGCGCTCCCGACTACGTTCGGCCACAAGGCCGCGGTGTGGCTGTCGATCGTCCGCCGGCACCGGCAGCGGCTCGATGAGCTGCGGCCGCGGGTCCTCGTGGTGCAGCTCTCGGGCGCCGCCGGCACGCTGGCCTCGCTCGGCACTCGGGGCCTCGAGGTGCAGGAGGCGCTGGCGGCGGAGCTCGGGCTGGCGGCGCCTGCGATCACCTGGCACGCCGCGCGGGACGGGTTCGCGGAAGCCGTCGGCTTCCTCGCGCTCGTCACCGCCAGCCTCGCCAAGATCGCCACCGACGTCGCCCTGCTGATGCAGACCGAGGTCGCGGAGGCATTCGAGCCGTTTGCGCCCGGCCGCGGCTCGTCGAGCACCATGCCGCAGAAGCGCAATCCGATCTCCTGCGAACTGATCATCGCGGCGGCTAAGGCGGTGCGCCAGCACGCCGGCCTGATGCTCGACGCCGTCGTGGCCGACCATGAGCGTGCGACCGGCCCCTGGCAGCTCGAGTGGATCGCGCTGCCCGAGAGCTTCATCGCGGCCGCCAGCGCTTTGCGCCAGGCCGCCGGCATGCTGAGCGGTCTCGTCGTGGACGCGGGGCGGATGCGCCGCAACCTCGAGCTCACTGGCGGGCTCATCGTGGCCGAGGCGGTGATGATGGCGCTCGCCGAGCACATCGGCCGGGGCGCGGCCCACGACCTCGTCTACGCGGCCTGCCGCGCCGCCGCCGACTCGAGCAATCCGCTCATCACGGAGCTTCTGCGGCGCCCGGAGGTGACGGCGCATCTCGACGAGCGGCGTCTGCGCGAGCTCGTCGAGCCGGGGAACTATCTCGGCGCCGCGCCGGCAATGGTCGACCGCGTGCTGGGCCGGCAGGATGCGGCCGCTCAGGCGCCCTCGTCGTCCGCCTCGCCGGGCGGCGGCGGGTGCTCTCCGGGAGCCGGGTAGTCGACCTCGGCCAGATAGAGACCGTGCGGTGGCGCCACCGGACCGCAGGCCGATCTGTCGCGAGCCGCCAGCGCGCGAACTAGATCGGCAGTGCCCCAGCGGCCGGCGCCGACGAGCTTCAAACTGCCGACCATCGAGCGCACCTGGCTATGCATGAAGGAGCGCGCGGAGGCCGTGACGTGGATCTCCTGGCCGGCGGCGGACACGTTCAGGCGGTCCAGCGTCTTGACCGGCGATTTCGCCTGGCATCCGGAGGCGCGGAACGTCGAGAAGTCGTGCCGGCCGACGAGCTCCTGCGCGGCCTCGTGCATGGCGGAGGCATCGAGCGGCATGGCTTGCCACCACACCCGGTCGCGGTCGAGAGCCGGCGGCGCACGCCGGTTCAGTATCCGGTAGAGATAATTCCGGCCCGTGGCGGAGAAGCGCGCATCGAAGCCGTCCGGCGCCGTGACGCAATCGAGCACGGCGACCCGGTGCGGCTTCAAGTGGAAGTTGATCGCCTCGCGGACCTTGAACGGCTCCCACGCCCGATCGAGGTCGAAATGCGCGACCTGGCGCAGAGCATGGACGCCGGCGTCTGTGCGCCCGGCGCCGCGGACCGCGGTCTGCTCCCCTGAGAACTGTGCGATCGCGCGGGCGAGCTCCCCCTGCACCGATCGGCCGTTCGCCTGGATCTGCCAGCCGACGAACGGCGTGCCGTCGTATTCGATCGTGATGCGGTAGCGGGGCATGGCGCGGACTGGTAGCCGCTCGCATCCGGCCCCGCAAGCGGTGCTCTGCCGCCGGACCCGCGACTCGGTCGGGCCCCTTAGCGCGGCCCGAAACCGTGATGCCTCTTGGAGGGCTTCCTCGACGGGAACATGCCGAATCGCGGTTTCTTGAACTTGTCCTTGTGGAACTTGCCGAATGCGAACGGCAGCGCGGCGCCGCCGTGATAGTCCGGAGCCAGCGCGTCAGGGACATAGCCTGCGTCGCCGGGCTCGTAGTCGTGGCGCTTCTCGATGTACTCGTTGAAGCTCAGGCTGACCGGCGTCCGGCTGTCGGGATTGATGATGACTTGCTTGTGCGGCGGCAACGGCCGGAACACCCGCACTCCTTCCTCGAGCGTGACTGTGGCGCCGTAGAAGACCCGCGGCTCGATGCGCGTCGTCGCCGCCTCGCCGGCGAGCGCCGGGACGGCGAGACAGCCCGTGGCCGCGACAGCCATCAGGCCGGCGAAACGATGGAACATCATGGGCTTGCTCTCCTCCCCGGGCGGACTGCACACGCCCGTGAAGATAGCCTTGACCCGGTCTGCCCATCCCGACGTTTCGCGCGGGATCCTTAATGCCGGCAGGGCACTACTGTGGCGAGCCGAGCCGTGTACCGGGAGTCAGAGCGAAGCCGCGCAGGAATTCATCGGCAGAGACCGGCCTGCGGCCGGCGCGCTGCAGCACGGCGAGGCGGATCGCACCTTCGCCGCATGCAATCGTCAGCGCGCCGTCGAGGATCGTCCCGGCCCGCCCACTGCCCTCCGCCAGCTCCGACCGCAGCACTTTCACCCGCTCGGTCCTCCCCGGCGGCCCTGCCTCGAACCAGGCGCCGGGGAACGGCGACAGCGCGCGGATCAGGTTGTGGACCTCGATCGCCGGACGCTCGAAATCGATGCGCGCCTCGGATTTCTCGATCTTGGCCGCATAGCTCACCCCCTCCTGCGGCTGCGGCGTGCAATCGAGGCTGCCGCGCTCGATCGCCGCCAGCGCACGCACCATCAGGCCGGCGCCGATCCGCGCCAGCGCGTCGTGCAGCTCGCCGGCTGTGCTATCCCGTCCGATCGGCACGCGCTCGGCGAGGCAGACCGGCCCCGTATCGAGCCCCTCGTCCATACGCATGACCATGACGGCCGTTGCGCTGTCGCCGGCCATGATCGCTCGCTGGATGGGCGCGGCGCCGCGCCAGCGCGGCAGGGCGGAAGCATGAAGATTGAGGCAGCCGGACAACGGCGCGTCGAGGATGGGCTTCGGCAGGATCAGCCCGTAAGCCACCACCACGCCGACGTCGGCCGCGTGAGCGCGGAATGTCTCCTGCTCGGCTGCACCCTTGAGCGACTTCGGCGTCATGACGGGGATTCGACCGCTCTCGGCGAAAAGCTGCACCGGCGACTTGCGCGCCTCCATGCCGCGCCCGGCCGGACGCGGCGGCTGGGTGTAGACGGCGGCGACGTCATGGCCGGCCGACAGGATTTCGGCCAACGCCGGCACCGCGAACTCCGGCGTCCCCATGAAGACGATGCGCAGCGGCACGGGTTGCCTTTCGCCGTCTGTTGCGTCGGGCTCGGCTTGGGCTCAGGCGACCGCCGCGCCCTTCGCCTGCTTGCGGAACTTGCGCACGATGATGTCGCGCTTCAGCCGCGACAGGAAGTCGATGATGAGCCGGCCTTCGAGGTGATCGATCTCATGCTGGATCACCGTCGCGAGGAGACCCTCGGCAGCGATCTCCTGCGGCCGGCCCTCGATGTCGATGTAGCGCACGCGCAGGCTGCCTGGGCGCTCGATCTCGACGCGGACATCGGGGATCGACAGGCATCCCTCCTCGTAGACGCGTTGCTCCTCCCCGACCATCACGATCTCGGGGTTGATCAGCGCCACCGGCCGGCGCTCCTCGCCCTCCTCGGCGGCATCGAGCACGAGCAGCCTGCGCGGCACGCCGACCTGCACCGCTGCCAGACCGACGCCCGGTGCCGCGTACATCGTCTCGAGCATGTCCTCGACGAGCCGGCGCAGATCGGCGTCGACGCGCTCGACGGGAGCGGAGACCTCGCGCAGAATCGGGTCGGGAAGCGTAATGATTGCAAGTTTGACCATGCCGGTGAGATAAGCGACGGGATCGGCCCGGTCAATCGCACCCGCTCCGCCTGTGCGTGCGACGCGTGGCTGGACCGACGAGACTCGATTCGCGCGGTGCCGCACAACTGAGCTAATCGTTGCCTCGGCGGGCGGCGAGGCGAGCGAAGGCAGAAGTTTTCGATGCCATTCACGATCGGCTGGGCAGAATGGGTCGCGCTGCCCGACCTCGGCCTGCCGGCGATCAAGGCCAAGGTCGACACCGGCGCCAGGACCTCGGCGCTGCACGCCTTCCAGGTCGAGCCGTTCGGACCGCCCTCGACGCCGATGGTCCGGTTCGGCATCCACCCCATCCCCGGCCGCACCGACGTCGTCATCACCTGTTCCGCTCCGGTCATCGACCAGCGCGAGGTGACGAGCTCCAACGGGGAGCGCGAGACGCGCTGCGTCATCGCGACCTCGGTCAGCATCGGCGAGCGGAGCTGGCCGATCGAGGTGACGCTCGCCAACCGCGAGACCATGGCCTACCGCATGCTGCTCGGCCGGCAGGCGATCCGTGGCGACGTCCGCGTCGACCCGGCAGCGTCCTACCTGCAGCCGCGGCTCGGCTATCGGCTTTACCGCCACCTGCCGCGGCAGGACCTCGTACACCGCCCCTTGCGCATCGCGCTGCTGACGCGGCGGCCCGGCAGCGCCTCCAACCGGAGGCTGGCGGCGGCAGCGGCGGCGCGCGGACACGTACTGGAGCCGCTCGACCTCGGGCGGATGGCCCTCGTCATCGACGCCGCAGAGCCGCTGCTGCTCGTCGGCAACACGCCGGTCGCGCACTACGACGCGGTGGTGCCGCGCCTCAGCCCGGGCGACGGAGCATTCGGCGCGGCTGCCGTCCGGCAGCTCGAGATGATGGGCAGCTATGCCGTCAACCCGGGCGACGCGCTCGACAGACTGCTCAATCCCGTCGCAACCAAGCAGAAGCTGATCGCCAGAGCGGTGCCCCTCCCGGTCGAGACCCTGAGCACGGAATCGGAAACCAAGGCCAGGGCCGGCCGGCCGTTCGCCGCCTCGCTGCGCTTCCTGGTCGTCGGCAGGGAGGTCGCGGCGGTGCTCGAGCGGCGGTTGGGCAAGGATTACGACGCCAGCGGACGCAAGCTCGGCGACGAGCGTGCCATGGCCGTCGCCGCGGCCGAAGCGCTCGAGCTGCGTCTGGCTGGCATCGATATCGGCGAGACCCGGTCTGGTCCGGCGGTGCTCAGGGTGTCGGCGGCGCCGGCGCTGGGCGGCTTCGAGACCGTCACCGGCGCGCGCGTCGCCGAGCCGGTGATCGCGGACATCGAGAGCAGGGTCCGCTCGTGGCGGCGGATCGAGCCTGCGCAGAGGGCCTTAGGCGAGGCGGCTGGCTGAGGCATGGCCTATTCGAGGCCCATCGCCGCCAGCAGGTCGGCGTTGACGCTTCTGACATCGAACAGCCGCTCGGCCTTGAGGCGGCTCGCGCGCCCCATCGCCGGCAGCAGGTCTC
The DNA here is from genome assembly GCA_023384095.1 of Hyphomicrobiaceae bacterium. Classification (GTDB taxonomy): domain Bacteria; phylum Pseudomonadota; class Alphaproteobacteria; order Rhizobiales; family Hyphomicrobiaceae; genus ZC4RG25. The sequence goes on from JAHDXT010000015.1 coordinate 83,929, forward strand.
GCCGCGCGATCAGCCGCTGCATTGCAGCCGCCAGCGCATCCGCGTCCTGCGGCGGCACCAGGATGCCGTTGACGAGCTCGTCGATGGTTTCGCGGCAGCCGGGGATGTCGGTGGTGACGATCGGGCGGGCATTTGCGAGGGCTTCGAGCAGTGTGCGGGACATGCCTTCCCTGACGGATGGCAGGACCACGACATGCGCCTCGCCGAGCAGCGGGCGCACGTCGTCGTGGTCTCCGCGAAGCTCCACGCAGCCGGCGTAGTCCGCCAGGTCCGCCGGCGCCAGCGCACCCGGGTCGGTGCCATCCGGGCCGGCCAGGATGAACCGCGCGTCGGGACGCCAGGCACGGATCTGCCGGGCGGCGGCACAGAACGTGATGACGCCCTTCTCGCGCTGAAGCTGCGACAGCACCAGGAATGTGATGCCGTGCGTCATGGCTGGCAGCGGCTGGGCCGTGTGCCGCTCCAGGTCCACCCCCGCGCCCGGCACGACGCGCGCGGCGGTCCGGCTGGGCAGCAGCCGCAGCTCCATCAGGCGCCGCAGATCGGCCCGGTTGTGCACGACCACCGCATGGCTGGCCGCGAAGGCCGCGCGCGCCAGGCGCCGCCAGCGCCAGTGAAGACCTTCTGCCGCGCCGAGCTCTGGCCCGAGACTGGCGACCAGCGGCACGACCCGGGGCACGCGTGCGCGTTTGGCGGCGAGCGCGCCGAGCAGCATCGGCTTGGGCTGATAGGCGATGACGACGTGCGGCTGCCATTCCGCGAGCTTGCCCTCGAGCACCGAAACCGTCCTGCGATCGGCGAGGATGCTCAACCCGCCCGCCTCGAGCGGGTAGCTGCTGCATTCGGCCCCCATGGCTTCGAGGCGGCCGATATGTCCGCTGTAGGCATCCAGGGGATGGAATGGCGCCAGGCAGAGGACCCGATGCCGCCTGCCGAGCAGGTCCGCGATGAGGTCGCCGCGCAGCCGCACAAGGCTCCTCCAGTCGGGCGCGACGAAAGCAACGCGCCGCGCGGCGGCCGGACGGCCGCGCGCCGGCACCGTGTCGGCGCCAGGGAGGATGGCGGCGGACATCGCCACGGCCGCGACAGTGGCCGGCGTGAAGTCGGTCAAGCCTGCCCCCCGGTTTGGCCTCGCGCTCCAGGCGAGACCCGATTCGCGCTGCCACTATAGGAACGAGTGGCCCGCGGGCAAGGCAGCCGGCGCCGACGATGCACAGGCGGCAGCAGTTGCCGGCGATCGGGGCAGGTCAGAAGCCGATGCCGAAGCCGAAGCCTCTGCGGCCCCATCCGCCCCAGCCGTAACTGGCATGGTATCCGCCCCGTCGGTAGCCGTAGTAGAAATGCCTGGGAGGGGCGTAGAAGGCGCGGAGTCCCGGCTGGAAGTAGGGGTAGCGGTAGACCGTCACGGGCCGGTAGGCATAGCGGTAGGCGGGGACAGGCGCGGAGTAGTAGGCGGGGCGCGGGCAGTCCCGCCAGCCGCCGGCATGCGCCTGCGTGCTGCCGGCACCGGCTCCCAGAGCGGCGAGCGCTATGGTCAGTGCAGCGATTGCGGGAGTACGCATCGTCAGTCCTCCACGGTTGATCTGACGAGCGTAACGCATATGTCCGGCGTATGTTCCGCGTCCGGGCGCACGAACACGCCTCGAGGCGGGTCCGAGCAGGCCGAAAGCGAGGCAGGCCGGGCTCCGTACTGGCGCTGGGCGGCGTCATTGCGAGCTGTTAACCCTGCATGCGTTTTGGCGTACCGGCCGCTCGGGTCGCCGCGCCCGAGCGGGGGATCTCTGTTGCAATTTCGTGGACTGACCCAATCGGCAGGCGGGCTTCTATGACCAGCGACAATGCCGGGTCCCGGGAGCTCGAGCTGTACCGCCTGACTGCCGATAAGGCGGCGGCTGCGCTCGGCACGGACCCGCAGTCCGGATTGAGTCAGGGATCTGAGCAGCCCGCGGGCGCACGCATGAGAAACTGAGGTCCTGGCCGTTGGAACTGCCGGCTCCCTCGCCCGTTAGCCTGTCCGAGGGCCGTGCACAGACGAGGGCGAGATGTCGAGCAGCGCAATCCGTGCCCGCAACGTGGTTGGAGTATTCGCCGCCATTGCACTTGCCGAGGCCATCGGCGCCGGGAGCATCGCCGCCCGCGCGGAGGTGTGGTCCGGGCGCAATGTCGTCATCACCGGCATCCTCGCCCAGCCGCAGCTCGCGGCCGGCAACAGGGTGCGTGTCGAGGCCACGGTCAGCGACGATGTCTTCGTGGCCGGACGCCGGGTGGTCGTCGAGCGGGCGCGCGCCGACAGCCTGGCCGTCGGGTCCGTCAGGCTCGCGGTGCGTGACAGCACCGTGCGCAACCTGGTCGCCGGCGCACTCGACGTCGAGATCCAGGCCCTGGTGGAGAATGTCGCCGTCGTCGGCGTCTGCCCGATCTGCTGGTGGGAGCGCGGCCGGGTGCTCATCGGTCCCGGCGGACGCATCGGCGGCGATGCCTACCTCGCCGCACGGACCATCGAGCTCTTCGGCAGCGTCGGCGGGAACTTGCGGGCGAGGGCCAGCCGGATCGTCATCACGGGCGCGGTCGCCGGCACGGCGGAGCTGCGGGCGAACCGGATCGTCATCGCGCCCGGCGCACGCATCACGGGCGAGCTGATCGCCCGCAGCCCGGAGCCGCCGCAGGTCGCGCCGGATGCGATCGTCACCGGCGGCGTCCGCTACGTTCCCGCCGACCCTCCCATTCCGGACGCCTATGACATCCGTTGGCTCTCCTGGCAGCTCTCGCTTGCCGTCGCTGCCGTGTTCGTGGCCGGTCTGCTGGTGTTCGTCATGCTTGCGCAGGCGATCGTTCCCGGGCTCCTGTGGCAGTCGGTCCAGCAGTTCCGCTCGGAGCCCTGGGGCACACTCGGCCGCGGCATCGCCTGGGCGCTGCTGGCGCCGACGCTGATATTCCTGCTGTTCGCCTCGCTGATCGGCATTCCGGCCGGGTTCGTGCTCGCAGGGCTATTCTTCGTGCTCCTTGGACTGTCGCTGGTGACGGCGGCCTACGGGCTGGGGCTATGGCTGCGCGACCGCCGCCAGCCGGGCGGCGATCCCGGGACGGCATGGCGCCGGATCGGGTGGACCGTCGTGGGACTGGTCCTCATCCTCATTGCCGCACTCATACCGATCATCGGCTGGATCGCGGTCGTCCTCGCCCTGCTGACCGGTCTCGGCGCCGTGGGGACCAGCGTCTGGCGGCGGCTCCGCGGGCACACGGCGGCGGGAGCAGCCCCCGAAGGCTCGCCCGGCGCAGGCTCCGCCTGAGCTGCCGCTTCTGTCCGCAGTGTGCATATCGTGTGTTCTTCTGTCGCGCGGCAGAACTGGCGCTGGCGCGGCCTCCCGAATTGCGTTTCCATGCGTCGAACCAGGGTTCTGACATTTCGGTTCGCAATGGCAATCAACCGGCTGAGACATCGTTCGCGCGAAGTCGCAATCGCGCTCGCCATCACGCTGGCTGCGATCGCAGCGGTGATTGCGACACTGTCGAGCCAGGAGGAGGATGCCCAGACGCCACAGCCGCTGGCGTTGGTCACGCCGCGCAAGTGAGCCCCCGTTCGGGCTGCGGCGTCATTGGGCGGTCCATCCTCCGTCGATCGAGTAGTTGGCGCCGGTGATGGAGGCTGCCGCGTCGCTCGCCAGAAAGGCCGCGAGCGCGCCGACCTGCTCGACGGTGACGAACTCCCGCGTGGGCTGGCGCGACAGGATTTGCTCGCGGGCTTCAGCCTCGCTGATGCCCTGCGTGCGAGCCAGATCCGGAATCTGGCGCTCGACCAGCGGCGTCCAGACGAAGCCCGGCGAGATGGCGTTCGAGGTCACGCCGTGCTCGGCGAGCTCCAGCGCCACCGTCTTCGTCAGCCCCGCGAGCCCGTGCTTTGCCGCGATGTATGCGCTCTTGTTCGGCGAGGCGGTGAGCGAGTGCGCCGAGCAGATGTTGATGATGCGGCCGTGGCGGCGCGCCTTCATACCGGGCACGGCGGCGCGGATGGCGTGGAACGGCGCCGACAGGTTGATGGCGATGACGGCGTCCCACTTCTCGATCGGGAACTCCTCGACCGGCGACACGTGCTGGATGCCCGCATTGTTGACGAGAATGTCGAGCCGCCCGAAGTTCCGCTCGGCGGCAGCCACCATGTCGGCGATCTGATTGTGGCGCAGCATGTCGGCGTCGTGGAAGGCGACGCGGGTGCCGTGCGCCGCCACCGCGCGGATCGGCTCGGCGTTGTCCTTCTCGTCGCCGAGACCGTTCATGACCACGTTCGCCCCCGCCTCTGCGAGTGCATGCGCGATGCCGAGCCCGATGCCGGATGTCGATCCGGTTACGACGGCGGTCTTGCCCTTGAGTTGCATGACACCTCCTATTCTGAAGCGTACCCCTCTCTCCATCGAGTTGGGGAGAGGGAATATGCGCCCTTTTATCGAGCCTTGAAGCCTTCGAGCCGGTAGAACGCGACCCGCCGCGCCGGGCCGGCGCCGGCCGCAATGTCGCGCTGGAGGACCGGCTCCGCCAGCGCGAACGCATCTCCCGGTCTGCCGGCGGTGCGGCGCAGGGTGACCAGCAGCACCGGTTCCGGCGCGCCGTTCACGTAGGCGCGCGTGAGCTCGTAGTGGTCACGAGGCCGCCCGTGCTCGCGCCAGGCGAAGACGGGCGTCGCCTCCTCGCGCATGTAATAGATGAGCTCCGCCGTGACCGCGCGGTCCTCCGTGAGCACGGCGCCGAAGGGCTTTCCGGCCCGCCGCGCCTCGGCCAGCACGGCGGCGGTCTCCTCGGCCAGCGCCCGCCAGCCCAGCGTCCGCGCGAAAGGGTCGCCGGCCCCGGGCAGGCGGATGGAACCGGCCGCCGCCGTCGCCAGTCCGATGCCGGCGAGGATCGCCGCGTGCAGCGCCAGCGAGGCCTTGAGCCAGCGCCAGGACAGCTCGCGGATCAGCGTCGCCGTGACGAGCACGCTGGCGGAGACGTAGCTCACCGCCGCCCAGTTGGCGTGCGCCCGCGACAGCAGCGCCTGGGCCGTCACCACGACGATCACGGGCAGCGCGAACGCCAGCAGCAGCCGGTCGGGCGAAGGCAGGCCCCGACGCCAGGCCCGCGCCGCGATGACCAGCAGCGAGGCGAACAGGATCGGCCCGAAGACGCCGAGCTGCGCGCCGAAGAACTCCAGCGCCTCGCCCGGATTTACGAGCGGGCCCGACCATTTGGCGTTGTCCGCGGTGTGGGCGAACGTGGCAAAGCTGTTCTGCGCATTCCAGATGAGGTTCGGCGCGATCAGCAGCCCCCCGATCAGCAGCGCGGCGTAGATGCGGGCATCGCGCAGCAGGCAGCGTCCCTCCGGCACGACCACGATGTAGACGGCTGCCGAGAGCCCGAAGTAGACCATCGCGTACTTCGCGTTGAGCCCGAGCCCGAGCGCGAGGCCCAGCAGCAGCGCCGGCCACCAGCGCTCCGTGTCGAGGAGGCGCACGAAGCCGTAGAGCGTCACCGCCCAGAAGAGCAGCAACGGGACATCGGTGGAGATGATGCCGGCCGACAACGACACGCCGGGCAGCGTCGCGAAGACCACGGCGGACCAGAACCCGGTCCGCCGGTCGTAGAGACGCGCGGCCAGGCCGTAGACCACCAGCGCCGTCGCGGTATGGATGATCGGCGACGGCAGCCGCACGCAGAACTCGGACATGCCGCAGGCGCCGGTCGCGGCGCCGATGATCCAGGCGATCAGCGGCGGCTTCGAATAGTATCCGAATGCGGGCTCCAGGCTCCAGGACCAGTACTGAGCCTCGTCGAAAAACAGGTCCGTGGCATTGACGCCGAGCGCCAGGAGGCGGATCGCGAGCAGCACGCCGAGGACGGCAATGAGCGTCCGGAGCCATCCGGCGCCATGCTGGTCGCCCGCAGCTCCGGCACGCGTGGCCATATCACCCCTCACCTGCTCTCGCGCCCACGCCATCGACATGCCCGGCGGCTTGCCGCCCGTCGAACATCAGGCGGTGCGGCCCTCCGCCCATTTACATGCCCGGGCGGCTCGCCGCCCATTTACATGCCCGGGCGGCCCGCCGCCCATTTACATGGTTGAGCAGCGCTCGCAAAGCCTGATACCCTGGGTCGAGCGCGACCGGGGGCACAACCTGTTTGCCGCGGCCGCGTCGAAGCGGCAGCACGGTCCGGACATGCGCATCTCGGTGATCATCCCCGCCCTCGACGAGGCCGGCAATATCGGCCGGCTCGTGCAAGAGACCTATGCATCGGTGCCGGCCGAGGCGCTCGCCGAGGTGATCGTCGTCGACGACGCCAGCGAGGACGGCACGGGCAGCGAGGTGAAGGAGCTCATCGAGACGGGCCGCTGCCCCGGCCTGCGCTATCTGCGCCACGGCCAGCGCACGGGCCAGAGCGCCGCGATGAGGACGGGCATCCTGGCCGCGTCGAGCCCCGTCGTCGCCACGTTGGACGGCGACGGCCAGAACGATCCGCGAGACATCCCGCGCCTCCTCGGCCGCCTCGCGGCCCCTGGGGGAAACGGACCTGCTCTCGTCGGCGGCGTGCGCACCGAGCGCAAAGCGGAGGGCTCGAAGCGGATCGCCTCCAAGGCCGCGAACTGGATCCGCGATGCGGTCCTCGCCGATGCGTGCCCGGACACCGGCTGCGGCATCAAGGTCTACTGGCGCGAGGCATTTCTGCGGCTGCCCTTCTTCACGAGCATGCACCGCTACCTGCCGGCGCTGTTCCTCAGCTACGGCCACGAGGTCGCCTATCTCCCGGTCAATGATCGCCCGCGTCAGGCCGGCCGGTCGAAATACAACAACCTGGGCCGCGCGCTGATCGGGATGTATGATCTCGTCGGGGTAAGCTGGCTGCGCCGGCGCACCCGGGTGCCTGCGATCGTGGAGGATGTGCCGGAGGGTCGCCACATCTCCGATCTCGGCCGCCGGCTGAAGCCGCGCGGAGACGCCCTGGCGCGGAACACCGGCGACAAGAGCTGAGGAGCGCGCCGCGGTCGGCGCGGCGATTTCGGGGGTTCGATGGATCTGGTCGCGACTGCCGCAACCAGGATTGCGGCCTGGTGGCTCGCCACGCCCGACGTGGAGAAGGCGTGGCTCGCCATCGGGTTCACGGCCCAGCTCATGTTCTCGATGCGCTTCATCGTGCAGTGGATCGCGAGCGAGCGCGCCCGCCGCTCCATCGTGCCGGAGGCGTTCTGGTATTTCAGCCTGGCCGGCGGCGCCCTGCTGTTCGCCTACGCCGTCTACCGGCTCGACCCGGTCTTCATGCTGGGCCAGGGCATGGGGCTGTTCATCTACGCGCGCAACCTCCACTTCATCCTGCGGGGCAAGCGGCCGGCGGCCGCACCGCGCGACGGGGCGACGGCTAAGGAGTCGTAGGGGACGCAGCCTCGCCGGCAGCCATGATCCGCCGCAGCAACCGCCGCACTCCGCTGCACGGCCCGCGGGTCCCGCCGGTCCGGCCGCCCGGGCCATTCAGAGCCACGCCCATCCTCCATCGTTTCTGCAGGGGGGCCGCGGCCCAGCACCCCGACACCTCTTCCCGACCGATGCCGCAGGCAGGGGAATCGGGTGAACGCTACGTGCGCGTGATCAGGCTCACCAAGTAATCG
>JAHDXT010000087.1 GCA_023384095.1 Hyphomicrobiaceae bacterium
AGCAGCGGACAACTCGTGTGCTACGAGAACCGGACAAGATCAAAAGCTGCCGACACGGCCGAGGTTCGGGCGCGACGGCTGCGGCCTGAGGCTGCGGCGACACTCTTTCGCACGGAAAGAGAGCGAGGCTGATTCGTTATTGCAGTGCAACCATGCGCTGAATAGTGTCTCCGGGCAAGGGCTTGGGGGCCACGCTCTGATTCGCGGGCGCAAGGAGAGCGGCAATGACCGTGATGACACGGAAGACGTACTATTTCGAGGATCTGGAGCTCGGCATGGAGGCGAGCTTCCAGAAGGCCGTCACCGAGGAGGACATCAACAGCTTCGCCGAGGTAACCGGCGACAAGAACCCCGTTCACCTCGACCCCGCCTACGCCGCCAAGACCATCTTCAAGGAGCGAATCGCGCACGGCATGCTGACGGCTAGCTACATCTCCGCCGTATTCGGGATGGAGCTGCCCGGTCCCGGCGTGATCTACGTCTCGCAGACGCTCAACTTCCGGGCGCCGGTCAAGATCGGGCAGACCGTGACGGCCAAGGTGCGGGTGGTCGAGCTGTTTCCGGCAAAGCGGCGTGCGCGGTTCGAGTGCATCTGCACGGCCGATGGCGTCACCGTGCTCGAGGGCGAGGCCATGCTGATGGTGCCCGCCCGCCCGACGACCTGATCGAGCCGCTGCCAGGCCGCCCGCAGGTCTTCTCATCCACGCCGGCTGCAGCTATCCATGGCGCCCTGATGAAACCACCGACAGAGCGCCCCATGACTGCGCGGCACATGCGCATCGTTCACGGCTACCAGCAGGTTCCGCCCGAGATCCGCGGCTCGGCGCTGGCCATCGGCAACTTCGATGGCGTGCATCGCGGTCACCAGGCGCTGCTGCTCGACGCGCTCGCTCACGCGCGGGCCGGCGGCCGGCCGGCCGGGGTCATGGTGTTCGAGCCGCATCCTCGCGAGTTCTTCCGCCCCGCGGAGCCGCACTTCCGCCTGACCACGCTCGAGGAGAAGCTGCGGCTCATCGAGCGGCTCGGGCTCGACTTCGCGATCGTGCTCGCGTTCGACGCAGATTTGGCAGGGCTCTCCGCGACGCGGTTCATCGACGAGGTCCTCGTCGGGGCGTTGCGGGTGGCGCACGTCGTCATCGGCTACGACTTCTTCTTCGGCAAGGGCCGCGGCGGCAACCCGGAGACGATGCAGGCGGCCGGGCGGGAGCATGACTTCAGCGTCAGCGTTGTCGCGCCGGTGGCCGAGGCCGGCGAGGTGTTCTCGTCGAGCGCGATCCGCGCCAAGCTGTCGGCGGGGGATGTGCGCGGCGCCGCCCTGGATCTCGGGCACTGGTGGCGGGTCTCGGGAATAGTGACCGGCGGCGCAAGACGCGGGACCGGACTCGGGTTCCCGACGGCCAACGTCGTCCTGCCCAAGGGAACGGCGCTGGCGCACGGCATCTATGCCGTCCGCGTCCTGATCCATGGCGCACGCCACGGCGGGGCGGCCTATCTCGGCACGCGCCCCACGTTCGATCAAGGCGCGGCAGTGCTGGAAGTCTTCCTGCTCGACTTCGAGGGCGACCTCTACGGCCGCGAGATCGTGGTCGAGCTCATCGACTTCATCCGCGGCGACAAGCGCTTCGCCGACGCGGAGAGCCTGGTCTCGCAAATGGAGCTGGACTGCGGCCGCGCCCGCGAGATCCTTCGAGAAGTGGAGGCTCGCCCGCCACTCGCCGGCTCCCCGCTCGCGGAGCCATGAGGCGCCGGCCCGATGTTCCACTTGTGCATCGCGAGCGGAGGTTGCTAGAAGGCCGCTTGACCCGACACCCCGAAAGACCATCCATGGCCAAGGACAACGGAGGCAATGCGGGCCCGCAGGGCCGCGACTGGAGCCAGACCCTGTTCCTGCCTCGGACCGATTTCCCGATGAAGGCCGGCTTGCCGGAGCTCGAGCCGCGGCTCATCAGGCGCTGGAGCGAGCTCGGGATGTACCGCAGGCTGCGCGAGGCGGCCAACGGCCGCAAGAAGTTCATCCTGCACGACGGCCCTCCTTACGCGAACGGCCATATCCATATCGGCACCGGCCTCAACAAGATCCTCAAGGACGTCGTGGTCCGCTCGCAGCAGATGATGGGCCGCGACGCCAACTACGTGCCCGGCTGGGACTGCCACGGGCTGCCGATCGAATGGAAGGTCGAGGAGGAATACCGGGCCAGGGGCAAGACCAAGGATTCGGTGCCGATCGCGGAGCTTCGCCGCGACTGCCGCGCGTTTGCGGAGAAATGGATCGGCATCCAACGCGAGGAGTTCAAGCGCCTCGGCGTCGAGGGGGACTGGGACAACCCATACTCGACGATGAGCTTCGATGCCGAGGCCAAGATCGCGGGCGAGCTCGCCAGGTTCGCGATGAACGGCTCGCTCTACCGCGGCTCCAAGCCCGTCATGTGGTCGGTGGTCGAGCGCACGGCGCTCGCCGAGGCCGAGGTCGAGTACCACGAGATCACCAGCCCGACCGTGTGGGTGAGGTTCCCGGTCGCCGAGGTGCAGGTGACCCGGCGGCAGCTCGCCAAGGGGCTCGCCGAGATCGACAACGTCAGCCAGGCCAACATCGTCATCTGGACCACGACGCCCTGGACCATCCCCGGCAACCGGGCCATCTCCTACAACCGCAGCATCCACTACGGCCTCTACGAGATCACCGATGCTCCGCCCGACAACTGGGCCAAGCCCGGCCAGCGGCTGATCCTGGCCGACAAGCTCGCCGACGGTGTGCGCCTGGCGGCCCGGATCAACGGCTGGCGCCGGCTGAGCGACGTCTCGGAGGCGACGCTCGAGGCCATGGTCTGCCATCATCCGTTCCACGGCCAGGGCTACGAGTTCCAAGTGCGGCTCTATCATGGCGATCACGTCACCGACGACGCCGGCACCGGGTTCGTGCACACCGCGCCGGGGCATGGCGCCGAGGACTACGGCGTCTACGAGGAGCACCGCGACTCGTTCGCCGAGGCGGGTGTGCCCGAGGTCCCGCAAACGGTGGGCGAGGACGGCTACTACTTCCGCCACGTGCCGCTGTTTGGCGGCGAGGAGCCCAAGCGCGTCATCGACGACAAGGGCAAGCTCGGCGATGCCAACGAGGCGGTCATCCAGGAGCTGATCCGGGCCGGCGCGCTGATCGCCCGCGGGCGGCTCAAGCATACCTACCCGCACTCCTGGCGGTCTAAGGCCCCCGTGATCTTCCGCAACACGCCGCAATGGTTCATCGCCATCGACGAGCCGGTCGAGGTCGCGGGCCGGAAGGGCCGGAAATCCATCCGCGAGTATGCGCTGAAGGCGATCGACGACACGCGCTTCGTGCCGGCCTCGGGCCAGAACCGGCTGCGCGGCATGATCGAGGCGCGGCCCGACTGGGTCATCTCCCGCCAGCGCGCCTGGGGCGTGCCGATCACGGTGTTCGTCAACAGATCGACGCAGGCCTACATCCCGAGCAGTGCCTGGAAGGGGTCGCAGGAGCTGGTCCGGCGCATCGTCGAGGCGTTCAAGGCTGAGGGCGCCGACGCCTGGTTCGCCGACGGCGCCAGGGAGCGCTTCCTTGCCGGGCTCGTGGACGATCCCGACGAATGGGAGCAGGTGCGCGACATCCTCGACGTCTGGTTCGACTCAGGCAGCACGCACGCCTTCGTGCTGGAGGAGCGCCCGGATCTCGCCTGGCCTGCCTCGCTCTACCTCGAAGGCTCCGACCAGCATCGCGGCTGGTTCCATTCCTCGCTTCTGGAAAGCTGCGGCACGCGCGGACGGGCGCCTTATAACGCGGTGCTGACGCACGGCTTCGTCGTCGGCGAGGACGGGCGCAAGATGTCGAAGTCGCTCGGCAACGTCGTGGCGCCGCAGGACGTCATCCGCCAGTCGGGCGCCGAGATCCTGCGCATCTGGGTGGCGAGCGCCGACTACTCGGAGGACCTGCGCATCGGCCACGAGATCCTGAAGTCGAACGTCGAGGCCTACCGCAAGGTCCGCAACACGCTGCGCTGGCTGCTCGGCAACCTCGCGCACTACGACGCGAAGCTGAAGGTCAGGCCGAAGGAGATGCCCGGCCTCGAGCGCTACATGCTGCACCGGCTGGACGAGCTCGACGGTCTCGTGCGCCAGGGCTACGAGGCTTTCGACTTCAAGCGCGTGTTCCATGCGCTTTCGAACTTCTGCGTCGGCGATCTTTCCGCGTTCTATTTCGACATCCGCAAGGATGCGCTCTACTGCGAGCCCTACTCCAGCAAGAAGCGGCGGGCCTGCCTTACGGTGCTCAACGAGGTCTTCAACTGCCTGACCGTTTGGCTGGCGCCGGTGATCTGCTTCACGACCGAAGAGGCGTGGCTCGCCCGCCACCCGTCCGAGAACGGCTCGGTGCACCTGCAGACCTTCCCGAAGATCCCGAAGGCGTGGCGTGACGAGGCGCTCGGCGAAAGGTGGGAGCAGATCAGGCGCGTGCGCCGGGTCGTGACGGGGGCGCTCGAGATCGAGCGCGCGGCGAAGCGGATCGGCTCGAGCCTCGAGGCAGCGCCCGACATCCACATCGAGGACGAGGCATTGCTGGCGGCGCTGGAGGGTATCGACGCGGCCGAGGTCGCCATCACGAGCGCGGCCAGGGTCATCCCCGGTCCGGCGCCGGCGGGCGCTTTCACGTTGCCGGAGGTGTCCGGCGTCGGCGTTGTGCCACGGCGGGCCGAGGGCCGCAAGTGCGCCCGGTCCTGGCGCATCGTGCCAGACGTGGGCTCCGATCCGCGATATCCCGAGCTGTCGGCCCGCGATGCGGCGGCCGTGCGCGAGCTCGACAAGCGCAATATCGCCGCCGCGGCCGCCGAGTGACAGGCATGGCGTCCGTTGCGAAGCCGGGCTGGCTGTGGGGGGCTTTCTCGCGGCTGGGGCTGTCGGTCGCGCTCGCCACGCTCGCGATCGACCAGGCGCACAAGTGGTGGATGCTCGCGGTCTACCGCATCGGCGAGAAGGGGCGCGTGACCGTGCTTCCCTTTCTGGATCTCGTGCTCGTGAAGAACCTCGGCATCAGCTACGGGCTCGGGGCCGGCAGCATCGGTCAGGGGACGCTGGCGGCGTTCGCGCTGGCGGCTGCGGCCGGTCTGGCGGTCTGGCTGGCCCGCGGCGCGGTGAACCGCGTGATGGCCGTCAGCATCGGGCTGATCATCGGTGGGGCGATCGGCAACGCCATCGACCGGCTGCATTTCGGAGGAGTCGCCGACTTCTTCCTGCTCCACGCCTACGGCTACTCCTGGTACGTATTCAACATCGCCGACGCGGCGATCGTTGCCGGGGTATGCGGGCTGCTGTACGACTCCATCGGACCGAGTCGCAATGGCGCCGCAAATGAACCATAAATGTCCGATGTGAAACGATTCTGTCCGCGTGACCGCGCCACCGGAGAGACTGCTCATGAAGTCATCGGGTCGACAGAGGCGGACTGCGTTGGCAGCGAGCGCACTGCTGGCGGTTTCCGCGCTCGCGGGTTGCGGGTTCGATGGCGTCGAGCTCAATGGCTCCGTGTTCGACTACCTGGGCGTTTCCGGGCAGGCTGATCGGGGCAAGGAACCCAAGCTCGAGCCGCGTCCCGGCGTGGTGCTTCCGCCGCAGCTCGACCGGCTGCCCGAGCCCGGGTCGACCGACGTGGCAACGCCGCAGGGCGAAGCCTGGCCCGTCGATCCGGAGCAGAGCAAAGTTGCCGCTGCGGAACAGCTCGACCGGCAGCATGAAACGTTCTGCCGCGATGCGCTCTGGCGGGCGCGCGCCCAGGGGCAGGGGGACGTGCAGATCAAGGGGCCGAAGGGGATGTGCAACCCGTCGATCCTGCGCAACCTCACAGGCAAGGACATCACGACGCGGTAGCGCATGCAACTGCGGCACTTCCAACGGCCGCTTTCGTGCTATGTGTTGGACCGCCGCCGCAGATCCCAGGTGCAGGATCTCGCCGGCACAGGGGTACCGGCACGAGGTTCGTCCGATCCGCCCTCCGATGCGCACTGGGGCATTTGCCGTATGCGCCGTTTGACAAGACGGGTCTCGAACCCGACATAGCTGTTCGGCAGCAGGCATTCGTTCAGCCCGATTAGCCCGATGTGCTGTCTTCGGCACGGGCCCTGCACCGAATCGTTCAACTCAGGGACTGGCGCCAGCGCATAAGGATCCAGGTATGCAAAAACGCGTTCAGGTCTCCCTCACAGCCCTGCTGGCCCTCGTCATGATGCTTGCACTTGCACAACAACCGCTCGAGGCGCAGAGCGATAGGCGCGCCACACAGTTCACACTCTCCAACGGCATGCAGGTCGTGGTCGTTCCCGACCACCGTGCGCCCGTAGTGACGCACATGGTCTGGTACCGCGTCGGCGCGGCGGACGAGCCGCCGGGCGTGTCCGGCATCGCGCACTTCCTCGAGCACCTCATGTTCAAGTCGACCGAAAAGATCGCCTCGGGCGAGTTCTCGAGGATCGTCTCGCGGCTCGGCGGCCAGGACAACGCCTTCACCAGCCAGGACGCGACCGCCTACTTCCAGCGCATCTCCAAGGACCGCCTCGGGCAGCTTATGCTCATGGAGGCTGACCGGATGGTCAACCTGCGGCTCACCGAGGCCGAGGTGCTGACCGAGCGGGACGTCATCCTCGAGGAGCGCCGCTCGCGCGTCGAGAACAACCCGCAGGCGGTGCTCGACGAGCAGATGAATGCGGTGCTCTACTACTCGCATACCTACGGCATCCCGGTGATCGGCTGGGAGCACGAGATCGCGCGGCTCTCGCGCGAGGACGCGCTCGGCTTCTACAAGCGCCACTATGCGCCCAACAACGCCATCCTCGTCGTGTCCGGCGATGTCACGCCCGAGGAGGTCAAGCGGCTCGCCGAGGACAGCTATGGGCGGCTGCCCGCCAACGGGGAGATCAGGCCGCGCACGCGTCCCATGGATCCCGAGCAGCGCGCCGCCCGCCGGGTCGAGATCAAGGACCCGCGCGCCGGCAAGCCCTCGGTGCAGCGCTACTACGTGACGCCGAGCTATGTGACGGCGGAGCCCGGGGAGGCAGAGGCGCTCGATCTGCTGATGAAGATCGCCGGCTCCGGCGCCACCAGCCGGCTCTACCAGAAGCTCGTTTCGGACGAGAAGATCGCCTCCAGCGCCGGCGGCTGGTACGGCGGCTCGAGCATGGACTTCGGCAAGATCGCCGTCTATGCGATCCCGGCCGACGGGGTGTCGCTCGCAACAGTCGAGAGCGCCATCGACGCCGTGTTGGCGGACATCGTCAAGAACGGCGTGACGGAAGCCGAGCTGGACCGGGCGAAGAAGGCCTACCTCGCCGAATACATCTACGAGAGCGACAACCAGTCGACGCTCGCCCGCCGTTATGGCTGGGCGCTCGTGGCGGGGCGCACGGTCGAGGACATCGAGGCCTGGCCGGAGCGAATCTCCAAGGTGAAGCTCGAGGACGTGAAAAAGGCCGCAGCCCGCTATCTGGATGCCCGCCGCTCGGTGACGGGCACACTGCTGCCCGTCGCGCCCGACGGCGTAGTTCATGAGACCGGCGCCTCGGCGCCCCTGCGTCGTTCTTGAGAAAGGTAAGGACATGGCCGCTTCTCCTGTTTCCTGCCGCTTCTCGGCCTATGCGCTCGCTCTCGCGTTACTGTTCGGTATCGGTGCAACCATCTCGACATCAGCATCCGCAATGAAAATCCAGACGGTAAAGAGCCCGGGCGGCATCGAAGCCTGGCTGGTCGAGGAGCACAGCGTGCCGCTGATGGCGATGCGGTTCTCGTTCGAGGGCGGCAACTCGCAGGACGCGCCCGGCAAGGAGGGCCTCGCCAACTTCATCACAGCCATGGCGGACGAGGGGGCGGGCGATCTCACGGCGCTGCAGTTCCAGGAGCGCATGGAAGAGGTCGCGATGCGCATGGGATTCGACGACAGCCGCGATGCGCTCTACGGCAGCTTCGAGACGCTGACGGAGAACCGCGACGC
Organism: Hyphomicrobiaceae bacterium; assembly: GCA_023384095.1. Lineage (GTDB taxonomy): Bacteria > Pseudomonadota > Alphaproteobacteria > Rhizobiales > Hyphomicrobiaceae > ZC4RG25. The sequence goes on from JAHDXT010000087.1 coordinate 7,985, forward strand.
ATCCGTCGAGCTGCTGCGGCTCGCCATCAACGCGCCGCGGTTCGACCCGGACGCGGTGGAGCGCATCCGCGGCCAGCTTCTCGCCGGCCTGGCGTTCGCCGCCAAGGACCCTGACCGCGTCGCAGCCCGCGAGTGGTTTTCCGCCGCGTTCCCGGACCACCCTTATGGCCGGCCTGCGAACGGCACCATGGATAGCATCGCCACGATCACGCGCGAGGATCTCGATGGTTATCGCAAGCGGGTGTTCGCCAAGGACACGCTGAAGGTGGTCGTGGTCGGCGACATCGATGCGACGACGCTGGGCAGGATCCTGGACAGGGTGTTCGGCGACCTTCCGGAAAAGGCCGACCTCGTGCCCGTTCCCTTCGTCGAGCCGAAGAAGGGCGGCAACCTGCAGGTGGTCGAGATGCCCGTGCCGCAGTCCGTGGCCACGTTCGGGCTCGCGGGCATGTTGCGCAAGGACCCGGACTTCATCCCGGCTTTCGTCATGAACCATATCCTGGGCGGCGGCGGCTTCTCCTCGCGGCTCATGGAGCAGGTGCGCGAAAAGCGCGGCCTCGCCTACTCGGTCTACAGCTATCTGCAGCCCTATCAGCACGCCGCCATTTTCGCCGGCGGCGTCGCCACCAAGAACGACGAGATCGGCCAGTCGCTCGAGGTGATCCGGGCCGAGCTCGGGCGCATGGCGGCCGAGGGCCCGTCGCCCGAGGAGCTGGAGAACGCCAAGAGCTATCTCGTCGGCTCATACCCGCTGCGCTTCGATACCAACTCCAAGATCGCCAACCAGCTCCTGGGGATCCTGCAGGACGGGCTCGGCATCGACTACGTCGACAAGCGGAACGCTCTGATCCAGGCGGTCACGCTCGAGGACGTGAGGCGGGCCTCGGCGCGCATCCTGGCGACCGACAACCTCATCACGACCGTGGTCGGCCAGCCGAAGAACCTGAAAGGCCGGAGCTGACCTCCTCGCCGCCGCGGGGTGCACCGAGCACGCGCTTGCGCCAAAGGTCCTGATCGCTATAGTCCGCGGCGCAATGCGGAGGGGTGGCCGAGTGGTTGAAGGCGCACGCCTGGAACGCGTGTAGGCGGGCAACCGTCTCGGGGGTTCGAATCCCCCTCCCTCCGCCAGTGAGCACCGCTTATGGTATTGATATTCCAGAATAAAATGCGCTGCTCTTATCGTTTGGTCCTATCGTTGGTCCCAACAGTTGCCGTCTGTTGCAGCTTGCGCAACAACTGACCGCCGCGCGATGCTGTGACCAACACTGCGGTTCAGGCGCGACCGCTGTCGGTAGCTTTTGATCTTGTCCGGTTCTCGTAGCACACGAGTTGTCCGCTGC
>JAHDXT010000001.1 GCA_023384095.1 Hyphomicrobiaceae bacterium
AGAGCAAGTGGAAGGCGATCCGCCTCGTCAGGAGGCTATGAATTGAATTGCCCTGCATGCGGCCGGCGCAAGGGAGCGCGGGCCGATCTTAAATCGCTTGCAGACGCCGGCGCACCCGATATCGTCGGAGCGCACTCGGACCGCTCGGTCGAGGTCAGCAAGAATGCAGGAGGAAAAATGACGTTCGATTCGCTCTGGACCAGGCGCCGTCTCGTCAGCGCAGCCGCCGCCGCGGCAGTGCTTGCCGTGCCGGCCATTGCACTAGCGCAGGATTACCCCACGAAGCCGATCACCATGGTGGTGCCCTTCGCGGCCGGCGGCCCGACGGATACCGTCGCGCGCCTGCTCGGCGAGCACATGGGGCGCACGCTCGGCCAGCAGATCGTCGTCGAGAACGTCGCCGGCGCCGGCGGCACGACCGGCACGGAGCGCGTCTCCAAGGCCGAGCCGGACGGCTACACGGTGCTGCTGCACCACCAGGGCATCACGGCTGCCCCGGCGCTCTACAACAACCTGCGCTACGACACCAAGACCGCCTTAGAGATGGTCGGCATGATCAATCACGGGCCGATGGTGGTCGTCGGCAAGAAGGGCCTCCAGGCGGCGAGCGCCAAGGAGCTGTTCGATTGGATGAAGCAGAACGCCGACAAGATCACCATGGCCCACGCGGGCGTCGGCTCCAACTCCCACGTCTGCGGCCTCATCATCCAGAAAGTGCTCGGGCAGAAGTTCACGTTCGTCGCCTATCGCGGCACCGGGCCGGCGATGAACGACCTCGTCGCGGGACAGATCGACGTGCTGTGCGATCAGTCCACCAATGCCGTGCCGCAGATCCAGGGCGGAACAGTCAAGGCGTACGCGGTCGCGGACAAGGCGCGGATCGATTCCATCAAGGATGTTCCGACGGCGCCCGAAGCCGGCTTCCCGGACATGACGATGCGGCTCTGGAACGCCATCTACGCGCCCAAGGGCACGCCCAAGGAAATCGTGGCCAAGGTCAATGCAGCCTTGCGCAAGGCGCTGGCGGACCCCTCCATCAAGGAGAAGTTCGCCGCCGTCGGCACGAGCCTGTTCCCGGAGAGCGAATGGACGCCGGAAGCACACCACAAGACCTTCCTTGCCGAGCTGGAGCGCCAGGCGGTGCTGCTGGCCGACAAATAGCCCGCAGAGACGTACCCTACATGCACTGCGCAGTGCAGCGCGGCTCGCGATGCATCGCGGACACGGGATCCCAGGCCGGGGATCCCGTGGTGCGTCCCGGACCAGCGCCGCACCATGCTCTTGCTGCCGCGCCATCGAGGATGAGGGATGTGCGGGTGACCTGAGCGATGAGTCCCGACCCGTTTTCACTGAAAGGCAGAACGGCGCTGGTGACCGGAGCGTCGTCCGGGCTGGGCCGGCACTTCGCCGGCGTGCTCGCCCGCGCGGGAGCGCGCGTCGCTGTTGCCGCGCGCCGGCTCGACCGGCTCGAGGCGCTGGCGGAAGAGATCCGCTCGATGGGCGGAGAAGCCGTCGCGGTCGCCCTCGACGTCACCGAGCCGGAGAGCGTCGGGCGGGCATTCGACCAGGCCGAAGCGCGCTATGGCCCTGTGACCGTGCTCGTCAACAATGCCGGCGTGCCGGCGAATACCTTCTTCATGAGCCTGACGGAGGCCGACTGGCGTCAGGTGCTCGACGTCAATCTCGACGGCGTCTTCCGCGTCGGGCAGGAGGCCGCGCGCCGGATGATCGCCGCCGGCACCGGCGGCTCGATCGTCAATATCGCCTCCGTGCTCGGCCTCGGGGTGCTGAAGGCGGTGGCCCCCTACGCGGCGTCGAAGGCCGCGGTGATCCAGCTCACGAAAGCAATGGCGCTCGAGCTCGCGCGCGAGCGCATCCGCGTCAATGCCCTCGCGCCGGGCTATGCCGTCACCGAGTTCAACGATGAATTCCTGGCCAGCGACTCCGGCCGCAAGCTGCTCGCCCGCGTCCCGTTCGGCCGCGCCGCCGACCCGGCCGAGCTCGATGGACCCCTGTTGCTGCTCGCCTCCGACGCCGGCTCCTACATGACGGGCAGCGTGCTGGTGGTGGACGGCGGCAGCCTGCTGTCGATGTCGTGACGCCATGCAGCCGGCGACCCGACCCCATACGCTCGACCCGGCCAACCTGGATGCGCTCGCGACCTGGCTCGCCGGGGTGCTCGAAGCGCGGAGCGTCAGGTTCGGCGGGGCCTCCCTGCTCTCCGGCGGCGCGATCCAGGAGAACTGGCGGCTTGTCGCCGACGTCGAAGGAGGACCGCGCCAGGGCCGCCACGACTGGGTGCTGCGCACCGATGCCGTCGCGCGACTGACGATGAGCCTCGACCGGACGGGCGAGTTCGGCGTGCTGAAGGCAGCGCACGCGGCCGGCGTGGCCATCGCCGAGCCGATCGCGAGTTGCGCCGACCCGGCGATCGTCGGTGCACCGTTCCTCCTGCAGACCTATGTGCCCGGCGATGCGCAAGCACGGCGGATCGTGCGAGATCCGGCGCTCGAGGACTACGGGGACGCCTTAACCGAGCGGCTGGGCGCGGAGCTCGCCAGGATCCACGGCATCACGCCCCCGCGCGAGGAGCTGGCCTTCCTCCCCATTCCACTGCTGCCGCCGGGACGCAACGAGGTGGCCCGGCTGCGCGGTGCGCTCGATGCCGCCACGGAGCCGCGGCCGGCGCTGGAATACGTGCTCTCCTGGCTCGACGCCCATGCGCCGGAGCCGGAGCCCGTCTCGCTCGTTCACGGCGATTACCGCACGGGCAACTACCTCGTTCAAGACCGCCGGCTCGGCGCCATCCTCGATTGGGAGTTCGCCCACTGGGGAGACCGGCACGAGGACATCGGATGGTTCATGGCGCGCTGCTGGCGTTTCGGCGGCGACGCCAGGGAGGCGGGCGGTATCGGCAATCGGGAAGCCTTCTACAGGGGCTATCGAAGCGCGGCGGCGCTGCCCATGGACGAGGCGGTCGTCCCCTACTGGGAGATCATGGCGGCGGCGAAATGGGCAACCGTTGCCGCGCTTCAGGGCGACCGCTACCGGGCGGGCGGCGAGTGCTCGATCGAGCTGGCGCTGACCGGCCTGATGCCGCCCGAGATGGAGCTCGATGCGCTCGACGGGATCGCGGCGCTCGCCGCTTCGGGAGACGCGCGATGGCAGTGAGGCGGATCTCGGCCGAAACCCTGATCGAGCTCGCCGTGGCGACGCTGAGGCGCGAGCTTCAGCCCGTGCTGCCGCCCGAGCGCCGCTACACCGCCGCGATGATCGCCAACGCGCTCGAGATCGCCCGCCGCGAGATCCTGACCGACGGCGAAAGCGCGCGGTGGGAGCTCATCGACCATCTCTACCCCGAGGGGGACGGAGACCTGAGGTGGCTCGCCGCCGACATCCGGTCCGGCAAGGTGAGTGCGGCCCAGGTGCCGGGCCTGCACGAGCGGCTGCGGGCCATCGTCGTCGAGGAGCTGCGCATCCGCAATCCGCGCCTCCTCAAATCCCGGCAGGGCAGCAGTTGATCCTGTCGGCGGCGCACCGCGAGCATCGCGGCGCCGATCCGGGAGGGGACACAGAGGCAGCGTTGCCCGGCTTGCCCCGACCGCCGTCGGCATGTCTAGTGTGACGATCGAGAAATTCGCCGGTTGCCACAGCTTGGTTGCGAGCGAATTTCTCGATCTGAATCACACTGGCAAGTTTATGAATCGAGTGTCCCTTTTGGTTCCCGAAGTTCGCTCGGGAGGCCAGAATCGAGGATCGGCGAGCTTCGGAACCTGGACGCTGGATGCACCAGGCGAGACTATGAGGAGGGAACGTCCATGGACCGCGAGCGTCCCGAGCTCAGGAAGCGGCCGGCCAACTTCGTGCCGCTGACGCCGTTGAGCTTCCTTGCCCGCGCGGCGCGCTTCTTCGCGGGCCGCACTGCCGTCATTCACGGCTCGCGCCGCTATACCTATGCCGAGCACTACGCGCGCACGCGGCGGCTCGCGCATGCCCTGACCAAAGCCGGCGTCCGCCGCGGCGACACCGTCGCCATCCTGGCGCCCAACGCGCCGGCACTGCTCGAGGCGCACTACGCCGTGCCGATGATCGGCGCCGTGCTCAACCCCATCAATATCCGGCTCGACCCGGGGACGATCGCCTTCTGCCTCGAGCATGGCGAAGCCAAGGTGCTGCTGGCCGACCGCGAGCTCGCAACGAGCGTCCCGCCTGCACTCGCAAGGCTGAAAGACAGGCCGCTCGTCATCGACATCGCCGATGCCGAGCTGCCCGATGCGGAGGCATTCGGCAGCACCGAGTACGAGGACTTCCTGGCCACCGGCGATCCCGACTTCGACTATCCCGGACCGCAGGACGAGTGGGACTCGATCTGCCTGCTCTACACCTCCGGCACCACCGGCAATCCCAAGGGCGCCGTCTACAGCCATCGCGGCGCCCACCTCAACGCGCTCGCCAACGCGCTCACCTTCAAGCTCGACCACGACAGCCGCTATCTGTGGACGCTGCCCATGTTCCACTGCTCGGGCTGGACCTACACGTGGGCGGTAACGGCCGCGGCCGGCACCCACATCTGCCTCAGGCGGATCGAGCCGAAGCGCATCTTCGACCTCATCGCCGAGCACGCCGTCACGCACCTGTGCGGCGCGCCGATCGTGCTCAACACGCTGGTCCATGCCCCGGCCGTTGCCAGGCGCGCGCTGCAGACGCGGCCGAAGGTGATGACCGGCGGCGCCGCGCCGCCCTCGGCCGTCATCCGCAACATGGAGGCGATGGGCTTCGAGGTGCTGCACGCCTACGGCACCACGGAGAGCTACGGTCCCTCCACCACCTGCGTGCACATGCGCGCCTGGGACAGCGGCCCCGCGGAGCAGCGCTTCGCGCACATGGCCCGCCAGGGCGTGCCGCATGTGCTCATCGAGGACATGGTGGTCGCCGCCCCGGGGACCCGCGCCCCCGTCGCCCGCGACGGCGAGGCAATGGGCGAGATCATGCTGCGCGGCAACACGCTGATGAAAGGCTATCTCAAGAACCCGGCGGCCACGGATGAAGCGTTCGCCGGCGGCCTCTACCATTCCGGCGATCTCGCGGTCTGGCACCCGGACGGCTACATCGACGTCAAGGACCGCTCGAAGGACATCATCATCTCGGGCGGCGAGAACATCTCCTCGCTCGAGGTCGAGGAGCTGCTCTACCGGCACCCGCAGGTGATGGAGGCGGCCGTCGTCGCCCGCCCCGATCCCAGATGGGGCGAGACCCCGTGCGCCTTCGTGACCCTGAAGCCGGAGGCGGCGCCGACCAGCGCCGAGGACATCGTCGCCTTCTGCCGGGCCAACCTGGCGGGCTTCAAGGTGCCGAGGACGGTCGTGTTCGGACCGCTGCCCAAGACCTCCACGGGCAAGATCCAGAAATTCGTTCTCCGCGAGCGGGCCGCGGAAATAGGATAAATGCCGATTGCCGGTACCCGGACGACCGTTTAGCATTCATGTTTTCGAATATCCCGGCAGGAAGCAAGAAAACATCGGAGGAACGCCATGGCTGGAAAGCAGGAGAGGTCCCTCGAGGAGCTTTATCGCGACGATCCCGAGCGGGCGGATGCGGTCGTCTTCGGCCGCCGCACCGATGTTTCGCGGCGCGGATTCCTCGGCGGCGCCGGCCTCGGCGCCATGACGGCCGCCGTCGGCGGCACCATCGTCTACGGCCCCAGCATGCCCGCCGGTCTCGTTCCGGCAGCATTCGCCCAGGAAGCCAAGCCGGCGACGCCACCAGCCGCGGCCGAGCCGAAGGGGCCGCAGCACCTGCGCTTTCCAGGCAAGGACGAGAGCCTCGTCGTGCTCGGCGAGAAGCCGCTGGTGGCCGAGACGCCGGAGCACCTGCTCGACGACGAGACGACGCCGACGGCCAAGTTCTTCATCCGCAACAACGGGCAGGTCCCGGAGGCCGCCAAGGACCCGGGGAGCTGGAAGCTCTCGGTCGACGGCGAGGTCGACAGCAAGCTCGAGCTGACGCTGGCGGAGTTGCAGAAGCGCTTCCAGCCGAAGACCTACCGCATGGTGCTGGAGTGCGGCGGCAACGGGCGGTCGTTCTTCACGCCCCAGGCGCGCGGCAACCAGTGGACCAATGGCGGGGCCGGCTGCGCGGAGTGGACCGGCGTGGCGCTCGCCGACGTGCTGAAGGCGGCCGGCCTCAAATCCTCCGCCGTCTACACCGCCCATTACGGCACGGATGTTCACCTCTCCGGCGACCCGGCGAAGGAGACGCTGTCGCGCGGCGTGCCGGTCGCCAAGGCCAACGAGCCGCACTCGCTGATCGCCTGGGCCTTGAATGGCGAGCCGCTGCCCAACATCCACGGCGGCCCGCTGCGGCTCGTCATCCCGGGCTGGCCCGGGTCGGCGTCGCACAAGTGGCTGTCGCGCATCTGGGTCCGCGACAAGGAGCACGACGGCCAGGGCATGAAGAGCTTCTCCTACCGTGTCGCCATCAATCCGATGGTGCCCGGCGGCAAGGGCGATCCGGCCAATTTCCGCATCCTCGAATCCATGCCGGTGCGCAGCATCATCTCCAGCCCGGCGAACGGCGCCAAGCTCGCCGCCGGAACCCGCGAGCTGAGGCTGCGCGGCGCCGCCTGGGCCGGCGATCTCGAGGTGCGCCGGGTCGACCTCTCGATCGACTATGGCGCCACATGGATGCCGACGGAGCTCGGCGCGCCGAAGAACCGGTACGACTGGCAGCGGTGGGCGGCGGTCGTGAAGCTCCCGAGCGACGGCTACTTCGAGGTCTGGTCGCGCGCCACGGATTCGGCGGGCAAGAGCCAGCCGCACGTTTCCGGCAGTTGGAACCCGCAGGGCTACGGCGGCAACCAGATGCATCGCATCGCAGTGCTGGTCGGCTGACGGGCGGCGGGATGCGATCACCCGAGCACACTGGCCGGCGCCGCGCTTGGCGCCGGCTCGCAGCCCCTGCGGCAGCGGCATCGCTCCTGGCCGTCGCGCACGCCGCCGGCACTCTGGCTCAGACGCCCGCCACGGATTTCACGCCGCAGGAGGAGACGCCCGAGCAGTACCCGGAAGGGCCGAACCGGGACGATGCCTTCTATAGCTGCACGGCCTGCCACGGCTTCCGCATCGTGGCGGCGCAGGGCATGTCGCGGGCGCGCTGGGACGAGACGCTCACCTGGATGACCGAGCGTCACAACATGCCGGAGATCGCGGGCGAGGATCGCGACAAGGTGCTCGACTATCTCGAGCGCGCCTTCCCGGAGCAGCAGCGCGCGCGAGGCGGCTGGAAGAACCCTTTCGCTCCGCAATAGCTCGAGTTTTCCGGTTCAGATGGAAACGTCCTGGTCCCCTCTCCATTGCAATGGGGAGAGTGGGATCTCGGGCAAATGGACCGTTTCGATTTCGATCGGAAAGGCCACGGCCGCGCCGCGCGCCGACTCACGCCGTCGACGTTCCGGTCCTGACCGGCTCGGCGCCGGCCCGGCCCGGAACGGACTGCTGCGAGAGCACGATGAAGGCGATCCCCGTGCTCAGGAAATTGATCCCGACGAGCAGGCCCATGATGAACAGCGAGGTCTCCGGCAGCCCGGCGGCGATCAGCAGCCCGGCGGCGATGCTCACCAGTCCCGACAGCAGCACCCAGAACCACCCCCCTCTCCGGCCCATATCGAATGCGAACCGCAACTGGACGGCGCCATCGACCATGAAGACCGTCGCCAGCAGAAGCGTGATGGCGATCATGCCGACGCCGGGATGGGTGAGGAGATAGACCCCCAGGCCGAGCTTCAGCAGTCCCAGCAGCAGCTCTCCGAAAAAGGGGCCCGTCCCCTCGACGGAGAAGGCCCCGTAGGCGGTGACCAGTCCCGCCAGCACGAGGACCCACCCGATCATCAGCTCGACCGTGAATGTCGTGAAGACCGGGAACAGCAACGCCAGAATGCCGACGATGACCATCGCGACGCCGATCCAGAAGATCTCGGTTCGCTTGCTCGCAATCCTCTCGGCGAGATCATGCGGCATCTGCCGGCCTGCAGCCGGGATCGTCGCTTCGGACATGGCTCTGCTCCCATCGCTCTGCCGCCTGCAGTAACGCGCGAGCGGGGCGATTGGTTTCCTCCCGAAGCATCAGCAGCTCGCAGTCAGGCTCACGAGCGCGGCGAGCGCATCCACCCTGCCGCCAGCGCCTCCTCCTCGCTGCAGAACCAGCGCTCGCCGCGCCGGCCGCGGACCCGGATGCGAGCGTAGTCGGCAGATCCCGGCGGAACGTAATATTTCCGTCCCGAGACGACCTGGCCCTTGACCGGGCAGCCGCCCGGCGCCGTTCGCGCTGCCTCCTCCCATTCGCGCGCCTGGCGCTCGGAGGCCTTGGCGCGGGCCTCGGAAGGCCGCTCCGCCTCGCCGCGCCACAGCCCCGCCTTTTCGGCCCGCGCCTCCTCTTCCTGGCCCGCGTATTTCGAGAAGAGCCCCGCTTCCGCGAACACGTGCCCCTCGCGGACGAGACCTTCCGCGATGTCCTGATCCCTGGCGGTGCAACGGCCCAGAGCCCGGCCGGTCCCGTCCGAGCCCGACAGCGTGCAGCTCACGGAGGCCCCTCGCACCCGCTGGGCGAGGGCATCCCGGGCAGCGGCGCCGCATCGCCAGCGCCGATTGCCTGGGCGGCTGCAGCGCTGCCCCGGGTCCGGGGCCTCTATTCCGGCGAGCCGGATCTCCGCTTCACCGATGCGCAGGGCGTCGCCGGAAATCGCGACCGCCCGCCCTTCGACTGTTTGAGCGAACAGCCCGGAAAGTCCCGTTGCGCCAGCCAGGAATGCCGCTCCGCGCCACACGAGCCAGGAGCCGCCGAGCGCTGCCGAGGCAACCAGCAGCAAGGCCAGGGCTGTGCTGGCCGCGCGGGCACCCCGGGCGCCGGCGATGCTCCTGAGCGCAGGAAGGTCGCGCAACCAGGAATGCAGCCGCGCCAGCCCGCCCTCGATCAGCCCCCATACGCGCCGCAGCGCATCGCGCGCCTTGGGCCGGAACCATGCCCAGGCCGGCGGAACGGATCGGGCCAGCCGGGCAACCTCGGCCCGCGCCGCCGTGGCGGCAGATCCCGCCCACTCGCCCGCGAGCGCCAGTCCGGAGCGGCCCGCAGCGACCCCGACGCGTCCGGCATCCTTCAAGCCGTCCGCCGCGGCCAGCCTCGCCCCCTCGATCCTGCGGCGGCGATCGGCCCGCTTCAGCCTGATCGTCGTGCGCACGTGCTTGTGCCATTCGAAGCCGTCGCTTTTCCGTCGCCAGACTATCATTCCACCTCCGTCGCGAGAGGTCGGGTCCGGGCCGAGCCAGCGGGGTCGCATCGGAACGGCCGAATCGCGCCAGCGAGTTTGACGGAAGCGGGCGGCAGCGCCCAGTCCCGGAATTGCCGGCTGTGAATGACGACGGCTATCGCGCTCCCAGCAGCCCGCCGGTCTCCCACAGGCGGACGGCCCCGCTGTCGCTGGCGGCCGCCAGCCAGCGGCCGTCCGGCGCGAACGCGATCGACCGGAATCCGGCTGAGCCGTCCCCGTAGCTGCGCATGAGCCGGCCCCGCCTGATATTCCACACGCGAACCTTCCCGTCGGCGCTGGCGGCCGCCAGCAGGTCGCCGGCGGGCGAGAACGCGAGCGCGCCGACCTGTCCGGCATTCCGGCTCAGCGTGCGGTGAACGCGATGCGATGCGGTCGACCACAGTCTGACGTGCCCATCGCGGCTGCCAGAGGCGAGCAGCCTGCCGTCCGGCGAGAACGCCACCGCGCTCACGAAATCCCGGTGGCCGCGGTAGGTGCGGATCGCGTCGCCGGACGATGCGTCCCAGAGCTTCACCAGCCGGTCGGCGCCGCCCGAGGCCAGGTAGCCGCGGGACGTGTACGCCACCGACTGCACGGCGCTCTCGTGGGCCGCGATGTCCATGACGGGCGCGCTGCCGGCGCGCGTGTCCCAGACGGCAACGGCCCAGTCGTGGCTTGCGCTCAGAAACCGTGTCGGCTCGCCCATGAAGGCCACGGACCACACGCTGGCCTGATTGCGGCGGAACTGGCCCACTCTCTCGGCCCGCGCCAGGTCCCAGAGCTGGACGCTGCCGTCCTCGTGCCCCGTCAGCGCGCGGCGGTCGAGCACGGAGAGCGCGGTCACCTTGCTGCCGCCGAGATCGGCAGACCGCATGACGCTGCTGGTTGCGGCGTCCCAGATCTTCAGCATGCCGTCGGCACCGGCGGTCACGATCCAGCGGCCGTCTGCGGCAAAAGCCACCGCCATCGATCCCCCGGCGTGGCCCTCGAGCTGGCGCGCGAGCTCGATCTCGGCTACGGCGCCGGTCTGCGTGACGGCTCCGCGCACCTCGAAGCCGGGCAGCTCGTCCTGCAGCCCGACGGCCGCCGCGGCCACGCCGGCCCCCACCATCAGCTTGAGCGTCAGCGGCCACCAGCCGCGCTCGCCGCCTGCCCGCACCCGGCGCGGCCGCGGCAGTCGCTTGCGAGAAGGCCGCTGAGCGGCAGCCGGAGGATCCTCTGCACGGGGCAAAGCCGCCGTCCGCGGCAGCGCCAGCGTCTCGGCGGGAGACTTCGGGTCGGCCTCGGGCTGCGATGGAGGCGGTTGCGGGTCGGGCTTCGGGTCATCCGGCGGCGCCGACTGCTTCTTCAGCCGCTCGATGTACTCGAGCAGCCCGCCTTGCGCGCCGGGCGCATCGGGCGGCGGCGGAACGGCCCCACCCAGCGGCGCGGCGAGCGGCTCCGATTTGCGCGGCGGCCCGTCGCCGCCCGCAGCCTTGCCGATGGTCCGCTGCAGCCAGCCGGGCCTGCGCGGCTCGGGCGCCAGCAGTGCGCCGCGCCATTCGGCGATCGACTGGGGGCGTTTCTCGATGTCGAGCGCCAGCGCCCGGTCGATGGCGGCGAGAAAGCCGGCGCGGTAGGAGCTGAGAGCCGCCTCGCGGGCCGGCACGATCCCGTCCCTGACGATGCGAGAGGGCGCGTCGGGCGGCCGCTTTCCGGTGACCGCATGATAGAGCGTCGCGGCAAGTGCGTAGATATCCGTCCACGGCCCCTGCTGGCTTCCGGTCTCGGCATACTGCTCGTAGGGACTGTAGCCTGGCTTGACCAGGGCGCTGACGGTGCGCGAGTGCCGCGCGACGTCGCCGCGCGCGGAGCCGAAATCGATCAGCACGGGCGCACCGTCGCGACGGATGATGATGTTGTCGGGAGCAATGTCGCGGTGCAGGTAGTCCGCGCGGTGGATCAGCTCCAGGGCGTCCAGCAGCGGCGTCAGGAAACGGTCGATCTCGTGCTGGCGCAGCGCCCGGCCGAGGCTGCCGAGCCACGCCTTCAGGCTCTGGCCCTCCTCGAACTGGAGGACCATGTAGCCGGTATTGTTGGCCCGGAAATAGCGGTAGACCCGGACGATGTTGCGGTGGTCGAACCGCGCCAGCGTCTGCGCCTCCGCGATGAAGCGGTCGAGGCCCCATTGATAGTCGCCGGCGCAGTCCTGTGAGCGGGGGACCGCGTCGTGGCTGGCGCCGCGGGCCGCGAAATCGCCCGGGAAGTATTCCTTGATCGTGACGTCGCGTGCGAGCGCCAGCTCCTGGGCGAGGTAGGTGATGCCGAACCCACCCGCGCCAAGCACCCGCTCGATCAGGTAGTCCCCGACGAGCTCCGTACCGGCGGGAAGCGCCAGAACGTGGGTCATGCGTCTCGCTTGCGCCCGGGCGGCCGCTGAACGCTTCGCAACGATCCGCCTCGTCGTCCCCTACGATGCTTCCGAACCAGGGGTGCACGGACAAGGTGTCATGAATATGGCCCGTCCGGAGCGGGCGCCCGCGTCCGGCCATGGTTCTGCCCTCTTGCCCGACCACCTTGCGGCGATCACGGAGAGTCGCGATGCACGGAGCCAGCTCGCCAGCGTCCCCGCCCGCCGTTGGGAGGATCGGAGCGGGTGGGCATCGGCTGCCGTGCCGAAGGCGCAGCGCCCCTTCGGGATGAGGCGGAAAGGGGAAAGGGAGTGAAACGATGGCTGACGAGCACGACCGCGGTCAGGTCCACCGCGCACCAGGAAGGTTTCTGGGCTCACTGCGCGAAGCGCTGAGCGCCGCCGCCAAGGACGACACGGGGCGGCAGCCTGCATCCGATTCCGCGCCGGTCCGGCAGGCGCCTTCGGAGGCGGACGCGCCAGCAGGCGGAGCCGAGCCGGGGCCCGCTCCGCAGCAGCCGGCACATGCGACCATGCTCGTGCGCAATTCGCCGCTGCCGACTGCCGCCGAGGCGGCGCGCGCCGCACGCGGCGGCACGCCCAACATCCCGCCCGTGGACAAGCACGTGGAATTCGAAGCGCCGCCGACGACGCGGGTCCTCAGGCCCGAGCCCGCCGCGCAGCGCGAAGCGCCGGCCCGCACCCAGCTCGTGCGCGGCAGGCAGCCCGTGAAACGCGGCCAGTTCCATCAGGATCCGGTCGTCGGCTGGCTGGTCGTGGTCGGCGGCCCGGGGCTCGGCTCCTACCGGGCGATCCACGAGGGCAACAACACGATCGGTCGCTCGCCTGGCCAGCGACTTCCGATCGATTTCGGCGACGAGGCGATCTCGGCGGAGGAGCAGGCTTATATCCGCTACGATTCGGCGGACCGCTCCTTCCTGTTCGTTCCCAATCTTGCTAAGACGAACGTCGTTTCGGTCAACGACAAGCGCCCGACTGCGGCCGTGCCGCTGGCGGCGATGGACGTGATCACGATGGGCCGCACCCAGCTCGTCTTCGTACCGTTCTGCGGGCCGGAGTTCGACTGGTCCGAGCTCCCGGACATCAAGGATTGATGCTGCTCTACCAGTCAGCCCGTCATGCCAGCCGGGGCGCTCGGCGATACCAGGAGGATGCGGCGCAGGTCTGGCCGCTTGCCCCGACGCCCGACGGCGCCGGCCAGCCGGAGCGCCTCCTCGCCGTGCTGGCCGACGGCATGGGCGGGCACGCCGGCGGGGCCATCGCCAGCCGCACCGTCTGCGAATCCTTCCTCGCGGCGGTCGCGCAGTCGGCCGCCGGCAGCCGCGAGCGCCTGATGGCCGGGCTCGACGCCGCCAACGCGGCCATCGCACACCAGGTCGCCGGCGACCCGAAGCTGTCAGGCATGGGTTCCACCCTGATCGGCGCGCTGTTCGGGCCGCAGGGCCTGGAGTGGGTAAGCGTCGGCGACAGTCCGCTCTATCTCTATCGCAATGGGGAGATCGCGCTTCTGAACGAGGACCATTCGCTGGCCCCTGCGCTCGACCAGATGGCGGCGGAAGGCCGGCTGACGCTGGATCAGGCGCGCAGCGATCCCCGCCGCCATCTCCTGCGCTCGGCCGTCGTCGGCGAGGACCTGGACATGATAGATCTGTCGCGGCAGGCGCTCGAGCTGCGGCCGGGCGACTGTGTGGTGCTGGCGAGCGACGGGATCAACACGCTCGAGACGGAGGAGATCGCGCGGGTGGTCGGCGGCTACCTCGGTGACGGCTGCGGCGCCGTCGCCGAGGCTCTCGTGCGCGCCGTCGAGCAGATCCGCGATCCGCACCAGGACAACGTGACGGTGATCGTCGTGAAGCCGCTCGAGAGCGACGCCTGAGCCCTCACTCCTCCGGGGCGCAATGCTGGCCGGGCTCGTCTGCGAGCGCCTTGGCGTTCCTGTCGCGGATCTTGGCGGCGGCGTCGTCGAAGAGGAATGGCAGGAAGGCGTAGCGGCGGCCGCGCGTCACCATCGTGACCGTGTGCAGAAGCGAGCAGGAATAGACGACGGCGCCCCCCGGGGGCGCCCTGAAGCGTTTCGGCCCGTACTCCGGAAAGCAGAGCTCGCCGCCATCGAAATCGCCGTTGAGGTTGACGGACACGGCAAATCGCCGGTGGGCGGTCTCCTTGGTCGCGTCGTCGCGGTGCGGGCGGAAGTGGCCCCTGTCCTCGGCCGCGTAGCAGGCGACGAAGTAGTGCTCCATCCGCGTCGCGGCGAACTGGTGCGCTCTGCGGATCTCCGGAACGATCCGCCGGTTGAACCGTGACTGGATGCTCCGGATCACGTCCTCATCCTCGATCACGTAATCCTTGCCGGGCTTGTGATCGCGGACCCTGGCCGGGCCCGTCCTGCCGTGGACATCCCGGACGATGCCGGACCTCTCGCGGTCGTCCGCACCATGGAGCTCGATTAGCCTGCTGCAGAGATCGTCCTCGAGGACATCGGGCAGCACCAGGACCGGAGCCTGCAGCTCGAAGCCGGCGAAGCTCGACGGCGTCGGCAGGGCCTCGACATAGTCGAGTGTAATGCTCGCGTCGCTGCCGTCCGGGGCAAACGGCACGACTTTCATGACCCGCAGGGTCGGTGAGATGACGAACCACTGCCGGTGCACCAGAGTCTTGCCCTTCCGTGGAGCGGCATCCTTGCGGATCGTGCCGTAGAGCTTGGCCACCCGGCCGTCGAAGTCCCAGAAGATGCGAAGACCGGGGATGCTGTTCGCGACACGGCCCTCGCTCTCGTCCTTCGGGTCCATGCTGACGCCGAAGAAGGAAGCATTGACATCGTCGAACAGGTCCCGCCGGGCCCGCACGGCATCCACTGCCTCCCTTCCCTGAAAATCCGCTGCCGATGCAAAAAAGCAGAGCACGATGTAGCGCCCGGCGGCCGTGTCGAACGCGAAACCCGGATCGTTGCCGCAGCGCTGGTGAAACCAGGGCGCCGGGTCGCCTGGAAGAATGCTGTTCAGTATGGACATCGCTTCATTCCGGACGCTGTCCCGTCTGCTCTTGGAAATCTAAGAGCCTGAATATTCGGAATTGTTTAAAGTCTCCCGAAATGACCGCCGCCCGGCTCTTCTCAGGGATCGGCATCGAATGAGCAACCCCTTGCGTTGATCGATCGTGAACGCCGGTGGCAGAAGGAGAAGCCGGCTACTCCTGGAAAGCGAGCTCGCTGAGCGAGCCGCTCTCGTGCAGCCGCCGGACGGCGGCCGCAAACAACGGGGCGACGCTGACGGTTTCGACATGCCGGCCGACGGCGGCCTCGGAGAGCCGGAATGGCGGCACCGTATCCGTGACGATGATCTTCTCGATGCCGGCGGGCACAAGCAGGCCCTCTGCCCCGCCGGAGAAAAGCCCGTGCGTTGCGAAGGCGTGAATGCGTCGCGCACCGTGCTCCCGGCAGGCATTCGATGCGCGGACCAGCGTGGCGCCGGTGCTGATCATGTCGTCGATGACGAGGACGTGCGCCCCCTTCACGTCGCCTGCGAGCTGCGTGCCGGCGACGTCGCCGTCGAGCCGCTGCTTCTCCACGAAGGCAAGACCGACCGGGGCGCCGCGTGCCCTCCTCAGCATCGCCCCGAAAAGTTGCGCGCGCTTGGCCCCGCCGAGGTCGGGCGAGGCTACGACGACGGGGTCATCGAGCCCGATCTCCATTGCCTTGCGGGTGAACTCGCGCCGCGCCACGAGATGCACCGTGCGGCAGCGGAAGGCATTCTGGAACGCCGCCAGATTGTGCACGTCGACGGTGACTACGGCGGCGACGCCGACGGCCTCGAGCAGCAGCGCGACGCTGCGCAGGGCGAGCGGATCGCGCGGGTGCGTCTGGCGGTCCTGGCGGGCGAACGCGAGATAGGGAATGACCGCCGTCACCCGATGCGCCCCGCTGTCGCGCACCGCCGCCAGGAAGAAGAGGAGCCGCAGGAGCTTGTCGCCGATGCTCGCTCCCGGCCCGGCGTGCAGGCTCTGGACGACATAGACGTCGCGGCCGCGGACGCTGACGAGCGGCCGTGCTTTGTGCTCGCCGTCCGGGAACGCGGTTTCCTCGTGCTCGGAAAGTGCGATGCCAAGCTCGCTGGCCATGCGCTCCCCGAACGGGCGGCTCTCGTCGAGGGCAAAGACTAGCATGGCCCCAGATACCACTCGTGCGGCGGGCCGGATCTGATCGGCGTCAATTCAACGCCTCGGGACGACTCCGGGATCGGCGACTGCAACCGATCTCCGCTTCGTGCGTCTTCATCTCGCAGGCGAGCATACGCACACGCGCCCCGGCCCGAAGCCAGGACTGGCGTCGAGATTGATGCGCGTCAAAGCGGAAGCCCGGCCGCCGTGGCATCAGGCAACGGACTGTCCGCCCCGGCAGGCGCCGGCCGAGTGCAGCGTCCGGCAACCTGCTTCCACGGTTCACGTCTCTGGCATCGATGAAAGGAGAAGTCACATGGCAACCGAAGTCACGAAGCCCTCCCAGACCGCCGTGAGCCGCCCGGGAGACGTCTTCAGCGCCATGCGCGACGAAATGGACCGCATGTTCGAGCGGTTCGAGCGCGGCTGGCCGCGTCTGCCGAGCCTCATCTCACGCGGCCTCGGCCGCGAGACGATGCTCCCCGACGTCGACGTTCACGAGAACGGAAAGCAGATCACCGTCGAGGTCGATCTGCCCGGGGTCGAAGAGAAGGACGTCTCGGTGACCATGGCCAACGGCATGCTGACGATCAAGGGCGAGAAGAAGAGCGGGCACGAGGAGAAGCAAGAGAGCTACTACATGGCCGAGCGCTCCTATGGCTCGTTCGAGCGCTCGCTGCGTCTGCCCGACACCATCGACGAGAACAAGGTCGAGGCGCGCTTCGAGAAGGGCGTCCTCAAAATCACGGCGCAGAAGAAGCCCGAGGCCGTGAAGGCCGAGAAGAGGATCGAGATCAGGAAAGCCTGATCCGCTCCGGCCGGCGAGGGGGCGCGCGTCCCCTCGCCGGGTGTGATACACCGGTCCGCTGCGCGAAACTGCAGCACGCCAGCCGGTCGAACGGGTCGCCGTCGTCTGCGTTGCAAGAGCATCGTTGCGGCTCGCCAAATGAGCGTCGACATGCCGAAGCTTATTCAAGCGCGCGAACACGCCGTCGAGATCGGACGCCACGGCCTCGAAGGCATTCTCGCCCTCCCCGAGCACGCCAAAGGCCTCGTCATCTTCGCCCATGGCAGCGGCTCGAGCCGCCTCAGCCCGCGCAATACGAGCGTCGCGCGGGGCCTCGGCGCGCGCGGCCTGGGCACCCTGCTGCTCGATCTGCTGACCGAGAGCGAGGCCGCCTTTCGCGCCAATGTCTTCGACATCCCACTGCTCGGCGCCCGTGTCGCCGAGGCCGTCCGCTGGGGGCGGATGAACCCGGAAACGGCCGGGCTCCCGATCGGCCTCTTCGGCGCCAGCACGGGAGCCGCCGCGGCTCTCGTCGCCGCTGCCGAGGCGCCGGACGAGGTCGCCGCGGTCGTGTCCCGCGGCGGGCGCCCGGACCTCGCCAGCGTCCATCTGCCGAGCGTCCGCGCGCCCACGCTGCTCATCGTCGGCGGCGCCGACTACCGCGTCATAGAGCTCAACGAGCAGGCGCTCGCCATACTGGAATGCGAGAAGCGGCTCGAGATCGTCCCGGGCGCCAGCCATCTCTTCGAGGAGCCCGGCGCACTGGAGCAGGTGGTCGGGCTGGCGAGCCGCTGGTTCGAGTCACACCTGGCAAGGGCAGCGCGATGAAGGCCTCGGACGCGTTCAGAGACCGCAGGAGCGCCGGCAAGGCCCTCGCCCAGCGTCTGGTCGACCTGGAGCTCGCCGATCCGGTCGTGCTGGCCATGCCGCGCGGCGGCGTGCCTGTCGCGGTCGAGATTGCACGCGCCCTCGATGCGCCGCTCGACCTCGTCCTCGTGCGCAAGATCGGCGTGCCCTACCAGCCCGAGCTGGCTGTGGCCGCCATCGTCGACGGCAGCGCGCCGGAGATCGTCGTGAACGACGATGTCGCAAGGCTCGCGGGCGTCGACAGATCCTACATCGACGAGCAGGCCAGGGAGGAGCTGGCCGAGATCGAGCGCCGGCGGCACGCCTATCTCGCAGGGCGCCCCCGCGTGGCGCTCGAGGGCCGGACGCTCGTGCTCGTCGACGACGGGATCGCCACCGGCGCCAGCATCCGCGCGGCGCTCGCAGCGCTCAAGCGCAAAGCTCCCCGGAAACTGATCCTTGCCGTCCCGGTGGCGCCGGCCGAGACGGTCGCATCGTTCAGCGAGCAGGTGGACGAGGTCGTCTGCCTCTCGACACCCGAGCCCTTCCTCGCCATCGGCATCCATTATCGCGATTTCCACCAGGTCCCCGACGACGAGGTCGTCCGGCTCATGAGCGAGGCCGACGCGGAACGCACTGGCGGCGGGCGCAAGGCGGGAGCGGAAGAAGCCCGCTGACACCACGACGGCATTCACACCTGTGACCGGGAGACGGCATGCCGGGAGCACCAGCCAGACCGCGAGCCATCCTCGTCACCGGCGCCCTCGGGCAGATCGGCTCCGAGCTCGTGCCTGCCCTGCGCAGCCGCTTCGGCGACGATCGCGTCGTCGCCTCCGACCTGCGCACGGCGCCGCCCGGCGCGCCGCAAGCCGCCGGTCCGCACGAGCACCTCGACTGCACGGACATCGCGCAGATTCAGGACGTGATCGCCCGTCACGACGTCGGCACGGTCTACCACCTCGCGGCCCTGCTCTCGGCGAGCGCAGAGGCCAAGCCCCAGGTGGCCTGGAGCGTCAACATGGGCAGCCTCTACAATGTGCTCGAGGCCGCGCGCCGGTTCCGCTGCAACGTCTTCTTTCCCAGCTCGATCGGGGCCTTCGGCCCGACCACGCCGCGCGAGCGCACTCCGCAGGTCACGATCCAGCGCCCGACCACGATCTACGGCGTGACCAAGGTCGCCGGCGAGCTGCTGTGCGACTACTACGTGCAGCGTTTCGGGGTCGATGCCCGCGGGCTCAGGCTGCCCGGCCTCATCTCCTACGTCGCCCCGCCGGGCGGCGGCACCACCGACTACGCGGTGGACATGTTCTACCAGGCGCTACGCTATGCGCATTACACGTGCTTTCTCGCGCCCGGCACGCGGCTCGACATGATGTACATGCCGGACGCGATCCGGGCGATGATCGAGCTGATGGCGGCGGACGCCAGCCGCCTCAGCCACCGCAACGCCTACAACGTCACCGCCATGAGCGTGGCGCCGGCCCAGATCGCGGACGAGATCCGCCGGCACATCCCGAACTTCGCCATCGATTACCGGGTGGACCCCGTCCGGCAGGCCATCGCGGAGAGCTGGCCGCGCTCGCTCGATGACAGCGCCGCACGCAAGGACTGGGGCTGGCGGCCCGCATTCACCCTCGAGGCGATGGTCGAGGACATGCTGGCGCGCTTGGCCGAAAGGCTGCAATCTGCTGACGCATCGTCCGGCAGGGCTGCGGGAGGTCGGCATGGGCCCGGATAGGCTCGAAGCGAAGCTGGACGAACGGCTGGCGGAGCTCGGCCGCGAAGGCCGCCTGAAGGGCGACGAGACCGTCGTCGTGGGGATCGTGCCTCCGGCCGACGGCAGGGGGCCGCGCTATCTGCTCGAAGGTCATGGCGCGCAGCCGTTCCTGCGCATGAACTCCAACAGCTATCTCGGCCTGGCGCTCGACGCCGAGGTCAGGGCGGCAGAGGACGCGGCGGTGCACCGCTATGGCACCGGGCCCGGCGCCGTGCGGTTCATCAGCGGCACCTGGGCCCCCCACGTGGCGCTCGAGCGCCGGCTCGCGGCGTTCCATGGGCGCGAGGCGGCGATGCTGTTCAGCTCGGCCTATGCCACCGTCATGGGCCTGCTGCCGCAGCTCGCCACCGAGCGGACAGCCATTATCAGCGACGAGCTCAATCACAACTGCATCATCAACGCCATCGCGCTCGGGCGTCCGGCAGAGAAGCGGATCTGGCGTCATCTCGATCTGCCCGATCTCGAACGCCATCTTGCCGAGGCCGCAAAGACGTGCGATCGGGCAATCGTGGTGACGGACGGCGTGTTCAGCATGCGCGGCGATCATGCGCCGCTCGACGCCGTCCGAAAGATCATCGACGCGCACGACACTGCCTTTGCCGAGAACGCGATCCTCGTCGTCGACGACTCCCACGGCGTCGGCGCCTTCGGCCCTGCGGGCCGGGGCACCGAGGAGGTGACGCAGGCCCAGGCGGACCTGCTCGTCGGCACGCTCGGCAAGGCGTTCGGCGTCAACGGCGGCTATGTCGCCGGCAGCCCGACGGTGATCCGCTACCTGCGCGAGACGTCGCCGTTCTACATCTACTCGAACCCGATCACGCCGGCCGAGGCCGCGGCCGCGCTCCAGTCCGTCGAGATCGTCGACAGCCCCCGCGGGCTGCAGCTCCTCGATCACCTGCGCGCCATGACTTCGCGCTTCCGGCATGGCCTGGCGGCGCTCGGGCTCGAGACGCTGCCGGGCGAGCACCCGGTGGTGCCGATGATGGTCCGGGACACGCTGCGCACCAGGGAGATCGTCGCGCAGCTTCGCAACGCCGGCATCCTGGCGACCGGCCTCGGCTACCCTGTGGTGCCCAGGGGCGACGAGGAGATCCGTTTCCAGATCAGCGCCGATCACACGCCCGCCGACATCGACGAGGCGCTGGCCGCGCTCGGCGCCCTGGCGGCAGGCTGACCCGCGGCGCTGATTGTCCGACCGGGTTGAGTCCTGACATTTTGGACCGGGCTGAAACGAAACTTGGATATTCAGGAGGCCGGGGTCCCATTGGCTCGCGAGCATCAAGGCGTCAAAACCCCGCCGCCGCCGAAGCGAAGTGGTGGCAGATCGCAGATACCCGCCTGCGCGGGTATGACGGTGAGTGTGGGCGGGCGGATGGGAATGAAACGGTGCCGCCAAGCAGGTGTGCGGCCGCATGGCACCACCGTAACGCCCACCCAATCCGTCATTTCCGCGGAGGCGGAAATCTGTGATGCGTTTCAACGGGCAAGACGAGGCCGGACACTGCGCGGCCTGCCGCGACACTTGGCTGAACACGAGCTCCCAAGCCTCAAGAATCCGAGGCGACCTCTGCTGCACCCGTTTCGTCATCGAGGGTCGGCAAGTCCGGTGAGCGGCTGACCCCGGCTGGTCGCTGCGGGCCGCGGCGGGTATTGCTGGTGCGATGCGTGAGCTGGAACGGGGGCGGGAGGCATCCGATGCACGACGGGAAAATGGAGGCAGATCGGATCATCGGGCTCTTGGGGCTGGAGCCGCATCCGGAGGGCGGCTACTTCCGGGAGACATTCCGGGATGCAGCGACCGTCCAGGGGCGCGCCTGCTCGACCGCGATCTATTTTCTGCTGAAGGAAGGGCAGGCCTCGCACTGGCATCGCGTCGACGCCGCCGAGGTCTGGCACTGGTATGCGGGCGCTCCGCTCGAGCTCGGCATGGCGCGCCAGGGTGAGCCGGAAGCGGTCGTGCGGCTGGGGACGTCCTTCTTTTGCGGCCATCGGCCGCAGGTCGTCGTTCCTGCCGGATGCTGGCAGCGCGCCAGGAGCCTGGGGCCGTGGACACTCGTCGGATGCACGGTAGCGCCAGGTTTCACCTTCTCGGGCTTCGAGCTCGCCGCGCCCGGATTCTGCCCGGTCCGGACGTGATCATCCGTGTACGGGCCGCCGGTCGCCGTGACGGGCCTCGACGCTGCTCGCGGGCACGTCGAGCACCCAGACCACGCCGCCCGGGTCCCAATCGAGACGTGCCCTGCCGCTCAGGCTCGCCGCCACGACCTGCTCCACGATGGTGCTGCCGAAGCCCCGCCGCGCCGGGCGGACCACGGGCGGACCGTTCTCCTCCTGCCAGCTCATCCTGAGCCGCGCCTCGCCGTCGGAGCCGGCGTATCTGTCCCAGGCCACGACGATGCGCCCTGCCGGAACGGAGAGCGCTCCGTGCTTGGAAGCGTTGGTCGCAAGCTCCTGCAGGGCCATGCCGATGCTCTGCGCCGCCTCCGGAGTGAGCCTCAGCGGCGGGCCGCTGGCCGAGACCCTCCGCTCTGCCGGTTCCGAGAACGGCGCGAGCTGGGCGGCGACGAGGTCGGCCACGCAGAGCCCCCGCCAGCTTCTCTCGACGAGAAGGTCATGGGAGCGTGCGAGGCTCGCGATCCGCTCGACCAATCGTGCCTCGAACTCGCTGACGTCGCCGGCCGTGCGGCCGGTCTGCCGGGCCATGGCCTGGACGACGGCCAACAGGTTCTTGGAGCGGTGAGCGAGCTCCAGCATCGCGAAGCGGATTTTGTGCGACGCCTCCTCGAGCGCACGGCCGACGACATTGGCCTCGTGCATCAGCGAAGGCTCGAACCGCACCGGCTTGCCTTCGCCGAGGTTGCGCGCCGCTGCCAGCACCCTGCGTGCCGGCGCCCTGATGATTTGCCCGGCGAGGACGCCGATGACGAGAGACATCGCCAAGGTCGCGCCCCCGAGCAACAGCACGAAGCTCATGAAGCTGTTCGCGGGTGCCTGCAGCAGCGCCTTCGGCACCCAGACGAAAGCGTGCCAGTCGCTCAGATCGGAGGCGTGATAGGCGATGACGGAATCGCGGCCCTGGTTGTCGATGCCCTCGATGAGGCCGCTGCGACCGATGACCCGGTCCATGATGCGGGAAGGCGCAATGCGGCCGAAGTACTCCTCGTGGCGGTCGGAGCGGGCGATCAGCCGGGCGTTGCCGTCGACGACGCCGGCGAACCAGCCGCGGGCAAGGTATGCCTGGCGCAGGACCACCTCGTAGATGACGCCGCTCCGCGGCACATAGCACAAGACATACCGGACCTCTCCATCCACGACGACCGGAATGCGCACCGCGAACTGCAGCTCCCCCTCGTGCATGGCGAGATCGCCCACCAGCCTGCGCTGCGTCTGGAACACGATCTCGAGCTCCTCCGGACTGGCGGCTCCGGGCAGCGGTGTATCCGGCAGCAGCCGCGTACTGACGAGCTGTCGGCCGGAGCGGTCGAACAGGCTGTAATGCCCGCGGGCGTTGATCGCGGCATCGCGCGCCAGCTCGTCGAAGGCGGTCAGGTCGCCTTCCCGCAAGGTGCGGGAGCCGGCGAGGATCCGAGCCGAGTCGATGAGGCCCCAAAGCTCTCGGTCCACCGCCTGCGCGAGATCTTCCGCATGCGAGGCCACATGGTCCAGCTCCTCGGACCGCGCGTTCTGGGCGTATTGGGAAAGAGCATAGGCCCCTAGCAGCAGGAACGGCGTCAGCGAGGCCAGCGAGATCATGCCGAGGAGCACGGAAAGCGCGTACTCCCGCCGCGCGAACCGCTCGAAACCCGACTTCAGCCAGCGCTTGCCAGTCTCCAACGTGAGGTCCCCGCGGCCACTTGCGAGGCTCGCAATGGCGACTCGGGATAGAACCGCCCGCCTGAGCCTCACGCCCAGGTGAGACCATTTAGGGGCCTTCTCGAGGGAAGGGAACCGCTGCTCGGCGCCTCGATCTGCGACACCGCGCAGCAGTCGAAGCTGCGGCATTACGAGCGGAGAGACCACATCGGCCGAAGAAATTGTCCGAGGTGGCCTGTCCTGCCGGGGGCTGCGGACGCACACGCCTCGATCGGCTACCCGCGGTTGAGGATAGTCACGCGGCCTTCGGCCGGATCGATCTCGATCTCGTCGCCGGTGCGGATGAGCCTGGTCGGATCGCCGGCCTCGAAGCGGTCCACCAGCGTCAGATCGGCGAACGCGGCCCCCTGCGCCAGGATCGTGTTCGTCCGGTCGAAGACGATCGCCTTCGGCGCCAGCCCGCGCGAGGCCATCTCGTGCAGCATCCAGGCCGACGCGACCCCGCCCTTGGCGGTGACCAGCACCAGCACCTTGCCGACGTAGCTCTGGCCGTGGAGCTTGTGAGCCGGCCGCGAGAAGATGCCCTTCAGCCGGTCGAGATCGTAGCGGGCGGAGAAATTGTCATCCGCCACGAGCGCCGTGCCGGTGACCGCCGGTCCGATACCGCGATGGCATTTGAGCACGATCGGCATCACAGGATCCTCCCCGCGACAGCGCTGTCGACGCATCTCTCCATGCTGGCCAGCGTCGGCTTGTAGCCGTATCCGCCGATGATGTTGACGAGCTTGGCCGAGTTGGTCAGCAGCCGCGTCCAGCCGTTGGCCTCCGCCATCTCGCGCGCGTAGCTCTGGTAGAAGCACACGCCCGCGGCAACGATGCCGCCGGCGCCCTCGATGCGCTGCGTCAGGCCCATGCGGTCGGCGGCGGACTTGATCTCGGGCGATGTGGCCACGATCAGCGACGTGCCCTCGCGGACGCGGCGGCCGTCGAGGAGATCGGCCACCTTCTGCATTTCGAGCAGCGAGAGCTGCGGGGCGGCGAACACGACGACGTCGACCTTGTCGCCCTTGGCGTCATAGCCTGCATAGAACGCCGCGATGTCCTCGCCTGCGATCGCCGTCGGCTCCGGGACCGGGCGGCCCCCGAAAGCGGCCTCGGGAGTCGGCGCCTCGGGCGTGATGCCCGGCATGTGGAACAGTGCGACAGAGCCGAAGCTCGCCAGCGCCGCACCGAAGTGTTTCAGCTCGTCGGATGACGGTTGCTGCGCCAGCCCGGTGACGACCGGCACCTCCCAGTAGCTGTTGGTCGCCCGCCCGACGATGCCGCCGAGCGCGCCCCAGTCGGCGAGGCCCCGCGGCCGGCACCGGAGCGCGAAGTGGCGCGTGCCCGCGCGATGGACGTCGAGATGGAAGCCGTAGCGCGGGGTGCGCCCCGTCAGCCCCGCCGCCAGCGCGGACGGCCCGCCCTCGAAGTTGCTGCGCGCGCCGAGCACGCTGTTGGAGTAGATCACGACCCCGGTGTCGCCGAAGGCCAGATGCTCGCCACGCACCGGCGGCAGGATGGTCTGGTAGTTGATGCAGGTGTTGGTCATCAGCACGCCGAGCGCCTCGAAGGCGCGGATGGCGCGCGCCTCGATCTCGGCCATCGCCTCGGTCTGCCGCAGGCGCTTGTAGGAGTTGAAGTCGAGCCCGCGCGGGTCGGTGATCGTCGGGATGCGCACGCGGCGCTGCTCGACGGGCTGTGCGGCGAGGCCTTCGAGCCAGCGGACTCCCGCTTCGCCCAGGCTCTCCGTGTCGGCCATGATGTGTGCCTGGCCGACCGGAACGAAGTCCGGCGCGTCGAAGAACTCGCCGACGGCGATCTGATGCCGGATCGCCCATTGCCGCACCGGCCCGGCCTCGCCCGCCAGCATCGCTTGAGCTTCGTCGTCGAGTCTCATGGCTCGGCAATAATCCTTCCAGCAAAGCGCCGCGCTCACCGCATGGCGAGCTGATATCCCACGGTGGTCAGCCACGGCACCAGGATGAGGAGCATGGTGAAGGCCAGCAGCAGCCCGACCCATAGCAGTGCGGCCCTGCTGACCTTCTCGATCGGAACGTTGGACAGCGCCGAGGCGACGAACAGGTTCACCCCCAAGGGCGGGGTCAGGAAGCCCACTTCGCTCAGGACCACGAACAGGATGCCGAAGTGCACCGGATCGACGCCCAGCTTCATGACGGCGGGCAGGAAGATGGGCGTGAGCAGCACGATCGTGCTCAGCGTCTCCATGAACATTCCGACAATGACCAGGAGCAGCGAGATCATCACCAGGACGAGGACCGGGTCCTGGGAGAGGCCGATGAAGGCGGTCGCGATCTGGTCCGGGATCTGGTAGAGCGTCAGCAGCTTCCCGAAGGCCATCGCCGGCCCCATGATGATGAGCACTGCGCCGGTGAGCTTGCCGGTCGCGATCATCGAATCCATGATGTCGGGGAAAGAGAGCCGGCGCAGCAGGGCGCCGGCCGCCATGGCGTAGACGACGGCGAGCATGGAGGATTCCGTCGGGGTCGCCGCGCCGGTGTAGATCGAGCCGAGCACCACGAGAGGCATCAGCAGCGCCAGCTTCGCGTCCCACGCCGCCGCGGCGACCTTGCGGAGCGACAGCCCCTCGCCGGTCGCTCGATAGCCGCGCCGCATGCCGATCGCGAGGCAGGTCAGCGCGAGGATCAGCGTCAGCAGAAGCCCCGGCAGGACGCCGGCCGCGAACAGGCCGCGCACGGACACGTCCTTGGTCATCACGGCATAGACGATCATCGGGTTCGACGGCGGGATCAGGATGCCGAGGGTGCCCCCCGTGGCCGCCACTGCGGCTGCGAACGGAGCCGGATAGCCGGCGCGCACCATGGTCGGGATCATCACCGCGCCGATGGCGGCGGTCGTGGCCGGGCCGGAGCCGGACAGCGAGGCGAAGAACGCGCACGACAGGATGGTGACTACGGCGAGGCCGCCCGGAACGTTGCCGACCAGGAGGTAGACGACGCGCACGATGCGGTCGGTCAGGCCGGTCCGCATCATGATCTCGCCGGCGAGGATGAAGCCCGGGATGGCGATGAGCGGGAACAGGCCGGCGCCGGTATAGAGCGTCTGCGCCATGTAGACGAGCGGGATCGGCGTGAGCAGCAGCCCGGCAAGGGCGGCGATGCCGAGGGAATAGCCCACCGGGATGCCGAGCAGGAGGGCCAGCCCCAGCGCGCCGAACACGATCAGCGTCATGTTGCTTTCGTCGAACATGCACGCGATCCGCCGGTTAGAGCTGGCGCCGCGCCGGATCCTCGTCCTCCGGCGGCGGGTTGACGTAGCTCTGCACGAGCCGCAGGCAGGTGAGCGCGAACGTCAGGGGTATGACGAGATAGATCCACTGCATCGGCACGCCGAGGGCGAGACTGGGCTCGGGTCGCTCGAGCGCCGAGCGCACCAGGAGCATGCCCTGCCACACGATGAACAGGTTGAATGCGAGCCAGACGAGGTCGCCGATGAGGAAACGCCAGCGGCGCAGCGGCGGGCGGATCCAGTCGAGATGCGCTGAGACGCGGAAGTGCGCTCCGTCACGGGTCGCGAGGACGGCGCCGAAGTAGAGCAGGAACACGAACGCGAAGATCGCCAGTTCCTCCGCCGTATGCGACAGCATCGTGAAAAAGGGATGGGTCACGAAATAGCGCACGACTGCCGAGTAGGTGAGCGCGGCGACGAGAGTCGTGCAGAGGACGACGACGATGACCTTCTCGAACCAGGCGTCGAGCCACTTCAGGATGCGCACGCGTCAGCTCCGGGGCGGGGAGTGCGGTGGGAAGAAGCTCGCCCCGCGGGGGCGAGCCCGCTTCCAATGCGAAACGACGGGGCGCTACTTGGCGTCCCTCACCTTCTTGATCCAATCCTCGCCGATCTCCTTGCTGTACTTCTCGTAGACCGGCTTGACAGCTTCGACGAACGCGTTGCGATCGGCAACCATGTTCACCTTCACGCCGGTCTCCTGCAGGCGCTTCAAGCCGTCGAGGTGCGAAACCGCCGAGATCCAGCGCTGGTACTCGCCTGCTTCGTAGCCCGCCTGCAGAATCGCCTGCTGATGCTCCTTGGGCATGGCATCGAACGCCTTGTCGTTGATCAGCACGACGGCGAGCCCGTAGAAAATGTTGACGTAGGAATAGTTCTTCAGGAAATCGGTGAACTTCATGTCCAGCATGCCCTGCGGCGGTCCTTCGAGGCCGTCCGCGACGCCCTGCTGCAGGGCGCTGTAGAGCTCGCCCCAGTCGATGGCCGCGGGCGTGGCGCCGAGCGCACTGTAGGTGTCGAGCATGACCGCGTTCTTGGGCAGGCGGATCTTGACGCCCTTGAGGTCCTCCGGCTTGTTGATCGGCCGCACTTTGTTGATGATCGAGCGGTCGCCCCATTCGAACACCGAGACGATGCGCACGCCCGACGCCTTGCGGTAGTTCTCGAACAGCTCCTTGCCGACCGCGCCGTTGACCACCGCATTGGCGTGATGGCGGTCCCGGAAGATGAACGGCATGATCATGACATCGAGGGGCTTGTACCACATCGAAGCGTTGTTGATGGCGATGAGGGTGAGATCGAGCGTGCCGAGCTGGACGTCCTTGGCCGTGTTCTGCTCGAGCCCGAGCTGCGAGCTCGGGAACACTTTCACCCGGATGGCGCCGCGCGTGTACTGCTCGACCAGCTCCGCGAAGCGGTGGGCGCCCGTGTCGTAGGGCATGCCCGGCGCCACGCCGTGGGCAAGGCGCATCGTCTTCTGGGGCTTCTCGATATAGGGGATCTCCTGCGCACGCGTATCGTGCGGCGCCAGGGCCAGCCCCGTGCCGAGCGCCAGACCGAGCAGCCCAGCCTTCATCAGGGCCCGTTTGGAGACGTAACTCATCCCAGCTCTCCTTCTTCCTCCGGTCCGATCGGGCAGTGCGGAGCCGACGTGCTCCGCCTGCGCCTTGACAGCGCCCGAAGCCGATCATTAGTTTGGCCACGTGTCAATGGTTGAGACGCACCATTCCGATGGATGAAACGCCTGAAACTGGCTCGTCGACGGAGCGCTCGTCGGTCGTGAAGGCGCTGAGGCTGCTTGCCGATGTCGCCGGCAGCCGCGAGCCGGTAGCGCTCGCCGAGCTCAGCCGCCGGCTGAAACTGCCCAAGCCCACGGCCTATCGCCTCGCCCGCGCGCTCGAGGGTTTCGGCTTCATCCAGAAGGATCCACTGACCCGGCGCTACGTGGTCGGCTCGGGGCTCGAAGAGGTCGCCCTCAATGCGCTGAAGCACGGCGCCGGACATCGTGCCCGCCGGCTGCTCATGAACGAGCTTGCCGAGCGGCTCGGGGCCCGGGTCAACCTGGTCATCCTGAAATCGGGCAATCTGTCGTTCGTGGAATGGGTCGAGTCGACGGCGCCCCTGCGCGTCGACATCCGAGGCGACCTGCCGATGCCGATCCACTGCAGCGCCAGCGGCAAGCTGCTGCTGGCCTTCGGCTCGCCGGCGCTGCGCGATGGCGTCATGCGCTCGGCTCCGTTCCGCGCCCACACGAAACACACGATCACGACGGCGAAAGAGCTGGAGCGGGAGCTGGCCAGGATCTGCCGGCGCGGCCATTCCGAGGACAACCAGGAGCTGCTGCCGGGGGTCAACTGTCTTGCTGTGCCGATCCACAACCGCGCCGGGGATGTGGTCGCGGGCCTGGCCATCATGGCGCCGTCCGCGAGTCTGCCGCTGGAGGAGATGCGCCGGCGGCTGCCGGAGATCCGCGCCTGCGCGGAGCGGATCTCGGCCGACCTCAGGGCGCCGGCCGCCGCGGCGGGCAACGGTGCCGAGCCTCCCGCGCGGCAGGTCGCGAGGCGTACGGTTGGATCGCGAGCGACGGGCAGGTGACCATGGAGCTGACGTACAGCGACGTCGAGAACATCCTCAAGCTCGTGGACGGGGCGGAGCACCTCGACGAGATGGAGATCGTCTACAACGGCTTCCGCCTGCGGGTGGTGCGCGGGGCCGGGCCCGGCCTTTCCGTGCAGGGTCCCGTGCCGGCGCCGCCTGCCCCGGTCCCGCCGCCGGCGGCGCCCGCGGCTGCTGCGGGCACGACGGCGGCGGCGATCGCTGACGGCATGACCGCGGTGCGCGCGCCGATGCTCGGCACGTTCTATCGCGCCCCGGCGCCGGGCGAGAAACCGTTCGTCGAGGTCGGCCAGCGAGTGCGCGCGGACGACACCGTCTGCCTGATCGAGGTGATGAAGCTGTTCAACTCCATCCGCGCCGGGGTCGACGGCACAGTGGTGGAGATCCTTACCGGCAACGGCGCGCTGGTGGAGCACGATCAGGTGCTGATCGTGATCGCGCCGGCCAAAGAGGACTAGAGCGGTCGTGCGGAGCCCGCCCTTTCATCGTCTGCTCATCGCCAATCGTGGCGAGATCGCCGTGCGGGTGATCCGCGCCTGCGAGCAGCTCGGGATCGAGAGCGTCGTCGCCGTGTCGGAAGCCGATCGCGACAGCCTCGCCGCGCGGCTGGCCACGCGGGCAGTGTGCATCGGCCCGGCGGCTGCGCGAGAAAGCTATCTGAGGCCGGAGCTCCTCGTCGTCGCAGCCAAGGGCACCGGCTGCAGCGCGGTGCATCCGGGGTACGGCTTCCTGTCTGAGCGGGCGGAGTTCTCTCGCCTGTGCGCCGAGCACGGACTGACGTTCGTCGGACCATCTCCGGATGCGATCGCGGCGATGGGCGACAAGCTCGCCGCCGTCGGGCTCGCGACGGAGGCCGGCGTGCCGCGGGTCCCCGGGTCGGGCCGGATCGGCAGCGCGGCCGAGGCTCGCGAGTTCGCGGCGCGGCACGGGTTTCCGCTGCTCATCAAGGCGAGCGCCGGCGGCGGCGGGCGCGGCATGCGCGTCGTGACGGCCGATGCGGAGCTCGGACGCGCCCTCGAGGCAGCGGCGGCGGAGGCACAGTCCGCGTTCGGCGATGCCTCCGTCTACGTCGAGAAGTTCATCGAGCGGGCGCGACACATCGAGGTCCAGGTGCTCGGCGACGCGCACGGCAACATCGTGCACCTCGGGGAGCGCGACTGCTCGACCCAGCGGCGCCACCAGAAGCTGATCGAGGAGGCGCCCTCGCCGGTGATCGACGATGGACTCCGCTCCGAGCTGGCGGCCGCGGCGGTACGGCTTGCAGAGCGCGTCGGTTACCAGGGCGCCGGCACCGTCGAGTATGTCCTCGACGAGGATACGCGCCGCTGGTTCTTCCTCGAGATGAACACCCGCATTCAGGTGGAGCATCCGGTTACCGAGATGATCACGGGGCGCGACCTGGTGTGCGAGCAGATCCGCATCGCCGCCGGCGAGCCGGTCTCGTTCGCGCAGGAGGACGTGGCGTTCCAGGGGCACGCCATCGAGTGCCGCGTCAATGCCGAGGATGCATCGCGCAACTTCCTGCCGGGCCCGGGACGGCTCGACGAGTGGCGCCCGCCCGAGGGGCCGGGAATGCGCATCGATACGCATTGCTATCCGGGCTACACCGTCCCGCCGTTCTACGATTCCCTGCTCGCCAAGGTCATCGCGCACGGGTCGACTCGCGCGCAGGCTGCCGCACGTATGCACGAGGCGCTCTTCCGTTTCAGGGTCGCCGGGATCGCGACGACGATCCCGTTTCACCTGGGTGTGCTTCAGCACCCGGATTTCCAGGACGGCCGCGTGACCACCCGCTGGGTCGAGCAGACGTTTCTGCCGGAGATCAACAGCAGCCGGGCAGCAGTGGAGGCGGCGCAATGACATCCGGCTCGGGAACGCTGGCAGGGCGGATCGCCATCGTGACAGGCGGCGCGGCAGGACTGGGCAAGGCCATCGTCGAGGATCTGGCCCGCCGGAAGGCAGCGGTCCTCATCGCCGACCGGGATGCGGCGGCCGCGCGGCGCCTCGAGCAGCAGGTCGCGGCGGCCGGGCAGATCGCGACGGCGGTGGAAACGGACGTGACCGACCCCGCCTCTCTCGAGGCGATGCTCGGCGCAGCCGTCGACCGCTTCGGGCGTGTCGACATGCTCGTCAACAATGCCGGGGTGCTCGGGCCGCTGCTGCCGCTGTGGGAGACCACCGACGCCGACGTCGCCCGCGTCTACGAGATCAACGTGCGCAGCGTATTCACCTGCACCCGCCTCGTCGCCCGCCACATGATGGAGCGCCGCTCCGGCGCCATCGTCACCATCGCCTCGGTCGCCGGCAAGGATGGCCCCAGGAACGCGTCTATCTACGGCTCGTCCAAGGCGGCGGTGATCGGGTTAACGAAATCGTGGGGCAAGGAGCTGGCCCCCTATGGCGTGCGCGTGAACTGCGTGTCGCCGGCGCTGATCGAGGCGACCGGAATGCGCAGCGAGATGCCCGACGAGTACAGCAGCGATTCGGCGAGCCGGATCCCGCTCGGCCGCCTGGCGCGGGCGGAGGAGGTGGCCAGCATAGTCGCATTCCTGCTGTCGGACGAGGCGAGCTTCGTCACCGGCGCCTGCTATGATGCGAGCGGCGGGCGGGCCAGCTATTGACCGGAGGCGAGCGGCAATGAGCGAAGCGACGACCGCCCTGCCCACAGCCGAAAGCGTAAGGAAGCTGCACGACCTCTCAGGCCGGATCGCGCTGGTGACCGGCGCGGGGTCCGGCCTCGGACGCACCATGGCCTGGGGACTGGCCTGCCACGGCGCAGACCTGGCCGTCGTCGACCGCGACATCGGGCTGGCCCGCAGGTGCGCGGAAGAGATCGCGGGCGGCAGCGGGCGCCGGGCGCTCGCGATCGAAGCCGACGTCAGCGAGGAGGGCGACGTCTCGCGCGCCGTGGCTGGCGCGCTGGCCGAGCTCGGCCGCATCGACGTGCTCGTCAACAATGCCGGCCACAACATCCGCAAGCCGCTGATCGAGTACACGTGCGCGGAGTTCGATTCGCTCTATGCCGTGCACGTGCGCGGCACGTTCCTGTTCAGCAGGGCCGCCGTCACTCACATGCGCGCGCGCAGGTCGGGTTCGATCATCAACATCGCCTCCATCCTCGGACACGTCGCCGCTCGCAACGTGGCGCCCTATGCCGCAGCCAAGGGGGCGATCATCCAGATGACGCGGGTGCTGGCCCTCGAGCTCGCTGCCGACGGCATCCGGGTCAACGCGCTGGCGCCGGGATATATCGACACGCCGCTCACCCGCCAGCATGCCCCGGAAGTGCGCCGGCAGATCACCTCGACCGCGCCGCTCGGCCGCTTCGGTGAGCCGGGCGAGCTGATCGGCCCGGCCGTGTTCCTCGCTTCGGATGCGGCGAGCTTCGTCACCGGGGCCTCGCTGATCGTCGACGGAGGCTGGACAGCGCAATGAGCCGGAGCACGAAAGAACCGCACTCGGAGCTGGCGGCGCAACTCGGGTCCCGGCAAGGGCCGGAACCTGCTGCGAGCGCACTGAGGGCCGGCATGCTGACCATGGTCTGGAACCTCGCCTCCCTCGCGCTCGCACTCGCGCTGTGGCAGCTCGCGTCGGTGCTCGCCGCGTCACCGTTCTTCCCAGGGCCGATGAAAATCGTCGAGGCGTTCGTGCAGCTCGCCTCGCGCGGCGACACGTTCGGGCATTCGCTGTGGACGCATTCCTGGGCGAGCATCGAGCGCGTGCTGGTCGGCTTCGGGCTCGGCGTCCTCCTCGGCGTTCCCCTCGGTCTGCTGATGGGGCTCTATCCGAAGGTCTACGCCGGCACGCGGTCGGTCCTGGAGCCGTTCCGCTTCATCCCGCCGATCGCGTGGATCCCGCTCGCCATCATCTTCTTCTCCGGGCTGACCCGGTTCGCGTTCCTGATCTTCCTCGGCGCCTTCTTCCCCGTCTTCACCTCGACGCTCGTCGGGGTGGCCCGGGTCGAGCCGATCCACCGCAAGGTCGGAGTCGTGCACGGCGCCGGCAAGCTGTGGACGCTCGTCCATGTCGTCGTGCCGACTGTGATGCCGGATATCATGGCAGGCATGCGCGTCGGCCTCGGGACGGCCTGGCTGACGATCGTCGCGGCCGAGCTCGCCGGCGGCATTTCCACCGGGCTCGGCCGCATGATGACCAACTACGCGGAGCTGTTGCAGGTGCCGCACGTGATCGTCGGCATGCTGCTCATCGGCTTCATCGGGTTCGTCATGAACGAGATGCTGCTGATCGTCGAGAAGCGGCTGTTCCGCTGGCGCTGGCAGGTCAGCCTCTAAGGAGGGCGGCGGATTGCAACGGCAGATGCAGACGGGCGGCAGCGCCAAGGTCGACGTCGATGCCACCCACCGTTACGGCGATCTCGTCGTGCACGATCAGCTCCGCTTCTCGGTGGCGGAGAACGAGTTCCTGTGCATCTGCGGCCCCTCGGGCTGCGGCAAGACCACCCTGCTCGACATGCTCGCCGGCATTCTCGAGCCGTCCGAGGGCAGGGTCCTCATCGACGGCGCGCCCGCCGACCCCAAGCGGCAGAGCATCTCGTTCGTCTTCCAGGAGCCGTCGACGTTCCCGTGGCTCAACGTGTGGGACAACGTCGCGACCGGTCTGCGCATCCGGGGCACGCCGCGCGAAGCGATCGCCGCCAAGGTGGAGGAGATCGTCCGCATCGTCGGCCTCACCGGATTCGAGAAGTTCTATCCGCACCAGATCTCGGGCGGCATGAAGCAGCGCGTGGCCATCGCGCGCGCATTCGTGACGGATGCCGACCTCATCCTCATGGACGAGCCGTTCGTCAGCCTCGACCAGCCCACGCGCGAGCGCATGCAGGCCGAGGTGCTCGACATCTGGCGCCACAGGCGGCGCACCGTGGTCTTCGTGACGCACAATCTCGAGGAGGCGGTCTACCTCGGCGACCGCATCCTCATCCTCTCCGCCAAGCCGGCGCGCATCGTCGCCGAGCTCGACGTGTCGCTCGCGCGGCCGCGCGACCCGCTCTCGAAGGAGTTCATGGAGCTGCGCGCCAGCTGCGTGCGCTGGCTGCACGCGCCTGGAACCGTTTGAGCCACGGAGTGTGTGGAAAGACGGCGACAAGCCGAGCCGTGCCGCATTACGCGGCACTTGACCAGGGAGAAAGCAATGAGGACGAAACGCAGACTGCTCAAGCAATTGGTGGCGTCGGCGCTGCTGCCGGCCCTGCTGGCGGCGGTGCCCATAGCCGGCGCCGAGGCCCAAAGTCTGACGACCGTGCGCCTTGCCGACCAGAACGGGTCGGAGGTCGACTATGCCGCCGTCTGGGTCGCGGAGCTCAACGGCTATTTCGCGGAGGAAGGCATCAAGATCGAGCGCAAGACTTATGCGAACGGCCCTGCCTCGCTGCTCGACTTCAATAACCTCGATGCGGTCATGGCCGCCATCGTGCCCTTCATGCAGTACGCAGCGCGCGGCGGCGACATGCGCATCGTCCTCTCGCTGACCAAGGGCAACGCTCCGATCATCGGCAAGAAGGAATACAAGTCGGTCAAGGACCTCGACGGCAAGAAGGTCGGGACCCCCGGCATCGGCACGATCCACGACGCGGTGCTCGGCTACATCCAAAGCTCGCAGGGGCTGAAGTTCCAGCACATCCCCGCGAAGATCACCGACGTCGCCGTGATGATACAGAAAGGCGAGGTCGAAGCCTTCATCGGCTGGGAGCCGGCCTCAGCCGCTGCCGTCGCGCTGGCGCCCGATCTGCTCCACTACATCCAGCGCATGCCGCCGATCCCGAACTCGGAAAGCCTCGAGCTCGCGTTCAAGACGAGCTACGTCAAGGAGAATCCCGAGACGGTCGAGAAATTCGTGCGCGCGACGCTGCGCGCCATCGAGTGGATGAAGGCGAACGGCAACGAGAAGACGGCCGAGCTGATCGCCAGGAAAATGAACGACCCCAAAGCCAAACCGATCAACCTCGACGCGCTGCAGTCCGTGGATCTCACGCAGCCGCGCATCGACATGCCCTCGACGCGCATCTGGCTCACCACGATCGCCCAGCAGGGCAAGATCCCGGCGGAGCTCGTCAAGGACGTCGACGGCTGGGTCGGCAAGTACATCGACTATTCCTTCCTCGACAAGGCCGAGGCCTCGCTGAAGAAGAAGTGACCCGTGCCGGACCGGGCATGGCCGGCGCAATCCGGCCATGCCCCTCCCCGACCAGCGGAGACCCCATGCGCGAAATTCCTGTCGTCGATACCACCTTGCGAGACGCTCACCAGTGCCTGTGGGCGACGCGCATGACCACGGCGCACATGCTGCCCATCGCCGAACGCATGGACAGGATCGGCTTTCAGCGCATCGATCTCGCCGGCACCATCCAGTTCGACGTCTGCATCCGCTATCTCAAGGAGAACCCCTGGGAGCGGATAAGGCTCATGCGCGAGCGGATCAAGGACACCCCTCTCAGCTCCTTCACGCGCTCGAAGAACCTCGTCAGCTTCGACGTCCTGCCCGACGACATCGTCGGCCTGTGGGTGGAACGGCTGGTCGCCAACGGCTTCCGGGAGGTGGGCACGTTCGACGGCCTCAACGACATCGACAACATGATGGTCACGCTCGACGTGGCCCGCGGACTGGGCGTCAAGATGTTCGGCGCCCTCTCCTACAGCCTGTCGCCGGTCCACACCGACGAGCTCTACGTCGACACCGCGCGCGAGCTGGTGCGGCGCGGCAAGGTCGACGCCATCTGGCTCAAGGACGCCGGCGGCCTGTTGACCATCGATCGCATCCGCACGCTGGTGCCGGCGATCAAGAAGGTGATCGGTGCGATTCCGCTCGAGCTGCACAGCCACTGCATGACTGGCTTGGCCCCGCTCGTGTACCTGGAGGGGATCAAGGCGGGCGCGGACCGCATCCACTCCTCGATCGCGCCGCTGGCCAATGGCAATGCGCAGCCCGCCACGCAGTCGATGGCGCGCAACCTGCGGGGGCTCGGCTATGCGGTGAGCGTCGACGACGGCCTGATCGAGGAGGTCGGTGAGCACTTCCGCAAGATCGCGGAAGAGGAAGGCAAGCCGCTCGGCACGCCGCAGGAGTACGACGCGTTCCACTACGAGCACCAGGTGCCCGGCGGGATGATGTCGAACTTCCGCTCGCAGCTCGCCCAGGCGGGCCTGTCGCACCTCATGCAGCGGCTGCTCGAGGAGTGCGCCCGCGTGCGCACCGAGCTCGGCTATCCGATCATGATCACGCCGTTCGCCCAGCTCGTCGGCACCCAGGCCGTGCTCAACGTCGTCCAGGGCGAGCGCTACAAGACGGTGCCCGACGAGGTGAAGAAGTACGCGCTCGGCTACTACGGCAGGCTGCTGGCGCCGGTGGAGCCGTCGGTGCTCGACCGCATCGTAGAGAACGGATCGCCGTCGATCGCATTGCGCCCGCAGCCGCTCGCGCCGGCCGTCGAGAAGCTGCGGCGGCAGTACTCCGGCGCCAGTGACGACGAGCGCATTCTGCGCTTCATGTTCGCCGGCCAGCAGGTCGACGAGATGATGGCCGCGGGTCCGACCAGGACCGAGCATACGTTCGAGAAGCCGCTCGTGCGGCTTGTGCGCGAGCTGTCGCAGCGCAAGATCACCCGGGTCCACTTCTCGACACTGCCGCAGCACGCTGCGTAAAGGAGTCCATGGCGGCATGGAAGGGGACTGGGACTACATCGTGATTGGCGCCGGATCGGCCGGCTGCGTCCTTGCCAACCGGCTGTCGGCGGACGAGCGCACGCGCGTGCTGCTTCTGGAAGCCGGCGGCAACGACCGCTACATCTGGATCCACGTCCCGGTCGGCTACTTCAAGACGATGCACAACCCGCGGACCGACTGGATGTTCAGGACGGAGCCCTGTCCCGGGCTCGGCGGCCGGCGGCTCGACTGGCCGCGCGGCAAGGTGCTCGGCGGGTCGAGCGCGATCAACGGCCTGCTCTATATCCGCGGGCATCGCTCTGATTTCGATCACTGGCGCCAGCTCGGCTGCGCCGGCTGGAGCTTCGAGGACGTGCTGCCCTACTTCCGGCGCGCCGAGGACCAGGAGCGCGGAGCCGACGATCTGCACGGAAGCGGCGGCCCGCTCGGCGTCAGCGACATGCGCATCGAGCGGGAGATCTGCCGGCGCTTCATCGATGCGGCGGCGGAAGCCGGCGTTCCGCGCAACGACGACTTCAACGGTCACGTGCAGGACGGAGCGGGCTACTTCCAGCTCACGACCCGCAACGGCCTGCGCTGCTCGACTGGGGTCGGGTACTTGAAGCCAGCGCGGCGGCGACAGAACCTTCACGTCGCCACGAAAGCCCACAGCAAGCGCATCACGCTCGAGAACGGCCGCGCCACCGGCGTCGTCTACGCGCAGGGCGGGCGCGACCGGCTCGCCCGCGCCAGGGGCGAGGTGATCCTCGCCGCCGGCGCGATCGGCTCGCCGCAAATCCTGATGCTGTCGGGCGTCGGGCCGGCCGGGCTCCTGCAGTCCCTCGGGATCGGCGTCATCCATGCTCTGGACGGCGTCGGCCGCAACCTGCAGGATCACCTGCAGGTGCGGACGGTGTTCAAGCTCAATCGGAGGCTCAGCGTCAACGACGAGGTGCGCAATGTCTTCGGACGGGCGCTCGCCGGCATCGAATTCCTGCTGACGAGACGCGGCGCGCTGTCGATGGGCGCCAGCCAGGCCTGCGCCTTCGTGCGCACGCGCCCCGGCCTGGAAGCGCCCGACGTTCAGTTCCATGTGCAGCCGCTCAGCACCGACAAGCTCGGAGCGGGCCTGCACGATTTCTCGGGCCTGACCATGTCGACCTGCCAGCTCCGGCCGGAAAGCCGCGGCGAGATCCTGCTCGCGAGCCCGGATCCGTTCGATCACCCGGCCATCCACCCGAATTATCTCGCGACGGAGACGGACCGGCAGACGCAGATTGCCGGCATGCGCTTCGCGCGCCGGATCGGCCGCGCCGCACCGCTGGCCGAGGTGATCGCCTCGGAGCACCTGCCCGGGACCCATGTGCAGACCGACGAGGAGCTGCTCGATGCCGCCCGGAACATCTCGCAGACGATCTACCATCCGGTCGGCACCTGCAAGATGGGCCAGGATGCGAACGCCGTCGTCGACGACCGTCTTCGCGTGCATGGCATCGGCGGCCTGCGCGTCGTCGATGCCTCCATCATGCCGACACTGACTTCGGGCAACACCAACGCGCCGACGATCATGATCGCGGAGAAGGCGTCCGACATGATCCGCGACGACGCCCGCGCCGTGCGGCCGCCGGCGGCGGCACGCGTCGCCTGAGCAGGTCGGGCGGCTGGCGAATGGACGATTTTCTGGCAGGCGCTGGCGGCAGCGCCGGACGGCATCGAGCGAGAGACGCAACTGGGAGCGAGAAGAGATGAAGCCGACCATCCTGACGTGCGCGGTGACGGGCAACTTCCCGACGCGGGAGCAGAACCCGAATCTGCCGGTCACGCCCGCGGAGATCGCGGACCAGTGCCTCGGAGCCGTGAAGGCCGGGGCCGCCGTCTGCCACATCCACGTCCGCGAGCCCGCGACCGGGCGCCCGAGCATGAAGCTCGAGTACTACCGCGAGGTCGTCGAGCGGCTGCGCACGAGCGGCGTCGATCTCGTCATAAACCTGACGACCGGGCCGGGCGGGCGCTTCATGCCGAGCGACGACGAGCCGGCCAAGGCGGCGCCCGGCACGATGCTGACGACGCCCGAGATCCGCACCGAGCATGTCGTCGAGCTGAAGCCCGAGCTGTGCAGTCTCGACCTCAACACGATGTGGTTCGGCGGCGGCGCCGTGATCAACTCGCCGCGCAACATCCGCATCATGGCGGAGCGCATGTATGCGGCCGGCGTCAAGCCGGAGCTCGAGGTGTTCGACACGGGCGACATCATGCTCGCCCACGACCTGTTCGCGGACGGCACCCTGCGCGCTCCCGCCCTGTTCCAGGTCGTCACCGGCGTCAAGTACGGCATGGCCGCCACGTCCGAGACGATGTGCTACGCCAAGTCGCTGCTGCCGAAGGGCTGCGAGTGGGCGGCGTTCGGGGCCGGCCGCATGGCCTTCCCGATGCTGGCGCAGGCGTTCGTGCTCGGCGGGCACTGCCGGATCGGCATGGAGGATACCGTGCACCTGGCGCGGGGCGTGCCGGCTCCGGACAACGCTGCCCTGGTCGAGAAGGCGGTGCGCATCATCGACAATCTCGGCGGCAAGGTGGCGAGCGTGGCCGAAGCGCGCCAG
The DNA here is from genome assembly GCA_023384095.1 of Hyphomicrobiaceae bacterium. Taxonomy (GTDB): domain Bacteria; phylum Pseudomonadota; class Alphaproteobacteria; order Rhizobiales; family Hyphomicrobiaceae; genus ZC4RG25. The sequence continues at coordinate 39,270 of JAHDXT010000001.1, forward strand.
ATCCTCGGTCTCGCCGAGCGCCGCGCCGGCTGAATGGGCTCAGCGGATCTGCCGCTGGTCGCCCCTGACCCAGCCGACGATGAGCAGCAGGACGATGGCGCCGACGGTCGCGACGAGGATCGAGGCGAGGTTGAACCCTTGCCTGTACTCGAACCCGAGCAGCGAGCTGAACAGGAAGCCGCCGACGAACGCGCCGATGATGCCGACGATGAGGTTCATCAGCAGCCCATGGTTCCGGCCGGCTATCTGCTCCGCGAGCCAGCCGGCGATCAGACCGACGATGATCCAGGCCAGGATGCTCACAGCGGTATCTCCCGTTCGGGCTGCATGACGCCGATAGAACGCGCCGGCCACGGCGCGGGTTCGCCCGGGAGACGGCCGGCGGTCAAGAAGCCGTCGCGAGCAGGTCGGCCACGGCGCTGACGAACACCTGCGCGCCGGTCAGGATGTCCGCCTCGCTGGTGTCCTCGCTCCAGTGGTGGGAGATGCCGCCGATCGAGGGGACGAACAGCATGCCTGCCGGCATGTGCTTGGCGAAGACCTGCGCGTCGTGCCCCGCCCCGCTCGGCATCCGGGTATGCCGGCCAGGCGCATGCCGCTCGGCCGCGCCCTCGAGCGCGGCCTGAACACGCGCGTCCATGACCGCGGGCGTGCTCTTGCGCAGCGCCTGGACCGAGACGCGGCACGGCCCCGCCTCGTCCGCCGCCGCGGCCAGCTCGAACAGGCTGCGCTCGAGGCGCAGCAGCGTCTCGGGATCGGCATCGCGGATCTGGAACAGCATCTCGGCGCGTCCCGGGATGATGCTCGGCGCCCCGGGGAAGAGCGTGATGCGGCCGGTGGTCCACACGCTGCGCTCGCCGGCGACCTCCGGGAAGCGCCGCTCGATGTCGCAGCAGAGCCGCGCCAGAGCCACGCCCGCATCCTTTCGGACCGCCATCCGCGTCGTGCCGGCGTGGTTCTGCACGCCCTCGAAGGTCGCCTGGAACTGCCAGATGCCGACGATGCTGGTGACGATCCCGACCCCGAGGCCGCTCGCCTCCAGCCAGTCGCCCTGCTCGATGTGCGCCTCGACATACGCAAGGTATCGCTGCGGGTCGAGCGGCGCCCGCGGCCGGCCGGCAAGTCCCGCTTCGGCGAGCGCATCGCGCATCCGGGTGCCGCGCGTGCGGTCCTCGGCGGCATCGATCTCCGCCTCGGCGAGCTCGCCGCAGAACGAGCGGCTGCCCATGAAGTGCCCGAAGTGGCCCTCCTCGTCGGCCCAGGCGCCGACGTCCACGACCATGCCTGCGAAGGCCGGGTCGGCGCCGATCGCACGGGCGGCCTCCAGGCCGTAGATCACGCCCAGCGGCCCGTCGAGCCAGCCGGCATGGTTCTGGCTCTCGGTATGCGATCCGGTGAGCACCCGCGGCCCCCTGCCCTGGCCGCGGCCGATCACGTTGCCGATGCCGTCGATCTCCGGCTCGAGGCCGGCGTCGGCCATGCGGCCGGCGAGCCAGTGCCGCGCCGCCATGTCGTCGTTGGAGTAGGTCGGCCGGTGGACGCCCGTCTTGTACCTGCCGAACTCCGCCATCCGCCTGAGATCGCCCATCACGCGGTCGGGGTCGATGGTGGGCATGGCGACGTTCCCCTGGGGTGCGCGCGCATCGGCAGGCGGCTGCACCTATCCTATGACAGCGTGCCGAGAACTCAATGGGGTGCGCTACTGCGCTGACCCAAGGCCATCGCCCTGCCGCGCCAGATCGAGGACGACGTGGCGGACGGCGGTGTCGTCAGGCTCCGGTCCGATCGAGAAGCCGAGGTCGGCGCACATCTGGAGCATGGTGGTATTCTCCGCCAGCACGGAGCCGAAGAGCTGCTCCAGGCCTTCGGCGCGCGCGTAGTCGATGAGGTGCCGCATGAGCTGCCAGCCGAGGCCGCGCCCCTTGAGATCCGACCTGACCAGGATCGCATACTCGCCGCGCGTGTAGTCGGGATCGGCGACGAAGCGCGCCACGCCGAGCAGGCGGCCCGTATCCCTGGCCAGCGCGACGAACGCCATCTCGCGCGCGTAGTCGATCTGGGTGAGCCGCGCCAGCAGCTTTCGAGAGAGGTCGGAACCGGCGCTGAAGAAGCGCAGCCGCTGGTCGTCCCGCGTCAGGTGACGGAAGAAGTCCGCATAGAGCGGCTCGTCCTCCGGCCGGATGGGCCTGAGCCGCACCTGCCCGATGCTCTCGATCGCGATCTCCTTGGCCCATTGCGAAGGGTACGGCCGCATGGCCATCGGCACGCGCGGGCTCAGCGTCTGGTCCTCGACCCGCACGCGCGCATCGAGCGCGATCACGCCGCTGTCGTCGGCGATGAGCGGGTTGATGTCGAGCTCCCGGATCTCGGGATGCCGCGCCACCAGGTACCCGAGACGCACCAGCACCTCTGCGACGCGGTCGATGTCGGCCGCCGGCCGGTCGCGGTAGCCCTGGAGCAGGCGCCAGATCCGCGTGCGCCGCATGAGCTCGTGGGCGAGGTTCATGTCGAGCGGCGGCAGCGCCTGGGCGGTGTCGCCCACCACCTCCACGGAGGTGCCGCCGGCCCCGAACAGCAGCACCGGCCCGAACGTGCGGTCGACGGCCATGCCGGCGATGAGCTCGTGCGCGCGGGGACGGCGGATCATCGGCTGCACCGTGAAGCCGGCGACGCGGGCGTCGGGGAGCAGCCGCGCGACGCGCGCCAGGATGTCCTCGGCCGCCATGCGCGCCTCCTCGGCGCGCTCGAGGCCGAGGCGCACGCCGCCGACGTCGGACTTGTGCGAGATGTCGTCGGACAGGACCTTCACGACGCATGCGTCGTGGTCCAGCAGCAGGCGGGCGGCGATCGCCTCCGCCTCGGCCGGCGTGGCCGCCACCTCCGTCGGCACGGTCGGAATGCCGTACGCGGCCAGCAGCGATTTGCCTTCGACCTCCGACAGCACCGAGCGGCCCGCCTTCAGGGCGGCAGCGATGGTCTTGCCCGCGTCGGCCGTGTCGAGCCCCAGCTCCTCCGGCAGCGACGGCGGCGTGCGCATGAGCTGCTCCTGCGCGCGCGTGTAGCGCACGAGCTGCATGAAGCCTTCGATCGCGTTCGCGGGAAACTTGAAACTGGCGATGCCACGGCTCGCGAAGACCTGTCGCGCCTCCCGGCTCACCTCCTCGCCAAGCCAGTTGGTGAGCAGGGCCTTTACGGGCTTGCTCGCCCGCCGGCGCTGCTCGAGGACACTCGCCACAACCTTGGCGACTTCCGTGGTCGAGGCAGCCGCCGTGGGACAGTTCATGACGAGGATCGCGTCCGTATCGGGTTCCTCGAGCAGCACCTCGAGCGCGGCCGAATAGCGTTCGGGGCCGGCATCGCCGATGACGTCGACCGGATTGGCGTGAGACCATGTCGGCGGCAGGACGGCGTCGAGCGCCACCTTGCCGGCATCCGACAGGTTGGCCAGGCTCCCTTGCAGATCCATGAGGCGATCGACGGCGAGCACGGCGGCGCCGCCGCCGTTGGTCAGAATGGCAAGCCGCTCGCCAGTGGAAGCCGGCATTCGCGCCAGGATCTCCGCCGCGTCGAACAAATCCTGCAGCGTGAGCACGCGCAGCAGTCCGGCGCGCCGGAATGCAGCATCGTAGGCGCTGTCTGCGCCTGTCAGCGCGCCGGTGTGGGAAAGGGCGGCCTTGGAGCCGGCCTCATGTCGGCCTGCCTTGACGACGATCACGGGCTTCGATCGTGCCGCGCGGCGCGCGGCGGACAGGAACTTCGGCGCGTGCGTCACCGATTCCATGTAGAGCAAAATCGCCCTGCTCTTCGGGTCCCCGGCCATGAAATCGAGCAGGTCGCCGAAGTCCACGTCCGCCATGTCGCCGAGCGAGACGACATGGGAAAAGCCGATCTGGCGGTCGGCCGCCCAGTCGACCACACCCGTGATGAGGGCGCCCGACTGAGACAGGAAGGCGAGGTCGCCTGCCAGAGGCGCGCGATGGGAGAAACTGCCGTCGAGCCCGATCCCGGGCACCATCAGCCCCAGCGAGTTGGGCCCCTGGATGCGCAGCAGATACGGCTTCGATGCGTCGAGCATGGCCTGCCGCAGGTCATCCCTGATGCCGGCAGTGATGACGACGGCAGCGCGGGTTCCCTTGCGGCCGAGCGCGTCGATGAGCTGCGGGACCGTGCGCGGCGGCGTCGCTATCACGGCGAGGTCGGGAGCATCCGGCAGGTCGTCGACCGAAGGATGGCAGGGCATGCCCTCGATTTCGCGGTGGCGCGGATTGACGAGCCATAGCGGCCCGGCGAACCCGCCGGCACGCAGGTTGCGCATGACGATGAGGCCAACACTTCCCGGCTCTGGACTGGCTCCTATCAGCGCCACCGACTTGGGTGCGAGGAGGTGTTGCAAGTTGCGGATGGTCATTGCCGCGCCCTTTCGGATCGGCCGCTTCCGGCCAGGATCTCAGTCCGACAGTATCGCCTTGGCCGCGCTTACGGTCGTGTGCGTCGGCCCGCCGGCATCGACGATCCGCCAGGCCGGAGACAACGGGCCGGTATCATAGCCGAGCTGCATCCTGACGACGTCAACGGTGGCATCGGAGGCGTCGTTCCGGCGCCCGGCGACACGTTCCACCATCGTCGCAGGCGAGGCCGTCAGCCACAATGCTCGCAGCCGAGCACCCGCGCCGGCGCTGAGCGCCTCGAGCCGCTCGCGCTCGCCCGGCCTGGCGAATACGGCGTCGACGATCGCCCCGTGCCCCGCGGCCAGCGTGCGCCGCGCCTTGTCGTTCAGCGTCTCGTAAACGCGCGCGGTGGCCGCCTCGGCGTAGCCGTCGGCGCCCAGCCGCTCCGTCTCGCCGCATCCGAACAGGCTCTTGCGCTCGAGATCGCTGCGCAGGTGCACAGCCCCGGGACTGGGGCCGACATCCGGCGCCAGCGCCGCAGCCAGCGTCGACTTGCCGGTGCCTGACAGCCCGCCGACGGCGACCAGCTCCGGCGGCGGCGGGTCTAGATAGGCGAGCGCGGCGCGCATGTAGCTGCGGGCCTCGGCGGTGCGGCGGGCCGCGGCATCCTTGCCGCCCGCAACGGCCTGCTCCTGCTCCGCCCGTTCGGCCGCCACCAGGGCGCGCACGCCGGCGCGCAGGCCGAGGAACAGCGGCAGCGCCGCCAGCCCGTCGAGGTCGAGCTCCTGCTGCGAGCGCCACAGGTAGCGGTTGAGGACAGCGTTGGCCGCGCCCCTGAGACGCCGCTGGTCGAGGTCCATGAGGAGGAAGGCGAGGTCGTAGAGCGTATCGATGCTGGCGATCTCCTCGTCGAACTCGATCGCATCGAACAGCACCGGCCGGCCTTGCCACAGCACGATGTTGCCGAGGTGCAGGTCGCCATGGCAGCGGCGCACGAAACCCTTCCCGGCCCGCGCGTCGAGCACCGCCGCGGCGCGGCCGAGCTGCTCGTGCGCCCGCTCGCCGAAGATGTCGGCATCGCCAGCGGTGGCCGGCAGGCCGGCGAGATTGCGGGAGACCGAGTTGACGAGCCGAGCGACGCGCTCGGCGCCGCGCGCGTCGCCGATGCGCGGCGCACTGGCGTGGCTGTCGAAGGCCGCGTCCGCCAGGGCGCGGGCGAGATCGCCGCCGACGCCCTGGCCCGCGGCGACGTTGCCGGCGAGATCGGACTGGGCGAACCGGCGCATCCGTACGGCCCATTCGACCGGCCGGCCGCGGCCGCCGAATGCAAGCCGGCCGTCGCCTTCCCGCGTGATCGGAACGCAGCCGAGATAGAGCTGCGGGGCCCAGATCCTGTTGACCTCGATCTCGCGCTCGCAGACGGCCCGCCGCTTCTCGAGCGTGGAGAAGTCCATGTAAGGGAAGCGGACGGCGCGCTTGATCTTCCAGGCTTCGCCCCCGGCCAGGAACACCATCGCGCCGTGCGTCTCGATCCTGCCGACGGAGCCCGGGGGCACGGCATAGGACGCGGGATCGGCCAGGAAGGCTATGACCCCGGCCTGATCGTCCGCGGCGGTCGCGGCCGTGTCCGTCATCGGCTATCCCGACTGGCTGGCGCCTGCTAGCAGACGGAGGGCTGGCAAAGCCGCACGTCGAACTTCATATGGGGGCGTAGGCGGGTGAAGTCGAACTCGCGACCGTCGAGGCAGCGGATGCGGCCTTCGAGCGTGACGGAGCTGCCGACAGGCACCTCGCGCGACCACAGGATATCGCCCATGTCGCATTTCTTCTCTGATGCGAGCACATGGCGCAGTGCAGGCATCCAGCTCTCCTCGCCGTCCGCGCCCTGCCCCGGACCCGGCAGCAGGAGCATCAATGCCGCGGCGCATGCCGCGCGAGCCCGTCTCGCTGCCATTCTCGTTCTCCCGCCTGTCGTCGATGCCGGATTTGACTTCGGAACCCTGCGGAATACCTTGATCTCCATCAAGGCTATCGCGACGTTCAAGCCGAATAGTGGACGTCATGGCGGGACATTGCGCCGCCTGCGGAAAGGACACCTCGCCCCATGTCGTACAAAACCATCCTGATGCATCTCAATCACGACCGGCGCACCCCGCAATTGCTGGCGGCGGGGGTCGAGATGGCGCGTGCGTTCGGGGCCCACCTGATCGGATTGCACGTGTTCCCGGCCTACCGCCTGCGCCCCCCCGTGCCGCTCCCCTTCGGACGCGACATTCTCGGCTCCATCACCGCTCAGATCCAGCAGGAGACGGACCAGATCAAGTCGCTGTTCGACGCGGCGACCGGGCAGCAGACCTTCGTCTCGGAATGGCGGTCCATCACCTCGGAGCGCACCGATCCCGCCGCCATCGTCATGGAGCACGGGCGCGCCGCCGACCTCATCGTCGCCAGCCAGGCTGACCCGGACTGGGACCTGTCTCCGATCCTCGACTTTCCCGAGCGGCTGGCGATCGAGAGCGGCCGGCCGGTCCTCGTGATCCCCAACAGCGTCGGGTTCCAGGGCATGCCGAACGCCGTCACTGTGGCCTGGAAACCCCAGCGCGAGGCCGCGCGCGCGGTATTCGACGCGCTGCCGCTGCTCAAGCGCGCGAGCAAGGTGCAGGTGCTCATCGTCGAGGAGGGCGACGGACGGCGGGAAGGCGGCTTGGCGGACACAGAGATCGCCGCCGCCCTCGACCGGCACGGCGTCAAGGTATCGCTGACGAGCATCCCCACCGTCCAGACCTCGGTCGGCGAGGAGATCCGGCGCCGCGCGACAGAGCACTCGGAATTGCTGGTGATGGGCGCCTACGGTCACACGCGCCTGCGCGAGTTTGCCTTTGGCGGGGTGACGCGCCACATGCTCCAGGACATGACCGTGCCGGTGTTGTTCTCCCACTGAGCCTGGCACCAGCGAAGGGCTGAGCATCATGAACGAGGCAGAGAAGCTGTTGCGCCGCGTGCGCCTGGAGCTCGCCAGGGATCCCGACTTTCCCGCCGGCAGCCGCGAGCGCGGCTACGATTTCATCGCGCCGCTCGACGAAGCGGGTCACATCGACCTCGACGCGTGGAAGCAGCTCAAGGACCGCTGCCGCGTGCGCCGCTTCTGGGCCACCGAGGCCGACGAGGTCGGACATATCGTGCACAAGCCGGGCGGCGCGTGGGCGTTCCACTACGACATCCACGGCGACCCGAGCCACGACGAGACCGGCTATCGGTTCGGCCAGCACGCCTTCCGGCCGGGCGAGTATGTCTCGATCCGCGAGCAGGACGGCGTCATGCGCACGTTCTTCGTCGCCTCGGTGCGCGAGGTCGACTGAGGCCGAGCACAGCCGCCGAGGCTGGAAAGGCGGCTCGGATTTCCGTAGGCTGGCGCGGAACGACCGCCGGCGAGGGCTCGTACGGCAAGATCAACGGCGGACTTCCGGCCGGGCGAGGGGTAGTGATGGCAAAGCAGCCGATCGACGCCGGCACCGTCGACAGCGCGCCAGTCGCGGCACAGATCCAGGTCCGCAGGGTCCCGTTCGACGCCCCCTGGGACTGGCTCGCCGCAGGCTGGCGCGACCTGTGGAGCGTGCCCCACGTCAGCCTCGCCTACGGCACCGCATTCGCGGCGATGGCGCTCGCTCTCACCGCGGGCCTCCTGCAGTTCGGGCTGCAGTCGCTGATCCTGGCGCTGGCGGGCGGCTTCCTGCTGATCGGGCCGCTCGTCGCGGTCGGGCTCTACGAGGCGAGCTGGCGGATCGAGACCGGCAAGCCGGTGGTGCTGGGCGAGGTCATGGCGGCCGGTTTGCGGGCGCCCGGCCAGCTCGGCTTCTTCGGCGCGGTTCTGGCCTTCGCCTACGCCGTCTGGCTGCAACTCGCGTTCCTCGTGTTCATGCTCTTCATGGGCAGCCGCGGCCTGCCGCCCGCCAGCGAGTTCGTGCCGACGCTGCTGTTCACACCGCAGGGCCTGGGGCTGCTGGTCGTCGGAACCGTGGTCGGCGGCGTCCTGGCGGCGATCGTGTTCGCCATCTCGGCCATCGCCGTGCCGCTGCTGCTGACGCGGCGGGTGGACGCGGTCACCGCCATGGCCGCCAGCGTCGAGGCGGTGGTGAAGAACCCGAAGCCGATGGCGCTGTGGGCAGCCCTCATCGCCGGCTTCATGGCGCTCGGGACCGCGACGCTGTTCGCCGGGCTGGCCGTCGCCTTCCCCCTGATCGGGCACGCGACGTGGCATGCCTTCCGCAGCCTCGTGGTCCAGAACGGGCCCTGACGAGGCCGCGCGCGGGGCGTTGGAATCTTCCGGTTTTGAGTCTCCCCTCCCCCTTGCGGGGAGGGGTCGGGGGTGGGGGTGCCCAAAAACCGTCGCCTCAACTGTGGCCCCACCCCACCCGCGCGGCTTTCGCCGCGCCGCCCTCCCCGTCAAGAGGAGGGCCGATGGTTCGAGCACACTCTACCGCCGGCCCGGCTGCTCCGGCGCGCGGGTCTCCTCGTCCTGCAGAGCCCGCCAGGCGGCGCCGTCGAGGTCCTCGAACTGGTTGGTCTTCAGCGCCCACAGGAACGCGGCGAGCCCGAGGCCGCCGAGCGCCAGTGCCGCAGGAATGAGCCAGGCCAGCGCTGTCACCGATCACAACTCCAGACGTTTCGATCGCAGGCGCACGGCGTTGGCCGTCACCGCTATGGAGGAGCTCGACATGGCGATCGCGGCGATCAGCGGCGTCGCATAGCCGGCGACCGCGAGCGGCACGAACAGCACGTTATAGCCGAGCGAGAGGGCGAAGTTCTGCAGCGCCATGCGGCGCGCCGCCTTGGCCACCGCCAGAGCCTCGACGACGGCAACCAGCCGCTCGCCCTGAAACACGACGTCGGCGGTAGTCTGACTGACGTCGGCCGCCGTCGAGGGCGAGATGGAGGCGTGCGCCGCGGCCAGCGCCGGGGCATCGTTGAGCCCGTCGCCGACCATGAGCACCTTGCAACCCGCCGCCTTCAACGCATCGAGCCGCGCGATCTTCTGCGCCGGGTTCTGCCGGGCGTGCCATTGCGCGATGCCTGCCTCTCCCGCCGCCGTCTCGACGGCCGCCGGCCGGTCGCCCGATACGAGCTCGACTCGATAGCCCGCGCGCGCCAACGTGGCGATCACCTCGCCCGCATCTGGCCGCAACCGGTCCTCGAACCGGAACGCCGCCGCTTCACCACCGGCCGGCCGGTACCAGAGGGTTGCAACATCGCCGGCCTCACCTTCGACGCCGCACCAGACGGCTGATCCCAGACGCTCCTCGCCCGCTGCCGTATCCCGTACAAGACCGGCGCCCGCGACCTCTCGCACGTCCGTCGCCGCGACCGGATCGAGACCGCGGTCACGCGCCTCCCGGACGACGGCCCGTGCATATGGATGGTGGCTCGATGCGGCCAGCGCTGCAGCGCGGGCCAGAAGACCGTCGCTGCACGCCCCGCCACCGACGAGCCTCGGCTCACCCAGCGTCAGCGTGCCGGTCTTGTCGAAAACGATCGTGTCCGCCTCGGCCAGCCGCTCGAGACCGTCGGCCGCCTTGACGATCACGCCCCGTCCGAACAGCCGGCTGGCGGCGGCGACCTGCACCGCCGGCACGGCCAGCGCAAGGGCGCACGGGCAGGTGATGATCAGCACGGCGATGGCGGCTGTCAAAGCCGGCTCCCAGCCATGGCCGGTCAGCAGCCAGCCGACGAAGGTCGCGAGGCCGAGCAGGTGCACGGCGGGCGCGTAGTGGCGAGCTGCCCGGTCCGCAAGACGGACGTAACGGCCCCGCCCCTGCTCGGCGGCGGTCATCAGCCGGCCGATCTCGGCGAGGAGCGTGCTCTCGTCCGTGGCCGTCGCCTCGACGACGAGCGGCGGGCCCATGTTGAGTGTGCCGGCGAAGACCTGGCGGCCCGGCGCCACCGGAGCCGGATCGGCCTCGCCCGTTATCAGGCTCTCGTCGACGCCGCCGCGGCCTTCGAGGATGCGGCCATCGACGCCGATCCGCTCGCCCGTCGCGACGAGGACGCGCATGCCGGGGGCGAGCGACCGGGCCGGCAGCCGCTCGGTGCCGCCGTCGGCATGGATCACGGTCGCCATGCTGCCCCTTAGGCCGAGCAGGTTGGCCGCCGCGCCCGCTGCGCGCGAGCGCATGAGCTGATCGAGATAGCGGCCGATCAGCAGGAAGAACAGCAGCGACACGGCGGCGTCGAAGTAGACCTGCTGGCTGCCACGCATGGTCTGGTAGACGCTCATGCCCGTCGCCAGCAGCACGCCGAGGGAGATCGGCACGTCCATGTTGAGGCGCCGTGCCCGCAGCGCCTGCACGGCCGAGCGGAAGAACGGCTGGCCGGCATAGGCGACCGTCGGCAGCGCGATGAGCGCCGAGAGCCAGTGGAACAGCGTCTGGACGGACGTGTCCATGTCGCCCGACTGTCCGGACCACACCGACACCGACAGCAGCATGATGTTGGCCGCGGCGAACCCCGCCACGCCGACACGGCGCAGCAGATCCCGGTCGGCCGAGCGGGCCGCCGCGGCGGGCTCGTCGAGCAGCGGGGCGGCCTTGAAGCCGGCGCCAGCGAGCGCCTCGATGAGATCGTCCGTCGAGACCCGTCCCGTGCTGCACGTCACCGTGACCCGCCGGGCCGACAGGTTGGCTCGCGCCGAGGCTACTCCGGGCTGCTGCAAGAGCGCCTGCTCCACTTTCCGCATGCAGCCGCCGCAATACATGTTCTCGACGACAAGCGTCGCGTTACAGGCTGCCAGAGCGCCGGCGCTGGCGCGTGCAGGGTCAGACCCCGCGGATCTGACCCCTTCGGCCCCTTCGGCTGGGCTCCCCGGCGCGGCGGTCGGTGTCAGGACTTGAGCCACAGCCGCTTCCTCATGCGATAGACGGGCTCCGCGTCCCCGCTCCCCGGCCAGACCGCCTCGATGCTGGCGAGCCAGGCCCCAGGCTCGAGGCCGCCGATGGGCACGGCGTAGCGGCCCGGCGCGACCTCGGAAAGGACGAGTCTCAGGTCGTGCTCGTCGGTCGAGGGCCGGCCCAGCGCGCCGGCGACGAAGAGGCCGGAGACCGGGGCGCCGGCCGCATCCCGCACGACGACTGTCAACCCGGTCTCACCTGTCAGCATCGCGTCCGCCGTCCAGCCGAGCTGGTCCTGGCGCGCGGCGGCGGCGATGCGCTGGTTGTAGTGCAGGCCCTTCCTGTAGGGCTCCTGGGCGACGACCCCCGTGTGGGTGGACAGCGCGGCGTAGAGAAAGATGCCGTTGACGAGGAAGATCGTGCCGAAGAAGCCGAGCACGGCGGCAAGGACATGGCGGCCCTGGAGTGGAGTCCCGCGCGGGATGGCTGTCATCGCTTCACCTCTCCTCACTCCGTGCCGACGCGCCGGCCGGATGCGCTCTGGAAGACGGCGTCGCGGCGCATCTCGGTGCCCGATGCGGCATCCTCGACGACGAACTCGAACCTCGTGGAGGGCGGCGTCAGCGCACCCAGGCGGTCGGGCGGGACGGTGACGAGCACGCGCATCTCGCGCAGGTTGTCGGCGGGGATGCGCAGGCTGGAGGCGGCGCCGGCATCCTGGCCGACGATCGCCATCCGCGCGCCCGGCAGGCCGTCGATGGCGAGCACCACGTCGACCGGCTCATGCAGCTTGTTCAACACCTTGACCGTGTAGCCGTTGCGCACGCCCCCGTCGGACAGCGGCACGAACAGCACGCCGCGGTCGTGCAGCACGTTGACCTCGAGCGTCGTGCGAAATGCCAGGCCGAGCGCCATGACGGCGGTCACGAGCACGATCAGGCCGGCATAGAGCACCGTGCGCGCCCGGACGAGCCGCAGCGGCTCGTGCGTGATGCCGGACGCCTTCGCCTCCTGCCGGGCGATGGTGTCGTAGGCGATGAGCCCGCGCGGGCGGCCGATCCTGTCCATGATCGCGTTGCAGGCGTCGATGCACAGCGCGCACTGGATGCACTCGAGCTGGGCGCCGTCGCGGATGTCGATGCCGGTCGGGCAGACCACCACGCACGCCTTGCAGTCGATGCAGTCGCCGCGCCCGTCCCAGCCCTGCCCCTTGCGCAACGGCACGCGCGGCTCGCCGCGCTCCTGACGGTAGCTGACGAGCAGCGTCTGCCGGTCGACCATCGCCCCCTGGATGCGCGGCCAGGGGCACATGTAGATGCAGACCTGCTCGCGGGCGATGCCGCCCAGCAGATACGTCGTGAACGCGAAGATGCCGAGGAACAGGTAGGCGATGCCCGGCGCCGTGCCGGCCACCAGCTCGGCCGCGAGCGTCGGCGCGTCGCGGAAGTAGAAGACGAGCGCGCCGCCCGTCGCCAGCCCGATGGCGAGCCAGGACAGGTGCGTCATGGTCTTCTTGGCGATCTTGAGCGGTCCCCACGACTCCTTGTCGAGCCGGATGCGGGCGTTGCGGTCGCCCTGCCAGAAGCGCTCGACGGCCAGCATGAGGTCCGTCCACACCGTCTGCGGGCAGGCGTAGCCGCACCAGACGCGGCCCGCCGCCGAGGTCACGAGGAACAGGCCGAGCGCGGAGATCACCAGCAGGCCGGTGACGTAGTAGAGCTCCTGCGGCCAGACCTCGAGGAAGAAGAAGAACATCCGGCCGTTGGCGAAATCGAACAGCACGGCCTGGTCGGGAAGGTTCGGTCCGCGATGCCAGCGCAGCCATGGCAGCACGTAGTAGATGCCGAGCGTGGCGGCCATCACCAGCCACTTCACCAGGCGGAAGCGGCCGTGGGCGAGACGCGGGTAGACCTTCTGCCGGCCGGCGTAGAGCTGCCGGTCCGCCTTGCGGTTGACCGCGGCGACATCGACCTTCTCGACGCCGGGCGCTGCCTCGTGGATGAAGTCGGCGGGCTTCAGCTTCTTCCGCATGTCGATCGAGGTCATCGCTCTCCTTCCCTCCTCATAGGGAGAGAGTCGGTCTCCCTCTCCCCGCCCGCGGGGAGAGGGTCGGGGTGGGGGGCAGCAGCAAACTGTGGGCGCCAGGCTCTGCTCACCCCTCCTCCAGCACCTCCTTCAGTGCCGTCGCGTTGTTGCGTTCCTCGTCGCGTTTCGCGAAGAGAAGGGTCAACCTTCCCTTTTTGGCGATCTTGCGCAGGTGATCGATCTGCGCCTGCAGGTCCGGCGAGGCGAGCTCGGCACGGTAGCGGCGCTCGAACTCCGGCCACTTGGCCGCGTCGGAGCCGAACCATCGGCGCAGCTCGTTGCTGGGCGCGATGTCCTTCAACCATTCGTCGATGTGGGCATCCTCGCGCTTGACGCCACGCGGCCAGAGGCGATCGACCAGCACGCGGTGGCCGTCGCGCGAGCTGAGGGGATCGTAGATGCGCTTGCAGACGATCATGGCGCACACCTTTCGTTTGCGGGGCGAGTCTAGCCTATCCCGCCGATTTGCCGGTAGGGCGTTTCCGCCCAGCTCATGCGGTGCCGTCCGGCCCTGGGTCCCGGCTCTTCGCGCACTCGCGCTCCGGCCGGAATGACAGGGGCCCACAAAATAACGGTGTGTAATCGCTTGCGGTCGGAAACGGCACCAAAGCGCCGCCGACGCTTCATCCCGCTCAGAGCCGGACTGCCTAGCGCGCCGGCACCTCAAACCTAACCTCCGGATCAAGAAACCGATCCACCACGTTCTGCAGCAACCGTGAGATGTTGTTCTCGAACCCGTTCACCGGCAGGCAGCCGCAGAACGTGATCGAGCCCGTCGAGAACACCGCGCCGTTGTTGGGCGTCTCGAAGAAGGTCATGTCGGCGTGGATCAGCTCGCGCGGCGGCTCGCCGGGGATGGTCGTGAGGTGGGTGAGCTGTTCCTCAGGCACGAGGACCCAGGGCGCCTCGGGCGGGTGGTCCTCGGAGCGGGCGATGACGATGGCGTGGCGCGGCGTGCCGAGGCGCTTGTCGGTGCGGTCGAGCTCGAAGCCTGCGGCGCCGTGGCCTGAAAGGCCGAAATCGCCGATCCTCTCGTCCGTGACGCCTTCGAGAACCCAGGAGACGCGGGGGTCGGAGGCCTCGGGGAGCACGCGGTAGTAGGAGCCGACGAAGTTTCCCTGCGCGGTGAAGCCGACGCCGCAAAGCTCCTGCGGCGGGCGGCCGTTGCGGCGCCAGAGCCCGCCGTACTCGCCGTCGAGCTGGTTGTAGTACTCGCCGGCCTCGGCCGCCCAGGCGCGGATGCCGCCCTCGGCGCGGCGGATCTCGATCAGGCCCGGCTTCTCCTTCGACAGCGCGATCTTCCAGTAGAAGCCGTTGCCGCCGAGATAGCAGAAGCGCCCGCCATTATCGCGGTAGGTCTCGAGCGCATCCAGCATTTCGCGCGTGTGATACTCCGGGTGCGAGCCGGTCATCACCACGCGGTAAGGCTTCAGCAGCTCATAGCCCTCATGATGCAGCTCCCAGTCGGTGATGAGGTCGTAGCTCAAACCCTTGGCCTCGAGCCAGGCGATGAGGTGCGAGTCGGCCGGGTAATGCCGGAGCCCGGAGCCGCGGATCTCCGGGTCCGGATAGGTGATGTAGCCGCTCCGCACGTTGAGCATCGGCCGGTGCCAGGAGGCGAAGCAGATGCCGCTGCCGTCGGTGTGAAAGTTGTAGGTGGACAGACCATACTCGCGGTGCTGGCCCGGGTTGTGCGGATAGCCGCCCCATGCCTTCGTCTGCTCCTCCCACGCGGTGCGCCAGGCCGGGTCGGTCAGCCACTCGGGCCGCGCGTGGTTGCCGTAGACGACGTAGGTGAAGGTCGAGACCAGCACGCAGATGTCGGCCGTCTTGCGCCCCTTCGGCACCACGACGAAGAACGGGATGTTCTCCTGCTCGCCGCCCGCCTCGAGCCTGAGCGCGTAGGTCCCGGAGCGCAGGCCTTCCGGCACGGTCCACTCGTACGATGTCGGCCAGCGGCAGTCCTCGATGTCGTCGTCGTGGAAATGGATCGCAGCGTATTCCGCGGGCGCATGCCGCCAGCACATTTCGCGCCCGGTCCATGTCGAGCCGGTGACGGCGCGGGTCGGCATGTCGACGAGCCGGCCATGTAGCCCGTGCGGGCCGATGTCGACGATGCGGGTGGAAGAAATTTCTCGAGAGAAGTCCCAGCCGGCGACCAGTCCGGAAACGGACTTCCCCTCGGCGGCGGACGCGACGTCATCGGCAGACAGGACGCGGTCGAAGATCATCGGCCGCTCGATGCGGCCGTTGAAGGTGAGGCCGCCATTCTCGTCACCAGCCGCGCTGACGAGGATCTGCCCCGCTCCGATGGGCTGCGGCAGCGCAACCTGAGAGGCGGCGGTCCGGGCTGGCCCGTCCGGCCGGCCCGTCTTCAGCGCCTGCTGGCCGATCGTGGCCTGCCGGCTTCGCGCGTCGTAGGTCAGCCAGACCCGGTACCAGGCATGATCGCGCACCGGCTCCGGGCACTCGAGCCGCTCAATCGCCTCGACGAGCCCGAAGGTGGCGACGAAGCGCCCCCGCTCGTCCATGCCGAGGCCGACTCCGCGTCGGCCCTCGCCGTCGCGAAGGCAAAGGATGGCGCATTCGCGGCCGAGTTGCGTCGGCTGGACCGTGGCGATCAGGGTAAGGCTGCTCAGCCCCATCACCACCACCCCGCCGTCGATGTGCGCAAAGGAGCCGCGCTGCACGCCGTGGTGGCCAGGCTCCTTCACCATGCGCACCGAGGACGCGACCGCTTCCTCGCGCAAGCCCAGTCCCGCCGGATTGGGATCGGCCGAGATGACGCGGACCAGCCGCGTTGTCACCGGTGCGCCGGTCGCATTTGATACCTTGAAAGCGATGGTTTCGCCCGGCCGGACGGACAGGCGGTCGGCATATCCCGCGATCGGCAGCATGGCTGGTCACCCTCCCCTCGAGCCGGCCTTGTCGGAACGGCCAGCCCGGGCAGGTTTTCGCGGAACCGGCCGATGGTCAAGGCAGGAGCGGTCGGTCGCCCGGCGCCGCCGTCAGGGCGCCAGCGTGTACGGCGGCGGCGCTGCTTCGGGATCGCGCTCGCCCACGAGCTCGCGGGAGCCGTCGCGGCCGTAGATGTCGGGGCGGAACTCGGCCCGGCCATCGGCCTCCGCCCAGGCGGTGATGTAGGTGAAGTAGACCGGCACCGGCCGCGTCAGCGTCACGTCGAGCGGCTGGCCGGCGGCGATGACATCGCGCACCCGCCCCGGCTGCTCCCAGCCCGCCTCGTAGCGCGCGATCCACTCGACCAGCTCGAATACGTCCTGCACGCGCACGCAGCCGGCGCTGAACGCCCGCCCGCGCTGGTTGAACAGCGGCTTCATCGGGGTGTCGTGCATGTAGACGATGTGCTCGTTCGGCATGTCGATGCGGACGAGCCCGAGGGCGTTCTGGGGGCCGGGGTCCTGGCGGAACTTGACCTTGGCCGGATCGACCTGGCGCCAGTCGATGGCCGTGGTGTCGATCTCGGGCCCGCCGTAGCCGTTGAAGGCCCGGATCTGCTCCTTCATCAGGTAGTCCGGCTCCTTGACGAGCCTCGGGATGAGGTCGAGCGTCGCCACGCTGTCGGGCACACGCCAGTACGGGAAGAAGTTCAGGCCGCGCACGGAGGCCTTGATGCTGGGGGTTTGCCGGTCGGGCTTGCCGACGATCACCCGGTGCCTGAGCCGCACCTGGTGGCCCTCGACCGCCTCCAGTTGGAAGGCGGCGACGTTGACGAGAATATAGCGGTCCTCGACGCGGCCCTGCAGGAGCTCGCGGATGCGCCGCTGATTGAGGCGGAGCTGCTCGAGCCGCGCATGCGCCGGCACGTTCAACTGCGCGATCGTCGGCTGGTCGACGCGGCCCGTCGTCCTCAGTCCGAAGCTCTCCTGGAACCGCTTGACCGCATCCTCGAGCCGGCCGTCGAACCCGTAGCTGAGGTCGTAGGAGCTGCCGCCGGAGCCGAGGTCGCCGGAGATGATGAGCCGCCGGCGCACGTAGGGCACGCGCTCGTCGTCGTCCCCCGGCCGCAGCAGCCGCCCCCCCGGCACCGGCAGCCATCCGCCCTGGGAGACGATCTTCTGATAGCGTGCGATGACGGCGTCCATCTGGCTCAGCATGACGTCGCTGCGCCAGGGCGTCGCGTCCGGCCGCAGGTCGTTCAGCGCCTCGGGCCGAGGCTCCGAGGGGCCGCGCCTGCGGGCGCCGGCGGTAGAATCGAAGATGCTTTCCCACCAGCGGGCTTCCGTAGTCTGCGCGTTCACCGCCGACGCGCTCAGGCCGAGAGCGCCGGCCCCCGCGCCCAGCACGAGGCTGCGGCGTGTGATGCACTTGCCCAGCTTCGACGTGCTTTGAAGTTCGGATCCCTGCTTCCGCATCGGCAGAACTCGACTTGATTGGCTCATGATCGGTCGTTTCCCGGGAGCGCAGCAGCCCGGGTGCGGCGGCTTACATAGCTTGTCGGAACAGATTTGGCCAAACAAAGGCTGTTGATCCATTCGTCCTGCAGCCACACGATCACGGGGCGCTCCGGATCGTGCCTGTTTCGGTACGCAGCACCCTTTGCTCAGATGCCGGCGGGTCGGCTTGTCAACGGCATCGTGGTCACGGTACCGTCACGCCTGCAGGACGAA
This sequence comes from Hyphomicrobiaceae bacterium, assembly GCA_023384095.1. Lineage (GTDB taxonomy): Bacteria > Pseudomonadota > Alphaproteobacteria > Rhizobiales > Hyphomicrobiaceae > ZC4RG25. The sequence continues at coordinate 57,252 of JAHDXT010000001.1, forward strand.
TTCGCTGAGCCATGTCGGCTTCGCTTGCCAGGGAGAACGCACAATGAGCCAATTCAACCGCCGTCAGATTCTGGTCGCGGGCGCTGCCACGGGCGCGGCGGCAGCGATCGGCGTGGGACCGGCGATGGCGCAGGCCGCATACCCGACCCGGCCCGTCACCGTCGTGTGCCCGTGGGGCGCGGGCGGCGGCACGGATGCCACGGCGCGCATCGTCTCGGCGATCCTCGAGAAGGATCTCGCCCAACCCTTCAACGTCGTCAACCGCACCGGCGGCTCGGGTGTCGTCGGCCACTCCGCGATCGCGACCGCGCCGCCGGACGGCTACACGATCGGCATGATCACGGTCGAGATCACGATGATGCATCATCAGGGCCTGACCGAGCTCAACCCGACGAGCTACACGCCGCTGGCGCTGATGAACGAGGACCCGCCGGGGATCCAGGTCAAGGCGGACAGCCCCTACAAGACCGTCAAGGAGCTGTCGGACGCGATCAAGTCGAAGCCGGCGGGTACCTTCAAGGCCTCCGGCACGGGCCAGGGCGGCATCTGGCACCTGGCGCTCGTCGGCTGGCTGACCGCGATGGGCCTCAAGCCAGACCATGTGCCGTGGGTGCCCTCCAACGGCGCGGCCCCGGCCATGCAGGATCTCGCCGCCGGCGGCATCGACATCGTCACCTGCTCGGTGCCGGAAGCCAAGGCGATGATCGATGCGGGCAAGGCACGCTCGCTCGCGGTCATGGCTCCTCGGCGGAACTCGGCGTTCTCCGATGTGCCGACATTGAAGGAGGCGGCCGGGATCGACTACTCGGTCGGCGCCTGGCGCGGTATCGCGGGTCCCAAGGGCATGCCGGCCGATGTCGCCGCGAAACTGACGGCGGCGCTGAAGAAGTCCTACGATTCCAAGGAGTTCAAGGACTTCATGACGGCCCGCGGGTTCGGCATGACCTGGGGCGATCCCAACGAGTTCGCCAAGTTCATGGCCGAAGGCGACGCCAAGATGAAGGCCGCCATGACGGCCGCGGGGCTGGCGAAGAAGGCCTGACGCCGCCCTACGCCCGTCATCAAAGGCGGCAAAGGCGGCTCTCGCGGATCTCTCCACGCTCTCGGCGGGGAGAGATTCACGGTCCATGAACGGGCTTGCGGGACCCTGTCTGACGCTCGCGACCGTCCTCACCCTGGCGTTGGCCAGAGGGGCGGGAACGGGGTTTTCTTGGATTCGCGCAACCCCTCCCTTTCACACGAGCCCGGCGCAACGACATGCGAACCAACGACACCGTAACGGGCCTGATGCTGATCGCGCTCAGCGGGCTCATGATCTATCTGACGCTCGACTTCCCGGACTTCCCCGGACAGAAGTACGGGCCGTCGCTGTTCCCCCGCATCCTGGCCTCCGGCCTCATACTTTGCGGCGCGATCCTCATCGCGCGCGGGGTCTCGGCGCGACGCGCCGGTCTCCCCTGGATCGCGTTCGCGGACTGGACCCGGGACCCTTGGCGGCTGGCCTCTTTCCTGATGCTCCCGGCGCTCGTCGTCCTCTACATCCTGGTCTCGGAGCAGGTCGGCTTCATCCCGGTCGCTTTCGCGATGCTGCTGTTCATGTTTCTTTGGTTCCGTGCGCGCCTCGTCGTGGCGCTTCCCGTCGCGGCCGCGGCGACCTGGATCGTGCACTGGTTCTTCGCGACGATGATGCGGGTGCCGCTGCCCCGCGGTCTGCTGACCGATATCCTGTAGGGGCCGCCAGCACATGTGGGATGCAATCGGTCTCGCCTTCGGTCTCGTCCTCGACCCCTATGTCCTGTGGGTCTGCCTCGCCTCGGCGGTCTTCGGCATCTTCGTCGGCGCCATGCCGGGCCTCACGGCCACGATGGCCACCGCCCTGCTCGTGCCGATCACGTTCTTCATGCCGCCTGTGCCTGCGATCGGCGCCATCGTCACGGCGACCGCGATGGCGATCTTCGCAGGCGACATCCCGGCCGCGATGCTGCGCATCCCCGGCACACCCGCCTCCGCAGCCTATACGGACGAAAGCTACCTGATGTCCCGCAAGGGGCTGCTCGACCTCAATCTCGGGGCGAACCTGGTGTTCTCCGCCGTCGGCGGGCTCTTCGGAGTGGCGATCCTCATCCTCGCGGCGCCGCTGCTGGCCGAGGTCGCCCTCAACTTCTCGTCGTTCGAGTATTTCTGGCTCGCGGCGCTGGGACTGACCTGCGCCACCTTCATCGCCCAGGCGGACCCGCTCAAGGGTTTCGTCGCGCTTCTCATGGGACTGGCGATCGCGACCATCGGCATCGATCCCGCGGCCGGCCATCCGCGCTTCACGTTCGGCTCGGTCGAGATGCTGCAGGGCGTCAGCTTCATCCCGGCGATGATCGGCCTCTTCGCGATCTCCGAGCTCCTGCGCGGCGTCGTGACGATCGACCAGTCCGCCGAGATGCTCAAGCAGCAGGTCGGCAACGTCTTCCGCGGACTCGGCCAGGTCTGGCGGCGCTACTGGCGCAACTTCTTCCGCGGATCGCTGATCGGCACCGGCATCGGCGCGCTGCCCGGCGCGGGCGCCGATATCGCGGCCTGGATCTCCTATGCCGTATCCAAACGCTTCTCCAAGGAGCCGGAGAAGTTCGGCACCGGGCACATCGAGGGCATCGTGGAAGCCACCTCGGCCAACAACTCGGCAGTGGCCGCGGCCTGGATCCCGGCGCTCGTGTTCGGCATCCCGGGCGATTCGATCACGGCCATCGTGATCGGCGTGCTCTACATGAAGAACATGAACCCGGGACCGGCCGTGTTCCTGCAGAACCCGCAGCTCATCTATGCGGTATTCATCATCTTCGTGCTGGCCAACCTGTTGATGCTGCCCATCGGCTGGGCCGCGATCAAGCTCGCCAAGCAGATCCTGCGCACGCCGCGCAACATGCTGCTGCCCATGATCCTGCTGTTCTGCATCGTCGGCTCCTACGCGATGACCAATTCCATCTACGGCATCATCATCATGCTGGTGATGGGCCTGTTCGGCTGGATCATGGAGGAGAACGGGTTTCCGGTCGGCCCGGTGATCCTGGGGCTGGTCCTGGGCGAGCTGTTCGAGCAGAGCTTCATGACCTCTATGATCAAGTCGGACGGCTCGCTGTTGGGCTTCTTCTCGCGCCCCATCGCCGCGACGCTGGGGGTGACGACGATCCTGCTGTGGGTCTACATGCTGACGCGGAACGCCCGGAGCAGGCGGGAGCCCGCCTGAGGCCATGATGGGGTCAGCCGCCGCAATCCGGGTCCCCGGCTGACTGTCGAGACGGAAGTGGAACGATGACCGGTCCCGTGCTCTGGAGCCTCGACGCGCGCGGCGTCGCCCGCGTGACGCTCAACCGTCCAGAAGTCAACAACGCCTACGACGGCGCCATGATCGAGGCGCTGCACGCGGCCATGAATGCACTCGCCGGCGATGCCCGGCTGCGCGTCGTCGTCGTCGCCGGCAGCGGCCGCCACTTCCAGGCCGGCGCCGACCTCGACTGGCTCTCCGCCGTGCGCGCCGGCTCGCCCGAGGAGAACGAGCACGCCTCGCGCCGCACCGCCGAGGCCGTCGACCGGCTCAACCGCCTGGCCGTGCCCAGCGTCGCCCTGGTCCAGGGCTTCTGCGTCGGCGGCGGCACCGGGCTGGTGGCGGCCTGCGACATCGCCATCGCGGCCGAGGACGCGAAATTCGCCATCTCCGAAGCGCGGTGGGGGCTGACGGCGGCGATCATCGTCCCGCAGCTCGCCGACGCCATCGGTGCGCGCCAGATCCGCCGGTATGCACTCACCTGCGAGCGGTTCGGCGCCGAGGAGGCGCGGCGGATCGGTCTCGTGCACGAGGTCGTCCCGGCGGCGGAGCTCGAGGCCGCGGGCGAGCGGATCGTCGGTGCGCTGCTCGCCAACGGTCCGAAGGCCATGGCCGAGACCAAGGCCCTCGCGCTCGAGCATGCGCTGGGCAAGATCGACGGTGGCGTCATGGCCGGCCTCGTCGTGAGCCACGCGCGCAAGCGCCAGTCGGAGGAGGCGGCCGAGGGCCTGGCCTCGTTCGCGGAGAAGCGGCCGGCGCGGTGGTGACCCGTACCCGCGCAGCCGGGCCGGGGCACCGTGGCACGACTCAGCAATGGCCTCGCAGCTTCACCGGGGATGCCGTCTGCCGGGGAGCGCGCTTCTTCGCAGTCATTCTTGCGGCGCCGCATCACGGATGCCCACCTTCGCGGGCATGACGGAAGTGGGTGGTCGTGGACAAGACGACTGCCCGGCCCGCGCGTTCTGCCAGCAACCGTCCTTTCCCTCCACATCGCCATTCGCGCGAGGCGGCAATCCGGGATGCGTCTCGGCAAGTGGGCTTCGGACGCAAGTTCCTCATTACGGGGCGAGAGGCCGTTCGTGGTAAGCTACGAGGCCCCTGCCCCCGCGACCTCATCGCCGGCTCAGCTACGATGGTAGGGGTGCCCCGAAAGGATCGTCGCGGCGCGGTAGAGCTGCTCGGCCAGCACGACGCGGACCAGCATGTGCGGCAGGGTCATCCGGCCGAGCGACAGCGTCAGGTCCACGCCGGCCAGCGCCTCGGGCCCGTGCCCGTCGGGGCCGCCGATCAGGAAAGCGAGGGAGCGCACGCCCGCCTCCCGCTGCCCGCGCAGGAACGCGGCGAACGCATCGCTGGTCAGATCGCGGCCGTTCTCGTCGAGAACGATCCTCGCCCCCGCATCGCGGAGCTTCGCAACCAGCCGCGCCGACTCGTCGGCCTTGCGCGCGGCCGGGTCCGGCGCGCGGCTTTCCGGGATCTCGACGAGGACGAGCGGCCCCCAGCCGAGCGCGCGCCCGCTCGCCGTCACGCGGTCACGATAACGCTCGAAGAGTTGGCGCTCCGGCCCCTCCTTGAGGCGCCCGACGGCGGCGATGACGAGGCGCATGGCCGGACCCTGCGCGGGCCCGGCCCGCGGCAATCACGAGACGACTTCCAAACTCGCTCGGGTCGTCAGTGCGCCGCGCTCTCCGACGGGCGCTCTGCCGACCACATCTTCTCCAGGTTGTAGAACTCGCGCACTTCCGGCCGGAAGACGTGGACGATCACGTCGACGGCATCGATCAGCACCCAGTCGCGGGCTTCCATGCCCTCGACGCGGACACGGCCATGACCATGCTCTTTGAGCTTGCGCTGGATCTGATCGGCGATGGCCCCGACGTGGCGGTCGGAACGGCCCGTTGCGATCAGCATGTAGTCGCCGATCGAGGATTTCCCTCTGAGATCGATCACGACCACGTTCTCGGCCTTGGCTTCGTCGAGCCAGTGCGAGATCTCGGCGAGGAGAGCTTCCGAGCCCATTCCTTCGGAGACGAGCTCGGCTGGAGGCGCGCCCCTGCGGGCGCCCTCAAGAGCGGTTTGCATCGTGCGGTGGGTTTCCTTTCGCCATCAAGTCCCGTTCAGGGTGCTGCCCGGACCGCCTGCCAAGCAGGGTCCCGGAGGCAGCCATCGTGGTCGGTCCCAGGGGGCGACCATGCCTAGAATAAGTGATTTCCCCGCCTCATTTCAATCCGCCCCGCCCGATTTCATGAGCGGGGTTGCCTTGGCGCGTCCGTCCGGCGCGCGGCCCGCAGCGCCGTGGAGGACAGCGGCGACAGCGGGCCGGTGAGGAGCGTCCAGGCCGGTGGGCTGAGCTCCGGCAGATCGGCCGCCCGCCGCTCGGGCACGTAGGCCCGGCGGTAGGCCAGCGCAGCCTTGGACGCCATCGCGCGATGCCGCCAGCCCGGCCGGTCCACCACGGCGACCGGCATGGTGCGCATGATCTCCCGCCAATGCTGCCAGCGGTGAAAGCCCGCCAGGTTGTCGGCGCCCATGATCCACACGAAACGGACCCCCCGATGGCGCCGCACGAGGAAAGCCAGCGTGGCCGCCGTGTAGGGCGTGCCGAGGTCGGCCTCGAAGCCGGTCACCTTGATTCGAGCGTCGGTCGTCATGGCGCGGCAGGCCGCGATCCGGTCCTCCTGCGGCGGCAGGTCGCCCGTCTCCTTGAGGGGATTGCCCGGCGTCACCACCCACCAGAGCTGGTCGAGGTCGAGCCGCCTGAGGGCCGTGTGGCTGATCAGCACATGGCCGGAGTGGGGCGGGTTGAAGCTGCCCCCCATGACGCCGACGCGCAGACCCGGCACGACGAGCGGCGTCCTGACTCTGACCGAGCCGAAGCGGACCGGTGCGCTCCGGCGCATCGCTCAGCGCCTCGCGCGGGCGTGACTCATGCCGGCCTCACCTGGCCGGCGCCGCGCACGGCGTACTTGAAGCTCGTGAGCTGCTCCACTCCCACAGGGCCGCGCGCGTGCAGCTTGCCCGTCGCGATGCCGATCTCGGCGCCGAACCCGAACTCGCCGCCGTCGGCGAACTGCGTCGAGGCGTTGTGCAGGACGATGGCCGAATCGACCCGCTCGAGGAAGCGCTCCGCCGCAGCCGCGGAAGCCGTGACGATGGCGTCGGTGTGCTGGGAGCCGTAGCGGGCGATATGATCGATGGCGCCGTCGACCCCCTCGACCACCTTCACCGAGATGATCGCGTCCAGATACTCGGTCGACCAGTCCTCCTCCGTGGCGGGGGTCACGCGCGGATCGGCCTGTTGCGCGGCCTCGTCGCCCCGCACCGCGCAGCCGGCATCGATGAGCGCCCGGATCAGATCGGGCAGGACGCGGCCTGGCGCGGCCCGATCGACGAGCAGGGTCTCGGTGGCGCCGCAGACGCCCGTCCGGCGCAGCTTGGCGTTGAGGACGATCTCCCGCGCCATCTCGAGGTCGGCGTCGCGGTCGACGTAGGTATGGCAGATGCCCTCGAGGTGGGCGAGCACCGGAACCCGCGCCTCTTCCTGCACGCGCGCCACGAGGCTCTTGCCGCCGCGCGGAACGATGACGTCGATGGCGCCGTCGAGCCCCTTCAGCATGAGCCCGACCGCCTCGCGGTCAGTCGTGGGCACGAGCTGGACGGCGCTCTCCGGCAACCTTGCCGCGCGCAGCCCGTCGACCAGGCAGGAGTGAATGGCGCGGCTCGAATGCCTGCTCTCCGAGCCGCCGCGCAGGATCGACGCGTTGCCGCTTTTCAGGCACAGCGCACCGGCGTCGGCGGTCACATTGGGCCGGCTCTCGTAGACGATGCCGACGACCCCCAGCGGCACCCGCACGCGCTCGATGACGAGGCCGTTGGGCCGCTGCCATCTCGCGAGCACCGCCCCGACGGGGTCTTCGAGCCGCGCAATGCTCTCAAGGCTGAGCGCGATCGCCTCGATGCGGCCGGCGTCCAGCGCCAGCCGGTCGAGGAAGGCGTTCGGCGCCCCCTTGCCGCGCGCCGTCCCGAGGTCCGTCGCGTTGGCCTCCAGAATGGCGGCAACCGAGCCGCGGACGGCCGTCGCGGCAGCCGACAGCGCTGCGTTCCTCGTTGCCGCGGATGCGACGGCGAGCTCGCGCGCGGCCGAGCGCGCCGCGGCTCCCATGCCCCGCATCAGCTCCGCCGTGCCGGCTATCCCGGCGCTGCGCTCCGGCCTGCTCATGGCGGCTACTTCCGGTTCAGTGCCATGTCGTCGCGATGGACGAGCTCGCTGCGCCCTTCGTGGCCCAGGACCGCGGCGATCTCGCTGCTCTTGCGCCCGATGATACGCTCCGCCTCGTCGCGCGCATAGGCGACGAGGCCGCGCCCGATCTCGCGTCCGCCGCTGCCGCGGATGATCACGGCGTCGCCCCTGTCGAACCGCCCCTCGACGCGCGTCACGCCGGCCGGCAGCAGGCTCTTGCCGGCGACCAGCGCGCGCTCCGCGCCCGCATCGATCTGCAGTGCGCCGCGCGGCTCGAGCTGACCCGCGATCCAGCGCTTCTTGGCGGTAACCGGATCCGAGGGCGCCAGGAACCAGGTGCACGGCGCGCCTTCGGCCAGCGCCCGAAGCGGGTGCAGGACCTTGCCCGAGGCGATCACCATGTCGGTGCCGGCGGCGAGCGCGATGCGGCCCGCCTCGACCTTGGTCCGCATGCCCCCCCGCGACAGCTCGGTGCCGGCGTCGCCCGCCATCGCCTCGATCTCGGGCGTGATCTCGCGGACGACATCGAGCCGTCGCGCGTCCGGGCAGGAGCCCGGCGGGCGCGTGTAGAGGCCGTCGACATCGGACAGCAGCACCAGGCATTCGGCGCTGATCATGCTGGCCACGCGCGCCGACAGCCGGTCGTTGTCGCCGTAGCGGATCTCGCTGGTCGCCACGGTGTCGTTCTCGTTGACGACGGGGATCGCGCCGTGGGCGAGCAAGGTGTCGACGGTGCGGCGCGCGTTGAGATAGCGGCGGCGCTCCTCCGTGTCGCCGAGCGTCAGCAGCACCTGCGCCGTCGTCAGCCCCCGCGCCTTGAACAGCTCCTGGTAGGAATGGGCGAGCGTGATCTGGCCGACGGCGGCCGCGGCCTGCGACTGCTCGAGTTGCAGCGGTCCCCTGGGCAGCTTCATGATGTGGCGGCCGAGTGCGATGGCGCCCGAGGAGACGAGGACGACCTGCCGGTCTGCGTGCTGCAGCTCGGCCACGTCGTCCGCCAGCGAGTTGAGCCACGTCGATCTGATGCGGCCCGAGCCGCTGTCGACGAGCAGGGCCGACCCGATCTTGACGACGATGCGCCGTGCCGCCGTCCACGCGGCGCGGCCCGCCGCCCCCTCCTCAGCAGTCCCCGTCATGGCTGCCAGCCTCGCGTTTCGCCTGCCTCGGCCGCGCTCCGCTCCTCCCGCCGCGACGCCTCGATGACGCGCGCCAGGGCATAGAGGACCTCCTGGACACCATGCCCCGAGACCGCCGAGAGAAGGAAGGGCTTCTTGCGCGCGGCCCGTTTCAGCGCCTCCTGGCGTTCCGCAAGCGTGCCAGGATCGAGCGCATCGCACTTGGAGAGCGCGACGACCTCGCGCTTCGTTTCCAGCCCCGCCGCATAGGCTTTGAGCTCACGCCGCACCGTGCGATAGGCGCCGGCGACGTCCTCCTCGGTGCCGTCGACGAGGTGCAGCAGCACGCGGCAGCGCTCGACATGGCCGAGGAACCGGGTGCCGAGCCCCGCGCCTTCGTGCGCGCCCGCGATGAGACCCGGGATGTCTGCCAGCACGAAATCCACCTCGCCCGACCGCACCATGCCGAGATTGGGGTGCAGCGTCGTGAACGGATAGGCGGCGATCTTGGGCCTGGCGCCGCTCACGGCGGCGAGAAACGTCGACTTGCCGGCGTTGGGCAGCCCGATGATGCCGGCGTCCGCGATCAGCTTGAGCCGCAGCCAGACGGTCAGCTCCTCGCCCGGCAGGCCCGGGTTGGTGCGGCGCGGGGCCTGGTTGGTGGCCGACTTGAAATGCGCATTGCCGAAGCCGCCGTTCCCACCGCGCGCGATCAGCGCGCGCTCGCCGGGACGGGTCAGATCGGCGATGAGCGTCTCCTGGTCCTCGGCGAGGATCTGCGTGCCCGGCGGCACCTTGAGCGTGACGTCCTGGCCGCTCGCCCCGGAGCGGTTCTTGCCCATGCCGCCCTGGCCGTTCTTGGCCTTGAAGTGCTGCTGGTAGCGATAGTCGATCAGGGTATTGAGGTTGGCGACGCACTCGGCCCAGACGTCGCCGCCCTTGCCGCCGTCGCCGCCGTCGGGCCCGCCGAACTCGATGAACTTCTCGCGGCGGAAGCTCAGGCCGCCGGTTCCCCCATCGCCGGCCTTGACGTAGATTCTGGCCTGGTCGAGGAACTTCATGTCACCCGTGCCTGGACTGCGCTGCCGTTGCGCAGCCGTTCGTACTTCAGGGTCTCGACCTGGGTCTGGCGGGCTTCGCACCAGACGAAGTCTACACCCGTATAACGGAAGCCGAGCTTCGAGATCACCCTGGCGGACGCCGGGTTGTCGGCAAAATGACCGCAGGTCAGCCGCCCGAAGCCGACCTCCGCGAAGCAGTGGTCGATGAGGGCGCCGGCGGCCTCGGTGGCGAAGCCGCGTCCCCACCAGGGCTTGCCGATCCAGTAGCCGATCTCGGCCGCCGCACCGTCGGGCATGTATCCGCAGATGCCGACCAGCACGTTCTGGTGCACGATCCCCAGCACGCGCTCGCCGTCCGACAGGTCGTCGATCCACTGCAGGGCGAGATCGACGGAATAAGGATGCGGGATGCGCCCGGTCATGCGCGCGACGTCCCAGTCCCCGGCCAGCATCGCAATCCGCCGGGCATCGCGCCGGTCGAGCGCGCGCAGGTGCAGTCGCTTGGTTCTCATAGGCTGGTCTCGGGCCTTCGAGGCCAAATCTCGACTACCGTCATCTCCTCGCCGCGTCGAGGCTCGTCGTCCGGGATGACGGCACTGCAATTGAACGCATCTGAACATCAAAAAAGGGAGATGGCTCGCCATCCCCCCGAAGAGCCGCCGACTGCCCGCGCCGACTACTCCGCGGCTTCGAGCTTGGCCGGCCGCACGGAAACGAATATGCGACCCTTGCTCTTCGTCCGGAACTCGACCTGGCCCTCGGCCACGGCGAACAGCGTATGGTCGGTGCCCATGCCGACGTTGTCGCCGGGATGCCACTGGGTGCCGCGCTGGCGCACGATGATGTTGCCCGGCACGACCGTCTCGCCGCCGAACCGCTTCACGCCGAGCCGCTTGGAATGGGAATCGCGCCCGTTGCGCGACGACCCGCCCGCCTTCTTGTGTGCCATGTCCGTAACCTCTTGGTCGGGTCGGCTGCCGTCAGGCGCCGATGATGCTGGTGATGCGGACCATCGTCAGGTCCTGCCGGTGTCCCTTCTTGCGCCGCGAGTTCTTGCGGCGGCGCTTCTTGAAAGCGATCAGCTTCGGCCCGCGCGTCTGCTCGACGAGCTCCGCCGTGACCTTGGCGCCGGGAAGCGTCGGCGTCCCGATCCGCGGCGTCCCGTTGCCGCCGATCATCAGCACGTCCGTGAACTCCACCTGGGCCCCGGCCTCTCCGTCGAGCTTCTCGACGGTCAGCACCTCGTCGGTGGCCACACGGTACTGCTTGCCGCCTGTCTTGATGACTGCGTACATGATGAACCCTCGTCGTATCCGCGCCCTGCGGCGCCGCGGGTGGTGGACCCGCGGACTTCAACTCAACCGGCTCGCCGGACCCAGAACGGCCCATCGGAGTCGGTCTACCGGCGGGATGCCGGCGTTATGCCTCGGACAGCGCCTCTTGCGCGATGGCGCCTCAGCCATCGCGTGCGGCCGCACTATCCATCGGACAGGGGCCCCAAGTCAATGCTGTTGCTGGCCACGTGTGGCGCGAAGGCGGGCCGTGGTGTAGGGAACCCGATGCTCGGTCGAACGACATCGCAGCCCCGACAGGATCGGGAGACGGCCCTGGTCCCCATTCCGGTGATCGACGTCGGCCCCGGCTTCCCGATGGCCACGCTGATCGCCGAGGAGGCCCGCGCGCATGCCCTGCTCGACATGGCGACGCGCCATCTGCCGCGGGCGGCGTTGCGGGGCGCCGACGCGATCTCGCGGCACTGGCTGGCGAAGTGGAACAACGCGCATCTGGACGAGATCGACGCCATCGCGGCGAGGCTCGGCCGGCCAGGAGCCTACTTCCTCTCGGTGAACTACGAATGGGGCTGCACGGTCGGCGTGAAGCCCTGCCCGGAGGCGAGGACGGCGCGGCTCGTGCGTGTGCTGGACTGGCGCACGCCGGGGCTCGGCCGCTGCGTGCTCGCGGCCAGGGTCCGCGGCGCGGCGGGGCCGTTCACGACGCTCACCTGGCCGGGCTACACGGGGATCCTGCAGGCCATGGCCCCCGGGCGCTTCGCCGCCGCGCTCAACCAGGCGCCGATGCGCATGGCCGGCGGCGGACTGCTGCCGCTCGATTGGGCCGCGAACCGGGCCCGGGTCTGGCGCATGCCGCATCCGACGCCGGCGCATCTCTTGCGCCTCGTGTTCGAGACCGCCGGGAGCTTCGCCGAGGCGAAGCGGCTCCTGAGCGAGCATCCGGTCGCCAGCCCGGCGATCTTCAGTCTCGCCGGCCTGGACGCGCGGCAGACAACGGTGATCGAGCGGACGGAAGAGGCGGCTCGTGTCCATGACGGGCCAGCCGTTGCCGCCAACCACTGGCAGGCGCCCGGCTGGCACGGCCGGCCGCGCGGCCGCGACAGCGCCGGCCGCACCCGCATGATGCAGGCGGTGGCGAGCGACCTCGATCCCCGGTTTGCATGGCTGAAGCCGCCGATCCTGAACGACCGCACCCGGCTCGCCATGGTCGCCGACGCGGCAGGGGGGAGGCTCGTCGCCCAAGGGTTCGAGGCCTACGGCCCGGCGACGCTGCCGCTCGAGCTCGCATCCGCCTGAGCCCGCCGCGAAAATCCTTCAGACGCCGGCACTTTACCCCTCGTTAGCAGCGCATTGCGCAGATTGACACGACCGAGGGCACCTCGAGCGATCTAAAGGGAGTTGTTGTCATGATCAGGCGGGATTTTCTCTGGGCAGTTACCTCACTCGCGGCAGTAGGCGCTCTGCGCGGCACGGCAGCCGAGGCCAAGGAGGCGAGCATAGCCGACGGCAGAGTCGAACGAGGCGCCACCCGCATCGCAGGGTTTCGGACCGGCGAGCTCGACTTTCAACTGATGCGATCGCTCGGCGCCACGAGCTACGGCGGGGCCGCGCCGGGCGAGATTTTCGCGGCGCGCGCGGCCGTTCAGGGCGACGACCCCTACGCCTGGCGCTCCGCCATGGCGGGGATGGGCGAGCGCGGGCTGCAAGGGGCGAGGAGCGCGCTGGACCGTGGCCACCGCATCAGCGCGCGCGATCATTTCCTGCGCGCGTCCATGTATTACCGCGCCGCGGAGTATTTCGCCGATCCGTTCGGGACGGAAGCCCTGCCCTGGGGTTTCGCGAGCCGCGACGCATTCCACGCGGCGGCAAAGCTGATGGCCCACCGCATCGAGCCGATCCAGGTGCCGTTCGAGGGCAAGTCGCTGCCCGGCTATTTCATGTCGCCCGCCGCAGGTGCTGCGCGGGGCAAGACCCTCATCGTGCTGACGGGGTTCGACGGCACCGCCGAGGAGCTCTATTTCGTGGTTGCGGCCGCTGCGCTCGAGCGCGGCTACAATATCCTCATCGCCGAGGGCCCGGGACAGGTCGGCTGCATGCGCGTCAATCCCGAGCTGAAGTTCCGCCCCGACTACGAGAAGCCGATCGGCGCCATGATCGACGCGGCGCTGGCGCGGCCGGAGGTGGCGGCCGAGCGTCTCGCCCTCTACGGCATCAGCTTCGGCGGGCATTTCGTCACGCGCGCAGGCGGGCACGACCCGAGGATCAAGGCGCTGGTCGTGAACTCGCCCATCATCGACCTGTTCGCCTACATGGCGGGCTTCGTCTCCCCCCAGATGGCGAACGACCCGCCGCCGGTGACGCTGGCCGACGTCGACGGCATCCCCGACGACGAGCTCCCGCGCACGGCGAAGCTCAGCTTCAAGTCCGCCTGCCGCCGCTTCGGGGTCGACAGCTTCGCCGGCTGGATGGGACGCCTGAAGGACTTCAAGTCGATCGATCGCCTCGCCGAGATCCGCTGCCCGACGCTGCCCATGGTGGGGATCGGCGAAGGGGCCGAAGCCATTGCCCAGTTCGAGCGTTACTCGGCTGCGGTGTCGGGTCCGGTCAAGCAGCGGGTCTTCGCCGCTGACGAAGGCGCGGACATGCATTGCCAGGCGGGCAACCTGCCCCTTTCCAATGCCGTCGTCCTCGACTGGCTGGACGAGCTTTTCGACGCCTGAGCGGCCAGGCTGACGACAACGCGTTCGCGCGCGGCTACGTTGGGGGAGGCCAGGACGAACCGGCAAGGCGCGGGTCATGGGCAAGAGGCAGACCACCGGCCACGCACTCCCCCCCGAAGCGGCGATCGATGCGCTCGAGCACCTCTACGCCAATGCGTCAGCCGCGCTGGTGCGGGCGCTCGACCGCTATCTCGACACGCGCGAGCCGCCCACGACGAAGGAACGGGCGGCCTTCCGCTATCCGCTGCTGCGGGTGATCTACTACGGCGCCGAGGAGCCGCAGCGCACCCGCCGGGCGTTCGCCAAGTTCCAGCGGCCCGGGGTCTATGCGACCACGGTGACGCACCCGCGCCATTTCCGCGGCTACCTGCTCGAGCAGTTGAGGCCGCTGGTGGCCGAGTATGGGGCCGAGATCGAGGTCGGGGTCAGCAGCCAGGAGATCCCCTTCCCCTACACCATGGAGCGCGTCGACGAGATCGGCAGGATGGGCATCACGGCGGTCGAGCTCGCCCGCCATTTCCCGACGCCGCTGCTGTCGCTCGTCGGCGACGAGGTGGCAGACGGGGAATGGGATGCGCCCGAGGGCGAGCCACGGCCGCTGGCGCTGTTCGATGCGGTCAGGGTCGACTATTCACTGCGCCGGCTCGTGCATTACACGGGCAGCGACTGGCGCAACGTGCAGAACTGGGTCCTGCTCACCAACTATCACCGCTACGTCGACCAGTTCGTCCACTGGGGCGTGATGCGCCTGAGCGACGGCGGGCCCTATCAGCGACTGGTCCTGCCCGGCGGCGCCGAGATCCGCCGCGGCGAGGCGCAGGATGCGGTGGAGGGCGTGATCGCGGCGAGCCCTTGGCACCGTTTCCAGATGCCGGCCTATCACCTCGTTGCGCCGGGCGGCGAGGGCGTGACGCTGGTCAACATCGGCGTCGGCCCGTCCAACGCCAAGAACATCACCGATCATCTGGCCGTGCTGCGCCCCAACTGCTGGCTGATGGTCGGCCACTGCGGCGGCCTGCGCCAGTCGCAGCAGATCGGCGACTACGTCCTCGCCCACGCCTACCTGCGCCAGGACCGCATCCTCGACACGCTGGTGCCGCCGGACGTGCCCATCCCGGCGCTGGCCGAGGTGCAGGTCGCGCTGCAGGACGCCGCCGCCATGGTCACCGGCGAGCGGGGCGATTCGCTGAAGGAACGGCTCAGAACCGGCACCGTCGTCACCAACGACGACCGCAACTGGGAGCTGCGCTACTCGCACGAGCGGCGGCGCATCAATCTCTCACGCGCCATCGCCGTCGACATGGAGAGCGGCACCATCGCCGCCAACGGCTACCGCCTGCGCGTGCCCTACGGCACGCTGCTCTGCGTCTCCGACAAGCCCCTGCATGGCGAGATCAAGCTGCCCGGCGCCGCCAACGCCTTCTACGAGGCCGCCGTCGCGCAGCATCTGGAGATCGGGCTGAAGGCGCTCGACCTCCTGCGCGAGCGCCGCGACACCCTCCACTCCCGCAAGCTGCGCTCCTTCGACGAGCCGCCGTTCAGGTGAAATGAAATGCTCGTTCGCTTTTGCGAGCGGCTTGCTTCAACCAAGCGCCTTGCGGATCGAGCCTTCCAGGATTTCCGCAGCCTGATCGAGCTGGGCGTCGGTGGTGGTGAACGGCGGCACGAAACGCAGCACGTTCTTGTGGCGGCCGCGCACCGAGAACATGAGCCCGTTCGCCAGCCCGTGCCGGTAGACGTCGGTCGCGAGCCCGGCCGCCGGCTCCTTGGTGCGGCGGTCGCGGACGAGCTCTATGCCCTGCAGGAGCCCCCGGCCGCGGATGTCGCCGACGACCTCGTGGCGTTGCTGCAGCGCGCGAATGTTGTCCTGCCAGCGCCGGCCGATCGCCAGCGCCCGCTGCGGCAGGTCGTTCTCGACGATCTCGTCGATGCTGGCCGTCCCGGCCTTGCAGGCGAGCGGGTCGGAGCTGTGCGAATGTCCGCAGGAGAACCCGTTGGCGGTGGCGCGCGCGGCGACGGCGTCGGTGGTGACCGTGGCGCTGATGGCGATGCCGCCGCCGAGGTGCTTGGAGATCGTCAGGATGTCGGGCTGCACTCCGTAGGCCTGGTAAGCGAACATGGTCCCGAGCTTTCCGAGCCCGGTCTGGGCCTCGTCGTAGATCAGCAGCGCGCCGCGCCTGTCGAGCTCGCGGCGCAGGCCCTCGAGGTACTCGGCCGGCAGCTCGATGACCCCGCCGGCGCTGACGATGGGCTCGACGATCACGGCGGCGGGGAGGCCCGCCGACTGCTTGTCGAGCGTCTCCATGCCGAAGTGCAGCGGCGCCATGCAGCAGCCCTTGCCCTCGCTCTCGTAGGGACAGCGATAGCAATAGGGTGTCGGGATCGCGAACATCTCGGGCATGGCCGGGCCGTAGCCCGGAGCCGCGGCCGAGAAGCTGATGGCGCGCGTCGCGTCGCTGAGGCCGTGGAAGCTCAAGGACAGCGCGCCGATCGACATCCGCCCGGTGGCGCGGCGGGCGAGCAGCACGGCCAGCTCGTTCGAATCGGAGCCCGATTCACCGAACACCGATTTGCGCAACGGGGCATCGTTGATGGACGCGATGCGCTCGGCGAGCTCGACCTGCGGCAGGTTGTAGTAGACCGTGCTGGCGTGCGTCAGCACCGCGCTCTGCTCGCGGATGACGGCCTGGATGCGCGGGTTGTTGTGGCCGAGCGTCGAGCACATCTGGCCGGAGTTGAAATCGAGATAGCTGCGCCCTTCCGTGTCCCAGACGACGCTCGCGTCCGCCCGCTCGATCACGGGCCCCTCCTCGGCCGGCACGATGTCCGACAGCAGGCTCGTCGGGAGCAGGTACTCGCGAGCCCTGCCGATCGCCTCGTCTCGCTTCATCGCGCGTTCCGCCCGCTCGGGCGCCCTCGTCCAAAATCCAGTCCCCTGTCTGTTTCGGAACTGTTTCCCTCGCGATGAACGATGTCAACGAACTCGGTAACTGTTTTGCTGTAACCTAGGGAACAGGAGTGGATCGGCGCTCCCTGGTATCCTTCCGGTCAGTCGGCGTCCCAGCGCCGTAACCAGGGGGAAGGCTGATCGTTTCGATACGCGGGCGTGTGCCATGCGGACAACTGCATACCTCATCGCGCTTTCGGCGTTCTCGGCGAGCATCGCCGGGGCCCAGGCCACCGACAGGCCGCAGATCGGATCCACGGTCGCCGTCGTCAATCACGTGATGGCCGAGTACGACCGCGACCGGCGCAATCTGCAGGCCGGCGACCGGGTGCACCAGGACGAGGTCATCGAGGTGGGGGATGATTCGAAGGGCGAGCTGATGCTCGACGACAGCACCATGCTGGTCCTGGGTCCGAAGTCGCGGCTGCTGCTGGACGAGTTCGTCTACAACGGAGCGCGCACCAAGGGCGACATCGCCGTCAACCTCCTCAAGGGCGCCTTCCGCTTCATCACCGGCAGCGCGACCAGGACGTCATACCGGATCAGGACGCCCGTCGCCGCGATCACCGTCCGCGGCACGATCTTCGACGTCTATCTCGCCGACACCGGGCTCTGGCTGCTGCTGCTCGAAGGCGGCATCCGGGCCTGCAACGACCAGGGCACATGCCGCAACCTGAGCCAGCCCGGCCAGATCCTGCACGTCGGCAGCGACGGGAGCATGGGCCAGCCAAGCCGCTGGGCATCGCTGCGCGACCGTGACGCGCTCCCGTTCGATACGGCGTTTCCATTCGTGACCGATGCGCCGGTCCTGGACCCCGACCCGGTGCTGACGCGCGACGAGATCCTGGCCGTCCCGGCCCTGAAGCCGCCGCGCAGACCTCCTTCTCCGCCCGTCAGGACCAGGAAGCCTGGCCGCCAGCCGCCGGTCGAGCGGCAAAGGGAGGCTTATGTGCCCGACAGCCCGGGTCTTCCGGTCGCGATCGGAATCGATATAGGTCTGGGCAAGATCGGCAAGCATCGCCGGCCGCGCTACCCTAAATGGGAGCGCTCGCCGGACGAGTCCAAGCTTCCTCGGTTTCCGAGCCGCAGGCACAACGACAGCAAGTACTGATGGCGTCCGATGGCGCCGCGGGGACTATCCTGATCATGCAGCATGATGCAAGCGCGACGAGACTGGGACGCGACTGCGCATTGGCAGCCCTGCGCGCAAAGCTGGACAAGGCGCGGCAGGGCGAAGCCAGGGCCACGGCCGGGCGTGCCGCGGACATCGACACGCTCGAGATGCGGCAGGTCTACGCCAGCCACATCGCGTGGCTGGAGGACCGGATCTGCGAGATGGAGACGAGCAAGGGCGAAGAATAGCCCTGCCTCGCCGCAGCCGTCACTCCTCCTCCGGGCGCGCCGCCGCATCGTCCGACTTGCGGCTCCAGGCCTGCTCGCGTTTCAGAAAATCGTGCAGCGTCTTGCCGGGATCGCTGCGAAAGCGGTCCGGCAGGACCTCGAGCGCATCGATCCGATCGAGCCGGAACGTGCGGAAATCGTCCCTCAGCTCGCACCAGGCCGCCAACAGCCACACGGGCCCGAAATAGGCTAGCGACAGCGGCCGCACCGTACGCACGGTCTCCCGGGCAGCGAAGTCGCTGTACCGGAAGTGCACCTTGAGCTGCCCGCGCAGCGCGTGCCTGAGGCGCGCCAGATCGAACCGGATCGGCTCCATGTAGCGGTGGGCCGGCGCCAGCAGCGCCGTGTTGGCCATGAAGCCGCGCAGGCGGTCCGGGATCACCGCCTCGATCTTGGCGATGGCGTTGGACGCCGCCTCCGCCAGCTCTGCATCCGCCCACGATTCGACGATGCGCGCGCCCAGCACGAGGGCCTCGATCTCCTGCTCCTTGAACATCAGCGGCGGCAGGTCGAATCCCGCCTTCATCACGTAGCCGATGCCGGCCTCGCCCTCGATCGGCACCCCGCTGGCGATCAGGTCCTGGATGTCGCGGTAGATCGTCCGCTCCGACACCTCCAGCGCCGCGCCGAGATCGCGCGCCCGCACCGGCGCCTTGCGGCGCATGAGCTGAATGATCTCGAACAGTCGGTCGGCGCGGCGCACCTTGCAAACCCATCCCTGATCTGGCGCGCGAAGGTGTCTACGCTACCACTGCTGACACCGCGTTGTCAGTAGCCTGTCAGACCTCCTGACGGCATGCTGTCAGGGGCTCTCGGCCATAGTGCGAGGACAAGAGAAACGAGATGACAGGAGCCCTGAAATGTCGCATTCGCCCAGCACGTGCGTCTCCCCGGTCGCCCGGCCGAGCCTCGCAATCCGGCTGTTGTCGGCCGCGAGATCGGCGCAGTGCGCCTATGTGAAATGGTACGAGCGGCGGGCCGCCCGCCACCACCTCGGCAGCCTCGACGACCGCTTGCTGAAGGACATCGGGATTTCCCGGAGCGAGATCGAGCCGGCCGTCCGCGGCGATCGCTTCCGCCGGAACGGGCGGCATGCCGGGTGAAGCCAGTCCTCCCGACTCGTGCCTTCTGCCATCTGATGGCCTTGAATGTGTCCGAGACACGTACCGTTCACATCCCGTTCAGCCGCAGGCGTCCAGTGTTGCAGCGGCAGCGGGCTCGAGGCGTCTGCGTTCGGCGGTGAGGAGGGAAAATGCTGCGGGTTGGGGGGATGGTTGCACTCTGCCTGATGTTGCTGGCGTTGCCGGCGCAGGCGCAGAAGCAGGCCGACTGGGTCCTGCTCGGCGAAACGACGGTCGGGTTCGGCGTCGACCGCGACGTCATCAACATCGGCCGTAACGAGGACTGGTTCCGCAATCGCTCGTTCCGGCAACTGCACCTCGCGGCCGAGCGCAACGACGTGCACATGGTCTCGATCCGGGTCGTCTACCTCAACGGCTTCTCCGAGGAGATCCGGATCGACAAGCAGATCCGCGCCGGCCGGCAGCTCCCGGTCGATCTGCGCGGCGACAGGAGCTACCTGCAGCGGGTCGAGCTGATCTACCGGTCGCGCCCGAGCTTCCGCGGACAGGCGGTGGTCCAGGTCTACGGCGAGCCGGCCCGGCCCCAACGCCCCGCGCCCGAGACGAGCTGGCTGCTGCTCGGAGAGACGACCGTCGGGTTCGGCGTCGACCGCGACGTCATCAACATCGGCCAGTCGGAGGAGTGGTTCCGGAACCGGGCGTTCCGGCAGCTCCATTTCGCGGCCGAGCGCAACGACGTGCACCTGCTCGCCGTCCGTCTCGTCTACTTCAACGGCTTCGCGGAGGACGTCAGGATCGACCGGCTGGTCCGAGCGGGCGGGCAGATTCCAGTCGACCTGCGCGGCGACAGGAGCTTTCTGCGTCGGATCGAGATGACCTACCGCGCGCGGCCGAGCTTCCGCGGGCAGGCGGTCGTCAAGGTCTACGGCGAGCCTGCCCGGCGGGGCGGTGCCGATGCCGGGCCGAACCTGGAGCTGCTCGGGAAGAAGGGCGTCGGCTTTCTCCGCGACCGCGACGTCATTCAGGTAGGCCGGCGCGAAGGCGCCTTTCGCCAGCTCGTGCTGAAGGTTCTCGACAACGATATCGAGATCGTCGAGCTGACGGTCGTCTACGGCAACGGCGAGAAGGACCGGATCCCCGTCAAGCGCACGATCCGCCGCAACCAGCAGAGCGAGCCTTTGGATCTCAAAGGGCAGCGGCGCGCGATCGACCGCATCGAGCTCGTCTATCGCAGCAAGCCGAGCCTGCGCGGCGAGGCCACGCTCGAGATCTATGGCGTGCAATGAGCCGGAGCGGGGCCGCGGGCGCTCGACGCTAAAGCCTGTTCGGCTGAGATTGAAACAGTATCGACGAGCACATCTCCCCTCCCCCTTGCGGGGAGGGGTGGGGGTGGGGGTCGGACGTTGCAGTCGCGGCCCCACCCCACCCGCGCGGCTTTCGCCGCGCCGCCCTCCCCGTCAAGGGGAGGGCATCGTATCGCCACCCGATGGCCCTCAACCTAGCCCTCTCTCGCTGGAACGCGAGAATAGGCGCAACCTGATATGCTTCGATCAAAGCCGAACACGCTGTAGCCCGCGGCCCTGCTCGACCATCCGGATCGCCTTCCGGGGGACGTTGAGGCGAGGCCGATCGACTTTGGGAAGTATACGGGCGGCTCCATGCCCGAAAGCTGGCGTAATTGTGCCCTCGATTAATGGCACGTCTGACCGTAAGGTTGGTGTGGGGGACTTTCTCGAGGAGCCGTTGCCGAACGATGCCGCTGCGGAGTTTCTTTGCGTTTGTGACCAGCCTCCCGGTGCTGCTGCTGGCGCCGGCCATCGCCGCCGAGGCGGGCAAGTACGAGTTCCGCGTTACCGGTGTCTCGCGCGCGGATTCCCTGAATATCCGCGAGCGCGTCGAGGATCAGGCCAGCATCAGCGACGCTAAGATTCTGGGCCAGATTCCCGCCAACGAAGGCGGCGTGCTCGGTTCGGGCGCCAGCCTCAAGGTCGGCAGGGTGCGCTGGTTCGAGGTCCGCTACAAGGAGACGCGCGGCTGGGTCAACGGCCGCTACCTGGCGCCGGTCTCGCCCGAGCTCGGGAGCGAGCTCGACTCCAATCTGTTCTGCGCCGGCACCGAGCCGTTCTGGTCGCTGAAGGTCGCGGACGGCCTCGCCGAGGTGACCCAGCCCGATGCGCCGCCGGAGCGCTATGCCGTCGCTATCCGCGAGCCGTTCCAGGGTCGCGACGACGCGCTGGCGCTGCGGCTCGTCAGCGAGGAGGGACCCGAGATCAGCGCCCTCGTGCAGCACAGGGAGTGGTGCAGCGACGGCATGTCGGACCTCGACTACGCGTTCGAGGTCAGCATCGTCGGCCTCGACGGCGAACGTCGGCTGCGCGGCTGCTGCAGCCTGCTCAGGTAAGGGCTCGACCGCAGCCCATCGCCGGAACATCGCTCGCCCGCCCTGCCTCACTGAGGCTGCGAAAACAGTTGACGCACGCCCTTTCGACCGTGCTCAAATCACCAGACGAACAATCAATCCGAGTGGGAGGAAAACAACCATGCTCAACCGATCGCTGCTCGCAGCGGCCATTCTCGCCTCGGTCGCCGCTGCCCCCGTGCAGGCGGCGAAGAAGGACAACTCGGTCCGCTTCGCCTACGACCAGGTGCTGGAGAACATCGACCCCTATTTCAACAACGTCCGCCTCGGCGTCATCATGAGCCACGCAGTCTGGGATACGCTCATCTATCGCGATCCCAACTCCAACGAGTACAAGCCGGGCCTCGCGACCTCCTGGAAGTGGATCGACGACCGGACGCTGGAGCTGGAGCTGCGCCAGGGCGTCAAGTTCCACAACGGCGAAGCCTTCGACGCCGACGATGTGGTCTACACCCTGAACTTCGCCTCCGACCCTGCCAACAAGGCAACGGCCCAGCAGAACATCAGCTGGGTGGAGAAGGCGGAGAAGGTCGAACAGTACAAGGTGCGGATCAGGACCAAGCGTCCGTTCCCGGCTGCCATCGAATATCTCGCCGGCCCGATCCCGATGCACCCGAACGAGTACTACGCCACGGCCGGACCCAAGGGGATGAACGAGAAGCCGGTCGGCACCGGACCCTACAAGGTCACCGAGCACGTCGTCGGCAAGGTGATCCGGCTCGAGGCCAACAAGGACTATTGGGCGAGCGCGCCGAAGCCGAAGGCCACGATCGAGAGGATCGAGGTCCGCATGATCCCCGACCGGCAGACGCAGGTCGCCGAGATGCTTTCCGGCGGGCTCGACCTGATCATGAACGTGCCGGTCGAGCAGGCCGAGCAGCTCAAGGCGGCGCCGCACCTGGCGGTGACCTCCGGCCTGACCATGCGCATCGTCTTCATCCTGTTCAATTCCGGCCAGAATGGCCCCAACGATGCGATCAAGGACGTGCGCGTGCGCCAGGCCATCGCGCATTCGATCGACAAGGTGACGATGGCCAGGCAGCTCGTCGGCGAGCAGGCACGGGTGATCGAGACGATCTGCTTCCCGACCCAGTTCGGATGCACGGACGAGGGCGCCAGGCGCTATCCTTACGATCCCGCCAAGGCCAAGGCCCTGCTGGCCGAGGCCGGCTTCAAGGACGGCTTCGACCTCGAGTTCCTCGGCTACCGCGAGCGGCCGCAGACCGAGGCGATGGTCAACTACATGCGTGCCGCCGGCATCCGCGCCAACCTCAAGTTCATGCAGTATGCCGCCATGCGCGAGCAGCACCGCGCCAACAAGGCGGCGGCCACTCACCAGACCTGGGGCTCGTTCAGCATCAACGACGTGTCCGCCGGCCCGTCGGCCTACTTCAAGGGCATAGACGACGATATGATCAAGGATCCGGAGGTGATCGCGCAGTTCGAGAAGGGTGACACCAGCGTCGATCCCGCGGTGCGCAAGGAAGCCTACAAGCGCGGGCTGCAGCTCGTGAACGAGCGGGCCTACGCGGTGCCGCTCTACGCCCTGACGACCAACTACGTCTCCGACAAGGACCTCCAGTTCAAGGCCTATCCCGACGAGCTGCCGCGGTTCTGGGAGATGAAGTGGAAGTGAGGTTAGCTGGCCGGGCGGCGGCGCGCCGCCCGCAACCAACGCCTCCGTCATCCCCGACAAGGGAGCGAAAGCGACCGCAGATCCGGGACCCAGAGGAAGAGTCGTCCATAGGACGCTGGATGTCGTGCCTTCGGCACTCCTTGCGCTGGATCCCGGATCTTCCTCGCCGCTGAAAAGCGGCTCGTAGTCCGGGATGACGGCAGGACATGAAGCGTTGTTTTCGAGGGGCTAGAGTACAGACCAGAATGCCGCGCCGGAGGCTGTCATGCTGCTCTATGCACTGAAGCGGCTCGGGCTGGCCCTTCTCGTCGCCGCCTTCGTGTCGGTGGTGGCCTTCCTGCTGCTGCGCCTCTCGGGCGACGCAGCCCTCGCCATCGCCGGGGAGGGCGCCCGCGACGAGGACATCGCGCTCGTTCGCCGGACCTACGGCCTCGACCGGCCCCTCATCGTGCAGTACGGCGACTGGCTGCTGCGGACGCTCGCCGGCGACCTCGGCCAGTCGCTCTATTTCAAGACCGACGTCGCCGCCCTGATCGCGGACAAGCTGCCGGTCACCTTCCTGATCGGCAGCTTTTCGCTGCTCTTCGCTCTGGCACTGTCCGTGCCGCTCGGCGTCCTCTCGGCGGTCTATGCCGGAAGCTGGATCGACCGCCTCGCGCTGGCGCTCGCGGTGGCGGGCCAGGCGCTGCCGAACTTCTTCTTCGCGCTCGTGCTCATGATGCTGTTCTCGATCACGCTGCGCTGGCTTCCGGTCTCGGGAAGCGACACCTGGGCGCATTTCGTGATGCCGACGATCGCGCTCGGCTACTACGTGACGCCACCGATGATGCGCCTCGTGCGCGCCGGCATGGTCGAGGTGCTGGGCTCCGACTACATCCGCACGGCGCGCGCCAAGGGGCTGTCCCCGGCGAGCGTCGTCTTCAAGCACGGTCTGCGCAATGCGCTCGTCCCGGTGGTGGCGCTCGCCGCGGTCCAGCTCGGCTACCTGCTCGGCGGCTCCATCGTCATCGAGACGATCTTCGCGCTCGATGGCCTCGGCTACCTCGCCTACCAGTCGATCACGCACAAGGATTTCCCCGTCACGCAGGCCGTCCTGCTGCTGCTGGCGCTGATCTACGTGCTGCTGACGCTGGTCTCGGACCTGCTCAATGCGTTCCTCGATCCGCGCATGAGGGTGGCCTGATGAGCGACGCCGTCATCCTGCCCATCGAGACCGTCACCACCAAGGTCGGCTCGCCCGCGGCCCGGATGGCGGCCAACCCTTCTGTGGTCACCGGGCTGCTGCTCGTCGGGGCGGTCGTGGCGATCGCGCTGCTGGCCCCGCTGCTGGCGCCGCACGACCCTTACGCGCAGGACCTCACCCGCCGGCTCATCCCGCCCATCTGGCACGACAAGGGGGTCTGGTTCAACCCGCTCGGCACCGACAATCTCGGCCGCGACTACCTCTCGCGGGTGCTTTATGGCGCCCGCATCTCGCTGCTCATCGGCCTCTCGGTGATGGTGATCTCGGGCCTGATCGGCACGGCGCTCGGCCTCGCCGCGGGCTATTTCGGCGGCCGGACGGATCTCGTCATCAGCTTCGTCATCACCGCCAGGCTGGCCATGCCGGTGGTGCTGGTCGCGCTGGCCGTCGTCGCCATGATCGGCGGCTCCCTGCCGGTCGTGATCCTCACGCTCGGCCTGCTCAAGTGGGACCGCTTCGCGGTCGTCATGCGCAGCGCCACGCAGCAGGTGCGCTCGCTCGACTACGTGACAGCCGCCGAGGCGGCCGGCGCCTCGCGCAGCCGCATCGTGCTGGGCGAGATCCTGCCCAACGTCTTCCCGCACCTGATCGTCGTCGCGACAGTCGAAGCGGGCAGCGCCATCCTGCTCGAGGCGGCGCTGTCGTTTCTCGGACTCGGAGTGCAGCCGCCGCTGCCGTCGTGGGGGCTGATGATCGCGGAAGCCAAGAACCTGATGTTCTTCTCGTTCTGGCTGATCGCCATTCCCGGCACGGCGCTGGCGCTGCTGGTGCTCGGCATCAACCTGCTCGGCGACGGCCTGCGCGACGTGTTCGCACCCGACGGGAGATCCTGATGGCCTCAGCCGCGGCATCGGCGGCCGTGCTGGAGGTCGAGGACCTCTCGGTGACGATCCGCACGCCCGCCGGCCCGCTGCACGCCGTGCGCGGCGTCAGCTTCGACGTGCGCCGCGGCGAGACGGTCTGCCTCGTCGGCGAATCCGGCTGCGGCAAGTCGATGACGTCGCTCGCCATCATGAGCCTGCTGCCCGAGACCGCGACGCGACGCGCCCGCCGCCTCGCCTTCGCGGGCGCCGATCTCGCCGGCGCCACGGGCGCCGAGATCAACGCACTGCGCGGCAACCGCATGGCGATGATCTTCCAGGAGCCGATGACCGCGCTCAATCCGGCCTGGACCATCGGCGACCAGCTCGTCGAGGTCCATCGCCGCCACAAGCGGTCGGGACGCGCCGAGGCAAGGGAGCGGGCGGTCGATCTCCTGGGCAAGGTCGGCATCGCCTCGCCGGTCGAGCGGCTCGGGCAATACCCCCATCAGCTCTCGGGCGGCCTGCGGCAGCGCGTCATGATCGCCATGGCGCTGATGTGCGGCCCCGACCTCATCATCGCCGACGAGCCGACCACCGCCCTTGACGTGACCATCCAGGCGCAGATCCTGCGCCTCCTGGCGGGATTGCAGCGCGAGCTCGGCATCGCGCTGCTGCTCATCACGCACGACCTCGGCATCGTGGCGCGCATCGCCGACCGGGTGCACGTCATGTATGCCGGCGCCATCGTGGAGCGCGCGACGGCGGCGGAGCTCTTCGCGCGCCCTTGCCATCCCTATACCCGCGGCCTGCTCTCCTGCCTGCCCGCCCCGGGCGTCACCGAGGCCGGCACGCGCCTCGGCACGATCCCCGGCGTCGTGCCGAGCCTGATCGGCGGCATCGAGGGCTGCGCGTTCCGCTCCCGTTGCGAGCACGCGCGCGCCGGCTGCGCGCAGGCAGTGCCGGTCCGCCGCGCATCGGCCACTCACCATTACGTCTGCGTGGAGGAGGTCGCGGAGATGGCGGCACTCGGGGAGGCGACGGCGTGAGCGCCCTCATCGAGGCTCGCGGGCTGTCGCGGACGTTCAGCGTCAGCCGTGGCCTGTTCGCGAGACGCGCCACGCTCAACGCAGTCGCAGGCGTCGACCTCGATGTCCACAAGGGCGAGGTGCTGGGCATCGTCGGCGAGTCGGGCTGCGGCAAGAGCACGCTCGCCCGCATGATCCTCGGCCTGCTGCCGCCGTCCTCCGGAACCGTCCGGCTTTCTGGCCGGGATATCCGGGTGATGCCCCGGCGCGCCCTCGCCCGACGCATGCAGCCGGTGTTCCAGGACCCCTACTCGTCGCTCAACCCGCGCCGGCGGGTTGCGTCCATCGTGGCGCTGCCGCTGGCGGTCCAGGGGTCGCATTCGGCCGAGGAGCGGCGCGCCCGGGCGATCGCGGCGCTCGACAAGGTCGGCCTGCCGGCGCGCTACGCCGACAACTTCCCGAGCCAGCTCTCCGGCGGCCAGCGGCAGCGGGTGGCCATCGCGCGGGCCCTCGTCACGGAGCCGGAGATCGTCGTCTGCGACGAGCCGACGTCCGCTCTCGACGTCTCCGTGCAGTCGCAGATCCTCAACCTGCTGATCGACTTGAAGGAGAACCTCGGGCTGACCTACGTCTTCATCAGCCACAACCTGGCCGTCGTCGAGCACCTGGCGACGCGCGTCGCCGTCATGTACCTCGGCCGCATCGTGGAGCTCGGTGCGACAGCGGAGCTGTTCCGCAACCCTCGCCATCCCTATACGCAGGCGCTGCTGGCCTCCGTGCTCACGCCAGAGCCCGGCCTCGGCATCCCCGAGGCGCTGCTGGGGACGGCTTCTCCCGACCCCCTCAATGTGCCGGCCGGCTGCCCGTTCCACCCCCGCTGCCCGCAGGCGGTGGAGATGTGCCGCGGCGCCGTCCCGAAGCCGGTCGATACAGCGGCCGGTTTTGCCGCCTGCCATCTCGTCACGGACGCTGCGAGCCGGGCAGCCTGACCTGCACTCCGCGAATCTCCACCTCGCCCCTACCCGCCATCGCCCGGCCGTGGTACGGCGACTGCCGTGAGAGGCCGAGGACCCATGACTGTCGATATCGAGTTCAAGAAGAGCATGCAGTTCGCCTACGGCGAGCCGCGCGAGCTTGCGCCCGGCGTGGTGCGGCTGGTCGCCAACAACCCGAGCCCGTTCACGTTCCACGGCACCAACACGTATCTGATCGGGACGGCCGAGCTGGCGCTGATCGACCCCGGCCCGGAGGACGAGGCGCACTTCGAGGCCATCATGCGGACGGCCGCCGGCCGCCCGATCAGCCACATCTTCGTCACGCATACCCACCGCGACCACACGGACGGCCTCGAGCGGCTGCTGAGAGCGACCGGCGCCAAGGTGTGCGCGCGCGGACGCTCGGTCCGTTCGCCCGGAAGCCTGAAGTCGAGCCCGTCGGGGGCCGAGTTCATCGACATCGATTTCAAGCCCGACCTGGTGCTGGGCGACGGGGACGTCGTCCGCGGCGCGGGCTGGCGACTCGAGGCGCTGCACACGCCCGGACACGCGCCCGATCATCTCTGCTTCGCCGAGACCACCAGCAAGGTGCTGTTCTGCGGCGATCACGTGATGGGCTGGAACACTCCCGTCGTGGCGCCGCCCGAGGGCAACATGACCGATTACATGCGCTCGCTCGAGAAGCTGCTGGAGCGCCAGGAGCCCGTGTTCATGCCGGGGCACGGGGGGCGCATCGAGCAGCCCGCCCGCATGGTCAAGGCCTACATCGTGCACCGGCGCTGGCGCGAGCAGGCGATCCTCGAAGCCGTGCGAGAGGGCAGGACAACCATCGCCGGCGTTGTCGAGGTCGTTTACCGGGGCATCGATTCACGCCTCGTCCACGCGGCCTCGCTGTCGGTTCTGGCCCACGTCGAGAGCCTCATCGACCGCGGTCTCCTCCGCTGCGACGGCCCGCCCGGCCTCGATCGTCCCCTTTCGGCTGCTTAGAGGCCGCGCCTTTGCCAGACTTCTGTTTGCTCCGCGCGGCGCGAGGATCGATGGGCGCCGGCACGGTGCTCTCGAGCCGCGTCCTGAGCTCCTGGAATATGGCGCGAACCCGGCTTGCATTGCGGCCGAGGTCGTGGCGGCCGTACCGGGAGGCCGAGCGGACGTCGATCTGCGCGCTCTGCTCGTCGCCCTGGATGCGGATGACGACGTCGTCGTAGAACCCGATGATCGGCGTGCGGTCGACAGCCTCGATCAGTCCGGGCCGGTCGAGGTCATCGCCGGGCGGCGTCTCCGCGACGACTTGGAAATTCAGACGACGGACGGCATCTGCTGCGAGCTCGAATGCCTCGTCGGCCGATCGGGCGATCAGGAACGGCTGCAGGTCCGGATAGGCGATCGCCTGCATCTCGGCAAAAGTCTCGCCGGGGTAAGCCTGGGGGTTGGCGCCGGGGCCGCGCAACCGCGCCAGGGCGACGAGCGGCGGCGGGGCGTGAGGGTCGGTCGTCACGTCGTTGATCGGCGGCAGGCTTCTCAATGCCGGCAGATAGATGGCGGGCCATGCGAACAGAGCCAGGCTCGCGAGCATGGCGACGAACGCCATGCCCGCGCCCGCCCTGCCGGTAAGCCAGATCCGCACGGCGGCGGCGAGGCCGAGCAGCAGCGCCGCGGCGGCGCCGGCGAGCCCGGCCTTGATCACGTTGAGCAGGACGGGAGTCGGCAGGCCCAGCAGCCGGTGCAGGGCGATGGCGACGATCACCAGCGCACCGCTGAAGAGGGCCAGTCGGAGGCTCCAGACCGCTGAGAATTCAGGCCGTTGCAGGGCGGTATCCATCATCCGGCGCACGGCATTGCGGGAGAGCTCCGGGCTGAACACCCTCACCGGCTGCATGGGTGGCCCTCGCGCAGCGGGCAGAGGAACTCTTTGTCAGACACTCGCGTCATGGCTAATGATACCGCAGATCCGAGCCAAGCACAGGGCAGGCGCACCATGACCCTTTCCAATTTCGCCATGCGGGACGTCGAGACGATCCTGCACCCGGCCACCAACCTCGCACTGCACCGCACGACCGGTCCTCTGGTGACCGACCGCGCGGAGGGGATCTACGTCTGGGATACGGACGGCAAGCGCTACATCGAGGGGCTCGCCGGGCTGTGGTGCACCGGGCTCGGCTACGGCAACCAGGAGCTGGTCGAAGCCGCCCGCGAGCAGATGAGCAAGCTCTCCTTCACGCATCTCTTCGGCGGGCGCAGCCACGAGCCGGCGATCGCGCTCGCCGAGAAGCTGAAGGAGCTGGTGCCGGCGCCGGCGTCGAAGATTTTCTTCACGAGCTCGGGCTCGGAGGCGAACGACACCCAGATCAAGCTCGCCTGGTACTACAACAACGCCCGCGGCCTGACGAAGAAGAAGAAGATCATCAGCCGCATGCGCGCCTATCACGGCGTGACGATCGCGACCGCCAGCCTTACCGGTCTGCCCGTGTTCCACACCGACTTCGACCTCCCGATGGCGCGCGTGCTGCATACCGACTGCCCACATCACTACCGGGGCGCCGAGCCGGGGGAGACGGAGGAGGAGTTCGCGACACGCCTCGCCAACAGCCTGGATGAGATGATCGAGCGCGAGGGGCCAGACACCGTCGCCGCGTTCATCGCCGAGCCGGTGATGGGCGCCGGCGGCGTCGTCGTTCCGCCGCGCACTTACTTCGAGAAGATCCAGGCGGTGCTGCGGCGCCATGACGTGGCGATGATCGCCGACGAGGTGATCTGCGGCTTCGGGCGGACCGGCAACTGGTTCGGCTCGCAGACCTACGGGATCATGCCCGACACCATGACCATGGCCAAGGCGATCACGTCGGCGTACATGCCGCTCGGCGCCGTCACCGTCAGCGAGCCGGTCTACCAGGCGCTGCTCGACGAGAGCAGGAAGCTCGGGGTGTTCGCGCACGGGTTCACCTATTCGGGCCATCCTGTGTCGTGCGCCGTTGCCGTGAAGACCCTCGAGATCTACGAGCGCATCGACATCGTCCGGCACGTGCAGCGCGTCGCCCCGGTGTTCCAGATGCGCCTGGAGGCCCTGCGCGATCACCCGCTGGTCGGTGAGACGCGCGGCGTCGGGCTCATCGGCGGCGTCGAGCTGGTGAAGGACAAGGCGGGCAAGCAGAGCTTCGACGCACGCCAGGGCGTGGGCTCGAAATTGGTCGCCTTGGCGCAGGAGGAGGGCCTCATCTGCCGCGCCGTCGCCGGCGACACCATCGCACTCTGTCCGCCGCTGATCATCGACGGGGCCGAGATCAACCAGATGTTCGACACCTTCGTCCGCGCGCTCGAGCGGGTCGAGGCCTGGGTCACATCGGAGGGCCTGCGCGGCTGACGCCGTTTCCCTCCTCGCCTGAGGTGAGAGGGAGCGATCCTTCTCGCGCGCACCCAAATCAGGCAGACTGGCACTCAACCTGAGCGTGCAGCGGGGTGCCGGATGGGAACTGATCGATGTGTGATGTGGCGGACCGTCCTCGGCGGCTGTCTGGCCGCCCTGATCGTCTGTCCCGTGCCACTGACCAGCCGCATGAGCCTTGCGCAGCCGGACCTGCGGCGCGACGCCGGCAGCAAGGAGCGGCTACGGCTGCGCATCGCCAGCATGAACGTCTCCGGCAGGCAGATCGCGGCGAGCCCGCCCGAGGCGCTGCCGCAGTCCTCATGGCGCCACACGTTCGGCTCCGAGCGCGTGGCGGCGAGGACGGCGCGCCAGCCCGTGCGCTTCTCGGCCGACGTCGTCGTTCTCCAGGGCGTCACCAGCCTCGCCCCGGTGCGCCAGATGCTCCCGGCGCGCAAGTATCACCTGGTGGTCTCGCGGCAGATCCTGCAGCAGGCCGACACGGTCGCAACCCCGGTCGAGCCGGTGGGCACCACGGCCCTCGCCATCCGGCGCGACTCGGGTCTTCGCGTCACCGCGCAGGACCACCTGCTCGGCACGGCCGAGCCGCCCGCTGGCGCGGAAATGGCCGCCGCCGCGACCGCGGTGCGGTTGACGGGCAGCGGCCGCACTCTCTGGGTCATGGCGCTCGATGTGGCACAGGGTTGCGCCGGCGAGACATCACCAGAAGACGTCGCCCCCTGCCAGGCGGCAAAGCGGCAGCTCGATGCCATCGACGCGTGGCTTTCCGATCGCCTCGGCGCCGGCGAGACCGTCATCCTGGCCGGCAGGTTTCATCGCCCGTTCGGAACGGCTCGCCTGCCGGGGCCTCTCGGCAAGCTCATTCGCTTTCCCTCGGCCGGGGGCATCCCCGGGACCTGCGCGGCCGACGACGGGAGCATGGCGGCGACCCATGTCCTGGCGACACAGCGCCCGCACGGGCACGCAGAAACCACGCTGGACGGCAGGCTGCTGCCCGTGGACGAGGCGGCGCCCGAGAGCGGCTGCCTCCTCATGGTCGACGCGAGCCTGTGACCACGCTCACACGTGCTGGCCGCCGTTGATGTGCAGCTCCGCGCCGTTGACGTAGCTCGACTGGTCCGTGCACAGGAAGTAGATGGCCTTGGCCACCTCCTCCGGCTCGCCGAGGCGCCTCAGCGGGATCTGCTCGCGCACGATCCGGTCGGTCCCGGGCGACAGGATTGCGGTATCGATCTCGCCGGGCGAGATGGCGTTGACGCGGATGCCGCGCGGCCCGAAATCCGCCGCCATCTCGCGCGTGAGCGCGGCCAGCGCCGATTTCGACGTGGCGTAGGCCGCGCCCGCGAACGGGTGCACGCGGCCGCCCGCGATCGAGGTGACGTTGACGACCGCACCCCGCGCCGTCGCGAGCTCGGCGATCAATCCGCGGGCCAGCATGATCGGTGCGAAGAAGTTCACCTGGAACACCCGCTGCCAGTCCGCCAGCGGCGTCTCGATGCTGCCGAGCCGCACTCCGTCCGGCCCCTTCGGGCTGATGGCGGCGTTGTTGACGAGTGCGTTGAGGCGGGAGTCCTGCGCCTCGAGACGCTTGCGCATCAGACCGATCGCCTGCAGCGTCCCGTCGGCGTCGGCGAGATCGACCTGGATGTGGTCCTCAGGCCCCATCTCCCAGGGGCAGTTCTCGGGGAACGGCTGGCGCGAGCACGTGATCAACCGCCAGCCGGCGGACGCGAAGCGCTTGACGGTCGCGTGCCCGATCCCGCGCGAGGCGCCGGTCAGAATGAGGGTCTTGCGTTCGGCGTTGGATTGGCTGGCCATGATGTCCTGCAGGTCCTCGCGGCGAAGAGATCACCGACCCGGATCGGGCGCACACCATAGCCGAAAACGACCCGGTCGGCATCGGCCCGTCGATGCATTGCGAGGCCGACCGCCGCGGGTCACGGATAGAGGCGTGTCCTGCTCCAGGGCTCGCTCGTTGCGGCGCGGCGGAACTGGACGCGGTCGTGCAGGCGGAACGGCCGGTCGTGCCAGAACTCGATCTCCAGCGGCACGATGCGGAAGCCGGACCAGTGCGGCGGCCGCGGGATCTCGCCAACGGCGTATTTGGCCGCATGGAGCGCCACGGCCTTCTCCAGGGCGAAGCGGCTCTCAAGCGGCCGCGACTGCATGCTGGCCCACGCCCCGATGCGGCTGGTGCGGGCGCGGGTGGCGAAATAGGCATCCGCCTCATCGCCCGTGGCTTGGGCGGCGAGCCCGCGCACGCGCACCTGCCGGCGCAGGCTCTTCCAATGGAAGCAGAGCGCCGCCCTGCCGGAGGCCAGCAGCTCGCGGCCCTTGGCGCTCTCGTAATTGGTGAAGAACACGAAGCCGCGGTCGGGCCGGCCGGCCGGGTCGAGACCCTTGAGCAGCACCATGCGGACGTTGGGCAGGCCGTCCGGATCGACGGTGGCCAGCGCCATGGCGTTCGGGTCGTTCGGCTCGTGCGCCACGGCGTCCTGGAACCAGGCATCGAACAGCGCGAACGGCTCGTCCGCAGCCGCGAAGTCCCCGGCCTGCGGCCCCGTGTAGAAGTCGGGCTTCGGTGATTCGGCCATGGTCTCTCGTCCCGCTCTCCGTCGGCCGCCCGCCGGGCGGGACAGCCGTTGAGATCATCTTAACCCTGCTGCGGCATGCTCGTGGCTACGAGTAGCCCGTCCCGAGGCGGCGGGTCCAGCAGGTTCGAGTTCGAGTGAGTCGACATGCGTCATCCTCACCGCGCCACCATCAGCGCAACCCTCGTCGCAACCCTCGCGGCCCTGGCGCTCAACGTGTCACTGGCCCCCCCCGGCAGCGCCACGGCAGCCGAGCCCGAGAAGCAGCCCGAGCCGCGTGCCGGCTCCGGCGCGGCGATGGCGCGGCTGGCGCTGGATGCCTCCGACGAGACCGCGGCTCTCCAGGCCGTGCACATCGGCCTGACGCAGGTGCCCGACGGGGCCACCTTCGTCTGGCGCCGCGCGCACGGCCGCCTGAGCGGCGCCGTGCGTCCGGTGTCGTCCTTCAAGAACGCCGAGGGCGACGTCTGCCGCCATTTGGTGCTGACCCTGAGGTCGGGCGCCTATACCCGGACAGTCGAAGGCGCCGCCTGCCGCAGCCCGGACGGCAGATGGACGCTCGAAGGGTGATGAGCAGCCATCTGGCGGAGACGGGGGGATTCGAACCCCCGGTACGGCTTTACAACCGTACAACGGTTTAGCAAACCGCCGCCTTCAGCCACTCGGCCACGTCTCCAGCAAGGCAAGGCTTTCCTATAGTGGGCCGCCCCGCCCATTGCAAGGCGCTGGGCGGCCCGGCGGCCGCAGCGCCTCAATCGACGTTGGTGTGCTTGTACTTGTCGAGCAGCCGCCTCGGCTTCTTGAGCGCATCGCGGCGGAACGGGTCGCCGAGCTCCTGCGTCACCATCACCTCGAGCACGGTCGTCTTGCCGTGCTTCATCTGGGCGTCGACGGCCTTCTCGAGCGCCTCGCCCACGTCGCCGAGGTTGCGTACGGTGACGGCCTCGGCGCCGAGCGATCGGGCCACGTCCGCCCAGCAGGGGTTCTTCAGGTTCACGCCCTCGAAGCGGTAGTTGTAGAAGTCGACCTGGTTCTTCTTCTCCGCGCCCCACTGCTCGTTGTGGAACACGACCGCGGTGACGGGGATGTCCTCGCGAACGCAGGTCAGAATCTCGCCGAAGCTCATGCCCCAGGCGCCGTCGCCGACGTAGGCGACCGCCGGGCGATCGGGGGCGGCCGCCTTGGTGCCGATGATGGTCGGCAGCGCGTAGCCGCAGTTGCCGAAGCTCATGGCCGCGAACATGCTGGGCGACTGGCTGAAGCGCAGGTAGCTGTTCGACACCGAGCAGATGTTGCCGATGTCGGTCGAGACCATGGCGTTTTTCGGCATGGCCTTCTCGAGCTCGCGCAGCATCTGGCGCGGATGCATGCTCGGCGAATTCTTAGAAACCTCGAGGCTCCAGGGGTCGCGCTCGTGCGTCCACTCGGAAAGCTCGGCCTCCCAGGCCGCCTTCTCCGCGTTCACCTTCTTCAGGCGCTCGGCGGCGTTCTTGCGCGCAACGGGATCGCGGTTCGCAAGCCGGTGATGCAGCGCCTTGGCCGCGGCCTTCGCGTCGCCCACGACGCCGACCGAGATCTGCTTCACCAGCCCCAGCATGCGGTGGTCGGTGTCGACCTGGATGATCCTGGCGTTCTTCGGCCAGTAGTCGAGGCCGTGCTGCGGCAGCGTGCCGAACGGCCCGAGCCGGGTGCCGAGCGCCAGCACGACGTCGGCCTCGGCGATGATCTTCATGCCGGCCTTGGAGCCCTGATAGCCGAGCGGGCCGCACCACAGCGGATGATCGGCGGGGAAGCTGTCGTTGTGCAAATAGCTGTTGACGACCGGCATCTGCAGGTATTCGGCGAGCGCCTTCGCCTCCTCCGTGCCGCCGGAGAAGATGACACCGCCTCCGGCCACCATGACCGGGAACCTGGCCTTGGCCAGCAGCTCGGCGGCCTCGTCCAGCGCCTCGTCGGCGCCGGGGCCGCGGGCGATCCTCTTCGGCACCGGAATGGCGTAGTCGGCCTCGCCATAGAAGTTGTCGCGCGGGATGTTGAGCTGCGTCGGGCCGCGCTCGCTCATCGCCATGTCGAAGCAGCGGGCCGTCAGCTCCGCCATGCGGTCCTGGCGCGAGACGTGGGCCTGATACCTGGTGATCCTGGAGAAGATCGGAAGCTGCTCCGTCTCCTGGAAGCCGCCGAGGCCGATGGTGCCCGAACCCGTTTCAGGCGTGATCACGACAACCGGCGAGTGCGCCCAATAGGCGGCGGCCGTGGAGGTGACGAAGTTGGTCACGCCCGGGCCGTTCTGCGCGATGCACACCCCGTGCCGCCCGGAGACGCGGCTGTAGCCGTCGGCCATGTGGCCGGCGCCCTGCTCGTGAACGGTCGGGATGAAACGGATGCCTGCAGACGGAAACAGGTCGAGCGCATCCATGAACGCCGAGCCGACGATGCCGAACACGTCGGTGACGCCATGGGCAACCAGAGTTTCGACGAAGGCTTCGCTCGGAGTCATTCTCGTCATGGGCGCCTCCCTGGAGCTTCGCCGGCGCCGGCACGGGCCGACGGCATGGAACTGTCTCAGAATACAAGACAACTCGTCTCGGTTAGTGGCATGCGACCACAGATGGAGTCAATCACCGACTCGTGCGGGAGCAGCTCTCCTGCGGGCGGGTCGGCCGGCTGGCCGCCCGGTGGGACCCGCAGCATCGCGTCCTCCGGTCCACGCCCGGGCCATGGCGCGGGCAGCCTCATCGAGCCGCGGCACGAAGCCGATCGCCCGCTGTAGATCCAGGCGCGGCGCCGGTCCGTGCACGGCGAGGGCCGCCAGCACGCGGCCGTGGCTGTCCGCGACGGGGACCGCGACGCCGATGATCCCTATCGTGAACTCCTGGTTGTTGACCGCATAGCCTCGCGTCCGGACCTGAGCGAGATCGGCCTCGAGAGCGGCGACGCGCGTGATCGTGTGCTCGGTATGCGCCTTGAGCTCGATGCTGCCGAGCAGCCTCGCGCGCACGGACTCGTCGAGATGGGCCAGCATCACCTTGCCGCCGGAGGTGCAGTGGGCCGGCACCCGGCTGCCCGCCTGCAGATGCACGCGCAGCGACCAGTGGCACTCGATGCGCTCGAGGTAGACGAACTGCAGCCCATCCAGCACGCCGATGTTGCAGGTTTCCTCGAGGTCGTCGACGAGCACCTGCAGGATGGCGCGGACCGGCGCCGACTGGTTGTGGGTCTGCAGTGCGTTGAGGGCCAGCGTGGACAGGCGCGGACCGACCGAGAACCGGTCGCGCGAGGGATCGCGCACGATGAGCCCCGCGGCTTCGAGCTGCACGAGCACGCGATGGACGGTCTGCCGCGGCAGGTCGAGGCGCGCGCTGAGATCGGGAAGCCCGATCGGCTGCGACTGCGCGATGATCGCCTCGAGGACGGCGAGCGCCTTGTCGAGCGCCGACCCGCGTTCCTGGACTGCACCGCGCTCCCGCATGGCTCTGTCATTTCTCCACCCGGCTGACCAGACCGCGCGGGCGACGGCGGGTCGATGCCCTGAACCACAGTTATCCGAAGTTTCTTCGCCGCGCAAAAGAGCGATGGATCAAATCAGGCTCACACGATCGTGTTCGGGCCGTTCCCCGGAACCGGAACGAGCAGGTTGACCGCACGGCCCGTGGCGTACAGAATGAGACAAGGTATCCCGTTTATTTTCATAGAGTGCAGATGATGCAGGACACGCCCGCAAAGAGCAAGCCCGGCGAAACCTCCGTCCCGCCGGACCCTGTACCGGCTCTCGTGGAGCGTGCGCGCGCAGCCATGGCCATCTACGCGCACCAGATCGAGACCGGCGGCCAGGCGCGGATCGACGAGGCGGTGACCGCGCTCGCCTGGTCGCTCTACAAGCCCGAGAACGCCCGGCGGCTGGCCGAGATCGCCGTCGAGGTGACGGGCATCGGCGAGGTCGAGAGCAAGGTCGTCAAGAACCAGCGCAAGACGTTCGGCACGCTGCGCGACCTGCTGCGCGTGAAATCCACCGGCATCATCGAGGAGGTCCCGGAGAAGGGCCTCGTCAAGTACGCCAAGCCCGTCGGCGTCGTGGCGGCGATCTCGCCCTCGACGAACCCGTCGGCCACCCCGGTCAACAAGGCGATGATGGCGCTCAAGGGCGGCAACGCCATCATCATCGCGCCGCCGCCGACGGCCTGGGGAGCGTCCAGGCCGACCGTCGACCTCATGCGCGCGGAGCTGAGAAAGATCGGCCTGCCGGAAGACCTGGTGCAGATCCTGCCGGCGCCTGTAACCCGCGAGGCGACCACGCGGCTGATGGAGCTGTCGGACCTCGTGGCCTGCACGGGCAGCCAGGTCAACGTGCGCCAGTCCTACAGGTCGGGCAAGCCGGCGCTGGGCGTCGGCCTCGGAAATGTGCCGGTGATCGTCGATGACACGGCCGACCTCGACGATGCCGCGCACAAGATCATGCTGTCGAAGACGTTCGACCACGCCACGAGCTGCTCGTCCGAGAACGCGCTCGTGGTCGTCGATGCCGTGTACGATCGGGCCATCGCGGCGCTGGAGAAGCAGGGCGGCTATCTTGCGACGTCCGAGGAGCGCGAGCGCATCGTCACGCGGCTGTGGCAGGACGGCAAGCTCAACCGGAGCGTCATTGCGCAAGGTCCGGAGGCGCTCATCGATGTGTTCGAGCTCGGACCCAAGGCTCAAGGCTGCAGCTTCGTCATGGCCGAGGAGAAGGGGATCGGCAAGGCTCATCCGCTGTCGGGGGAGAAGCTGTCGCTGGTGCTGACGGTTTATCGCGCCAGGGACTTCCAGCATGCCAAGCGCATCGTGCGCGACATCCTCGACTATCAGGGCAAGGGCCACTCCTGCGGCATTCACACGATGACGCCGGAGCACGCCCGCGAGCTGGCCGAGGACATCGACGTCGTGCGTGTGCTGGTGAACCAGGCGCACACCTTCGGCAACGGCGGCGGGTTCAATAACGGATTGCCGTTCACGCTCTCGATGGGCTGCGGCACCTGGCAGGCCAACTCGCTCTCCGACAACCTCAACTGGCGCTGCTTCGTCAACATCACACACCTCGTCACGACCATCCCGGAGGACAAGCCGGAGGAAAGCGAGCTGTTCGGCGGCTACTGGGCGAAGTTCGGGAAGTGACTTAGTTCCCTCTCCCCAGCTGCGTTGGGGTGGGGGTTGGGGTGAGGGGCAGAGGCTTGTGCTGCAGCCTGTTGCTGCCCCTCACCCCGACCCTCTCCCCGCACGCGGGGAGAGGGAGAAAAGAGGACAGCGAATGAACTTCGAGGAATACGCCGCCAAGCCACTGCTCAGGGCTGTCGGGATCGAGACACCAAGGAGCGGGCTCGCCACCACGCCGGACGAGGCCGAGTCAGTCGCCCGCGAGATCGGCCCCTGCGTGGTCAAGGCGCAGGTGCCGACCGGCAAGCGCGGCAAGGCGGGCGGCATCAAGCTGGCGGCGAGCCCGGCGGAGGGCCGCGCCCATGCCGGGCGCATCCTGGGCATGACCATCGGCGAGCACAGGGTGGAGCGGCTTCTGGTCGAAGCGCAGGTGCCGATCGCCAAGGAGATGTACGCCGCAGTCCTCAACGACCCCGATTCGAAAGGTCCGCTGCTGCTGTTCTCGGCCGAGGGCGGCATGGACATCGAGGAGATCGCGGAGCAGCACCCGGGCGCGCTGCTGCGCCTTCCCGTCGACATTCGCAAGGGCCTCGACCGCGGTGCGCTCGCCGCCGCGCTGCCGAAGGAGCTGCCGGCCGACCGCGCGGCGCTGATCGACACGCTGGCGCGGCTCTACGATGCCTACGCCGAGAACGATGCCGAGCTGATCGAGATCAACCCGCTGGTGCTGACTCGGGATGGCAAGCTCGTCGCGCTCGACTGCAAGCTCGTGATCGACGACAGCGCGATTCCCCGGCACGAGGCGCTCGCCAAGTCCGGCACTCCCGACAAGGCGACCGAGTTGGAGGCGAAGGCCAAGCCCCTCGG
Source organism: Hyphomicrobiaceae bacterium (assembly GCA_023384095.1). Lineage (GTDB taxonomy): Bacteria > Pseudomonadota > Alphaproteobacteria > Rhizobiales > Hyphomicrobiaceae > ZC4RG25. Next base: position 96,508 of record JAHDXT010000001.1, read on the forward strand.
GCTCAAGTTCATCGAGCTCGACGGCAACGTCGGCGTGCTGGCCAATGGCGCCGGCCTGACCATGACCTCCATGGACGCCGTGCGCCATTTCGGCGGCGAGCCGGCCAACTTCCTCGAGATCGGCGGCGAGAGCTACACCAAGGCCAAGCCGGCGCTCGAGCTTGTGCTCGCCAACCCACGGGTGAAGGCGCTGCTGGTCAACTTCTGCGGCGCCTTCGCGCGCACGAACGTGATGGCCGAGGGCGTCGTCACCGCTTGGCAGGAGCTGAAGCCCGATATCCCCATCGTCTTCACCATCCACGGCACCAGCGAGGAGGAGGCGATCGCGCTGGTGAGGGATCGCCTCGGCATCGAGCCCTACGACCTGATGGACGATGCCGTGAGAGCGGCGGTGGCGGCCGCGACGGGGGCATCGCAATGATCGTGCGCGGCGGCGAATCCGTGCTCGTGATGGGCATCACGGGCAAGCAGGGCACGTTCTGGGCCGACAAGATGCGGGCCTACGGCACGCGGATCATCGGCGGCACGAACCCGAAGCGGGCCGGCGAGACGCATCTGGAGCGGCCGGTGTGGGCGACTGGCACCGATGCAGCCAAGGAAACGAGGATCGACTGCGCGGTGATGTTCATCCCCCCGTTCGGGGTCAAGGCCGCCGCCCTCGACGCCATCGAGGCGGGCATCGGCAAGATCGTCTGCCTGACCGAGCACGTGCCGGTGCACGATACGATGTACCTGCTGGCGGCGGCGCGCGAGCGCGGAGCCCAAGTCATCGGCCCGAATACGGCCGGGCTGGTGACCACCGGCGAATGCTTCGTCGGCTTCATGCCGGCCTTCAACGAGCGCGTATTCCGGCCGGGCGAGGTGGGCGTCATCTCGCGGTCGGGCTCGCTCGGAACGCTGCTCTGCCTCAACCTAGTGCAGGCGGGGCTCGGCATCTCCTCGTTCGTCGGCATCGGCGGCGACCCGATCATCGGCACGACGACGCGCGACGCGCTGGAGAGCCTCGACCGCGACCCGCGAACGAAAGCCATCGCGCTGGTCGGTGAGATCGGCGGCTCCATGGAGGAGCAGGCGGCCGAGTACGCCCGCACCATGACGAAACCCGTCGCCGCCTTCATTGCCGGCGCCGCCTCCCCGCCCGGCAGGAAGATGGGTCACGCCGGCGCCATCGTCATGGGCAACCGGGGCTCCTATGCCGCCAAGAAGTCGGCGCTCGAGGCGGCTGGCGTCAGCGTATGCGCGACGCCCAACGGAGTACCCGAGGTGCTCAGGGGGCGGCTTGCATCGGCCTGACATCCTCGCAACACTGATTTGAGCGGCAGGGCTTACCCGGCGGCCTGGGAAATGCCGCATCGCGGAGGAGAGGTGACATGCCCGAGCGCCCGATCGAGCTCTACTACTGGCCGACGCCCAACGGCCACAAGATCACGATCATGCTGGAGGAGTGCGGGCTGCCGTACGAGGTCAGGTATATCAACATCATGCGCGGCGACCAGTTCGCGCCCTCGTTCCTGGCCATCTCGCCCAACAACCGCATGCCCGCCATCGTCGATCCCCACGGCCCGGGCGGGGAGCCGATCTCGGTGTTCGAATCCGGCGCCATCCTCCAGTACCTCGGGCGCAAGACCGGCCGGTTCTATCCCGAGGACGAGCGCGCCCGCGTCGAGGTCGAGCAGTGGCTGTTCTGGCAGATGGCGAACCTCGGGCCCATGGCCGGCCAGTGCCATCACTTCCGCAACTACGCCAAGCGGAAGATCGTCTATGCCATCGACAGGTACGTGAACGAGGTCAACAGGCTCTATGGCGTGATGGACACCCGGCTCGAAGACAGGCCGTACCTCGCGGGCGAATACTCGATCGCCGACATGGCCTGCTATCCCTGGGTCAGGCCCTACAGGAACCAGGGCCAGGATCTGGCCGAGTTCCCCAACCTCGAGGGGTGGTTCAAGCGCATTCACGATCGCGCTGCGGTCGCCAGGGCAGTGACGGTGGGCGCCGAGGAGCGCGAGAAGTGGAATCTCGCCAAGGACAAGGATGCGCAGAAGATCCTGTTCGGCCAGCGGGCGCGGAGGAGGACGGGTTAGATCGAAGCCTGTTCAGGGCGGATCGATCCCCACGTGGAAACCGCACACAGTTTGTCCGGGATTTGAGCGGTATGAGCCGCTGAGCGGGTCTGCGTTCTGTGCAGGATGTGCAAGCAGCAGAGGATGCCGTCTGTCCCCAAGCCTCTCGACACCCGCGCCAATCCCGCCATGGCCGCCCCGGATCGAGGTCCGGGGCAGGCTCCGGCGGCACCCCTCAGTATGCTATCCACATCCTATCCACCCCCATCCCGTCATGGCCGCGCAGGCGGCCATCCGCGATGCCTCTAAGCGAGTGCTCGTGGGGATCGCGTCACGGATTCCCGCCTCCGCGGGAATGACGGTGAGGGCAGGCGGCGTTGCGGAAATGAAGTCTGGACACCTCTATTCCTAGCCGGTGAACGCCATGCCGGCTGTCGTGCGCAGCGGCTGACCCAACAAAATCCCGGAGGGCTCTGGGAAACCGCCCACCCCAGGATCGTCATTCCCTGAACACGAACACCTTGCGCGAGTTTGTTCGGGACACAGGGCCAATCAGCATCGAGTCCGTTGCCCCTGGTCCCGGCTCAGCGCGGCCGCTTGGCCGGAACGACATCGCCTTGCTGCGATTGGAACGATTCAGTCCAGCTCCGTCAGACGGGCCGGGTCGGGCTTGCGTCCCGTGACCCTCTCCAGCGCGATCGCCGCCAGCACCTTGGCTGCCATGCTCTTCTTGCCGAGATGGCGGGCCTCCAGCTCCGAATCGATGTCGGCGGCTTCGGGCGCGCGCGTGGTCTGGTAGCCGAACACCGCCGTCCCGCGCTCCTGGGCGCAGCCCGAGAACGCCATCGCGGCAGCGATCAGCGCGGCAGACTTCCAGACCATGAACCCCCCTTCCCGCATCCCCTACGGCCAGCCGGCCGGTCGGATCCCTGCTGCTCTATGTTGCCCGACGCTACAGAGACTACCGGCCGACGTCATCTCGGCCGATCGCACTCCAGTCGATCGAATCATGCAAGCAATGATTGCCAGCTTGCACCTGAACTGCGTCTGAATGCAGCACCCAGGGCACGTCGCCGCAAGGACCGGACCTTCGCGCGGCGGACGGCAGCCTCAACCTCGGATGCGGCTGGGGCTTCGCCCACGCCGCGGGTCAGCAGTCCTGGAACAGCGAGGCGAGGCAGCCCCAGCCCTTCTTGACGGCGCTGCCGACGGCAGAGCCCGTCTTCTGGAGCTGGTCCTTCGATGCAGAGGCGGTGCGGCGGGCAAGCTCCTCGACGGTCTTGGGAGGGCCCGGCTGAGCGACCGGGCCGGCTGTGGTGTCCGGCTCATCCGCCGGGACCTCGACCGGTTCCGTTTCCAAGCGTGTCGCCAGCGCCTCGAGTGATCCAGTCAGCGAGACGGTCCGCTCGAGCCCGATGCAATCTTCGGACCCCGAGCGCCGGACGCGGCATTTCTCATGCCCTTGCTTCGCCGCGAGCTCCGTGATGCACACGAGCTGCAGCACCCGGTCGGCGTGGCGATAGCGCTCGACCTTGCTCGCCTGTTCGACCGTGCAGCGATAGACGGCCGGCGGCCCCGAGCAGGTCACGCATATCTCGGCGGCTGCGGCGGGCAGCGCCGCGGCCGCCAGTGCGAGACCGATAACTGCCTGACGGATCACGGTCGCGCGACACTCCCTCGCAAAGCTGGCGGATGCCCCGATTGAAGGCCGGAAACGGGGCGACAGTGGGGCGCGCTCATGCATCGCGCCCCCCTGGCCGGGGCCTCTAGCCGGGCCTCAAGGTGTGCCGTTGCGGCCATGCCGGCGATAGGCCGGCCGCTCCGCAAGCCGGTCGTAATAGGCGCTCACCGCCTTCAGCTCCGGCTTGTCGAACGGGACCGAGAACCAGCGATTGACGCTGAGCCCGGCCGGAACATCGGCCAGCGTGAAGTCCTCGCCCATCAGGTAAGGGCCGTGCCCTGCCAGATAGGAATCGAGCATCTCCATCTGCCGGGTCCATTCGGCAATGCCGAATTCGATCATCTTCGGATCCTGGAACGCGGGCATCTTCACGACGAGCCCGAGGAACGGTGCGCGCGCGCCCTGGTGGAGCTCCGTCTGACCCCAATCCATCCAGGCCTCGACCTCGGCGCGCCGGGCGAGGCCGGCCGGATAGAGATCGGTGCGGACGTGCTTGGCGGCGAGATAGCGCACGATGGCATGGCTCTCCCGCAGCACGAACCCGTCGTCGTCGATCACCGGCACCAGGGCGAACGGATTGACCTTCAGGAACTCGGGCTCCGTCGTCGGCCGGAACCCGCGCCCCCAGTCCTCGCGCGTGTATTGAAGCCCGATCTCGTCGGCGGTCCACAGGACCTTGCGGACATTTATCGAGTTGGCCCGGCCGTAGATCTTCAGCATCGTCGTCCTCCTCGGCAGGGCTCAGGGCAGCAGGATGGTGGAGCCGGTCGTCTTGCGCGCCTCCAGGTCGCGGTGCGCCTGGGCGGCATGCTCGAGTGGATAGGTCTGGTTGACGCTGATCTTGACGATGCCGCGACCGACCACGTCGAAGAGATCGTTGGCGCTGGCCACGAGATCCTCGCGCCTGGCCGTGTAGGTCACCAAAGTCGGGCGGGTCGCATAGAGCGAGCCTTTGGCCGCCAGCGTCAGGATATCGAGCTTGGGCACGGGTCCCGACGCGTTGCCGAAGCTCACCCACAATCCCCGCGGCTTGAGGCAGTCGAGGGAGCCGGGGAACGTGTCCTTGCCGACGGAATCGTAGACCACATCGACGCCGCGGCCCTTGGTGATCTCCTTCGTGCGGGCGGCGAAATCCTCGGTCCTGTAATCGATGACGTGCGTGCAGCCGTGCTCCTGGGCAAGCTTCATCTTCTCCGGCGACCCCGCCGTGCCGATGATGGTGGCGCCGAGGTGCTTGGCCCACTGACAGGCGATCAGCCCGATGCCGCCCGCGGCGGCATGCAGCAGCATGGTTGTCTCGGGGCCGACCTTGTAGGTCTCCTTCAGCAGATAGCGGACGGTCATGCCCTGCAGCATCATGGCTGCCGCCGTCTGATCGTCGATGCCATCGGGAACTTTGACCACGCGGTCGGCCGGGATCAGCCGCTCCTCGGCATAGCCGCCCATGGGGCTGGCGTAGGCGACCCGGTCGCCCACCTTGATGTCGGTGACGCCGGGCCCGACGGCCGTGACCGCGCCCGCGCCCTCGGTGCCGATCACCGCCGGAAGGCTGATCTTGTAAAGGCCGGAGCGGTGGTATGTATCGATGTAGTTGAGGCCAATCGCGCGGTGCTTCAGGCGCACCTGGCCCTCTCCAGGCTGTCCGACGTCGACATCCTCCCACACCATGACCTCGGGGCCGCCATGCCGGTGAATTCGGATTGCGTGGACCATGAGCTCGTTTCCTCGTGATATGCGCTGTGAGCCGTGCGTCGGATGCTTGCGTCGGACCGCCGATACTGTATCGATGCCGCGCAGTCCACGCCACATCGCCGCCATTCCTGCCTTCTATGGGCTTCACAGCGTCTTCACAAGGGTCGGGACATGAACTGCATGCCAGCCGCGCGGCTCCTGCCGTTCCGCCTGGTTTTCGCCCTTGCGGGACTGGCGATGACTGCATGCAGCGCCGGCCTCGATTCCGCTTCGGGATCGGCCGGGATCGGCTGCGTCGACGATTCCAGCCATTGCATCGAGCAGCGCCGCACGGCGCTGCATTCGATCATGAGCGACAAGGACCGCAAATGGGTGCGCGAGGCGCCGAGCCCCGCCGCTTATGCCTCGGGTGTGCGGCTGTTCGCCTTCAAGACCCGCAAGGCGGAGCTGTCCTGCGACGAGCTGGCGCTGGGGCGCCGCGAGGCGGATGGCGCTCCTGCCGCGCTGCGCGGCCCCGGATCGACAAGCCTGACGCCGGCTCAAGTGTCGCGCGGCCTGATGCTGGGCGCCGAGGTCTCGCGCGAGCTGGCGGCGGAGATGAAGCGACGTTGCAGAGCGTGACGGACGGGCCGCGAAGTACAGGTGAACCAGCCATGACGTGCCGATCATGACAGCTTCGAGCCGAAGGCCACCCGCCAGGCAGGACTGGGAGGCGCTCGCCGCGCGCGCCGTCCATACCGGCGATCTCAAGGGGGCGAGAGCTGCCTACATCGAGGCGCTCCGCCACGATCGCCGCAACGCCCAGGTCCATTTCAATCAGGCCGCGGTTCTGGCTGCGTTGGGCGAGATCGACGAGTCCGCTGTCCACCTGACCGAGGCCCTGCGCCTCAAACCGCAACACGAGGAGGCGGCGATCAGGCTGTCGCGCCTGCTGGCCCGTTTTGCGGTCGACGCCAGCCGTCTGGACCCGTTCGGGCTCAAGGCGGCGCTCGGGATCGCCGCCATCGACTCGCAGCCCGCCGCCGACGCGGCCTTCAGGCTTCTCGCCGCGGCTTCGCCGGAGCTTGCCGGTGCCTTGCAGGCGGCGCGGGCGGGACAGGCGGAGGATACGGCGCACAGGCTGCTCGCAAGCCGCACCTCGGAAGTCCTCAAGTCCGACCTGCTGCTCGCGGCGCTGGCGGCCGGGGTCGTCATGGATGCCGGCCTCGAGCGGCTGCTGACGGCGCTGAGGCGCACCCTGCTCCTCGAGGTCGCTCCCGAGCGCTTCGAGGACCGCGCGCTCTATGCCTTCGCGCTCGGCCTGCTGGTGCAGGGCTGGAACAACGACCAGGCCTGGGCCGTCAGCGACGAGGAGGCCCGGGCGCTCGACAGGATCGCGATCGACAAGTCTGCCCTCCTAGCCGGCGACCTGGAAATGGCGCGCCGCCTGCTGCTGCTCGGGCTCTACCGCCCGCTCGACGGCATTCTTGCCCCGGCGGAGGCCAATTCATGGAGCCATATCCGGCCCAAGCCGCTGCGCGACCTCGTCGGGCCGCGGCTCGAGCGCCAGCGCGAGGAGGAGCGCGCTGCCGCTGCCATCCCCCGGCTTGCGCCAGTTGCCGACGACACGTCACGCCGGGTCGCGCGCCAGTACGAGGCGAGCCCCTATCCGCGCTGGCAGAGTCTGCACGTCTCGGCCGCGGGGGCCATGAAGGCCGTCCTCTCCCGGTTCGTGGAGCCCGCGCGCCTGGTGTTCATGGACGGCCGCTTCGACGTGCTGATCGCGGGCGCCGGCACCGGCAAGCAGGCGCTGCAGTCGGCCTTCGCATACGGGCCGGACGCCCGGCTGCTCGCCGTGGACCTGTCGGCCGCGAGCCTCGGTTACGCCCAGTGCGCAGCCACGCGCTACGGCGTCGGCAACGTCGAGCTCATGGTCGCCGACATCCTCGACCTCGGCCGGCTCGAGAGACGCTTCGATATCATCGAGTGCGTCGGCGTGCTGCATCACATGGCCGACCCGTGGAACGGCTGGCGCAAGCTGCTCGCGTGCCTGAAGCCCGGCGGCCTCATGTATGTCGGCCTCTACAGCGCCGTGTCGCGCGCCAACCTCCGAGCTCTGCGGGAGGACCCGGATTATCCCGGCCCGGACTGCGACGACGACGCCGCACGAGCCTACCGCGCCCGGATCCTCGGCCGGCCGGCCGGCTCGCCCGCCGCCGAGCTGACCGCCTCCCGCGACTTCTATACGCTCCACGAGTTCCGCGACCTCGCGCTCCACGCCTCGGAGCAGCACGTGACGCTCGACGAGATCGGCCGCTTCCTCGACGAGAACGGGCTCGCGTTCCGCGGCTTCACGCTCGATCCGGTGATCCTGAACGCGTTCATGGCCGAGCATCCCGGGAGCCAATGGCCGGGCAGCCTGGCCGAGTGGCAGGAGTTCGAGCGCGCCCGGCCCAGCACCTTCGACGCCATGTATCGCTTCTGGTGCGAGCGGCTGCCGCCCGGCTGATCTCTCCTCAGCCGCAATGAGGGCTTGCGCCGGGTGGCGAAGGAACCTAGCTGAACGCAGGCCTTCAAGGGGTGGGATCAGGACAGCCAGACGATGGACTTCACGGAGTATGTCGGCCCGACTGTGGCGTTCATCCAGGCGAACCAGGCTTGGGCCCCGCCGATCGTCTTCGGCCTCGCGCTCGGGGAGAGCCTCGCGTTCCTGTCGCTCGTTCTGCCGTCGACGGTGTTCCTGATCGCGATCGGCGGCATGCTCGGAGCCAGCGGCATCGACTTCTTCCCGGTCTGGATCGCGGCGGGGCTCGGCGGCTCCCTCGGCTATGCCTTGTCGTACTGGGCGGGGCTCTACTTCAAGGATTCGATCCACAAGGCCTGGCCGTTCAGCCGCTACCCGGAGATGATCCCCAAGGGGCAGCAGTTCTTCGACAAGTATGGCGCCTTCGGCGTATTCCTCGGCCACTTCTTCGGGCCGGTCCGCGCCGTCATCCCCGTGGTGGCCGGAATGTACGCCATGCGCCAGCTCCCGTTCCAGATCGCCAACGTCAGCTCGGCGTTTCTCTGGGCGGCCGGCGTCCTGGCGCCCAGCACGTTCGGCATGAAGTGGCTGGTGGGAGCATGAACGTCCCCGGCGCGCGGGCCGCAAGAGCATAAATTGTGGCAGCCGTGCTCCCGATCATCATCGAAACGACATTCCGGGCTGGATAGTTGAACCAGGCGGCGTTGCAACAGGCGGTGTCCCCAGGGTGCTTACGACGCTGTTCTCGGCCGAGGGCTGGACAGATGCGATATTGTCGCTGGTCGGCGGCAATGTGCATTTCACCGGACTGCTGGTGTTCGTCCTGGGACTGGCCGAAAGCATTGCGCTGATATCGCTGTTCGTCCCCTCCACGATCCTCTTCCTCGGCATCGGCGCCGTGCACAGCGCCGCTGGCGGCGAGTTCTGGCCGGTGTGGCTGTCGGGCGCCGCAGGAGCCTGGATCGGCGATTGCTTCTCGTACGGCCTCGGGCGCTATTTCAAGCAGGATGCCGGCAGGGTCTGGCCGATCCGCAAGTTCCCGGACCTCATCCCGAGGGGCCAGATGCTGTGCGAGCGATGGGGCATCCTCGGCATCGTCGTCGGCAAGTTCATCGGGGGCTTGAGACCGTTCGTGCCCGTCGTCGCCGGCATGCTGAGCATGCCCTGGGCCCTGTTCCTGCCCGGCAGCGCCGTCTCCTGTCTGATATGGGCGGGCGCCTTCCTGGCCCCGGGCTACGGCATCAACATCATGCTGAACTAGCGCGAGGGGCCGTGCAGGTACAGGCGACCCAGGGCCGCAATACGCGTGGGGGCGAGCTCGTGGCCACTTATGATCGCCGGTGAGGCTTCGCCACGGAGGTCCGCGTCACTCGTCATATCCGGTCGTTGGCGCCCGCTACGGCAGAAGAGCCGTGCCGGGCGCTCGATATGCGCCAAATTGCCTCTTTGCCGCAGGGCTCCCGCGCCTTGAGGCCATCAACAAACGGTGCCAAAAGGTCTGCGTGGCAAAAAGCGCCGTTCTGAGCGGGGGACTTGCCGACTTATAGATTGCGGCTGTTCGGTACGATCGCCGCGCGGGCTCTGGCGCTCGCCGGAGTGCGGGGCGGCGGCAGTCCAAGGTCGCGCGGATCGCTGGGGATCGGGCATTCGCAGGTAGCAGGGAGGCTCAATTGAGCTCACACGCCGAGGAGCCAACACGTCGGGACTTCCTGACGATCGCGGGCACCGCCTTCGCGGCCGTCGGCGGCGCCATGGCGCTGTGGCCGTTCATCGCGCAGATGAACCCCGATGCATCGACCCAGGCGCTCGCCTCCGTCGAGATCGACCTGACGCCGGTCAAGGCCGGGCAGGCGATCACGGTGATGTGGCGCGGCAAGCCCGTCTTCATCCGCAACCGCACGCCGGAGGAGATCGAGAAGGCGGCGGCGACCCCTGTCGGCGAGCTTCCCGATCCCGAATCCGATCTGCAGCGCGTCAAGAAGGGCCGCGAGAACTGGCTCGTGCTCGTCGGCATCTGCACCCACCTCGGCTGCATCCCGAAGGGCCAGAGCCTCGCTGACATGAAGGGGGACTACGGCGGCTGGTTCTGCCCGTGCCACGGCTCCCACTACGACCTTTCGGGGCGCATCCGCAAAGGCCCCGCACCTCGCAACCTCGAGGTGCCGGCTTACGAGTTCGTCGAGGACACCAAGATCAGGATCGGCTGAGGATCGCCAACGTCATGTCTACACATCCGTCGTCCTACGAGCCGAGGTCCGGCGTCGCGAAGTGGATGGACGAGCGCCTGCCGGTCGCGCGCCTGATGCACGGGCAGTTCGTCGACTTCCCGACTCCGCGCAACCTGAACTATCTGTGGACCTTCGGCGGCATCCTGACGTTCGTGCTGGGCGTCCAGCTCCTGACCGGCATCGTGCTCGCGATGCATTACGTGCCGAGCGCAGGCGGCGCGTTCGATTCGATCGAGCACATCCGCCGTGACGTCAACTACGGCTGGCTGCTGCGCAATCTGCACGCGGTCGGCGCGTCCATGTTCTTCTTCGCCGTCTACGTCCACATCTTCCGCGGCCTCTATTACGGGTCCTACAAGGCCCCGCGCGAGGTGCTGTGGATCATCGGCGTCATCATCTATCTGGTCATGATGGCCACCGCCTTCCTCGGCTACACGCTGCCCTGGGGCCAGATGAGCTTCTGGGGCGCCACCGTCATCACGAACTTCTTCTCCGCCATCCCCCTGGTAGGCGAGAGCGTCGTGCAGTGGCTGTGGGGCGGCTACGCGGTCTCAGGCGTCACGCTCAACCGCTTCTACAGTCTGCACTACCTGCTGCCGTTCGTGCTGGTCGGGCTGGTCGCGCTGCACATCTGGGCCCTGCACGTGACCGGGCAGAACAACCCGACGGGCATCGAGCCGCAGACCAGGTCCGACACGGTGCCGATGAGCCCCTACGCGATCTCGAAGGACATGTTCGCGCTGGCGGTGTTCATCATCCTGTTCGCGTGGTTCGTGTTCTTCATGCCCGACTATCTCGGGCATGCCGACAACTACAATCAGGCGAACCCGCTGGTGACCCCATCGCACATCGTGCCCGAATGGTACTTCCTGCCCTTCTACGCGATCCTGCGCGCCGTCCCCTCCAAGCTCGGCGGCGTCGTCGCGATGGTCGGGGCCATAGCGATCCTGGTCTTCGTACCGTGGCTCGACACCTCGCGGGTGCGGTCGACCAAGTACCGGCCGCTCTATTTCTGGTTCTTCTGGGCGTTCGTGTTCACCTGCCTCGCACTCGGCTATCTCGGCGCCAAGCCGGCGGAGGGCGTCTACGTGACGTGGGCCCGCGTCTTCACCTTCTACTATTTCGCGCACTTCCTGATCGTCATGCCGATAGTCGGCGTGATCGAGACACCGACCGGGATGCCCCGCTCGATCAGCGACGACGTCCTCGGCAAGGGCAATGGAGGAAGCGCGCTATCCCCCGCGACAGCGGCGGCGGCGGCCGAGAAGCGGTGAGGGTCGGGGAGGCGAGGTTCGAAGCAATGGTCACAATCAGGAAAAACTTCGGGGTCCTGCTGGCGGCGGGTCTGCTGGCCGTGACGGCGCAAGCCGCGCCGGCCGCCGAGGCCGTTCAGATCGAGCGGCAGAGCTGGCCCTTCGCCGGCTTCTTCGGCACCTTCGACCGGGCGCAACTGCAGCGGGGCTATCAGGTCTACACCGAGGTGTGCGCGAGCTGCCACGAGCTCAAGCGGATCCACTATCGCAACCTGGCGCAAGAGGGTGGGCCCGAGTTCCCGGCCGATGCCGTCGCCGCACTGGCGGCCGCAGCCGAGGTCCAGGACGGGCCCAACGACGAGGGCAAGATGTTCAAGCGGCCGGGCCGTCTGTCCGACCCGCTGCCGACGCTCTACGCCAACGAGCAGGAGGCGCGCTCGATCCACAACGGCGCCTACCCGCCCGACCTGTCGCTGATGGCGCGGGCGCGCAACGCCGAGAACGTGGCGCCCTGGTTCATCCATCCGTTCCTGATGCTGCGCGACATCGCGGTCGGCTACCAGGAGGGCGGCGCCGACTACCTCCACGCGCTGCTGACCGGCTACGAGGAGACGCCGCCGGAGGGCGTCGAGGTGATGGAGGGGATGAACTACAATACGGCTTTCCCCGGCCACCAGATCGCCATGGTCAATCCATTCGGCGGCGGCGACGGCCAGGTGACCTACGCCGACGGCACACGCCCCACGGTGGAGAACTACGCGCGCGACGTCGCCGCGTTCCTGTCATGGACCGCCGATCCGCGGCTCGAGGAGCGCAAGCGCATCGGATGGATGGTCATTCTGTACCTCGTCATCACCGCCGGGCTGCTCTATGCCGGCAAGAAGCGGCTCTGGTCGCGTTTGGGCGGCCACTAGCCGGCACCGCGCCCATCTGAAAGGCCTCGTCAGCGAGGCCTTTTCTCGTTAAGTCTTCCCCGGTTGCTGAACGTCCTCTCTTCCCATTGCTGGGGAGAGCGAGAGCCTGCCCCGGACTTGATCCCCGAGGGTGAGCAGGAATTGGCGCTGCGGCCCGCGACTGCCCCTCACACCGACCCTCTCCCCGCACGCGGGGAGAGGGGGATGGCGGCAGGCGTGGCCGACGGCCCTCAGACCCTCGCAAGCGGGGAGAAGGAGGGGATGGCGGCAGCATGAAAGGCAAACGGTCATGACGCGGGCGGTTCTCGGCATCATCGGCGGCAGTGGGCTCTATCATCTGCCGAACCTCGCCAACCCGCGCTGGGAGAAGGTGGCGAGCCCCTGGGGCGAGCCGTCGGACGAGATCCTGTTCGCCGAGGTCGACGGGCTGCCGGTCCGCTTCCTGCCCCGCCATGGCCGCGGTCATCCGCACTCGCCCACCGGCATCGACTACCGGGCCAACATCGACGCCCTGAAGCGGACCGGAGTCACCGACCTCGTGTCGGTCTCGGCCTGCGGCTCGCTGCGCGAGGATCTGCCGCCCGGCATGTTCGTGCTCGTCGACCAGTTCATCGACCGCACCTTCGCGCGCGAGAAGAGCTTCTTCGGCAACGGGCTCGTCGCGCACGTCTCGGTCGCCGACCCGGTCAGCCCGGCGCTCGCCGACGAGGTCGAGAAGGCGCTCAGGTCCGAAGGGCTCGCCTATCGCCGCGGCGGCACCTACCTCGTCATGGAGGGTCCGCAGTTCTCCACGCGCGCGGAATCGAACCTCTATCGGTCCTGGGGCTGCGACGTGATCGGCATGACCAACATGCCTGAGGCCAAGCTCGCCCGCGAGGCGGAGATCTGCTATGCGACGCTCGCCATGGTCACCGATTACGACTGCTGGCACGAGGAGCACGCCCATGTCGATGTCCCGGCCGTGCTCGCGGTCATGAAGACCAATACAGAGCACGCGCAGCGCATGCTCGGCCGGCTGGCTGCCCAGTTCCCGCGCGAGCACATCCCGTGTCCGATCGGCTCCGACCGGGCGCTCGAGGCGGCCATCATCACGGCGCCCGACCTGCGCGATCCCGCCCTCGCGGCCAAGCTCGATGCAGTCGCCGGCCGTGTCCTCGGGGCGTGAGGCCGCTCACGAGCCGCCGGATTGCCCGGCCTTGGGCGGCGCGGCCTTGTCCATCTCGTCGATGGCGAGGATGGAATGCGCGTAAGCCCCTCCGGCGCGCATCTCTGCCGCGACCCAGATCGCCTCCATCAACTCCTCCCTGGTCGCGCCATGCCGAAGAGCAGCCTTGGTATGCCCCTTGATGCAATACGGGCACTGGGTGACATGCGCCACGGCGACCGCAATGATCTGCTTCATCTTGGCGGGGAGCGCCCCGTCGGCGAACACCTGCTTGCTGAAGGCCCGGAAAGCAGCCTCGGTCTCCGGCGCAAGCTGGCGGCGCTTCTGCGCAGTCTCGATCGATGCCGACGGATAGAGTGCGTCCGACATGAATGCCTCCTCGTTGGGGAGTCCGGCGTCAGCCCGCCCGCGGCGGAGCGCGGGAGCTTCGCCCTGCCGGCATCGTGCCGGCAGCGCAACGAGTATGGGTCGGCCTGCGCGCGCGAGGCAACGCGACCTTTCGCATGCCTCGGCCCTGATCCCGATCAGCTCGGCGGGAACAGAATGAGGATCTGCATCTTTACCAGATCGGGGAACCAGGCCTGCAGCGCGTGCCCCGCGCTCCACACCATCAGCCCGAGCACGATGAGCGCCGGCACGGCCGCGAACACCGCCTTCAGGAAGAAGCCCATGAGGTGGAGCAGGGGAATCTCGAGCCGGGTCACGGTGACCGAGCCGGAGCCCGCCGCCTGCATCAGGTCCTGCGCGCCGGTGCGATAGGCTGCGGGTTCCGCGGCCTCGGCCAGCGCGCGCTCTCGTGCTTCGCGGGCCTGCCGCTCCCGGGCGGCGCGTTCCCGCCGGAACGTGCGGGGCAGATCGTCCGGTCCGCCATCCGCAACCGGGATCGTGAAAGGAGGGTCAGAAACAGCCATGATGAAACCTCGAACCGCCAGCTCGCGAGCGCGCTTGCGGCCGGCATCCCCGGCGATGCCGACCCGCGGGCGCACCCTCAACTCCCTACCCTCCGTCAACCGATATTGATACTTTGCGCCGCCAATTGGGCGCCGAGGAGGTGGAGGTGGAGAATCTGAAGCGGCTGATCCGCACCATTCCGGATTATCCCAAGCCGGGCATCATGTTCCGCGACGTCACGACCCTTCTGCGCGACGCGGACGGCTTCGAGCAGGCGATCATCGCGCTGGCCAGGCCGTTCGAGACGGAACGGGTCGATGCGGTCGCCGGCATCGAGGCGCGCGGGTTCATTCTCGGCGGCGCCGTCGCCGACCGGCTCGGCTGCGGCTTCGTCCCGATCCGCAAGAAGGGCAAGCTGCCCTGGAAGACCATCGGGCAGGAGTACACGCTGGAGTACGGCGTCGATGCCATCGAGATCCACGAGGATGCGATCCGCACGGGCGAGCGCATCCTCATCGTCGACGACCTGATCGCCACGGGCGGCACCGCCGAGGCGGCCGCCAAGCTCGTGCGCCGCTCGGGCGGCGAGGTGGTCGGCGCCGCGTTCGTCATCGACCTCCCGGAGCTGGGCGGGCTCGGCAAGCTCGAGGAGCATGGCGTCAGGTGCCATGCGCTGGTCGCTTTCGAGGGACATTGAATGGGCGGCGCGGGAAAGCGCCTGCCGCCGGAGAGGCTCCCCGAGGCGCTGGCGGCGATCGCATCCTGGCGCAGGGCTCCGGCTGCGGCCGTGGCCTGTCCGGTCTGCGGCGCTCCGGGGCTGGCGATCGTGGACCGCTCGGCCCGGCCGCACGCCGAGTGGTATGCGCTCTCGTGCGCGACTTGCGGATTGAGCGACACGATCCACATTCCCATGAGGTCGGGCCGGGGCAGCATCGATTGATCCGCGGGGCCTCGGGACAGGACGGTTTCGGAGCAGGCGATGAGGATTGGCGGGCGGCATTACCAGACCATCTGGCTGAACGCGGACGGGTGGTCGGTCGAGATCATCGACCAGACCCGCCTGCCGCACCGCTTCGAGACGGTGACGCTGAGGTCGTGCGAGGACGCGGCGCGGGCCATCCTGACGATGCAGGTCCGCGGCGCGCCGCTGATCGGCGTGACGGCCGCCTACGGCCTCTGCCTCGGGCTCAGGGAGGATGCCTCCGACGAGGCGATGGACCGGGCGATCGCCGACCTCGCCCGGCAGCGCCCGACCGCCGTCAACCTGCGCTGGGCCCTGGAGGAGGTCCGGGCCGCCGTCCGCAACCTGCCGCGCGAGGGCCGCGTCGAGGCTGCCTACCGGCGCACGGCCGAGCTCTGCCGGGACGACGTCGAGACCTGCCGGCGCATCGGCGCGCATGGGCTCGACCTGATCCGGAGCATCGCGGCCACGAAGCAGCCCGGAGTTCCCGTCAACGTTCTCACTCACTGCAACGCGGGCTGGCTCGCGTGCGTCGACTGGGGCACGGCGACCTCGCCGGTCTACCACGCGCACGACGCCGGCATCCCCGTCCACGTCTGGGTGGACGAGACACGGCCGCGCAACCAGGGCGCGGCGCTGACCGCCTATGAGCTCGGCAGCCACGGCGTGCCGCACACGATCGTCGTCGACAACGCCGGCGGGCACCTGATGCAGTCCGGCAAGGTCGACGTCTGCATCGTCGGCACCGATCGCGTCACGGCGAACGGCGACGTCGCCAACAAGATCGGCACCTACCTGAAGGCACTCGCCGCGGAGGACAACGCCGTGCCGTTCTACGTGGCGCTTCCGCATTCGACGATCGACTGGGACCTGGATGACGGGCTCGACATCCCCATCGAGGAGCGCTCCGCCGACGAGGTGCTCAAGATGCCCGGCCGGCTGCCGGACGGGTCCGTGGTGACGGTCGAGATCGCGGCTCCGGGCTCGCCGGCCGGCAATCCCGCGTTCGACGTCACGCCGGCGCGGCTAGTCACCGGCCTGCTCACCGAGCGCGGGCTGTGCCCGGCCTCCCGCGAGGGCCTGCTCTCGCTCTATCCGGAGCGCGGCAGATAGCGCCCGACCCGAGGGATGCAGCGGGGCACTCGCGGGCAGTTGATTTGACCGAGGCGCCGGGTGCGGTTTGATGCGGGACGGCAGCCGAAGGGAGATCCGCCATGCCGACCCGCGCGAGCATTGCAGCCACTCTCCTTCTCGCCGCGCTTGCGCCTGCGGCCGCGCACCATGGCTGGGGCAGCTACGACGCCCGCAATCCGGTCACCGTCGAGGGCAAGATCGTCACCTCGAAGTACGAGAATCCCCACGTGACCCTGACGGTCGAGGGCAACGACAAGGTGTGGACCCTGACGCTCGCCCCCACCTCGCGGATGCTCAACCGGGGGGCGCTGAAGGAGATGGTGGCGCCCGGCAACACGATCTCCGCCGTCGGCTATCCTTCGACGGTCAATGCGGACGAGATGCGTGCGGAGCGGATCACGGTCGACGGCAAGACGGTCGAGATGCGTTAGAGTGTGTCAGACTTGAAACGGAGCATATCAGTTCACGCCTATCCCCCTTTCCAGCGGAAGCGGGCCAGGATGAGGGTGGCGCCAGTCGGTACGGGCGCCCTCCCCTTGACGGGGAGGGCGGCGCGGCGGAGCCGCGCGGGTGGGGTGGAGTTACGAGTGAGACGCCTGCGCCCGGGCACCCCCACCCCCGACCCCTCCCCGCAAGGGGGAGGGGAGACGTGCTCGCTGCGCCTCAGTCGAACTCAACCGGAAAGACGTTAGATGTCGCCCGAAGCGCCGGCGATCCTCATCGCGCTCGAGCAGTCCGGTCTCGGGATGGCGATCCGGCAGTCGGTATGGGTCTATCCCGCTGCCAACGTCGCCCACGTGCTGGCGCTCACCGTCCTCGCCGGGTCCGTGAGCGTCATGGACCTGCGCCTCCTCGGCGCCTTCCGGGAAACGGCGCCTGCCGCCGTCATCGCGCCCGCCCGCCGGGTCGCACTGCTGGCGCTGTCGGCCATGGTCTTCACGGGGCTCGTGCTGTTCACCGCCGAGGCGAGCCACGTCGCCATGAACCCCGTCTTCCAAGTCAAGATGGGCCTGATCGCGCTCGGCGTTCTCAACGCCCTGATCGTGCAGCGCTCGCTCGCCTCGGTGCTGGCCAAGACGCCCGCCATGACGGCGCTGGCGCTCAGGTTCCGCACCGCAGCGGTACTGTCGCTGGCGATCTGGTTCTGCGTCGCCGCCTCGGGGCGGTTCATCGCCTACTTCTGATTACGCCGCCCCTGCCGCGTTCATCAGCGGCGCGAAGTGCGCGCGGACCGCGGCTTCCTCGAGGTCGCGGGTGATGAACACGATCCGCGTGCGCCGGTCGTCCGACGGCCAGCGCTCCAGCGTCTCGACCGGGTAGAACACGTGCTGGACGCCGTGAATGACGAACGGCTGCTCGTGCTCGACCACGTTGAGGAGGCCCTTGACGCGCAGCAGGCTGCCGCCGTGAGCCGCGCGCAGGAGCTCGATCGCCAGCTCGAGCTTGGCGGCCTCGAGCGGCGCGTCGAAGGTGAGGCAGAACGAGCGGATGCCGTGCAGGTGCCTGTGGCCGTGATTGTGGTGAGGGTGGTCGCAATCTTCCGATGAGCAGGTTGCATCGTGAGCCGCGTAACGCTCGGCGGCGAGCCACCGGTCCGCATCGGCCTCGCCGCGGATCTCGTAGGCATGGAGGTCCAGAAGCTGCGAGGCGTCGATCGCGCCCTTGACGGCCGTGCGCATCGGCGCGCCCGGATTGAGCGCCCGCACCCGCGCCGCCACCCGATCGACGGCGTGAGCCTCGACCAGGTCGGATTTCGTCAGCACGATCCGGTCCGCGACCGCGATCTGCCTGGCGGTCTCGTAGGTCGTATCGAGCTGGTCGAGCCCGTGCTGCGCATCGACGGTCGCAACGATGCCGTCGAGCCGGTAGATGCGGAAAAGGTCGCGATCCTCGATCAGCGTCTGGGAGATCGGGGCCGGGTCGGCGAGCCCCGTCGTCTCGAGCACGACGCGCCGCAGATCCGGGATCGCGCCCCGCATCACGTCCTCGTGCAGCCCGAGGAGGGCCCTGACGAGGTCGCCGCGCACCGCGCAGCACACGCATCCCGACGGCAGCAGCACCGCGTCCCCCTCGGCCGTCTCGATCAGCGCATCGTCGAGCCCGACCTCGCCGAACTCGTTGACGATGACGGCTGTGCCGGCCATCTCGGGGCGCGTCAGCAGCGCCTTCAGCAGCGTCGTCTTGCCGGAGCCGAGATATCCGGTCAGCACGGTCAGTGGGATCGGCAGATCCACGGGCGTGGGCTCACCATGTTCAAGCGAGAAAGCCGATCAATCGCCGCTCTCCAGCGTCGCCGGCCCGGTGCCGAGCCGCGAGCGCGTCAGCGCCTCGAACGAGCGCACGAACGCGTCGAGCGCGGCCCAGTCGGTCAGCTCCGTATCGCCCGAAGGATGTCGCTCGACGCCCTTCGAATCGACGATGGCGTGGAGCACCGCTCGCTCGATGACGTTGAGCTGGCGGTCGTGGACGGCGCCGGCGGCGTGATGGACGAGGTCCGGCATCCAGCCGACCTCGGCAAGGTGGCCTTGCACGATCTCGTCGATGGCGGCTCTCTCGCTCTCCTCGTGTGATGCGGCCGACAGGCTGACGGCCAGGAACGCGGAAGGACTGCGCCGCAGCGCCTCGCCATGGCGCATGATGAAAGGGGCCAGCTCCGGCTCGAAGCGCCCGCGGTGCACGGAGCCGGCGATCACCATGGCGTCGCAGTCGTCGGCGCCGGCCTCGCTCTCTCTCGCCCTGATGTCGATGAGCCGCACCAGCGAGCCGTCGTCCTCGATGCGCCGGGCGACATGGTGGGCGATCTTGCCGGTCTGCCCCTCGCGCGTGACGAAGGCTACGAGGTATCGCTGCATGGATCGATCCTTGGAGCAGAGAGACTGCCGTACCGAACCAGCAGGCGAAGCAACCGCCGGTCGGGGAGACGGAATGTCAAATAGATCGGGTTGGCGTTGATCGCGGTCAAGCTTCGTAGGCTATGCGCCGCTCTACGAAAACCTTGCTGACAACGGAAAACACCACCTCGTTGTTCTGGTTGACGGCTTCGTTCTCGAACAGGACGAGGCCCAGGACGGGCCGGGACCGGGAGTCGATCTTCCCCGAGATCCGGCTCGTGAAGGTGAGCGTGTCGCCGACGAGCACCGGCTTGAGCCAGCGCAGCTTCTCGAACCCCGGCGAAGGCCCGTACCGCGCCGGCCGCTCGCCCCGGAAGAGCATCAGATCCGCCTCGCGCTTGCGGAAATCCATGAGATGGCGCAGCCAGACGGCGCCGGTATGCCAGCCGCTCGCGCAGAGGGCGCCGAACAGGCTCTGCCGAGCCGCGTCCTCGTCCAGATGAAACGGCTGCGGGTCGTACTTGCGGGCGAAGTCGATGATCTCCTCCCGGCCGAACGTGTGGGAGCCGAGCTCGAAGACGGCGCCGATCTCGAGATCCTCGAAGTAGGTGCTCATCGGCCGCTCTCCGGGGTGCGAAGCCCGATGAGCTGGGCCGCGTTCCAGGTCATCACCACGTCTCCGTTCTGATTGAGCATTTCGAACAGGATCTGGCACAGGCCCACCTCCGGGCGCGACCGAAGCACGCGCTTCGCGGTGCAGGTGTACCGGCCCGTCAGCTCGTCGCCAGGAAACACCGGCTTCAGCCACTTCACCTCGTCGAGTCCCGGTGAGCCGAGTCCGGCGGCCGAGCTCAGCACGCCGTCCACGATCATGCGCATGAAGATCGCGCAGGAATGCCAGCCCGAGGCGCACAGGCGGCCGATCAGCGAGCTCCTGGCGGCCTCCTCGTCGAGATGGAAAGGCTGCGGATCGAAGGCGCTCGCAAATTCGATGATCTCCTCCTTGCTCACCGGCCGCCGTCCGAACGCGACCGTCTCGCCGACGACCACCTCCTCCCAGAAAAGCGACTTCGACGAGGATTGCCGTTGCATCGCGTGTACCCCTTTGGCGCGCCGCTGGCGCGGACTGTCAGCCCCGCCTGATAGCGTCCCCTGGTCCCCGATGGAAGATGCCGCGCGCCAATTCGTCCGAACCAGCCGGCCTATGCAGCGGAAACGCGAACAATTTTTGGGCAAACTCGCGCCATAAACTCGCCAATGTCCAGTGTTCGATGAGCAACGTGATGCAGAAGGACAGAAAAGGGGCTTCACGTGTTCAGTTACAGAACAGGATTAAGTCAGTCGTCCGCCATTCGTCTCTTGGGCGCTTGCAGCGCAGTGTCCGTCATCTTCTTTTCTATGACAGCGATCACGCCAGCAGGCGCGTTTCCAAAACTCAGTGATCCAACATCCGTTCCGGCCGAGCAGCCGGAGTCGCCGGCACAGCCCGACGCCCAGCCGGAACCCGATCAGTCGAACGCCGCGATCGACAAGTTCCTCGACAAGCTGATGATGGCCGAGTCGGGCGGCAGGCTGACTGCCAAAAACCCGCGCTCGTCGGCGCTGGGTCCCTACCAGTTCATCAATTCGACCTTCATCGAGGTCGTCGACCGGCATTTCCCCGACGAGGTCGAGGGCCTCAGCCGGTCTCAGATCCTGGCGCTGCGGACCGACATGGACTTCTCGCGCCGTGCGGCGACGGCCTTCAACACCGACAACGCCGACTACCTCCGCGAGCGCGGGCTGCCGGCCACTTTCGCCAACCTCAGGCTGAGCTATCTCCTGGGCGCACCCGGCGCAGCCCAGATGCTGCGTGCGGGTGCCAACACACCTCTGACCAAGGTGTTGCCAGCTCCCGTGATCAGGGCCAACCCGTTCATGCGGCGGCTCACCGTCGCAGGTCTCGTCAGCAGGGCCGAGCGCGAGGTCGGCATCGGCACCTGGACGATCTCGAGCCAGGTGGCGCAGTCCGCGACCGACTTCTCGACATCGGAGACCCAGGAGCAGGAGACGGCGACCCCGACCCCCTCCTCCGAGACCAAGGAGACCAGCAAGGCGCCTTCCTCCGCGAGCAAGAAGGCGAAGGCGACCCGCAAGGCCGGCAAGCCATCCAAGCCGCGCCAGGCCGCAACCAGCCGCAAGCCGAATGGCTCGGCGAAGCAGGGCCGCCGCGAGGCAGACGGCAAGCGCGGCCGCCGCTCGCTCTGACTTCGAGAGGCTCCCCTCCAGGAGAACCCTGCAATCGTCGCCGTTTCCGCCCTCCCCGTGCGGGGGAGGGTGGTTGCGCGACTCAGGTAGCGAAGCGGAAATGCAGTACGTCGCCATCCTTGACGACGTACTCCTTGCCTTCCAGCCGCATCCGCCCGGCCTCCCGTGCGCCGGCCTCGCCGCCGAACCCGATGTAATCCTCCCAGGCGATGGTCTCGGCGCGAATGAAGCCCCTCTCGAAGTCCGTATGGATGACGCCTGCGGCCTTCGGCGCCCTGGTGCCGGCCGGCACGGTCCAGGCGCGCGCCTCCTTCGGCCCGACCGTGAAGAACGTGATCAGGCGCAGCAGCTGGTAGCCCTCGCCGATCAGCTTGTCGAGCCCCGGCTCGGGGAGTCCCAGCTCTTCGAGATAGGCCGCCCGCTCGGCCGGGGGCAGCGCCGCCAGCTCCGCCTCGATCTTGGCCGATATGACCACGCACCCCGCCCCTTCGGCCCGCGCGCGCTCCTCGACGCTGCGCGAATAGGCGTTGCCGGTCGCGGCGGAGGCCTCGTCGACATTGCAGACGTAGAGCACGGGCTTGGCCGTCAGAAACTGGAGCTGCCGGTAGAGCGGCTCCTCCTCGGGGGCGAGCCTGGCCAGCCGCGCCGGCCTGCCCTCGCGCAGCAGCACGAGCGCCTTGTCGATGATCGAGACCTGGATGCGGGCCTCCTTGTCGCCGGACCTCGCCTTCTTCTCCAGCGGCAGACGGCGCCTCTCCAGGCTGTCGAGATCGGCCAGCATCAGCTCGGTCTCGACCACCTCGGCGTCGGCCAGGGGATCGATGCGGCCCTCGACATGGGTGACGTCGGCGTCCTCGAAGCATCGCAGCACGTAGGCGACGGCGTCGACCTCGCGGATGTGAGCCAGGAACTGGTTGCCGAGCCCCTCGCCTGCCGAGGCGCCGCGGACGAGACCGGCGATGTCGACGAACGTCAGCCGGGTCGGCAGCTTCTGGGCGCTCTTACCGGTCTCCGCCAGACTGTCGAGCCGCGGGTCGGGCACCCCGACCTCGCCGACGTTCGGCTCTATGGTGCAGAACGGGTAGTTGGCAGCCTCCGCCGCAGCGGTCTGCGTCAGCGCGTTGAAGAGAGTGGACTTGCCGACGTTCGGCAGGCCCACGATACCGCATTTGAAGCCCATGTAATTCCGATCCTGTCAGGGAGAGCCAGGCCGGGCGGAACCCCGCATGGCACGCTGCGCATCTAAGCCGGACCGGCCCCGTTGAAAAGGCCCCCAGTGCCGCAGATCAGCGCCGCTCCACCGCCCTGTGCTGATTTTCGCGGTGCGCGCGGGGCGAGCAGGGCCTAGAAAGAATGAAAACATGCGGGCGCCTTGTTCCGGGTGCGTGCGGCAAAAGCAATCGAGATGGAGGAAGCGCCAATGGCTGCGAAGGCGCGCCGATTGCTCGCTGTGGCCACGGCCCTGGCCATAGCGGTGGCGGGATCGGGAATGCCGGCAGTTGCCGCGCCCGTCGAGATGCGCGTCTCGCATCAGTGGCAGCAGGGCACCGACGCCCGCGACCGCGCGCTGCGGGTGTTCGTGGACGCGGTGAGCAGGCGCGTAGCCGACGTCAAGTTCCGCATCCACCCGAGCCTGTCGCTCAACATCAAGGCGGTGGCGCAGTACGACGCGCTGCAGTCCGGCACGCTTGAGATGTCGATCTATCCGCTGGTCTATGCCGCGGGCAAGGTCCCCGAGTTCTCGATCACCATTCTTCCCGGCGCGGTCAGCAGCCTGGATGAGGCGGTCAGGCTCAGGAACTCCGCCTTCCACAAGAAGCTGCAGGAGATCGCGCATCGCAACGGCGTGCACATTCTGACGTGGTGGTGGACCCCGGGCGGCTTCGTCTCCAGGAGCAAGCCGATCGGCCACCCGGACTCGGTCAAGGGACTGGCGATGCGCGCCGCCGATCCCGTCTACGAGTCGATGCTGAAGTCGGCTGGCGCCTCGATCAGGAGCATGCCTTCCTCGGAGCTCTACCCGGCCCTGCATTCCGGAGCTCTCGACGCGCTACTGACATCGACGGAATCGCTGGTGTCCATGCGGCTCTATGATCAGGTGAAGGAGGCGACGATCGGCGGTGACTATACGATGTTCATGCTGCTGCAGCCGCTGCTGGTCTCGACGAAGAGCTGGGAGGCGCTGACGCCGGAGCAGAAGGCGGCTTTCGAGGAGGCGGCCCGCGTCAGCGAGAGCTTCTTCGAGGGAACGCAACGGCAGTCGGTCGACAAGGCCGTCGAGGCCTACACGAAAGCCGGCGTCAACGTTCGGCCCTTGACGAAAGCCGACTACGAGGCATGGATCGCGCTGGCCAGGAAGACGGCCTGGCCCGAGTACGAATCGAAGAGCGCCGACGCCAGGGATCTGCTCAAGCTGCTGCTCGCCGGCCTCGGCAAGTAGGCTGCAGGCGCACGACTGTCGGACGGGATGGGGACATGGACCTTACATCGCTCGTGATTTTCGGCGGCGCCCTGCTGGTTGCCGCCGCCTCGCCCGGGCCTGGGATCGCGGCGATCGTCGCCCGTGTTCTCGGCCGCGGCACCGAAGGGGCTTTCGCGTTCACCGCCGGTGTTGCGCTCGGCGACGTGGTCTGGCTGACCCTGGCCGTGCTCGGGCTTTCGGCCATCGCGCAGAGCTTCGAGGGCGTGTTCCTGGCCATCAAATATGCCGGCGCCGCCTACCTCCTCTATCTCGCCTGGAGGCTGTGGACGGCTCCGGCCGACGTCCAGGACCTGCGGGCGGACCCGACGGACGCGCACGCGCTGCGTCTGTTCCTCGGCGGCCTGGCGGTGACGATGGGCAACCCGAAGGTGATGGTCTTCTACCTGGCACTGCTGCCGAGCCTCATCGAGGTGGCGCGCGTGAGCTGGATCGGCTGGCTCGAGCTGTCGGCCGTGACGCTCGCCGTCCTGACGCTCGTCTTCGGCGGCTATATCCTCCTCGCGGTCCGGACGCGGGCGCTGTTCACCAGCCCGCGCGCCATGCGGCTCGTCAACCGCGGCTCCGGGGCGGTCATGGCCTCGGCCGCGGTCGCCATCGCCAGCAGGTGAGGAGCCGCCGCAGCCGGTCAGAGCGCATTTTTCGATCGAATGGCATCAGTGAAGGCACCCGACCAGTGCCTTCTGACCGCTGTGTCCCGGACTCTCCGCTGACGCGCTGCGGCCGGGACGACACCGGAGACAGCTTGGCAGTGTCGTCATCCCGGCCCCAGCAGGGAGGGGGTCAGACCCTGCGGGTCTGAAACGAAACTGAGCCGAAGGGGCCAGCCCCCCGATCAGCGTCGACGCCAGTGTTCCGCCTGGTCCCTTTGCCCTTCCTTCCGTCATGGCCGCGAAGGCGGCCATCCACGCAACTCTCCACACCTGATCTGCGGCGTGTCGTGGATTCCCGCCTCCGCGGGAATGACGGTGTGGGTAGGCAGTGGCAATCGTTTCGTCATCGAGGGCCGGCAAAGCCGGTGAGCGGCTGACCCCGGCTCGGGCGCTTGTGCGCGGAAAGACTCTAGCCAGCCTTCGCGGCGTCGCCGCGCGCCTTGCCGGCCTCCTTCTTCAGGCGTTTGCGGACCGCGGCGGTGTTGCCCTGATTCCGCGTCAGCTTCGGGCGCGGGATCGCCCGTCTGGCCTTCTTCTTCTGGGTCTCGACGCTCCTCAGCGACCGTTTGGACATCGTTGGCTCCGGCAATGCTCTCGTGGATGGGATGCGCCCCGGTTACGGGCGGGTTGCGCCGATGTAGGCGAACGGCGCGCATCAAGCAAGCGCCACCCGTGTCGAGCGCCCCAGTGCGGGCGCTATCCGGTACACGGGGGGATGGCGTGACACCGGCACGTGGTGCTCTTCCCCGCCGCAGCAGCCGCGTCGGGCGCGTCTGCGAAGCGCCGGGACCGGGGAAGCGGGGTCAGACCCGCAGGGTCTCTTATCCCGGCTCTCCGTACTATGCGCTTCGGCCGGGACCCTGGAGCAGGGAGCAGCGATCTTCCAATCGGACCTGATCGAAAAAAGCTTCAGGGGCACCCCAGAGCGTCGGCAAGGCCGAGGAAGCTGCCGGTCACGACGTCCCAGTCACGCTCGGCTCTGAAATCTTTCGTCTGACGTGGACCATACTCTGTCGGACGCGCGACGAACGCGGTGGCGAAGCCCTGCGCCGCTGCGGCCGCCAGGTCGTCGTTGTGGGCGGCGACCAGCATCACCTGCTCCGGCCCGAGCCCCAGCATCACGGCCGTGCGCAGATAGGCTTCGGGCAGCGGCTTGTAGGCGCGCGCCGTCTCGGCGCCGAGGATCACGTCCCAGGGCAGGCCGGCGTTCTTCGCCATCCACGCCAGCAGCCCCACGTTGCCGTTCGACAGCGTGCCGATGAGATAGCGCGACTTGAGCCGCAGCAACCCGGGCACGCTGTCCGGCCACGGGGAGAGCCGGTGCCAGACCTTGTTGAGGTGGTCCTTCTCGGTCTCCGGAAGCCCCGTAACGCGGTATTTCGTGAGCAGCGTCTCCAGGCTCTCCCGGTGCAGCACGTCGAGAATGGTCCAGGGGCGGCGCCCGGAGCGCACCTCCTCCATCGCGGGCTGATAGAGCCCGCGCCAGTCGTCCGTGAAGGCGGTCCAGTCGGTCGCGACGCCCTTCGCCGCGCCCCAGGCCTCGAGCTCGCGCACGATGCTCGAGCGCCAGTCGACGACGGTGCCGAAGACGTCGAACACCAGCGCCATCACCTGCGGGACGCCGCCCATGTCAGAGCCCCCACTTCCCCGTCTGCGCGCGATGGCGCAAGGCGTGATCCGCGAGCACGATGGCGACCATCGCTTCCCCGACCGGCACCGCGCGGATGCCGACGCAGGGGTCGTGCCGGCCCTTGGTGACGATTTCCGTCTCGTTGCCGAAGCGGTCGATCGTCTTGCGTGGACTGAGGATGGACGAGGTCGGTTTCACCGCGAAGCGGCAGACGATGGGCTGGCCCGTCGAGATGCCGCCCAGGATGCCGCCGGCGCTGTTGGTCAGGAAAACCGGCCGGCCATCCGCGCCGACGCGCATCTCGTCGGAGCTCTCCTCGCCCGAGAGCCCTGCCGCCGCCATGCCGGCGCCGATCTCGACGCCCTTGACGGCATTGATGCTCATCAGCGCCGAGGCGAGATCCTGGTCGAGCTTGCCGTAGACAGGGGCGCCAAGTCCAGGCGGCACGCCCTCGGCCACCACCTCGACGGCCGCGCCGGCGGACGAGCCGGCCTTGCGGATCTGATCGAGATGCGCCGCCCAGGTCTGCACCGTGCCGTGATCGGGACAGAAGAACGGGTTGCTGTCCACCTCGTCCCAGCTCCAGCGCGAGCGGTCGATCTCGTGCGGCCCGATGCGGACGAGGGCGCCGCGGACGACGACGCCGGAGAGGATCTTGCGCGCAATGGCGCCGGCCGCGACCCGCATGGCCGTCTCGCGCGCCGAGGAGCGCCCGCCGCCGCGGTAGTCGCGGATGCCGTACTTCTCATAATAGGTGTAGTCGGCGTGGCCGGGACGGAACTTGTCCTTGATGTCCCCATAGTCCTTCGAGCGCTGATCGACGTTGCGGACGAGGAGCGAGATGGGGGCGCCCGTGGTCACCTGCCGGCCGTCCTCGTCGGCGAAAACGCCTGAAAGGATCTCGACCTGGTCGGGCTCGCGGCGCTGCGTGGTGTAGCGGGACTGGCCCGGGCGGCGGCGGTCGAGGTAGCCCTGGATGTCGTCCTCCGCGAGCGGGATGCCCGGCGGGCAGCCGTCCACGACGCAGCCGATCGCCGGTCCGTGGCTCTCGCCCCAGGTCGTGACACGGAAGAGATGGCCGAACGTATTGTGCGACATCGTATTCTGCACCAGCCGGGGCAGTCGGTGAGCGGGCTGACCAAGGCTTAGCCGACGCGGGCCGGAGCGGCAACGCCGATCGGCAAGCACGAGGACCACACGCGCGCCTCGCTATTCGCTATTCGCCATGCGCCGCTCGCTCTATTTCCCCTTCGCTCCGAGGCGCGCCAGCCCCACCTCGGCCTCCTCCCTGTCGGGATCGAGCTCGAGCGCCCGGCGGAAGTCCCCGATGGCCCTGTCGCGGTCGCCGATGGCCTCGCGGGATTCGCCGCGGATCGTCAGCACGGCGGCGTCGTCCGGGTCCTCGGCCAGCGCAGCGTCGAAGTCGGGGATGGCCTTGACGTGGTCGCCCAGGGCGGCATGGGAGAGGCCGCGATAAACGAGAGCCTCGGTGTCCTTCGGGTCGAGCCTGATCGCCTCCGAGAAGTCGGCGATGGCGAGGTCCGTCTTGCCCTCCCGGTCGTAAGCGAGGCCGCGGCGGTGATAGAGCGCGCGATACTCGGGGTTCAGCTTCAGGCCTTGGGTATAGTCCTCGATGGCGTCGGCGGGCCTGCCCAGCTCCTCGTGCGCATTGCCTCGGTTCAGGTAGGCTTCGGCGCGGATCTCGCCGAGCCGCGACGTGTCGCCGATCACGTTCGTGCAGCTCTTGAGCCGCAGCTCGACCATCGTCTCCGCGCGCCGGCACTGCTCGAAGTCGTCCGCCCTGGCTATGCCGACCTGGGCGAGTGCCGGCCCGCAGCAGGCCATCCCGACGGCGGCGCCGGCCAGCATGCCGATGCGGTATGCGGATTGCGCAGTAGACTGCATCTCGACGTCACCTCTTCGCGGCGCCCCCTCGATCGACAAGAAGAAGCCGCTACTGCGCCTCCTGGTTCCGCTTTGGCGCGATACCGGCTCCTTTGCTAAGCCCAGTCGAATGGGACCGTTCAGGAAGCCGAATCGCTGTCGACCATGCCGCGGCTCTTGCCGGAGCGGGCGGCTGCGCAGCGCTGCCGGAACGCGTCGGAGGTCGGGTCGACGCGGCCGAAGCGGTCGGGCCGGTAGGCGCTGATGTCGATCGCGGGCGTCACGCCGCGCACCAGATCCGCGACGACCTGGCCGAAGCCGCCGGACGCGGCCACCCCCGATCCGCAGCATCCGCCCGCCAGCACGAACCCGTCGACGCCCGGGACGGTACCGATCACGAACTTCCCGTCCGGCGTGTAATTCGACAGGCCCGCGATGTGATGGGCAAAGCCCCACCGGTCGATGTCCGGGATGATGCCACGCAGGGCGCCGGCCTGCTCGACCAGAAGCTCCAGGTCGCGCTCCTCCTCGAACAGCGGCATGTCGTTCATGTCCGCGGTCAACTGCATCGGATGGTAGGTGCGCGACTGCGGCTCCTGCATGCCGATCAGCACGCCGCCGAGCTCGGAGCGCAGGTAGGTGCGCATGTCCGGCAGGTGCACGTTCGGCCAGCCGGTGGCGCCGTCCGGCTCCGGCGCCGTGATCCAGTAATGGCTGCGGGTGGGCGCCGCGGCGAAGCCCCAGCCCAGCCACGAGGCGACCTCCGCGCCCCAGACCCCCGCCGCATCGACGATCCAGCCCGCCCGGATGGTGCCCTGGTCCGTCACGACGCCCGACACCCGGGTGCCGTCCGTGACGAGACCGGTGGCCGCGACCTCGCGCCGGATGCGCGCTCCGAGGCGCCGGGCGGCGGCGGCGTAGGCCGTCCCGAGCCGCGCGCCGTCGATGTACCCGTCGACCGCCAGATGGATGATGCGGCGTGCGCCGCCGAGCTCGAGCCACGGGCACAGGCTGCGGGCGGCCGCGGGGTCGATCGCCTCGGCCGCCACGCCAGCGGCGTCGAGGCAGGCTTCCATGGTCGCCAGCTCGCTCTCGCGCGTCTCGCCGAGGACCGCGCGGATGCTGCCGACCTGGTGGAAGTCGAGCCTGTCGTCCAGCAGCTGCTCCAGCTCGAGGATGGCGGCCCGCGTGCGGCTGACCATCTTGATGGTGCCGACGTCCGACCGGGCGTGACACAGCAGGCCGGCGGCCCGCGCCGTCGCGCCGCCGGAAAGCTCGCTGCGCTCGATCACGAGCACGCCACCCATGCCGGCCTTGGCCAGGTGATAGGCCGCCGATGAGCCGATGATGCCCCCGCCGATTATGACGACAGCGGCCTCGTCCGTGACGGCGCCAGTGCTACCCACCGCAATGCTCCTCGCTCAGAGATGCGCGCGTTCAGAACCGGTCCGGCCGGAACGGCGTCAGATCGATAAAGGGGGAACGGCCCGCGATCAGATCGGCGATCACGCGGCCGGTCGTCGGCGCGCTGGTCATGCCGTTGTGGCCGTGGCCGAACGCCAGAAGGATGCGCGGGTCCTTGGGCACCGCGCCGATCAGCGGCAGCGAATCCGGCGTGCAGGGCCGGCGCCCCATCCATTCCTGGGCTCCCGCGAGGTTGAGACCCGGCAGCCAGGTGCCGGCGAGGGCTCCGAGCTGGCGCGCGCGGCGGAAATCGGGCGGCGCCGATGCGCGTGCGAACTCGACCGTGCCGGCCAGCCGCAAACCGCCGGCCATCGGCGTCGCATAGAACTTGCTCTCCGAGAACGAGACCGGCAGCGGCAGCTCGATGCCAGGGTCCGGAAGCTGCAGGTGGTAGCCGCGCTGCGTTTCCAGAGGGATGGACAGGCCCAGGCCGGCGAGCAGCGGCTTCGACCAGGCGCCGGCGGCGACGACGATCCGCTCCGCGTCGAGGGACCGGCCGTCCTCCAGCGCCACCGCGATGCGCTCGCCCTGGCGGTCGATGCGGGCGGCCCGGCCGATGACGAGATCGCCGCCGCCCGCCTTGAAGTGATCGACCAGCTTCACCACCAGCGCCTGCGGATCGACGACGTAGCCGTGCTGCGGCTGGTAGACGCCGCAGGCGAAGCCCGGGGCGAGGGCGGGGACCAGATCGTGCACCCCCTTCTGGTCCAGCACCTCGAAGGGGATGCCGCGGTCCTTGCGCATCTGCCACCCGGCCATCGCCGACTCGAGGCTGCCGGGCTTGCAATAGAGGACGATGCAGCCGGTCTGGCGGATCAGGTTGCCGGCTCCGGAGGCTTGCAGGATCGGCTGATAGCTGTCGTAGACGGCGCCGTGCAGCGCGTGCAGCGCATCGGCGATCGCCTCGATCCGGCCCGGCCTGCCGGCCGCCACGAACCGCGCCAGCCACGGCAGGGCCTGCAGCAGATAGGAGGCGCGGACGACGAGCGGACCGTCGGGGTCGGCCAGCCATCGCGGAACGTCCCTCACGACTCCCGGCATCGACAGCGGGATGCAGCTTCCGGGGCTGAGCGCACCGGCATTGCCGCGCGAAGCCCCCGCCGCCGGCTCCTCCGCCTCCAGCAGCGTGACGGCATGGCCTTCCCGCCGCAGGTAGGCGGCGCAGCACGCCCCCACGATCCCGGCTCCGACGACCACGATCCGTGATCCCCCGTCCCTATCCTTGCGCATGTCCGATGTGCTCGCCTGGTGGTGGTCCTGAAGTGCGATCGGCCGAGGTGGGAACAACCGAGGCCGTCAATCGCACGGCAAAGCAGAGGTCCTAGCGCGCTTTCCACGCCTGGGCCCGGCGCGCGAGGCCGCGCGTGGCCAGGAGATGGAGACATCGCGCCACGATGCAGGTGGCTACGATCACCATGGCCATGGCCGCCGCCGCCGCGTACTCGCCGGCGTCGTCCATGTTGATCACCGTGATCGAGGCCACCACGGTCTGGTGGGAGTAGAGGAACACGGCCGCCGACACGGTCGTCATGCCGCTGAGGAACAGGTAGATCCAGATGTCGAGCACCGCAGGCAGGCACAGCGGCAGCGTGACGACGAAGAACGTGCGCAGTCGCGACACCTTCAACGAATCGGACACGAGCTCGAACTCGTTGTCGAGCTGGCGCAGCGCCGTCACGGCCGTCAGGTGGCTGACCGTGTAGTAGTGGACGATGGTGGAGATCACGAGCACGGCCATCGTGCCGTAGAGGATCTCCAGCGGATTGTCGGGGTCGTTGAGGAAGAACACGTAGGACAGGCCGAGCACCAGACCCGGCACGGCGAGCGGGAACATCCCCAGCATCTGATAGAGGCTCCGCAGCCACGACGGGGCCGGGGATTTCTCGCACAGGTAGGCGCCGGCAAACACCATCGTGCCGCCGACGGTGGCGGTCAGGAACGCCAGCTTCAGGCTGTTCAGGTAGCTGTCCCAGCCCCCGCCCGCGAAGCGGTGGAACTCGTAGTTGCGCAGCGTCAGCTCGAGATTGTAGGGCCAGAACTTGATGAACGAGGCGTAGCCGGGCACCAGGATCATGGCCAGCATCACGAGCGCGACGAGGGCGCACAGCGCCAGCGCCAGACGATCGCGGAGCGGGTTCGGCGCCGGCGCGAACGGCACGGCCTTGCTGGTCAGCGCGGCGGCCTGACGGCGCCGGACGCGCCGGTCGAGCACGAAGGCGAGGGCGGCCGGCGCCAGCAGAAGCATGCTGATCACCGAGCCGATCTGGAAGTTCTGCTGCCCGACGACCTGCTTGTAGATCTCCGTCGCCAGCATGCTGTACTGGCCGCCGATCACCTTCGGGATGCCGAAATCGGTCACGCACAGCGTGAAGGAGGCGATCGCGGCGCTGACGAGGCCGTACTTCATCGACGGCAGGGTGACGGTGAGGAAGGTGCGCAGCGGCCTGGTGCCCAGTGCCCGCGCGGCCTCGTAGAGGCGGGCGTCGGAGAGGGAGATCGACGCGCTGAGGATGATGAAGACGTGCGGGAAGTGCGCGATAGACATAGCGGTGACGATGCCGATCGGGCCATAGATCGTCTCCCCCATCATCACGGCGTTGAGGTATCCCTGGCTGCCGAAAAGCTGGGTCAGCGCCATCGCCGACAGCAGCGAGGGGGTCAGCAGCGGCAGCAGCGCGATGCTGCGGAAGAAGGTCTTGAAGCGCACGCAGGTCTGCGCGAGGGCCAGCGCGAACAGCAGGCCGACCGTCACCGTGATCACCGTGCTGACCACGGCGACGAAGACCGTGTTCGCGATGACGTCGACGGCCGTCCGCTGGGAGAAGAACGTCGCGTAGTTGGCGAGGCCGATAAAGACGCCGTCGGGGTCCTGCAGACTGCGCCACAGCATCAGCAGCAGCGGGACGACCGCGAACAGGGCGAGGAACGTCCCGATACCGACGAGAATAACGGTGGGTGCGGTCAGGAGGCGGGACGACATACGACCCGCCCATACGCTGCCAGGATGGCCGACGTATGCCTTCGCCGACGCGGCCATGCCGTTCCGCACCTCCTCAGGCAACCCGACGCCGCGGCTCGGTCACTTCTTCTTCGGCTCGGCCTTGCCGCCGTAGCGCTTCTCCCACTCGGCGAGAACGCGGTCGCGGTTCTCGGCCGACCAGGCGAAGTCCTGCTTCATGATGCGCTCGCCGATGTCCTTCGGGATGAACGGCATCTCCTTGGCGAGCCACGGCATGGCGACGACCGAGCGGGTGGCGCCATAGATCTTCATCGCCTCCTCCGAGGCCGCCCAGTCGGCGAGCGTCTTGGCCGCCTCCAGCTTCTTCGTATCGCGGACGACGGCGAACGCGTTCATGTCCCAGCCGAGGGCTTCCGACGGCATGACCAGCTCGATCGGCGCGCCGTCCTGCTTCAGGCGGGAGCCCCTGAGCTCGAACGCCAGCCCGATCACCTGCTCGCCGCGGGCGGCGATGACGGCGGGAGCGCTGCCGGAATGCGTGTAGCGGCTGATGTTCTCGTGCAGGCCGTCCATCAGCTTCCAGGCCGCGTCCTCGCCATACGCCTGGATCCAGGCGACGACATACATGAAGCCCGTGCCGGACGACGCCGGATGCGGCATCACGATCTGCCCCTTGTAGACCGGGTCGGTCAGGTCGCTCCAGGTCTTGGGCGCGGGAATGTTGCGTTTCTTGCCCTCGATCTCGTTGTAGACGATGGCGCAGATCCACGCCGAGTTGCCGAACCACACCGGCGGATCGGCGGCGTCACGGAACTTGTCCGGGATCTTCTCGAACCCCGCCGGCTTGTACGCCTGCAGCACGCCGCGCGCCTTGAGGAAGTCGATGTTGCTGACCGCCAGCCCCCAAACCACGTCGGCCCGCGGATTGTCTTTCTCGGCCAGCAGCTTCGCCGTGACGACGCCGGTCGAGTCGCGGACCCAGTTGACGACGATGTCGGGATACGCCTTCTCGAAGGCGGCCTTGTAGGCGGCCAGGTCGTCGTTCTCGTAGGCGGTGTAGACGGTCAGCTCGGTTTTCGCCTCGGCGGCGAGTGAAACCAGGCACGAACCCGCGGCGATCAAAGCCGTCGCCAGCAGTCCAAGCGATCTTCTCATGACGGACCCTTCCATTGCTGTTGCCTCGCAGTGTCCCGAGTTCCCGTCCCCAGTCTCGAGGAAAGCTCGAAGCCTGTCTCCCGGCAGCGCGCCTGGTAGGGCATCCCTGGACGCAGGCCGCGATCCCGAACGGTTGCCGTGGCAAGCGGCAACACGCCGCAAGCATCGCGCCGGGCGTGCCTATCTGTCCATTCGTTAGTTTCAATCGCCATTATTGATAGTACAGATAGTGGGTGAAACCAACGCGGGGCGCCCTGCCCTGCAGCCCGCATCGGCGCGGATGCCAGGCCTTCAGTGCGAGCGCGTGCTGCCGTGAACTTCCTCTATCTGCGCGCCTTCCATGCCGTCGCCAGCGAGCGCAGCTTCACGCGCGCCGCTCAGGTCCTGCACGTGAGCCAGTCCACTCTGTCCTGGCAGGTGAAGGCGCTGGAGGACCTCTATGGCGTCCGGCTGCTCGACCGGCGCGGCAAGGAGGTGGTGCCGACGGACGCCGGGCAGCGGACGCTGGAGCTGTGCCGCGAGATCTTCCGCCTTCAGGACGAGATCGAGCAGACGCTGAGCCGGACCGTGAAGCTGCAGAGCGGGCGGCTCAAGGTCGGCGCCGACGGACCCCGCCACGTGCTGCCGGTTCTGAACGAGTTCATGCGCCTGCATCCCAACATCAGTGTCTCGCTGGCCACCGGCAGCGCCAAGCACGTGATGGCCGGGCTCATCAACTACGAGACCGACGTCGTGATCGTGGCGTCCGAGGGCACCGGCGAGTCCCGGCTGCACATGATGCACTACGTCACCTACCCGCTGGTCGCCTACGTGCCCCGCGATCACGCGTGGAGCGGCCGCGGGTCCATCGCGCCGATCGACTTTCACGGCGAGCGCGTGATCGTGCGCGAGCCGGCGTCCATGACCCGGCAGAAGTTCCTGCGCTCGCTGTCGAAGGTCGGGGCGGTGCCGTCCGCGCTGATCGAGATCGACAATCGCGAGGCGACCCGGGAGGCGGTCGCGATCGGCATGGGGATCAGCGTGATGAGCGCAGCGGAGTTCCCCGGGGCCGACGACCGCTGCGTTTCGCTGTCGATCGACGACCCGTCGCTTCAGTTCACCGAGTATGTCGCCTGCCTGAAGAAGCGTCGCGACATGCGCACCGTGCGCGAGTTCTTCCGCGTCGCCGGCCAGTTCGCCACGCCGCCCTTCACCGTGGCTTGAGACCGGACCCCGACAGCTCCGGTGCGGGCCGTCACCGTCCTTGCGCCGTCAGGAAGTCGAAGTCGCAGCCCTGCGGAGCTTGCAGCACCGTTTCGCGGAAGAGCCTGTCATAGCCGCGCACCGGGGTGTCTGTAGCCAAGGTCGCGCGCTCGGTGCGGCGGCGGGCCAGCTCGTCGGCAGCCACGAGCAGGTCGAGACGGCGCTCCCTGACGCTCAGCCGGATGCGGTCGCCGGTGCGGACGAGACCCAGCGGCCCGCCCGCCGCGGCTTCCGGTGCCACGTGCAGCACGATGGTGCCGTAGGCCGTGCCGGACATGCGCGCGTCCGAGATGCGCACCATGTCCTTGACGCCTTCGGCCAGCAGCTTCTTCGGGATCGGCAGGAAGCCCGCCTCCGGCATGCCGTAGGCCGAGCGCGGCCCGGCGTTCTGCAACACCAGGATGTCGTCCGGACGCACATCGAGCGCCGGATCATCCACCCGGCGGGCCATGTCGTCCAGCGACGTGAACACGACCGCGCGCGCTTCCGTCTCGAACAGGGCCGGCGTCGCCGCGGAGCGCTTGATGATCGCTCCGTCCGGCGCCAGCGAGCCGAACAGCGCGACGAGTCCGCCTTGCGACTCGAAGGGATCGCTCGCGGGACGGATCACGCGGCGGTCGACGTAGTCGCCTTGCTCTGCCGCGAGGCGTTCGCCGAGCATCTGGCCCGTGACCGTCAGGCAGTCGAGATGGAGCAGCGGCTTCAGCTCGCGCAGCACGGCGCCGATGCCGCCGGCGGCGAAGAAGTCCTCCATGTAGAACTCGGTCCCGACCGGCTTCACGGCAGCCAGAACGGGCGTCGTGTCGGACAGCTCGTTGAAGCGGTGCAGGTCGAGCGCAAATCCGAGCCGCCCGGCGATCGCCGCCAGGTGGATGACGCCGTTGGTCGATCCGCCGAGCGCCAGCAGCACGCGGGCGGCGTTCTCGACCGACTTCGCCGTGATGATCCTGTCGGGCGTCAGGCCGCCCCGCACGAGCCGCACCGCCTCCGCGCCCGTGGCCTCCGCCGCGCGCAGCCGGTCGGCGTGGACGGCGGGGATCGCCGCCGTACCGGGCAGCGTCATGCCGAGCGCCTCCGAGATTGCCGCCATGGTCGAGGCGGTCCCCATCACCGCGCAGGTGCCTGCCGTGGTGACGAGGCGGCTTTCGACCGCCTCGATCTCCTCCTTGCCGATCTCGCCGGCGCGGAACCTGACCCAGAACTTGCGGCAGTCCGTGCAGGCGCCGACCCGGTCGTCGCGGTAGCGCGACGTCATCTGCGGTCCGCCGATGAGCTGGATCGCCGGCTTGCCGGCGCTCGCTGCGGCCATGAGCTGGGCCGGCACGGTCTTGTCACAACCGCCCATCAGCACCACCGCGTCCATCGGCTGGGCACGGATCATCTCCTCCGTGTCCATGGCCATGAGGTTGCGGAACTTCATCGAGTTGGGCGCCAGCGTCGACTCGTGCAGCGAGATCGTCGGGAACGTCAGCGCAAGTCCGCCGGCCGCCGTCACGCCGCGCCGCACGGCCTCGGTCAGCTCGGGGAAATGGCGGTGGCAGGGGTTGAACTGGCTGGCCGTCGCGGCAATGCCTATGACCGGCCGCTCGAGCTCGTCGGCCGAAAAGCCCATCGACTTGACGAAGGCGCGGCGCATATAGATGGAGAAATCGCGGTCGCCATAGTTCTGCAGGCCCTGCAGCAGGCCCTGCTCGCGCGGCGCGTCGTCGTCCGGCATCGGCATATTGGATCGGCTTTCCGAATGAGCTTGCGGGTCCGGCGGTGACCATAGCAGGCCTTGCCGCGGGCGCCATCGGCTCAAAAGTGAAGACATCAGTGGGATGCTTCAGGAGCTGCGGTGTCCGTCGCTCCACCCCACCCGCGCATCGCGCCTGCGGCTCGACGCGCCCGCCCTCCCCGTCAAGGGGAGGGCATTAAGCGGACAGGCAGCGCGGCACCTTTCCCCAGCGGGCTCCGCAGGGAGGCCTCAGGCCGCGCCCTACTTCTCCCCTGCCCGCACGCGGGGAGGGGGTGGGGGTGAGCCGTCGCCAGCCTCTCGTCATTGCAGATGCGCCGTCACGGCCGCCTTGCCGTCGCGAGCACCAGTCCGCCGACCAGGAGCAGCACGCCCGAAGCGCCGTCGAGCAGCCGCATGCGGCCGTTGGCGAGCACGCTGCGCACGCGGCCGAGCGCCAGCGTGTAGGCGATGTCGGCGATGCCGATGACGACGACGAAGGTCACGGCCAGCACGGCGAGCTGCAGCTCCAGATTGCCGCTGGTGTCGACGAACTGCGGCAGGAACGCCCCCAGGAACAGCAGCACCTTCGGGTTGCTGAGACTCACGGCGAGCGCCTGCACGAACCAGCGGCTGCCGCCGGGAGCGCGCGCCGCGGCGGGGGCGATCGGGCTGCCGCGCCAGGCCCGCTGCAGGCGCTCGAGCCCGAGCCAGGCGAGGTAGAGCGCGCCGATCCACCGGATCACGTCGAACCAGTCGGACATGAAGACCATGAGCGAGGTCATGCCCAAGGCGGCCGCCGTGACGAGCAGGGAGAGGCCGGTAAGGCTGCCCGCGATGGTCCACAGGCCGGCGCGCAGTCCGTGCGCGGCGACGTTGGCGAGGATCAGCGACATCATCGGCCCCGGCGTCAGGGCGAGCAGCCAGCAGGCGCCGGCAAAGGCGAGGAGCAGCTCGAGCGACATGCGTTCGTTTCCAATCCGCTTCAGACGAAGGCCGTCTAATCTCGAAGCGCC
This sequence comes from Hyphomicrobiaceae bacterium, assembly GCA_023384095.1. Classification (GTDB taxonomy): domain Bacteria; phylum Pseudomonadota; class Alphaproteobacteria; order Rhizobiales; family Hyphomicrobiaceae; genus ZC4RG25. The sequence continues at coordinate 134,267 of JAHDXT010000001.1, forward strand.
GCGAGCCAGTCCGTGGTGACGCGGACGACCTCGACGTCGAGGCCCCGAAAGCCGTGATAATGTTGCGCATCGCAGGGGTCGCCCGCTGCGCTGCCGCCCTTCAGGAGCTTGATATCGACCTTCTTGGCCGCGGTCAGCAGCTTACGGAACGACTCCGCCGAAGCGGCAGGAGTATATTTGCACTGGTCCTTCTCATGATAGACGATCAGCGCAGGCTGCTTGATCCGCCCCAAATCCCCGACGCTTCGTTCGGCCGATGGCTGCCGCTCATCGATGTGGGTCAGCATGCCGGAGGTGAGGACGATGGCATCGGGGGCCTCGGCACCCGACAGCCTGGCCGCGGCATTGGCAACCGAGATGGCGCCGCGGCTCGTGCCGATCAGATGGACGGGCTGCGCGATTCCCCGCAGATGCTTGACCAGTGCGCCCATGTCGGCGGCATGCTCCGCCGACCAGCGGTACCTCGGAACGACGCCCTTGCCTTGCTTCAAATCGGGGGCGATGTCCGCCGTCGCGGTCACATAGCCGGCCTTGGCATACTGCGCCCGGGTCCGCACCAGCTGATTGCCGGCGCCCCAGCCGATCTTGCCGTCGGCGGAGAGGGCCAGATTCCCATGCGCGCCCGCGAGCAGGATCACGCTGCCGACCGGCTTGTCGGGCTTGATCAGCAGAACGCGCATCTTCTGGCCGCGCGTGTCGATCTCCGCGACGCTTTCCTTCTGGGCGAGCGCGGCGCCCGAGACGACGAGCAGCAACGACACCAGGGCCATCCGCAAGGCGCTTCTCATTGTCCCCCTCCGACCGATCGTGAATTGACGACTCCAACGCGGCCGACCATAGACGCGCAGGCCCGCCGTAATCATCACCCCATCACTGAGCACGGGCTTTCAGCGGCAGCTAAGCCGCATCCGACCCGTTCTCGTCCGCAGCTTCGCCGTTTCCGTTTCCGTTCCCGTTGCTTTCTTCGGGGATGCGCTCGACCGAGACGACCTGCTCGTCCTCGTCGGTCTTGAAGATGCGAACGCCCTGGGTGTTGCGGCCCGCGATGCGCACGTCGTCCACCGGGCAGCGGATCAGCTTGCCGGCATTGGTGACGAGCATGATCTGGTCGCTGTCCTCGACCGGGAATGAGGCGACGAGCGGGCCGTTGCGCTCGTTGACGACCATGGCTGCGATGCCCTTCCCGCCGCGCCCGGAGATCCGGTACTCGTAGGAGGACGTGCGCTTGCCGAAACCGCGCTCCGAAATCGTGAGCACGAACTGCTCCCTGGCCGAAAGCTCCACGTAGCGTTCGGGGGACAGCTCGGCCGGCGCCTCGCCCGCCTCCACCTCGATCTCCAGCTCCGCGGTCGCGCCCTCCTCGTCCTCGATCTGGCCGCGACGCACCGCGCCCGCCTGCTTCAGGTAGGCCACGCGCTCGGCCGGGTCGGCGTCCACGTGGGTCAGGACGGCCATCGAGATGACGGCGTTCTCGCCCTCGAGCCGGATGCCGCGCACACCCGCCGACTCGCGGCCTTTGAACACCCGCACGTCCTCGACCGGGAAGCGGATGCACTGGCCGTTGCCGGTCGTCAGCAGCACGTCCTGGCTCGGACGGCAGATGGCGACCTCGATGATGCGGTCGCCCTCGTCGAGCTTCATCGCGATCTTGCCGCTGCGATGGATGCTCTCGAAATCGGCAAGCGAGTTGCGCCGCACGTTGCCGGAGCGCGTCGCGAACATGAGCTGCAGGTCGCCCCAGGTCGCCTCGTCCTCGGGCAGCGGCAGGATCGAGGTGATGGCCTCGTCCTGCTGCAGCGGCAGCAGGTTGATGAGGGCCTTGCCGAGGGACTGCGGCGTCGCCGCGGGCAACCGCCAGACTTTCATCCGGTAGCACATGCCGCGCGAGGAGAAGAACAGCACCGGCGTGTGCGTCGAGGCGATGAAGATCTGGGTGACGAAATCCTCCTCGCGCGTGGACATGCCCGAGCGCCCCTTGCCGCCCCGGCGCTGCGCCCGGTAGCTGGAGAGAGGCACGCGCTTGATGTAGCCGCGATGGCTGACGGTGACGACGACGTCCTCGCGCTGGATCAGGTCCTCGTCCTCGAGCTCGCCCTCGAGCTCGACGATCTCCGTCCGGCGGGGCACCGCGAACTGGGCTTTGATCTCGGCGAGCTCCTGCTTCACGATCTCGACGATGCGCAGCCGAGAGGACAGGATCTCGAGGTAGTCCCTGATCTGGTCGGCGAGCTTCCTCAAATCCTCGCCGATCTCGTCGCGGCCGAGCGCAGTTAGCCGCTGCAGCCTGAGGTCGAGGATCGCCTGCGCCTGCTCGGCGCTGAGGCGGTAGGTGCCGGCCTCGGTCATGCGGTGGCGAGGGTCGGCGATCAGCTCGAGGAAGGCGGCGACGTCGCGGGCGGGCCAGTCTCGCGCCATCAACTGCTCCTTGGCCTCGGCCGGCGACGGCGCGCGGCGGATGAGGCTGATGACCTCGTCGATGTTGGCCACGGCAATGGCCAGCCCGACCAGCACGTGGGCCCGGTCGCGGGCCTTGGCCAGCAGGTGCTTGGTGCGCCGGCTCACCACCTCCTCGCGGAAGGCGGTGAACGCAGTGACCATGTCGCGCAGGTTGAGCTGCTCGGGCCGGCCGCCGTTGAGCGCCAGCATGTTGGCGCCGAACGTCGTCTGCAGGTCCGAGTAGCGCCAGAGCTGGTTCAGGATGACCTCGGCCACCGAGTCGCGCTTCAGCTCGATGACGATGCGCATGCCGTCGCGGTTCGACTCGTCCCAGATGTCGGAGATGCCCTCGACGCGCTTGTCGCGGACCAGATCGGCGATGCGCTCGATCAGCACGCGCTTGTTCACCTGGTAGGGGATGGCGGTGACGACGAGGGCCTCGCGATCCTTGCGGATCTCCTCGATCTCCACCCTGGCGCGCATGACGATCGAGCCGCGGCCCTTGTGGTAGGCGGCGAGCGCTCCCGCCCGCCCGAGGATGAGGCCGCCGGTCGGGAAATCCGGACCCTGGACGATCTGGCACAGGGCGTCGAGGCTGATCTCCGGGTCGTCGAGACTGGCGAGGCAGGCGTCGATCACCTCGCCCAGGTTGTGCGGCGGGATGTTGGTCGCCATGCCGACGGCGATGCCGCCGGCGCCGTTGACGAGCAGGTTCGGGAACTTGGCCGGCAGCACGGTCGGCTCGCGCTCGGAGCCGTCGTAGTTCTCCTGGAAGTCGACCGTGTCCTTGTCGAGGTCGTCGAGCATCGACTGGCTGATCCGGGCCAGCCGGCATTCCGTGTAGCGCATGGCCGCCGGCGGGTCGCCGTCGACCGACCCGAAGTTGCCCTGGCCGTCGACCAGCGGCACGCTCATGGAGAAGTCCTGGGCCATGCGCACAAGCGCGTCGTAGACGGCGGTGTCGCCGTGCGGGTGGTACTTGCCGATCACGTCGCCGACCACGCGCGCGGACTTCTTGTAAGGCTTATTCGCCTCGAGCCCCAGCTCGTGCATGCCAAAGAGAATGCGCCGGTGCACCGGTTTGAGCCCGTCGCGCACGTCGGGCAGCGCCCGGCTGACGATCACGCTCATGGCGTAATCGAGATAGGAGCGCTTCATCTCCTCCGTGACGGAGATCGGGCGGATGTCGCCCGGCTCCCCGCCGGGGGGGGTCGTCTTGTCACTATCGGTCAAGGTGATACCCGTCCAGACACAGCGGAACGCACGCCGTCAGGGGCGTGCGTTCCGAAGCAATCAGGTCATAGGAATGTATACTCCGGCAGGGCACGCGCCCGCAACTCGGCCTGCGGTGTCGTACTCAGCCAAAGATGGGGGCTCTTTCGCACCGATGGAAGCCTTCCGCGACCTCATGGCCATGGCGGGGCCGCTGGCTTGACGGCACTTCGGGTGCGCCCTCGGGCGCGTGCCGAAGCCGATCCTCCGCGGAGACGGATCGCCGCGCCTCTCGGAGTACGTCCACCGTTTCCGATCTGAGCCTTACAGTCCGGTGCAGCAGAGCGCTTGATTTCTCGGTCTGCACGGCGGCGATCTGCGCGCCCTGCTCTCGGCCGTCCACACGCGAGCCCCCCGAACCACGCGCACGCGGAGAGAGAACCGCAACAGATTCATCGGACCAACTTTCAGGACGGGCTCTTAGTCAGTCGGTTCGTCTTCATCCCTCGGTCGGAATCCGGCTCAGCAAGAGCACAAGCTGTGGCTGGCTACGCGTACCTGTTTTGGCGAAGATGTCACGCAGGTGAGCGCGCCCTGTGTTGTGCGCTATGCCCATGCGGCGCACTGCAGCAGGCAAGCCGATGCCGTCCGCGAGCAGTGCTGCGAGCTCCGCTTCCCGGTGAGACAAGCCGAAGACCTGCTGGAGGTCTTCTTCTGGCAAGCCGCCGTCGAAGGAGCTGATGAAGATTAGCGCGGCTGGAGCGTCCTGCAGATGCAGATATTGACCGCGCGGCAGTGCAGCGATGCGCACGGCGAGCGGCAGCTTGCGTCCGCGCCGCGTGATCGCCAGCAGGGATCGCCTGCCAGCTACGGGCTCGCCTCGCATGGAGAGTGTTTCAGCAATCAACGCCTGCAGCGCACGATCATCGGCAGCCTGCTCCGCCGACAGTTTCTGCCTTATGATTCGAAGACCGTCTCCAGCAGCCAGCATGCGCTCCGCTTTGCGATTAGCCTGCGTGACGTGGCCGCGACCATCAACTTCGACAATGCCCCACGGCGATACCTGCTGCACCAGTGCCGCAGCCGCCGATTGCGCACCGGCTCTTTGCAGGAGCCGCCAGAGCCGCCAGGCGCCCTCGATATTCGGCAGCAGTCGGCGGAAGGCCGCAATCTGGTCTTCGTCGGGATGGCCTTGGTGCGCGGTGAACTCGATGGAAGCAAATACCGAAATATCGCCAACATCGACGAGCCTTGCGCCGACGAAATAGCGGGTGCCGTTTGTGCGCTCCATCCAGTCATAGAACTCGTGCCGGCGGATAGCCGCCTCGGGCAGAATAGCTCGATCGCAGACCACGTGCGGGCCCGGTTGAAGCAAGGAGTACCGCATGCGTGGATTGATCCGGTTCATCCGCTCGACGTATTGGCCGGCACCGGGCTCGAGTCCGTAGACGACGAAGTCCTCGAAAGCTCCCGTCCTACGGTTGAGGCTGAACAAGGCGCTGCCGGCCCCTCCGACACAGTCGGCCACCTCCTTCAGGACAGCGCTCCACGGGATCGCGCCGGCACCCGCCGCTTGCAGCCGGCTCACAAGCGACAGCAGCTTGTTTTCTGCGCCCCGCATCCCCGCCTTGCCTGCTGGAGGGCAGCCGCGACAAGCACAAAGCCGACGGTGGCTGCTCGCACCTTTGCTCCAGTAAGAGCAATACGGAAGATAATCCAGCAACACTGCAGATGGGAAGCATATTGGTGCGACTACTGCTCTTGCGAGACCGATGTGCACCGGATGATCCAGCGCTCCGGCCTATGACAGCCGTACGGAGCCGCGACAATGCTCTGACCGTGGCTGTACGTGCCGCACGCCGCCGAGTTGGGATCACAGCCGCACAGGTTCTCGCCGAAATGACCGCACACCGGCTGTGTGTGGTTCGGGACCCAGCCCGTCGTCCAATCGCCACCCGGGCCGCTCAGCTTGTCCCAGCGCGATTTGTAGAGAACATTTTTGACACCGGAGATACAGCAGTTTCGGGCCAATGGTTGCGGCACGACATGCTTCAGCCAGCAGCGCGGCTGCGGCCCTTGAACGCCCGGCTGGACGTAGGTCCAGGCACGGCAACGTTGGTCCTGCTGGCACGCCGCCTGGCAGTGTCGCGGATCCGCGGCCACCGGGAAGTTGGCGTAATCTCCTCCCAACCGGTCGACGTTCCATTCCAAGCTCTGACCTGCAGCACCTGCACTGACGATGACGAGGCCGATCAGCACCAGGAGGAAACTCAAGATCGGTAATGATCCGACTCGCCTCCGGTCTCGGCGAGGTTGCTCCCGGACAGGAGGCGAAGATGCCGGACCGGCAATCGCTAAGCTCCTCGAATATGGAAATGGCATCGCTGCTTTCTCCCGACGCAAAAGGCCCGATGAAGCTGGTTTGCTGTTCTTTTCGCGATCTCGCGCACCTGCGTGGGGTAGGCCAGCTCTACGCCGGTTAGTACTTCCGGCAGTCGATGCGTCCGGCGGCGATATCCGGAGAATGATGACTGCGGTCGACGTGATGCAGCCAGCAGGCGTGCTTCCAGGCCCAGGCCTCGTTCCAGAAAGAGGCCACGCGCGACCAGCCGGGCTGACTCCAGTTCGAGACCGCAACCCCGATCGTGCAGGGGCGCACATTGCAGTTGCGGAACACCGACCATGACTGCATGTGCTGTTGAGCCCACACAGCTTCGCTGGCCATTGCCAGTGTCAGTGTCAGGCCGATCGCGGCGACACGCATCCTCCGGATCATGATCTCCTCCCTCTGCCGCAGAACCTGCATTCATGGGCAGTGCAGCGCCTGAGTTCCGGGCTTCTTATGACACCGGATCGCGCCGATGCTACGTCCAGCGGCCGCATTCCAGGCATCGAGGACCTGGCGCCGCTGCGCCTCCTGGCGTTGCCGCCGGATGGCGCGATCGACCTGCTGCGCTCGGGCGGCCATCTCGGCAGCCGACAGGAACTGCATCAGCAGCTCATTGGCCTTGAACCGGGCAAGCCTCTCGCTGCGAGTCTCTGCGTCAGCGCTGCCCGACCATGCAGGGACGAGCCACACGGACAAGATCAGGATCAAGAGCTGCTGACGCACGCGCCAAAACGCGGGTGTGCTACGCTCTGATGGCATGGGTCCGTCCTCCACCTCTCCACCAGCCGTCCCCGAGCTATCCTGCGGACCCGCCCGCTGCCGGGCAATCGATTAAAATGGTCCAATTGGACTACATGCAGGGATGTGATGAGCTGCGTAAAGCAGGTGCTCGCGCGCAATCAGAGGGGCACTCAATTCGAGCCGCAGTGGACCTGACCGGTGTAAGGGTTCTTGTGGCAGCGGCGCTGCGGCCGATTGCGTTGCTTCGCCGCCTGGACGGCGGCCACCGCCGCCGCGACCGCAGCTGCGGCCGCTGAGGGGTCATACGTCGGCGGCCGCCGGCGATTGCCGCCTTTCGCAACGGTCTGGTGCTCGCACCAGTACTGTCCATTGCGCTTGTAGACGCGGATCAGCCGGTCGCCGTGCTGGCGGCGGCAGTCGGCCTCCGCCGCCGCGCGCTGGCCGGCCTGTGACAGCAAACAGTCGTAGCTGCCGTCGGCGCGAATGGGGCCGGCGTACCAGCCCGAGCCCGGGTTATTGGCGTTGCACCAGGCATCGGCCGTCTTTTTGCCGGGCAGGCAGGCGAACCCGCCCCGCGAATCGATGTTTGTGGCCACGTGGCCTTGGCCATTCCTGGCGACGCACCACGCGTCTGCCGCCGCCTGTGTCGGTTGGCAGAAGAAGCGGCCATCCTCGAGCACGTGGCCCACGACATAGCCGGGACCGTAATCCTTGATGCAGGTCGCCTGTCGCTGCTCGACCGCCTCTCGAGCGCGCGCCTCCGCCACCTCGCGTTCCCGGTCCTTGCACAGGCCGATCGCATTGCCGAGCGCGGCCTTGATTGCGCCGGCCGCCGGATTTGACACCTTGGCGAACGCCGTTTGCCACCGGGTTATGGCGCTCGCATCGCACGCGTCGACCGCCTGCTGTCCGGCGTGAATGGCATCCTCGAGCTTGTCCACGCGTGCAATGCCATCCGTCAACTTGCCGGCGAGGTCGGCGCAGCCGGGGAGGCGGGCGCTGCTCAAGCTCCCGCGCGCGGCGACCAGGCTTGCCCTGGTCTGCGCGAGCTGCCCCGCGCTGAACTCCTCTTTGGCTCGCTCATATCGTGCGTTGGCCAGCGAGATGGCCTCGATCTGCGCGAGCAGCGATTGCAGCCCCGTGTTATGCACCGATCCATAGCGCTCCCGCAGCGTTTCCAGCTCCGCACCATCGCAGCGCTCGGCGGCCCCGCGCGCCTCGGTCAGGATCTGCTCCATGCGGTCGGCCCGGCTCAAGCCTTCGGCGATCTTGCCGGCAAGCTCCGAGCAGTCCGGCGTTCCTCCAAGTTCGTCGATAGCGCTTTTCGACTGCTGGAGCTGGGACCGTGCCGCGCTCATATCTCCCTCGGAATAGGTCTCTCTGGCGGCGGCGTAAGCGGATTGGGCGGCGGAAATCCGTGCATTGATCGACTCGAGCCGCGCGATGTGGGCCATAGCCGCCTGGGAGCCCGAAGCAGCGGCCGCGCGCAACCCGGAGACGATATCCGCGTTGCGTCGCTGATCGCAGGTCGGCGCGGCAAGCGGCACCTCCGGCGGCGGATCCTCGCCCGGAATATCTCCGGGAGATGCATCGGCCGTCCGGATCATGTCGCCGATCCCCTCGCCACGCTTCAACGCCTCGCAGACGTCCATGACGGTGAAATCGCCGCGCAGCGTCACCCGCTTCTCACGCACCGCCTTCATGAACTTGCCGCACAGCGAGCGGACGTGCTCGGCCCGCTCCTCGGTCTTGCCGCTCCACCAGTCGCGAGCGCTGTCCCACGCGCTGATGTGGCGGTCGAGGCACGTGCGCGGCAGGCTCGAGCCGCGCAACAGCGCATCGGCCTCAGGTGTCGGGGACATCCACTCACCGGCAGCACAGGCTACCGTCCAGGCGCCGTAGATGGCGGCAACCGCCGGATAACGCTCCACCAGCGCCGTCAGCGCGCCGGTTTCGGCGAGCGACTTGCGCAGCTCCTGCGCCTCCTCGAGCAAGGCTTGTGCTTCGTCCTTCGGGGTTGCCGGGTCGAGCGCCCTCTCCATCTTCTCGAAGTAATCCTTGAGCTGGCCGGCCGCCAAGGCGACATCGGCCGCCGTCGCCGCCTTGCCGAGCGCGTCCAAGGCATCGGCAGCGGCTGCAAGTCTCTTGTGCCCAAACCCGGACTTCGCCAGGTCGTCGAGCTTGCTTGCGGCGCGCGCCGCATCATCCGCGCTGCCCCCAGCTCGCGCCAGGTCATCGGCGAGACTGGCCGATCCCGGCGACAGCCGGCCGGCCCTGGCGCTGGCATGCAGGATGTCGTCGACCAGGCCCGGGCCGCTGTTGCTTCGGATGCGGGCCAATACGCCGGCACGCCGATCCGCCGGCAATCCTTCCAGAATCTTCGCGATGTCGTCCGCCATGTCGGGATTGAACGCGGGGTTCTTTTTCGCGACCTGTCCCATGGTCTCGGCCAGGTCCTCCATGGCGCCCAGCCGCGATGCATCGGCCGCCGCGTGCGCCTCGCGGATGGCGGCGACATTGTGCGGCGAGCGTTTGGAGCCGAGCTCGGCGATCGTCGTGCCCCGGTTGCGTGGCGGCAGCCCTTCCTGCTTGCGCAGGAAGTCATCGAGGGACTCCAGGCGGGAGGTATACTTCTGCTCCTGCGCCATGGTGCGGAAGATTTCTGCCCGGTGCGCCGGGTCGCTGAAGTAGCCAGGGCCCTTGCCCAGCAGGTCCTCGATCTTGCTCCCCTTCTTCTGTGCGAACGCATTCATCTCCTCCGTGTAGCCGGAGACGTGCTGCGGGCCGATCTTGCTGCCGTCCTTGGCGCGGCTGATACGCTCGTATTCGGCCGCGAACCGGTTCTTGTAGGCATCATTGTTCATTTTCCCGATTTCGCGGAACTCGGCCGGATCGGTGACGACCCTCGGATCGGCCATGAAGTCGGTGTCGAGCTTGTTGTGCCAGTTGTCACGGGTCGGTACGGGTGCCCCGCTTTGTTTCAGAAATTCGTTGACGCGGCTATTGTAGCCGCCCTGCATCTGCTTGATCTGGTCCTTGCTCTGGACCACCGTGATGTAGTCGGAATCGGTACCCGGGCTGAATGTCTGCGAGGTGCGCTGCTGAACGGTGAACTCCGCTCCAGCGGCATTCGCGGCCTCGCGTGCGAAGCGCTGGTTCAACTGGTCGAAGTCGCTCTGGGCTGCCTGATAGACGCTGTTGGGAATCTCGTTATTGAGGCGGGCGGCATTGATCGCATCATTGTTCGCGAACAGGACGGCACGATCCTTGTCGCTGAGAATGCCGGCCGAATGACCGCCGCGTCTGTTCACCTCATCGAGGCGTCCGATCACATCGCGCACCTCGGCCGACAAAGTGCTGTCGGCCCAGGAGAGATTGGGACCGGCAGCGATGAAGAGGGCAAGAAGCGCGGCAATGAAGAGACAGCATCGCCGTGCAGCGCCGGACCTCCGAGGTGGAAGCACTCTGCGGTGAGATGTCATGACACCCTCGTCGGCGCTGCTGTCCTCGAGATCAATCGAGCTTGTCGAGATCGCGCAGATCGTCCCGTTTCGTGCTCGCTGGGGGCGTGGCGTGATCGAGCCGCAAGGCGACGAAGACGAAACCGTTGCCGCGCTTCACCCGCAAGAGTACCGGTTGGGTCCGGGACAAGCCGGCCAGATCCTTGGGCGATTTCACGACAGCGCCACCGGCTTCGACGATGACGTCACCGTCCTTCATGCCTTTCGCCGCGGCGTCGGAGCCCGGCTCGACGTGCGTGACGACAAGCTCACCCCTGTCCGAGGTCTGCGTCTTCAGCCCGTGCAGCGCCAGCGGATCGACAGGGCTTGCGTCTGCCGGAGCGGCAGTCGACCGAGGCTCGTCGGGAAACCGGCCCAACCGAACTGCAATCGTCTTCCTCAGCCGATCCCGCCAGATCACCACGCTGGCAGTGTCTCCGGGCCTCTGACCGGCAATGGTGCGCGCGAGTGCGCGGCTGTCACCGGTCGTCTGCCCGTTCACTTCGAGCACCACATCTGCGGGCCGGAGTCCGGAATCCGCCGCAGGCCCACCGGCAGTGAGCTCACTGATCAGTGCGCCGGCCGTGGACGGAAGCCCGAGCGTCGCCGCGGTATCGGCGTCGACATTCTGGATCTTCACGCCGAGCCAGCCGCGTTCGACAGATCCGGACTGCTGCAGTTGCTGCGCGACATGCATCACCACAACAGACGGAACTGCAAACGCCACGCCGATGTTGCCGCTGGATGCCCCGGGGCTATAGAGCGCACTTGCCATTCCGACGACCTCGCCGTCGAAATTGAAAAGCGCACCCCCGGAATGCCCGCGGTTGATGGCGGCGTCGGTCTGCAGGTATTCCTCGGGCCTCCCGTCGATGCTGCGCTCTTTGGCCGAGATGACGCCGAGAGACACCGATCCCGCAAGACCAAAGGGATTGCCGATCGCGAATACGGGCTGGCCGCGCCGCACTTTTGCCGAGTCGGCGAAGCGAACCGCCGCCAACGATCCCGGCGCTTCCACTTTCAGGAGCGCGATGTCCGTGCGCTTATCGGATCCGACGACACGCGCGCGCAGGCGCGTCGCGTCTGCCAGCGTGACTTCGACAGCACTGGCGCCCTCGACCACGCTGGCAGCGGTGACGATGTACCCGTTCGGCGAGATCGCCATGCCGCTGCCGTGGGATCGGCTGCTGGCGGCGGGGCTCGCGGAGTTGTCGGCGGTTGCATCCTTGGCAGCCGGTCCGGCAGGCTTTCCCTCGACCGTGACGGCAACGACGCTTGCCGCGACGCGGTCGACGAGATCAGGCAGTCGTGTGAGATCCTGGGCCGCTGCGGCTACGGTGAGCAGAGCTGTCGAGAGCGCGCACGCAGCACACGCCAACGCGGATCTCGGCCGGTCTGGTCGTGATCGAAAGGACATGGCGCGCTCCTCCCCGAGAGTAAGCACAGCTCGCCTCACAATCGTTATTCCTAGGACATAATAAGTGGCAGGTCCAGCATCGCCGCGACGTTGTCGGAGTTTTCGGAACACTTCACCACCAAAAGTGCACACAGCGCGGCGGGTCGGTTTTTTGCTCTCTGAATGGCGTTTGTCTCAAACCGGGCGCGCCTCGCCAGATCAGGGCTCGGTCGAAACAAAAATGACGACGCAATTCCATGCGTAGCTATCGCGGCACTACGCCCGTGTTGTAAAGGTCTCTCCACCGACATGCGGATCAGAGACACCCGTAAAAGGATTGCTGGGTGGAACGTAACGCAGCCGAACGGACAATTGCAGTGGAAAGTCGGAGGGGAGGCGGCCTCGGGCTTCCATCAGTGGTCGGAGATTACAACGACACCCAAAGACCGCCACCGCCTTCTCGACACGAACGCATACGCCGGAGCATCTCATTCTTCGTCCCATTTGCCACGCGGCCTCCTATCATAGACAAGGATTATCTCTGACACGCTATGTCTGCATTGAAGGAAACCGCGATGAAGCCTGGCGAAGGCGTGGAAGCAGCCATCCACTTTGCGGCGCCCGCCACCGAGAAGCTCTCCGGCATCGTGGCGGAATGGTGCCGCTGCCAGCCGCACCCTTGTGGCGCGACACCAGCGTCCGCAGAAACCCGTATCGGCCAGGCACGCGTGAAAGGATGAAAGAGATGAAGCAGAGACTCGAGTACTTCGCCAAGGCGCCCGAGCTCATGCAGGCCGTGCTGGCGCTGAACAAGGCGGTGCAGGAGAGCGGGCTCGAGATGAGCCTCTTGCATCTCATCAAGCTGCGAGCCTCGCAGATCAATGGCTGCTCCTACTGCGTGGACATGCACAGCCGTGAGGCGCGCGAGGATGGCGAGAGCGAGCAGCGGCTCTACCTCGTTGCTGCCTGGAAGGAATCGCCGCTGTTTTCCGAGCGCGAGCGCGCCGCATTCGCCTGGGTGGAAGCAGTGACGCTGATCTCGAGCGGTGGCGTGCCCGATGAACTCTATGCCGCGACGCTGAAGCACTTCTCGGAAGACGAGCTGGTCAAGCTCACCGTGGCGGTGGCCATAATCAATACATGGAACCGGCTGAGTGTCTCCTTCCACTCCATCCATCCGGTAAGGACGGTCGCGGCGACGTAGGGAGCTCTACGCCTTGGGCGTTGCTGCAAATACTCATCCCTGCGGAATGAGTGCGGCGAAAACCATGGCGACCCGGAGCATCTGCCGGCCGGTCTGGACCGCGCCGGGATCGAAGCTTCGACGATCCTGACCCGAGGTGCTGGTCCGATAGCTCGGCCGGATCGCACTTCAGAACGGAATCTCGTCGTCCAGCGGCTTGTCGAAGCTCTTGCCGGCCGCCGGCTTGGCGCCCCGCTTCGCCTCGCCGTACCCGCCGGGCCCGGCATCGCCGCCGTAATCCGACTGCCCGCCCTCCTGCAGCCCGGCGCCTCCCCCGGGGCGGCCGTCGAGCATGGTGAGCTGGCCGTTGAAGCCCTGCAGCACGACCTCGGTCGAATAGCGCTCCTGGCCGGACTGGTCCTGCCATTTGCGGGTCTGGAGCTGGCCCTCGATATAGACCTTGGAGCCCTTGCGCAGGTACTGCTCCGCCACCTTGCACAGGTTCTCGTTGAAGATCACCACCGAGTGCCACTCGGTCTTCTCGCGGCGCTCGCCGGAACTCTTGTCGCGCCAGCTCTCGCTGGTGGCGATCCTGAGATTGGCGATCGGCCGTCCGTCCTGGGTTCGGCGGATTTCGGGGTCCTTGCCGAGATTGCCGACCAGGATCACCTTGTTCACTGAACCAGCCATCATGAGCTCCTTGTGCTACGCCGGCGGCTGTCTGCAAATCGGGCCGCAGCCCGACATGCGCGATTCGCGTTGCATCACCGTATCCCGGTTGACGGCCGGCGCAGCCGTGTTGTCCACGGGTTTCGATGTTCTCTCTATGTTCCAGGATAGCGCAGCCGGCCTCACGGCGCAAGGCCGCTCCCGGATCCGCCGCACCGAAACGCCGCATCGCGGCGCCGGATCGGCACCCTCGGGGGCAGGTCAGTCGCCGCGCAGGTTGTCGACGGCGAGCGTCAGCTCGCGCAGCGGCTTGGGCGAGACGGTCCCCGAGGCGGGGCAGTCCTGCGACTTGAGCCGGTCGTGGATCGCCGCGATGTCGCCCCTGAACTGCTGCGCCTGGGCGCGCTTGGCGACCCCCGTCGCAACGGCGCCGCTGCCCCAGCGCGACCGGCACATGAAGCGAAGGAGATGCTCCGTCAGGACGACCGGGTAATCCGCCGGGTGGCTCGTGTGGGCGAGCACGAGCCGATGCCAGTGCTGACGCTCGGGCGACGATTCCCATCTGCCCCGCTCCGCGGCATTGATCACGTGCCCCAGAGCCTCCCCGATCTGGGCTCTGAGCCCCGCGTCCTCGACACTTCCGATCACCGTCGACAGGGCTGCAATCTCGCTCTCGCTGGGGGCTGCGATGACGAGCCCGTCGAGATCGGCCAGATCGAGATTGGCCTCGGGCGGCGGCAGCGCCTGCCAGACGGCGGCGCCGCGAAGGTCCGCCGCCGCGAGCTTGGCGCCGGTGAGGTCCGCGCCGGCCAGTTTCGCCTGCTGGAGGTGCGCGCCTTCGAGATCGGCATCGCGCAGCACGGCGCCCTCCAGGCCGGCGTAGCTCATCACCACGGCCTGCATCCCGGCACTCGAGAAGTCGGCGAGCTGGGCATGGGCGCCGGTCAGATCGGCGCCTTGCAGCGAAGCGATCAGGAAGTTGGCCCCCTGCATCTGCACGCCGCCGGTGAGATCGGCCTTCTCCAGGCGGGCGCCCGAGAAATTGGCGCCGGCCAGCAGCGCGTAAGGCATCTCAGCGCCTTCGAGGCCGGCTTCCTCGAGCTCGGCCCCGCGCAGATCGATGCCGGACATGCGCGCCCCCGCCAGCCTGGCCCGCGAGAAGTTGGCCTCGCGGGCGCTGGCGCAGCGGGCGAGCTTCCGGTCCTCGCTCAGGATCAGCTCCGAGACGTCGGCGCATTGCAGTCTGACGTTGCGCAGGTCGGCCCCGACGAGGCTGGCGCCGTCCAGCGCGGCGCCGGTGAGATCGGCGCGGTTGAGATCGGCCCGGTCGAGCCGGGCGTAACGCAGATCGCGCCCGCGCAGGTTGATGCTCGGCTCGTCCGCCCCGGCCCGGCCGCCGCCGCTGACGAGGTCCTGGTCGGTCACCATCAGGTTGCGATGGAAGACTCCCCACAACGAGCCGTCGGCCCTGCTGGCGACGTAGGGGATCGCGAAGCCGACGACGAAGCGCTGCCGGCGCCCTTCCGCCTCCGGCGTGCTCCGGGGCAGGAACGCGCGCGTCATGCGATCGAGGCCCTCGTCCGGCACGGTGGCGATGAAGAACGAGAAGAAGGACACGACCGCGAGCACTCCCGTCGTCACCAGGAAGCTCATCGGGTGCTGCAGCGTGGTGCGCCAGAAGGCCCTGAAGAAGGACGTCTCCGCCCGCGTCAGGAAGATGCCGATCAGGATCAGCATCAGGATGTCGAAGCCGAGAGCCAGGCGGTGCGTCCAGGTGATCGCCACGTCGTGGTAGGGCAGGAACGAGATCTGGATGTAGAGAAGCAGCACCACCGGCAGCACGACCAGCGTCAGCCAGGACATGCCGTGCAGGAATGCGCCCATGATCGCGCTGCGGTGCGGGCCGGCGACCGCCTGGACGAAGAAGAAGTTGTGTAGTTCCAGGCGCAGCGGATGCGTGCGCCGCTCGCTGATCTCGAGCGCGCGCACTGCGGCGTCGAACTCGAGCGTCTTGCGCGCGAGCAGCACGAGCTGCGAGATCACGCCCAGGTGGAACAGCACCAGCAGGACCGGGGCGAACCGGAAGAATTGCGTGAGCTGGATGTTGACCTGCAGGATGGGCAGCGTGACCGCCGTCTCGAGCAGCAGGTCCCTGTGCGTCACGCCGGCGACGGCCACCATCAGATAGGCCATCACGCCGATGAAGATGAGCCATGCCGTGTGCGACGTCTCGCTCGAGCTGTTGACCGCCTCGAGCAGACTGTACGGGTTGACCGGCGTCTCGCTGTCCGCGGCAGCACGGGCTGTCTCCGGCATTGCACCCCCCACTGATCACACCTGTCCGAGTGGGCGCAGACCATAACGGAGAAACTGTGGCAAGCGAGCCACTTGATGGGGCGTGAAATCGTGAGGTCGTGAGGTCGTGAAGTCGAGACTGCCCACGCATAAGCTGGCGATTTCACGATTTCACGACTTCACGATTTCACGACTCCCGCTCACCCGCCCAGCACGGAATACCCGCCGTCGACCGGAATGGCCGTGCCGGTGAGGAAGTCGGACGCGTGGCTGGCGAGGAACACGGCGATGCCCGCGAAGTCCACCGGATCGCCCCAGCGCCCGGCAGGCGTCCGCGCCAGGATGCGCTCGTGCAGTCCGCTGACCTCCTTGCGCGCCTGCCGGGTGAGATTGGTGTCGATCCAGCCGGGCAGCACGCAGTTGACCTGGATGTTGTCCTTCGCCCAGGCGGTGGCGAGCGAGCGGGTCAACTGGACGACGGCTCCCTTGGTCGCGCCATAGGCCGGCGCCATGGGCATGGCGAAGATCGACATCATCGAGCCGATGGTGATGATCTTGCCCCCGCCCTGGGCCTTCATGGCCGGGTGGACCGCCTGCGCGCAGAAGAACGGCCCGCTGAGGTTGACGTCGAGCACCTTCTGCCATTCGGCGGCGGCGAAGTCTTCCGGCGGTCTGCGGATATTGATGCCGGCGTTAGCCACCAGGATGTCGATGCGCTGGAACCTGTCGAGCGCCGCCTGCGCCATGCGCCTGACCGAATCCTGGTCCTGGACGTCGACCTCGACCGTGGCCACGCGCGCCCCGAGCTTCTGCAGCCCTTCCGCCGCATCGGCGCTTTTCTTCTGGTCGCGCGCGGCGATGACGATGGCGGCGCCGGCGCGCGCCAAGCCGGTGGCCATGCCGAGCCCGATCCCGCCGTTGCCGCCGGTGACGACGGCCACCCGGCCGGCAAGATCGAAGAGAGAACTGGTCATGTCGCCTGCTCCTGGCTTGAAGTTGTCGCCCCGGCCGCCACAGTAGAGCCCGACCGGCCGCGAGTGGAAGCGCCAAGCTGCGAATTCCGATGCCGATAGGCAGTAGGCAAGAGTCGGTCCGGTCTGCTATGAGCCGTGCCTCGGCGAGAGCGTCCGACGAAGCGCACGTGTCCTACGACTGCGGCAAATGCCCGGCCTACTGCTGCACCTACCCCATCATCGCGCTGAGCAGGCGTGACGTGGAGCGGCTGGCGAAGCACTTCGGGATGACGCCCGAGGACGCCGAGCGGAAGTTCACCAAGCGGGCGTACGGCCACAAGCGCGCGATGCGGCGGAAGGCCGACCCGCATTTCGGCAGGGCCTGCCGCTTCCTGGACCCTGAGACTCGCCGCTGCACGGTCTACGCGGCGCGTCCGGCCGTGTGCCGCCGTTTCCCGGCCGAGAAGCGCTGCGGCTACTACGACTTCCTCGATTTCGAGCGCCGGCACCAGAACGACCCAGAGTTCGTCGCCACGACGGACAACGGGCTTTGGAAGTAGCTGCGCGGGCCGGGCTCCAGCCATCGCAGAGAGCTGTCGCGGTCCCGGGGGCATTACACGGATCGTTGCAACCAGCGCGTTTGCGGCGCAGACTGAATGTCAGCGTCAGGTGTTCACAATCGCGGCTGCTGCGTTGGCTGCCGATAGGGGCGGTCATACTGGAGGAAAAGTCATGGTATCGACCTGGAAGCCCGATCCCACTTTCTATCCCTCACCCCGCATGGCGATGAAAGCGCCGGCTGAGACGCTGGCCTACGTGGCGGCCTTCGACCCGAGGCGCCAGTCGCCGGACGGCCTCGCCGTCGTAGATGTCGACCCGGCCTCGCCGAGCTACTCGCAAATCCTCAACACGGTCGCCATGCCCAACACGGGCGACGAGCTGCATCATTTCGGCTGGAACGCCTGCTCCTCCTGCCTGTGCCCCAATGCGCCGCACCCGCACACCGAGCGGCGCTATCTCGTCGTGCCGGGGCTGCGCTCCTCGCGCATCCACATCCTCGACACCCGGCCCGATCCGAAGAAACCGCAGATCGTCAAGGTGATCGAGCCCGGCGAGGTGGCCGAGCGGGCCGGCTACACGCGCCCCCATACCGTCCACTGCGGCCCGGAGGGCATTTATGTGGCCTCGCTCGCCAATGGCCAGGGCGAGGCGCCGGGCGGCATTTTCTTGATGGATCACGAGACGTTCGACATCCGCGGCCGCTGGGAGATCGACCGCGGACCCCAGCAGCTCGCCTACGACGCCTGGTGGCACCTCGGTCACGACACGATGGTGACCAGCGAGTGGGGCCTGCCCGAGACGATCGAGAACGGGCTCATCCCTGAGGTGCTGCTCGGCGCGAAGTACGGCCGGCGGCTGCATTTCTGGGACCTGCATACGCGCAAGCACCAGCAGACCATCGACTTCGGCGACAAGTACCAGCTCGTGTTCGAGCTCAGGCCCGCGCACGACCCGACCAAGGCCTACGGCTTCGTCAACTGCGTGCTGAGCCTCGAGGACCTCTCCTCCTCGATCTGGACGTGGCATCGCGACGGCGACAAGTGGGCGGTGACGAAGATCATCGACATCCCGGCCGAGCCGGCCGACCCCGAGCAGCTCCCGCCCATGCTCAAGGGGTTCAAGGCGGTGCCGCCGCTCGTCACCGACATCGACCTGTCGATGGACGATCGGCATCTCTACGTCGCCTGCTGGGGCACGGGCGACATGCGCCAGTACGACGTTTCCGACCCCATGAGCCCGAAGCTCACCGGCAAGGTGCGGATCGGCGGCATCGTCTCGCGCGCGACACACCCCGGCGCCGGCGGCAGGCCGCTCAACGGCGGCCCGCAGATGGTCGAGATCAGCCGCGACGGCCGGCGGGTCTATTTCACCAACTCGCTCTACGGTGTCATCGACGAGCAGTTCTACCCGGACGGCATCGAAGGCTGGATGGTGAAGCTCGACGCAGGACCCGAGGGCGGCATCGCCTTCGACGAGAAATTCTTCGTCCAATGGCCCAAGTCGCACCGGCCGCATCAGGTCAGGCTCGAGGGCGGCGACTGCTCGTCCGATTCGTACTGCTATCCGTGAGGGGCGGACGGGGGGTCAGGCCCTGCGGGTCTGACCCCCTTCCCATTGAACCCCTTCCCATTCCGCCAAGTCATCTTGCGTCCACCGCTACGGGTTTTCTGGCTCGCGCAGATGAATGACCTCTGGCCCTGGCTGGTGCTGGCCGGCCTTGGAGCCTTCCACGGCCTCAACCCGGCCATGGGCTGGCTGTTCGCGGTTGCGCTCGGGCTGCACCGGCAGAGCCGCACGGCCGTGCTGATGGCGCTGCCGCCGATCGCGATCGGGCACGCGCTGTCGATCCTGCTCGTCGCCGCCGCATTCGCGGTCGCTGGCATTCTCCTCGACCAGCGCCCGGTCCAGATCGGCTCGGGGCTGCTGCTGATCGGATGGGCGGCCTGGCACCAGCTCTACGGGCACAAGCACCGGGTACGCGTCGGGATGCGGACCGGGCAGGCGGGGCTCGTGCTCTGGTCCTTCCTGATGGCGACCGCCCACGGCGCGGGGCTGATGCTGCTGCCGGCGCTGATGCCGCTGTGCCACGCCGCATCACCGACGGCCGGGATCACCGCCGCCGGCTCGGCGCCGGTCGTGATCGCTGCCGTGACGGTCCACACCGCCGCCATGCTGGCGGTGACGGGCACGATCGCGGTGGTGGTCTACGAGTGGGTCGGGCTCGCCATCCTGCGCAGCGCCTGGATCAACCTCGACCTGCTGTGGACCGCTGCGCTGGCGGCGACGGGCCTCCTCCTGATCGTGCTTGCCTGACCGGCTCAGACCTGCGGCCGCTCGTCATCCCGCCTCGTCTCGAGGATCGCCAGCGCCAGCAGGATGAATGCGGCCAGCGTCAGCACCGCATTGACCGCGTGCGAGGACTCCCATTGACGCCGCCAGCCCTCGAAATCGGCCGGCAGCACGGTCCAGTTGCTGGTCGCGGCGTTCGCCGGATAGGTGTAGATCCAGAATACGAACTGGGTCGCGGCCAGCAGCAGGAAGGCGCCGAGCGACAGCCAGAACGGTCCGCGCTGCCGGCGCATCACGATGGTGTGCACCGCCGTCGTCAGCAGTGCACCGAAAATGACGATGCCGAACAGCGCCCAGCCGGCATAGGCCTGCTGCATGATCATGTAAGCCTCAGGCGCGCGGCCGATCTTGTTGGGCAGCGCGGCCAGGTGTGCCCCTGCCGGCACCAGCGCCAGGGCCACGAAGCCGAGGCTTGCGAGCCGCCATCCGTCCGCTCCCCTGTAATCGCGTGCCAGCATCCAGCGCGCCTCTCCTCCGTCCCGGGACGTTTCGCCTCTGGATATAACGCCCGAGCCCCGCGGCAGGTTCATTCCGTGCGGGCGCCGGCGCGCTCGCCTGCCGGGAGCGGCGACGGCGGGTCACATTCCGCAACCGTGGCGCCGACCCGACATCTGGCTCAGAACTTGGTACGGCTCGGGCAAGGCTCGATTGCCGCCTTTTCCACCATCGGCTACACCCAGCCCCATGTCCCAGGACCGCAAGCAGATCATCGTGCGCGGCGCGCGCGAGCACAACCTCAAGGGCATCGACATCGAGCTGCCCCGTGACGCCCTGATCGTGCTCACGGGCCTGTCCGGCTCGGGCAAGTCGTCGCTCGCCTTCGACACCATCTACGCCGAGGGCCAGCGCCGCTACGTCGAGAGCCTGTCGGCCTATGCCCGCCAGTTCCTCGAGATGATGCAGAAGCCCGACGTCGACCAGATCGACGGGCTGTCGCCGGCGATCTCCATCGAGCAGAAGACGACGTCGAAGAACCCGCGCTCCACCGTCGGCACGGTGACGGAGATCTACGACTACCTGCGCCTGCTGTTCGCGCGCGTCGGCGTCCCCTACTCGCCGGCGACCGGGCTGCCGATCGAGAGCCAGACCGTCTCGCAGATGGTCGACCGCGTGCTGGCGCTTCCCGATGGCACGCGGCTCTACCTGCTGGCGCCCATCGTGCGCGGGCGCAAGGGCGAGTACCGCAAGGAGCTCGCCGACCTGCAGAAGAAGGGCTTCCAGCGGGTCAAGATCAACGGCACCTTCACCGAGATCCCCGACGCGCCGAAGCTCGACAAGAAGTACAAGCACGACATCGACGTGGTCGTGGACCGCATCGTCGTCCGCCCTGACATCGCGACGCGGCTCGCCGACAGCTTCGAGACGGCACTCGGGTTGGCGGATGGCATCGCCGTCGTGGAATTCGCCGACCGGCCGCTGGGAGCCTCGGGCGACAAGTCGCCCTCGCCCCCTCACCCCGACCCTCTCCCCACCGGGGAGAGGGGGAAGAAGCGAAACAGCCGCGCGCACGCCATTTCCAAGGGATCCGAGGCGAACGAGAAGCGCGGGGCGCCCTCTTCTTCCTCCCCCCTTGCGGGGGAGGTGGCCCGGAGGGCCGGAGGGGGGAACGCCACGAACGCGACCGTCGTTGAGTCCACCCCCACCCCTGACCCCTCCCCGCAAGGGGGAGGGGAAGACAGGGGCATCCTCAAGAACAAGAACGAGACGCACGAGCGCATCGTGCTCTCGGCCCGCTTCGCCTGCCCGGTCTCCGGCTTCACCATCGACGAGATCGAGCCGCGGCTGTTCTCGTTCAATGCGCCGGCCGGCGCCTGCCCCAAGTGCGACGGCCTCGGCACCGAGCTGAAATTCGAGCCCGACCTCGTCGTGCCCGACCGCTCGCTGTCGCTGCGCGACGGCGCCGTCTATCCGTGGGCGCGCACCGGCAACACCTCGCCCTATTACGAGCAGACGCTGGAGGCGATCGCCCGCCATTACAAGGTCCGGATGTCGACGCCGTGGGAGGAGCTGCCGCGGCGCGTGCAGGACGTCATCCTGTTCGGCTCCGGCGACGAGGAGATCACCTTCACCTACGAGGACGGCGTGCGCCGCTACAGCACGTCGAAGCCGTTCGAGGGGGTCATCCACAACATCGAGCGGCGCTGGCGCGAGACGGATAGCGAGTGGGTGCGCGACGAGCTCTCGCGCTACCAGGGCACCCATCCCTGCGACGCCTGCCACGGCTATCGCCTCAAGCCGCAGGCGCTCTGCGTGAAAATCGGCGGCAGGCACATCGGCCAGGTCACCGAGCTGTCGATCCGCGCCGCCAACCAGTGGTTCGCGGAGGTCCCCGCCACCTTCACGCCGCAGCAGGCGGAGATCGCCAGCCGCATCCTCAAGGAGATCCGCGAGCGGCTGCAGTTCCTGGTCGACGTCGGGCTCGAGTACCTGACGCTCTCCCGCGCCTCCGGCACGCTGTCGGGCGGCGAGAGCCAGCGCATCCGGCTCGCCTCGCAGATCGGCTCCGGCCTGACCGGCGTGCTCTACGTGCTCGACGAGCCCTCCATCGGGTTGCACCAGCGCGACAACGCGCGTCTGCTCGAAACCCTGAAGCACCTGCGCGACCTCGGCAACACCGTGATCGTGGTCGAGCATGACGAGGACGCCATCCTGGCCGCCGACCACGTGGTCGACATCGGTCCCGGCGCCGGCATCCACGGCGGCCGCTTGGTCGCCCAGGGCACGCCGCTCGACATCATGGCGAACCCGGAATCGCTCACCGGACAATACCTGACCGGCACGCGCTCCATTCCCGTGCCGAAACAGCGCCGCGCGCCGGTGAAGGGCAAGACGCTGAAGGTGGCCGGCGCGCGGGCAAACAACCTGCAGAACGTGACGGCCGAGATCCCGCTCGGGCTCTTCACCTGCGTGACGGGCGTCTCCGGCGGCGGCAAGTCGACGTTCCTGATCGACACCGTCTACAAGGCCGTCGCGCGCCGGCTCAACGGCGCCCGCGAGCACCCGGGCGAGCACTCGGCGCTGGAGGGCCTGGAGCACCTCGACAAGGTGATCGACATCGACCAGTCGCCCATCGGCCGCACGCCGCGCTCCAACCCGGCCACCTACACGGGCGCCTTCACGCCCATCCGCGAGTGGTACGCCGCGCTTCCCGAGTCGAAGGCGCGCGGCTACCAGCCGGGCCGCTTCTCGTTCAACGTCAAGGGCGGCCGCTGCGAGGCCTGCCAGGGCGACGGCGTCATCAAGATCGAGATGCACTTCCTGCCCGACGTCTACGTCACCTGCGACGTGTGCAAGGGCAAGCGCTACAATCGCGAGACGCTGGACGTGAGATACCGCGACAAGTCCATCGCCGACGTGCTCGACATGACGGTCGAGGAGGGCGCGGAGTTCTTCAAGGCTGTGCCGTCGATCCGCGACAAGCTCGAGACGCTGGCGCGCGTCGGCCTCGGCTACATCCACATCGGCCAGCAGGCGACGACCCTGTCGGGCGGCGAGGCGCAGCGCATCAAGCTCGCGAAGGAGCTGTCGCGCCGCGCCACCGGCCGCACCCTCTACATCCTCGACGAGCCGACGACGGGCCTGCACTTCCACGACGTCGCCAAGCTGCTCGAGGTGCTGCACGAGCTGGTCGACGCCGGCAACACAGTGGTGGTGATCGAGCACAACCTCGAAGTCATCAAGACCGCCGACTGGCTCATCGACCTCGGCCCCCATGGCGGCGACGGCGGCGGCCGTGTGGTAGCGGCAGGTACGCCGGAAGACGTGGCGCGGACGCCGGAGAGCTATACGGGGCAGTATTTGAAGGAGCTGCTGGGACGCAGAGCGAAACCGGCCCGGAACGGGAGGAAGAGGGAGGCGGCGGAGTAGTTCTAAGCCCCCTCGCACTTCCCAAAGGCTTACGTCCCCATCCAAGCCCCTTCCACCCCAGGATCGCGGTGCTATATTTCACCCATGACTCGAATCGAGAGAATTGCGCCCTTCCTGGAAGCGCTGTCTGACGACGCGTTCGAAGATTTCCTCGCTGCAGCCTCGTACGCGGCCAGCTCAGACACGATCTATGAAACGCTTTCACCGGCCGAAAAAGCCGAGATCGATGCCGCCATCGCGCGCCTCGATGCCGATGAGGGCGTGCCCTACAGCGACCTCAAAGCCCGCCTTGCCGCCAAGCTCAAGGCGGCTGGCGTATGAGAATCCGGTTCGATCCGCGCGCCGCGGTCGAACTCGAAGCGCAGATCGGCTATCTCATCGAGCGTGACGCGCTCGTGGCAGCGGCCCGGCTCAAGGCACGCTGCGATAATTTCTTCGAGAAGTTCCTCGCACACCACCCCCGCGCGGGCAAGTTCATCGCAGAACGGGATATCTGGGAGATCTGGATACCAGGCACACGTCTCGTCATCTGGTATCGCTTCACACAGGACGAGCTCCAGATCATCCGCATCTGGCATGCCGCGCAGGATCGTGGCGCGGTGTGAACTGGTGCATGACTGCTGCTGATCGCTCAGCCCCGACAGTCTGGCACACGACAACTAGCGCCGTTTCCGATCAATCACGCTCGCTCTCCTCCCACACCGTCATTCCCGCGGAGGCGGGAATCCAGGACACGTCTCGGCAGTGGAGCGGGTGGCGCGGCATTCCGCACCGGCATTCCATGCTCGTTCTCGCACCCTCGTGGCGCGGCGACCTGGATGCCCACCTTCGTGGGCATGACGGAAGAGAAGGCTGGTGCCGGTGAGCGATAGACAATCGGAAACACTACCCGCCGGTTCCGATCGGTCGGAAATTGCTCTAAATACATGATCGGGCGCCAGAGCATCAGAAATCAGGCAAATGCGAATCCAAGCTGAACCGGAGCAGCCTTCGAACGCCGTTTCGACCTGCTGGTCGCTTTAGGCGCCATAGGCTCGTTTCGCGGTACACCGGCCATCGTCACCCAGCCTGCGATATCAAAGCCGAGATCGGTCAGGATGGCTTCGGTGACGCTGGCGGCGTGGTCGTGATCGGCCGCTGACCACGCCTTCCGGCCAGCCTTGCGCACACGCCGGTTCGCGGCGTCCTCGCCAGCGCATCGAGCCAGGCGCACGGCCTCAGTATAGGATTTGACCCGCACGAGTCACCACCCCCGATTTGCCCGACGATGCACGCCTTGCGTTCCATCCGTCAAGCAGCGATTGTGGCCCCCGGGCGGTTATCTAGCGGTTATCTTCAGGGGGCCGGGGGCATGGCCAATCACCTCTACTACGGCGACAACCTCGCGGTCCTGCGCGAGCACATCCGCGACGAGAGCGTCGACCTGATCTACCTCGACCCGCCGTTCAATTCCAACGCCACTTACAACGTGCTGTTCCGCGGGCCTTCGGGCGACGCGAGCCAGGCGCAGATCGAGGCGTTCGAGGACACCTGGCACTGGAACAACGCGGCCGAAATGGCCTTCGACGAGGTGATGTTCGGGCCGAACGCCGATGTCGCCGACATGCTGCGCGCCATGCGGTCGTTCCTCAAGGACAACGACATGATGGCCTACCTGACGCACATGGCCGTGCGGCTGGTGGAGTTGCATCGCGTGTTGAAGCCGACCGGCTCGATCTACCTCCACTGCGACCCCACCGCGAGCCATTATTTGAAGGTGCTGATGGATGCGGTGTTTGGCGCTGATAAATATCTCACAGAGATAATTTGGAAGCGCAGCAGCGCCCATAACGACGCAAAGCAAGGGAGATCTCAGCACGGGCGAATCCACGACACCATATTCTTCTATGCGAAAAGTGCTTCGTGGACCTGGAATTGGCAGTTCACACCCTACGACCAAGGATACATAGATAGTTTTTACAGACACATAGAGGAAGGCACGGGCCGTCGATATCGGCTCGGAGACTTGACCGGACCCGGTGGCGCTGAGAAGGGAAATCCCATGTACGATGTCATGGGTGTAAGGCGCTATTGGCGCTATTCGCAAGAAAAGATGGCGCAATTGATCTCGCAAGGACGGGTCGTACAAACCAGACCCGGAGCTGTTCCGGCGTACAAGCGCTATTTGGACGAGATGCCTGGCGTGCCAATCCAGGATATTTGGACTGATGTTGCGCCAATTGGCGCACAAGCCCAAGAACGCCTCGGCTACCCCACCCAAAAGCCAGTCGCCCTGCTCGAACGCATCCTGTCGGCATCCTCCAATCCCGGCGACGTTGTGCTCGATCCCTTCTGCGGCTGCGGCACGACCATCCATGCCGCCGAAAAGCTCGGCCGGCAGTGGATCGGCATCGACATCACCCATCTGGCGATCTCGCTGATCGAGAAGCGCATCAAGGACGCCTTTCCCGGTATAGGCTTCACCGTTCACGGCGCTCCGAAGGATCTCGAAGGCGCCCGCGATCTCTCGAACCGAGACAAATACCAGTTCCAGTGGTGGGCGGTGTCGCTGGTCGATGCGGTGCCGTTCGGCGGCAAGAAGAAGGGCGCCGACGGCGGCATCGACGGCCACATCTTTTTTCGGTCCGGCGCCAAGACGGTCGAGAAGGCCATCGTCTCCGTCAAAGGCGGGGGCATCGGCGTCAAGGACATCCGCGAGCTGATCGCAGTCGTAGACCGGGAGCGGGCAAAGATCGGTGTCTATATTTCGCTCGAGCCGCACACGGAGCCGATGGTCCGGGAAGCAGCCTCGGCCGGTCTCTACGATGGCCCGACCGGCAAGGTTCCCAAGATCCAGCTCTTCACGATCGAGGAATTGTTCGCCGGTAAGAAGCCGCAGATCCCGCTCATGGAGCGCGGGTTCAAGTCGGCCGCGCGCGAGGCGCGAGACGACCAGTCGGAACTCGATATCTGATCTTCGGCCGTGCAGGTGCGTTCGTCGCCTCCCTACCCTTCACCCCCACAAAAAACTTATCCCCGCCCCTCCCCCCTCCCGTACACTCCCCCGTATCCCGCTCATCCGGGGGCCGGCGCGAGCTGGGCGTCCGCGGGCGGGGGCTGCGCCTTCTCTCAAGACCGGTACCCATCAGCTGGACTGGGAAGGGGCGGAGCGGTCTCCCGTGTGATGGAGCAGGGGACCAACCCGTGCGCTGTTGGATGGCAGCCGCGGGGCTCCGCGCCGGCGAGGGTGTACGTCCCGGATCAGTCGTCCGCTTCAGGCCGGACAACCCCGGGGCGCGAGCAGCAGTGGGGCGGCCGAGGCCGCATCCGCTTGTTTCGATACGGTCTCGCCGCCCCGCTCCCCGGGTCCTTCGAGCCGCGAGCAACGTCCTCTTCGATGTAAACGAAGAGGCGATCGCGTTGCTTGCGCGGAAAACTGCGGCGCCTGGCTGGTTATCAGAACAACACCGGAGCAGCACGCGATGGGCTCCTCAACCGCCGGTTGGAGCACCACATCCACGGCAGATGGACAAGTCAGCGGAGCCAAGCCAATGGACACCAGCACAGGACCCGAAGCGAAAAAGCCCAACCTGGTCGGCATCAACCACGTGGCGCTCGAGGTGGGCAGCATCGACGAGGCGCTCGCCTTCTACGGCAAGATCTTCTCGTTCACGCTGCGCGGCCGCGGCCAGAGCAGCGCCTTCATCGACATGGGCGACCAGTTCATCGCGTTGATGGAAACCGCGGCGCCGGCGGGCGACAAGGAGCGCCACTTCGGCCTCGTGGTCGACGACCGCTCGGCCGTGCGCCGGCTTGCCGAGGCCGCCGGCGCCAGGGTGCTGCCCGGACGTTTCCTCGATTTCCTCGATCCCTGGGGTAATCGGGTGCAGGTCGTGGAATACGGCGACATCCAGTTCACCAAGTCGCCGCAGGTCCTGCGGGCGATGGGGCTCGATCTTCGCAAGAGCGACGAGGCGTTGAAGGAGCTGGCCGGCAAGGGCGTGACGTTCTGAGGGCGCGATCCCGCGCGGCGGCTCTCCGAGGCGGCAGTGTCATGCCAAAGCGCAGCGCAGGCATCCTCCTCTACCGGATGAAGGACGGCGCGCCCGAGGTGCTCCTCGTCCACCCAGGCGGGCCGTATTGGGCGAGAAAGGACGAGGGGTCCTGGTCCATTCCGAAGGGCGAGCTCGGCGAGGGCGAGGAGCCGCTGGCCGCGGCGCGGCGTGAGTTCGAGGAGGAGACGGGGTTCCGCCCCGCGGGCGAGGCCGTCCCGCTCGGCAGCTTCCGCCAGCCCGGCGGCAAGGTGGTGCTGGCCTGGGCCGTCGCAGGCGATCTCGACCCGGACGGCATCACTAGCGGCACCTTCACCATCGAATGGCCACCCCGCTCCGGGCGCATGCGGGAATTCCCGGAAGTCGACCGCGCCGGGTGGTTCCGGCCGGCGCAAGCCATGCGCAAGATCCTGTGCGGGCAAGCGCCCGCTCTGGAGGCCCTGTGGCAGCGGCTGCGGAGCGGCGCAACTCCTGGCCGGGGCGCGCGATAGGCGGGCAATCAGCCCGCAATCGGTGTAGAATGGCCGCGGCTGTGCGGGTGGGCGAGGCAGCCCACCGGCGCGGCCATGAGACGGGTTGGGGCGCGAAAGGGAATCCCGCGATGACGTTCGATCTCTCGTCCATCATCTGGCTGGTGGTCGCGTTCATGGTGTTGCAGCCGCTGCTCGTCGGCCGCTGGCTGCAGCTCAAGCGCGCCCAGGCGATCCGCGCCATCGAGAAGTCCCACGGGACGCGCGTCATCACCATGATCCACCGGCAGGAGAAGCGCAGCCTGTTCGGCTTCTCCGTCTCGCGCCACATCGATCTGGAGGACGCCCAGACGATCATCGCCGCCATCAAGGAGACGCCGCGCGACATCCCGATCGATCTCGTGGTCCATACCCCGGGCGGCCTCGTGCTGGCGGCGATGCAGATCGCCCGCGCGCTCGAGGCCCATCCGGCCAAGGTCACCGTCTACGTCCCGGTCTACGCCATGTCGGGCGGGACGCTGATCGCGCTGGCGGCCGACGAGATCGTGCTCGGCGAATTCTCCGTGCTGGGTCCGATCGATCCTCAGATCGCCGGGCTGCCCGCAGCGAGCATCGTCAAGGCGCGCGACTCCAAGCCCATCTCCGAGAGCTTCGACCTGACGCTGGTGCTGGCGGATGTCAGCGAGAAGGCTCTCGAGCAGGTCAAGCGTGGCGCGGTCGAGCTGCTGACGCCTCGGCTCGATCAGGATTCGGCGGAGGCGCTGGCCGCCAAGCTCGCCGGCGGGCACTGGACGCACGATTACGCCCTCACTGCGACGGAAGCCCGGGCGCTCGGCCTGCCGGTCAAGGTCGGCATGCCGGGGGAGGTCATGCGCCTGATGAAGCTCTATCCTCAGCCCGTCCAGCAGTCCGGGGTGGAGTTCCTGCCCATAGACGTCCCGCAGAAGCGCAGGTTGTGACGGCAGCCGGACGTCTGCGGGTCAGCGTCTGCAACAGCGCCGATCGACCCCTCTCCCCGCAAGCAGGGAGAGGGAGGGAGCGAATGTCCGCGTTCATTCGGGGCAGGGGAAGCTGAAGCTCAGCCACGGGGTCTGCACCTTGCATTCCTGCGGCTTGGCCTTGGTCTGGGCAGGTTTGCCCGGCTCCGGGGTGCTCTGGCCTTCGGCGGCGGCCGCGTCCGACGGGGCCGCAGGCGCTGCCGCGGCTTCGCCGTCCGTCGTGGCCGTTGGCGCCGGAGGTGGCGTCGGGCCCGTCTTCACGGGCGGCGGCGCGGCTACGGGCGACGCCGGCGGGGTCAGCGCGGCCGTCGTTTGCTTGGCGCCGCACCGCTGCAGGTCGACCGGCGCGCGCTTCCAGTACATTGTCTCGCTGAACAGCTTCGTCCCGAGATAGCCCAGGACCCGCAGCTTCTCGGGTCCCATCGGCTTCAGCTCGACGCTGAACTTCGAGTCCTGCTCGGGATCGTAGATCCACCCGTTGTCCCAGATGCCGGTGCCGGCGGCTTTGACATTGCCGAGGATCTGAATCCCGCAGGCCTTCTCGTTGCCGGCATCCTTCAGCCAGACCACGCGCCCGCAGAGCGCGGCGCCACAGTCGGTGATCTCGACCGCGCCGCGGCCCGTGTGGTCGATCCAGACGCCTCTCGGATCGGGCGACGCGCTGGCCGAGGCGGCGGAGAGCAGGACGGCGGCGGCTGCGGCAGTCCCGAGCAAGCGGTTGCAAGCATGCATTTTCGCACCTCTCATGATCCTGATGGCGTGCTCCGGCCTGACGGAGTCAGAGCCGGGCCCATTCACCCAATGTGCTTCATCACCCCGGGCTGGCGCTGTTCCCGCCGGCACAGCTAAAGGCGAAGTGTGGCCGGCCGATGCCACAAATCGGCCCTGCGACCCCGACACGCGCTCCGATCATCACGGTTTCGCTTGCGTTTCCGGCTCATGTATGTCAGCAGGGGGCTGTGCTGAGCGCAGGGGATCCGCATTCATTGATCCCTTTTTCGCACAAGTTTCCTTTTGCCGCTTTGGCATCCCAATCCCCCTGCGCTCGACCGGCCGCAACTCCCGCCACGGGAGTCGCCGGCCCATATGAACGCAGACGAGGACGAGGGTTTATTGCCGACCAAGACGTTCGCTGAGCTGGGGCTCAGCTCGAAGGTTCTGGCTGCCATCGAGGCGGCCGGTTACACAGTCCCCACTCCGATCCAAGCCGAGGCGATCCCGGTCGCGCTGACCGGTCAGGACGTGCTCGGGATCGCCCAGACAGGTACCGGCAAGACGGCATCGTTCGTCCTGCCGATGATCACCCGGCTGGAAGCCGGCAGGGCGCGGGCACGCATGCCGCGCTCGCTGATCCTGGCTCCCACACGCGAGCTCGCCGCCCAGGTGGCGCAGAGCTTCGAGAAGTACGGCGTCCAGCACAAGCTGACGCTGGCGCTGCTGATCGGCGGCGTTTCGATGGATGACCAGGTCAAGAGGCTGGACCGCGGTGTCGACGTTCTCATCGCCACGCCGGGCCGTCTCCTGGATCACTACCAGCGCGGCCGCATCATGCTGATGGGGGTGGAGATCCTCGTCATCGACGAGGCCGACCGCATGCTCGACATGGGCTTCATCCCGGACATCGAGAAGATCTGCAAGCTGTTGCCGCCGAAGCGGCAGACGCTGTTCTTCTCGGCCACCATGCCGCCCGAGATCCAGCGGCTGGTCGACAACTTCCTGGTGAACCCGGCGCAGATAGAGGTCGCAAAGCCGGCCACCACGGTCAAGTCGATCACGCAGCGGTTCCAGTTCTGCCGCGACGGCGAGGACTGGGCCAAGCGCGAGGCGCTGCGCAAGCTGATGCGCGACGAGGATGTCCGCAACGCGATCATCTTCTGCAACCGCAAGCGCGACGTGGCGATCCTGCACAAGTCGCTGCTGAAGCACGGCTTCAACGCCGGCGCGCTGCACGGCGACATGGACCAGAAGAGCCGCACGGAGACGCTCGACGCGTTCCGCGCCGGCCGCATTACCGTGCTGGCGGCCAGCGATGTCGCCGCCCGCGGACTCGACATTCCCGAGGTCAGCCACGTCTTCAATTTCGACGTACCGTGGGCGGGCGACGATTACGTGCACCGGATCGGCCGCACCGGCCGCGCCGGACGCGAGGGCTATTCGGGGACGCTGGTGACGGCGGACGATCTCAAGCTCGTCAAGGAGATCGAGCGGGTCACGGGCGAGCAGCCGACCTGGATCGGCGAGCCGCCGACCGAGCAGGACTACGCCGAATCGGGCCGCAGGCGCCGCGGCCGCCGCGGGGCCAAGCCGGAGGAGCGCCGGGCAGGCACTAGGCAAGGGGCTGCCGGGGAGCGCAGACCGAGGCGCGAGCGACCGCGGCGCGAGAAGGCGCCGGCGCCAGCCGAGGCGGCGCCGCAGCTCGCGGCCGAGCCCGCTGCCGAGCAGCGCGAAGCGCCCCCGCGCCGGGAGAAGGAGCGCGCCAAGCCGAGGCCCGCAGAGACACGGCCTGCCCCCGAGCGCGAGGCACGCCAGCCACGCGAGCGGCGGCCCGAGCCGCGGGAACGCCGGCCCGAGACTGCCGGCGTCGGTTTCGCCGACAAGGTTCCGGCATTCATGCGCAAGCCGGTCCGCATCGCCAAGGCGGCGAACGAATAGGGCAAGCGGCGGCTGGCTCTCGTTCGCGTGTCGTGCGGTTGGCTTCCGCCGGATCCGGCGCAACCGTTCACGTGCCTGCTCAAAGCATGCGCAGACCGTCGCGATTGAAAAGATGCAGGCGATCGGGGTCCGGCCGGAGGGCGATCTCCTCGCCCTTCCGAGGCGTCGGCGAGTCCGCTGGGTGGCGAACGGCGAGTGCGGTTCCATTCCTCAGGGCTGCGTGGATGATGCGGGACTCTCCCAGCTCCTCGACGTGGAGCACCCGCGCACTCAATGCGTTCGGCTCTCCGGCCCTGGTCAGGGCGATATTCTCGGGCCGAACCCCGAGATCGGCAGGACCGCCGCGTTGCGTGGCGACCTGCAGGCGATCCCCCGAGGGTAGGATCGCCTCGCCTGCCTCGACCTGGACCGGCACGATGTTCATTTTCGGCGAGCCGATGAACTCGGCGGCGAAGCGCGTCGCCGGCCGCCGGTAGAGCTCCGTCGGCTGTCCGGCCTGCTCGATGCGGCCGGCATTGAGCAGCACGATGCGGTCGGCGAGCGTCATGGCCTCGAGCTGGTCGTGCGTGACGTAGATCATCGTCGCCTTGAGCTCGTCGTGCAGACGCGCGATCTCCAGGCGCGTCTGGGCGCGCAACGCGGCGTCGAGGTTCGACAGCGGCTCGTCGAAGAGGAACACCTGCGGCTCGCGCACGATGGCCCTGGCGATGGCGACGCGCTGGCGCTGGCCGCCGGAGAGCTCGCGGGGCTTGCGATGGAGCAGGCCGCCGATCTGCAGCATGTCGGCCACGCGGCGGACGCGCTGGTCCACGGTCTCGCCTCCGGTCCCGGACATCTGCAGGCCGAAGGCGATGTTCTTGTAGGCGTCCATGTGCGGATAGAGCGCGTAGGACTGGAACACCATGGAGACGCCGCGCCTGGCGGGTGGCAGATGTGTGACGTCCTTGCCGCCGATCCAGATGGTGCCGGAGGTGACTTCCTCCAGACCCGCGATGAGCCGCAGGATCGTCGACTTGCCGCAGCCTGACGGGCCGACGAACACGAGGAGCTCGCCATCGGCAATATCGAGGTCGATGCTCCGGATGACCTCCGTCCCCCCGAACCGCTTGGTGACGTTGTCCAGCCGCACGCCTGCCATTGCTCATCCCTTCACCGCGCCGGCCGTCAGACCGGCCACCAGCCGCCGCTGGAAGGCCAGGACCAGGGCGATCAGCGGCACCGTCACGATGACCGAGGCCGCCATGATGTTCCCCCACGGCAGCTCGTACTCGCTCGCCCCGGTGATGAGCGCGATGGCCACCGGCACGGTGCGCTGCTCGTTCGAGAGCGTGAAGGTCAGGGCGAACAGGAACTCGTTCCAGGCAGCGATGAAGGCGAGCAGTCCTGTCGCCACCATCGCCGGACCCATCAGGGGCATGAATACGCGGGTGACGATGACGAACGGGCTGAGCCCATCCATGATCGCCGCCTCCTCGATTTCCACCGGCAGGTCGCGCATGAACGTCGTCAGCACCCAGACCGTGAAGGGGAGAGTGAAGATCATGTAGGAGAGGATCAGTCCGCCGAGGTTGTTATAGAGCCCGAGCACGCGGATCACCTCGAACAGGCCCGACAGCACGGCGACCTGCGGGAACATCGAGACGCCGAGAATGGTGTAGAGCAGGAATTTGCGCCCCCGGAACCGCACCCGGCCGAGCGCAAACGCAGCCGTCAGGGCCAGCGCCAGCGACAGGATCACCACGGAGGTGGCGACGAGCACCGAGTTGAGGATGTTGCGCGCGAACGGCTGCTCCTGCCAGATCCGCACATAGCTCGACAGGTCGATCTCGGTCGGCCAGTAGTCGACGCGGAACAGCTCGGAGCCAGATTTGAACGAGGTCAGCACCGCGTAATAGAGCGGGAACAGCAGGAAGACCGCCAGCGCGATGCAGGCAATCGCCAACCCAGCGCCCGAGAGCACACGTCTCATCGGCGCCTCCCGTCGAGATCGAGCCGCACGGCCATGACGTAAAGCGCCGTCAGCAGAGCAATGATGAAGAACACCAGCGTCGAGGCGGCCGAGCCGTAGCCCACGTCCTGGAAGTCGACCAGCTCGCGCCGGGCGAAGACCGAGAGCGTCATCGTCGAGTCGGTGGCGCCGGTCATGACGTACACGAGGTCGAACATCCGCATGGCGTCGAGCAGGCGGAAGATGACGGCCACCGCCAGCGCCGGGCCGATGAGCGGCAGCGTGGCCTGGAAGAAGACCCGGAGGGGATGGATGCCGTCGACTCGCGCGGCCTCGTAGCAGTCCTTCGGCACCATCTGCAGCGCGGCGAGCGCCAGCAGCGCGACGAAAGGTGTCGACTTCCAGACGTCCACCAGGATGACCGAGACCAGGGAGAGCGTCGGATCGGCCAGCCACGCCACCGGCGCGGCGATGAGACCAAGCTTCATCAGCGCGTCATTCACGACTCCGAACTGGTCGTTGAGCATCCAGCCCCACATCTTCGCCGACACCACCGTCGGGATCGCCCACGGGACCAGCATGGCCGCCCGCATCATGCCGCGGCCCGGGAAGCTCGCATCGAGCAGCACAGCGATCAGCACGCCGAGGATCGTCTCCAGCGAGACGGACGCCACCGCGAAGATCAGCGTATTGCGCAGCGATGCGAGCCACTGCGGATCGGTCAGCACGCCGTACCAGCGGCCGTTGTCATAGGCGAGGTAGTTCGACAGGCCGACGAAGCTGTAGCGGCCCATGTCCACCAGAGTGGCGTTGGTCAGACTGAAATAGATCGTCCGCACCAATGGCCACGCGGCCACCACGACCAGCACCACCAGCATCGGCGCCAGAAACAACCAGGCCGCGCGCTTTCGTCCGGCGGAAATGGATCGCTCCTTCAGCATCACCAGCCTGCCCTGTATTTGAGCCGATCGAGCTCCTCTGCAAGCTGCTCGACGCGCGCTTCTGCAGGCTGGCCGGCCAGAATGTCGTGGGCTGCCCGCCACACGTCGCTCGACAGGCGATTGTAGTGAGGTCCGGCGATGCGCGAGGGCCGGGCGGTGGCATTGCGCAACGGCTCCAGCAGGTCACCGAAGAATGGATTGGCGGCGAGCACGTCGGGATCGTCGTACAGCGCCGGGATCGTCGGGTTGTAGGATGCCTTAATCGCTCGCTTCTTCTGCTGCGCCCGACTGGTCAGGAAGGCGATGAGATCGGCAGCCTCTTGCGGGTGCCTCGAGTAGCGGGAAACGGCGAGATGCCAGCCGCCCAGCGTCCCCGATGTCTTGCCGCCCGGACCTCCGCTGGGCAGCGGCATGACTCCGACCCTGCCGCGCACCGGGCTGTCCTCGCCCTGGGCCAGCTTCCAGGCGTACGGCCAGTTGCGCATGAACACGGAATTGCCGGTCTGGAAGACGCCTCGGGCGGCCTCCTCGTCGTAGTTCAGCACGCCGGGCGGCGCGATATCGCCGACCCAGCTCCCGGCGAGCGAGAGGGCCTCGATGGCGCGCGCATTGTTTACCGTGATCTCACCCGCGGCATCGACGATCGTGCCGCCGCCGAACGAGTCGATCCATTCCAGCGCATTGCAGGTCAGGCCCTCGTAGGCCTTGCCCTGGTAGACGAGTCCCCACATCCGCCGGTTGCCCGTCGCGCGCTCGGCCTCCTGGATGGCGCGAGCGGCGGCTGTCAGCTCCTGCCACGTGCGCGGCGGGGCAAAGCCGTGCCGCTCGAGCAGGTCTCTGCGGAAGTAGAGCACCCCCACATCGGCCCACCAGGGCATGGCGACGAGCCGCCCAACAACGGTGTCGTTTTCGATCAGGGTCGGGAAGTGGTCTGCGGGCGTGTCCCCGACGTACGGCAGCAGGTCGGCCAGGTGACTGGCGAGGATGCCGGCCCAGACCACGTCGATCTGCAGCACGTCGATGTCGTCGGCGCGCGAGGCAAGCATCTGGAGATAGAGCGCGAGCCGGTCGGTCGACGAGTTGGGTGTGGTGACGATGGTCACCTCGTGGCCGGTCCGGCCCTCCCATTCCGCAACCGCTTCGCTGCACAGCTCCAGCTCGACTCCGAGCGCCCCGCAGGCAATGGAGATCTCCACCGGCGCGGCCGCGCTCCGCCCGCCCGACGCCAGCAAGGCGAGCGCGATGAGGGCGCTGGCGAGCAGAGCCCGCATTCACGCCGCCCAATTTATCAAGGTTGCGGGCACCGTCATCGAGGTAGCAAGCTCAGAACGAGCTGCCCGGCTGCTGCAGGAACTCCTTCTCCTCCGGGGTGGACGGGCGGCCCAATATGACGTTGCGGTGCGGGAAGCGGCCGAAGCGGGCGATGATGTCGCGATGCGCGACGGCATAGCGCGTGTATTCCTCGTTGCCCAGCGGCGTGAACAGCGCGACCGATCGCTCCTGGTCGGCCGGATTCTCGCTGTGCTCGAGCGGCAGATACATGAATGCCCGCCCGTGGATATCGAAGCTGCGGTCGAAGCCGCGCTCGACGGCGCCCAGTGCGACGTCGCGCGCCCTGCCGTCGGCGGCGAACGCCGCGGGTGTACCCCGGAACATGTTGCGCGGGTACTGGTCGAGAACGATGACGGTGGCGAGCGCCCGCCGCGGGCCCGTCCAGGCCGCCTCAGCGGACAACTCTGCGACCGTCTCGTAGACGTCGAGGAAACGATCACGGATCAGAGCGTCGGTGACCTCGCTGTTGCGGAACCAGGCCTCGGGCGCGAGCTCCTCGAACCAGAACGACAGGACCTCGTCCACCCACCGCTCGTCCCGCGCGCCGCCTCGCTCGCCCGTGGCATCGCCGGTCATGCGCGGATGGTCCTCAACCCTTGATCGCCTCGAGACGGTCCATGGAAGCCGGCGCTATGGTCACCGACTCGCCGCAGCCGCAGGCGCTCTGCTGGTTGGGATTGTTGAAGACGAACTGCGAGGACAGCTTGTCGACCTTGTAGTCCATCTCGGTCCCGAGCAGGAACAGGATGGCCTTGGGGTCGATCAGAACCTTGACCCCCTTGTCCTCGACGATCTCGTCGAGCCTGTCCTGATCGACGGCCCAGCTCATCGTGTATTCCATGCCGGCGCAGCCGCCGTTCTTCACGCCGACGCGCAGCCCGACCACGTCCGGGCGGGAGGCCATGATCTGACGCACGCGCTCGGCCGCAGCGTCCGTCAGAGTCATGACCTTGGGCTTATGTCTCGCTGTCGCCATCATTCGTTCATCCAACGGTTCAAGGGCGCGGATGTCTTCAATATAGACCGCTTCGCCGCCATTGCGAGCGGGCCGCGTGCTCGCGGCTTCAGAACATGTTGAGCGCCAGCTTCGCCTCGTCGCTCATGCGGTCCTTGTCCCATGGCGGATCGAACGTGAGCGTCACGGTGGCGCCGCTGACGCCCGGCACCGCCGTGACGGCATTCTCGACCCACACCGGCATCTCGCCTGCGACCGGGCACCCCGGCGCGGTGAGCGTCATGTCGATCGAGACGTACCGGTCGTCGTCGACATCGATCCGGTAGATGAGGCCCAGCTCGTAGATGTCGGAGGGGATCTCGGGATCGTAGACGGTCTTCAGGGCACCGACGATGTCCGCCGTCAACTGCTCCAGCTCCTCGGCCGACAGGCGCGACCCCTGGACGGGCGTGCCGCCCTCATCGAGGGTCGGCGGAGAGCCTTCCGGCTCGCTTTCCATCATGTCGCGGTCGTTCTGCTTCTCATCCATCGCGCATAATCTCCCTTAGCGCTCAGGCGAAGAACTCGTGAGCGCGGACCAGCGCCGTCGCCAGCGCATCGACGTCGGCCTTCGTGTTGTAAAGTGCGAAAGAGGCCCGGCACATCGCCGGCACGCCGTAGCGGTCCATCAGCGGCTGCGCGCAGTGGTGGCCGGCGCGGATCGCGATCCCCGAGCGATCGACGATGGTCGAGACGTCGTGGGGATGAAGGCCCTCGACGCTGAACGAAACGATGGCGCCCTTGTCCCGCGTCGTGCCGAAGATCCTGAGCCAGTTGAGCTCGCCGAGGCGCTGGTGCGCGTACCTCACCAGCTCGTGCTCGTAGGCCGCGATCTCCTCCCGCCCGATCTGCATCATGTAGTCGAGCGCCGCGCCGAGGCCCACCGCCTCGACGATCGGCGGCGTGCCGGCCTCGAACCTGTTCGGCGTCTGGCCATAGGTGATCCGGTCGACGGCGACGCTCTCGATCATGGAGCCGCCGCCGAGGAACGGCGGCAGCGCATCGAGCATCGCCTTGCGCCCCCAGAGCACGCCGATGCCCGAAGGCCCGTAGACCTTGTGGCCGGTGAACACGTAGAAATCGCAGCCGATGTCCTGGACGTCGACGGGCAGGTGCACCGCCCCCTGCGAGCCGTCGATCAGCACGGGGATGCCGCGCTCGCGCGCGATGCGGCAGACCTCCTTCACCGGCACCACCGTGCCGAGCACGTTCGACACGTGCGCGACGGCCACCATCTTGGTGCGCGGGCTCAAGAGGCGCTCGAACTCATCGAGCAGGAACTCGCCGCTCTCCGAAACCGGCACCCACTTCAGCACCGCGCCCTTGCGCTCGCGCAGGAAGTGCCAGGGGACGATGTTGGAGTGGTGCTCCATGATCGAGAGCACGATCTCGTCGCCTTCGCCGATGTTCTCCAGGCCGTAGGCGTAGGAGACGAGATTGATCGCCTCCGTCGCGTTCTTGGCGAAGACGATCTCCTCGGGCGCTGCGGCGTTGAGGAAGCGGCGCACCGTCTCGCGCGCGTCCTCGTACTTCTGGGTCGCCGTGTTGGAGAGCAGATGGATGCCGCGATGGACGTTCGCGTACTCGAACCGCAGCGCGTGGTCCATCGCCTCGATGACGGACCGCGGCTTCTGCGCCGACGCGGCGCTGTCGAGATAGACGAGGGGCTTGCCGTAGACCTCGCGGAAGAGGATCGGGAAGTCGGCGCGATAACGCTCGACGTCGAACCTCCTGCCGGCCGCCGGCTCGAGAGCTGCCGCTTTCTGTGTCACGCCCGACCCGGCTCTGGCGCCGTCCTCTTGCTCAGCCACTCGCGCGCCATCGCCATAAGCGCCGCCCGGATGGCCTCGTCCTCGACTTTTTCGATCGCCTCGCCGACGAAGGATTCGATCAGCAGCGCCCGCGCCTGCGGCTCGGGGATGCCGCGCGACATGCAGTAGAAGACGAGCTCGGGGTCGATCTCCGCCGAGGTCGAGCCGTGCCCGCAGACGACGTCGTCGGCATAGATCTCGAGCTCGGGCTTGCTGTCGAACTCGGCATCCGGCGACAGCATCAAGGCCTGCGCCATCTGCTTGCCGTCGCTCTTCTGCGCGTCCGGGCGCACGATCACCTTGCCCTGGAAGATGCCGCGGGCCCGGCCGTCGAGCACGCCCTTGTAGAGCTCGCGGCTCTCGCAGCCCGGAACCGCGTGATCGACTACGAGTGTCGTGTCGATGTGCTCGTCGCCTGCCGCCAGGAACACGCCCGAGCAGTCGAGCCTGCCGCCCTCGCCGGCGAACGTGGCGAAGATCTGGTTGCGGGCGAGGCCCGGTCCCGCGGTGAGCTGGAACGCGCGGTATGCGGCGCCGGCCCCGATCCGTGCGTTGGCGCTGCCGAGGTGCACGGTTTTGCCCGTGTCGACGTTCGCCTTGACGTGCGTCACCGCCGCGTCCTCGCCGATGACGATCTCGGTCGCGGCGTTCGAATGGCCCTCCTTCGCTGCGCCTGGGAGCGCCACGAAAGCTTCCACCAGCGTCACCACCGCGCCCTTGCCGATGCTGATGACGTTGCGGGTCGTGACCGCCTTGCGTTCCCCGCCGGCGCGGGCGAAGACGAGCAGGACCGGCTTGTCCGGCGCCGCGCCGTCGGCGATGCGGACGACGGCGCCGTCCGTTGCGAAAGCCGAGTTGAGCGCTTCGAGCGCATCGCCCGGGCGGCTCGACCGCACCAGGCCCTCGCCGATCCTGTCGGGCGACTGGGCGAGCGCTTCGCCGAGCGGCTTCACGGCCAGGCCTTCCGGCATCCGGGCGCTGGAGAGCCTCTCGTCGAAGGCGCCATCGACGACGACGACCCTATAGGCGTCGAGCCCCGCCAGCGGCCCGAGCGCCGCCTGCAGCTCCGCCTCGCTCGGAGCGGCAGCCCCGCGCACCGCAGGCGCGAACGCCTCCTTGAGGAGCGCGCGCAGGTCCGTGTACTTCCACTCCTCGATGCGCCGGTGCGGCAGCCCGAGGGCCGCGAACGTGCCGATCGCATTCCGGCGCTCTTCGCGCACCGCCGCGCCGCCGGGCAACTGGCGACTGACCGCCTCGAAGCTTTCCGTGATGGCCGCTTCGGCCTTCGTCTTCATCAAGCCCACGTTCATCTCTTCATCACCCGCTGGGAACTAGGCAGCCTTGGACGCGAACTCGGCATAGCCCGACCGCTCGAGCTCGAGCGCCAGCTCCTTGCCGCCGGTGCGCTGGATGCGTCCGTTCGCGAGAACGTGCACCTTGTCGGGCACGATGTAGTTGAGGAGCCGCTGGTAGTGCGTGATGACGAGCATGGCCCGGTCGGGGGCGCGCAGCGCGTTCACGCCGTCGGCCACAATTCTAAGCGCGTCGATATCGAGGCCGGAGTCGGTCTCGTCGAGCACGCACATGGTAGGCTCGAGCAGCGCCATCTGCAGGATCTCGGAGCGTTTCTTCTCGCCGCCCGAGAACCCGACGTTGACCGGCCGCTTCAGCATCTCGACGTCGATCTCGAGCTTGCCGGCGCGCTCGCGCAGCAGCTTCATGAACTCCGGCGTCGTCAGCTCCGGCTGGCCGCGCTTCTTGCGCAGCGAATTGAGCGCCGTGCGCAGGAAGGTGATCCCGGCGACGCCCGGGATCTCCATCGGGTACTGGAACGCCAGGAACACGCCCCTGGCGGCGCGCTCGTCGGGCGGCATCTCGAGCACGCTGTCGCCGTTCCAGAGGATGTCGCCCTCGGTTACCTCGTAGTCCTCGCGGCCTGCGAGGACATAGGCGAGCGTGGACTTGCCCGAGCCGTTGGGGCCCATGATCGCATGCACCTCGCCTTTCGGCACGACGAGGTCCACGCCCTTCAGAATCGAAGTGTCCTCATCTGCGATCTTCACGTGCAGGTTCCGGATCTCGAGCATCTCCACGTCTCTCCTCGGGCGGCGCGCCGCCGCCCCTTCCTCGTTGATGTCAACCGGACTCACGCGTATGCGGAGCCGGCATTCCTGCCATTGCCCTGCGCGACCCAGTAGCGATCGAAAGCGGCGCTCGCCTTCCGCTCCGCTTCCTCCTGGCGCGCCTTGAGCTGCTCGATGGTGGCGGCGAGCACGGTGCAGTCCTGTCCGTCCTCGCTGCGCGCCTGTCGCTTCCTCGCGAGCTCGTCGCTTGCCTTCGTTGCCTCCTGCTTCAGCTCGTCGGCCGCCGTTTCCGCCTCCAGCCAGGCCTGCTCGAGTTGGGCAAGTTCGTTAGACATTCCTGTTTCCTCCGATCGACTCCGGCGCTTGCGGCTTTCGTCCGCTCAGCCCGACTTCACCCTCTAGTAGAACGCACCCCTCGCCCCTTGCGCCGGCCCTGCTGCGGGCCGGCGGCAAATCTTGCGCTCAAACTCGCCCGCTCGTCCATGCAATCCTCACCCCACGGAGCCTTCCAGGCTGATGCCGATCAGCTTCTGCGTCTCGGCCATGAACTCCATCGGAAGTTGCTGGATCACGTCGCGCACGAAGCCGTTGACGATGAGCGCCACCGCCTCCTCCTCCGACAGGCCCCGCTGCATGCAGTAGAAGAGCTGGTTGTCGGAGATCCTGGACGTGGTCGCCTCGTGCTCGAAGTGAGCGGTCGAGTTCTTGGCCTCGATATAGGGCACGGTGTGCGCGCCGCACTTGTCGCCGATCAACAGGCTGTCGCAGTTGGTGAAATTGCGCGCGCCGGTGGCCTTGCGGTGCGCCGATACGAGGCCGCGATAGGTGTTCTGCGAGTGCCCGGCGGCGATGCCTTTGGAGATGATCCGGCTCGACGAGTTGCGGCCGAGGTGGATCATCTTGGTGCCGCTGTCGACCTGCTGGTAGCCGTTCGAGATGGCGATCGAGTAGAACTCGCCGCGCGAGTTGTCGCCGCGCAGGATGCAGCTCGGGTATTTCCAGGTGATGGCGGACCCCGTCTCGACCTGCGTCCAGGAGATCTTCGCGTTGCGGCCGCGGCAGTCGCCCCGCTTGGTGACGAAGTTATAGATCCCGCCCTTGCCGTCCTTGTCGCCCGGGTACCAGTTCTGCACCGTCGAGTACTTGATCTCGGCGTCGTCGAGCGCGATCAGCTCGACCACCGCCGCGTGGAGCTGGTTCTCGTCGCGCGTCGGCGCCGTGCAGCCCTCGAGATACGAGACGTAGGCGCCCTTCTCCGCGATGATCAGCGTGCGCTCGAACTGGCCGGTCTCCTTCTCGTTGATGCGGAAGTAGGTCGACAGCTCCATCGGGCAGCGCACGCCCTCGGGCACGTAGACGAACGAGCCGTCGGAGAACACCGCCGAGTTGAGCGACGCGTAGAAGTTGTCGGACTGCGGCACCACGGAGCCCAGGTACTTGCGCACCAGATCGGAGTGCTCGCGCAGGGCTTCGGACATAGAGCAGAAGATGACGCCCGCCTTGGCCAGCTCCTTCTTGAACGTGGTCACGACGGAGACGCTGTCGAACACCGCGTCCACGGCCACCTTCGCGCCTTGCACGCCGGCCAGGATCTCACGCTCCTTGAGCGGGATGCCGAGCCGCTCATAGGTCCTGAGCAGCTCCGGGTCGACCTCGTCGAGGCTCTTCGGCCCTTCTGTGCTCTTCGGGGCCGAATAATAGTAGAGGTCCTCGAAGTCGATCTTCGGGTAGCTGACCTTGGCCCAGGCCGGCTCCGTCATCGTCCGCCAGCGCCGGTAGGCCTGGAGCCGCCACTCGAGCATCCATTCCGGCTCGCCCTTCTTCGCGGAGATGAAGCGGACGATGTCCTCGTTGAGGCCCTTCGGCGCCTTCACGCTCTCGATCTTCGTCTCGAACCCGTACTTGTACTGGTCGACGTCGATCTTCCGGACCTGCTCGATCGTCTGCTGAACCGCTGCCATGACCTTCTCCGTAAGAACCTCTTCTTCGCCCCTTGCACCGACCTCAAGCGACCGCGCGCTGACGGCCCCTGCCGCCGGCGATGGCGGCCCACGCCGCAAGGAAGGCGTCGATATCCTTGGCGCTCGTGCACCAGCCGAGGCTGACGCGGATCGCCGATCGCGCGATCTCCGCCGGCAGACCCATCGCGGCCAGCACGGCGCTCGCACCGACCTTGCCCGACGAGCAGGCGGCGCCGGCGCTGACGGCGATCCCCGCCAGGTCGAGCATGATGACCATTGTCTCGGCCGCCACGCCCGGCAAGGCGAGGCAGGTCGTGTTGCATAGCCGCTGCGCACCGGCGCCGATCACCAACGCACCCGGGGCCGCTGCCAGCGCCTCCCGCTCCAGCCGGTCGCGCAGAGCCGCAACGCCGCTCATGCGCGCCAGGTCCTGCCTGGCCGCCGCCGCGGCAGCCCCGAAGCCGGCAATGCCCGCCACGTTCTCGGTGCCGGCCCGGCGCCGCCGCTCCTGACCACCGCCCGCGATGAGCGGCGCGAGCTCGAGCCCGTCGCGCAACACGAGGGCGCCGCAGCCCTTGGGCCCGCCGAGCTTGTGCGCCGACAGGCTCAGGGTGTCGGCGCCCAGTCCGGGAAAGTCGATCGTCAGCCGTCCGGCGGCCTGCACCGCGTCCGTATGGACTGGGACGCCGCGCGCGCGGGCGAGTGCCGCCGCTTCGGCCACCGGCTGCACGACGCCGGTCTCGTTGTTGGCGAGCTGCAATGCGAGGAGAGCGCGCCGTGACCCGACGGCTCCTCGCTCCAGGGCCGCACCCACTGCCGCAGGCGCGATGCTGCCGATGTCGCCGGTCGGCAGCTCGATCAGCTCTGCCCCGCTACTCCGCGCCGGCGCCAGCACCGACTCGTGCTCGATGCCCCCGGCCATGACCACGTCCCAGCCGGCGCGCAGAACCCAGGCGTTGGCCTCGGTGGCGCCGCTCGTGAAGACGACCTGAGCCGGCCGCGCCCCGACCAGCTCGGCAACGCGCTCGCGCGCATCCTCCACGATCTGGCGCGCACGCCGTCCCTCGGCATGCACCGAGGAGGGATTGCCGGCCGCGTCGAGCGCGGCGAGCATGGCTGCCCGCGCCTCGGGCCTCAGCGGCGCCGTCGCGTTGTGGTCGAGATATGTGCGGATGCTGCTCATTCCGCCGCGAGGTCCATCCTGTGCGCCGGGCGGTGGGCGAGCTTCGACGCGGGGACCCCGTCGAGCACCTCGCGCAGACTGACGATGGAGAGGAAGCCCCGGATGTGGTCGCCGAGCGCATGCCAGAGATTGTGAGTGAGGCACTTGCCTTCGCCGAGGCAGCCGACGGCATCCTCGCCCATGCACCGGGTCATGCGCGTCTCCTCCTCGACAGCGGTCAGGATCTCTACGACCATGATGTCGGAGGCCGGCCGTCCGAGCCGGTAGCCGCCGGTGCGGCCGCGTGCGCTCTCGACGAGCCCCGCGCGCCGCAGCCTGAGGAAGATCTGCTCCAGATAGGCGATCGAGAGGTGCTGGCGCTCGGCGATGGCCGACAGGGGCACGGCGGCCTCGCCTTCATACTGGGCGAGATCGGCCATCGCCATCACCGCGTACCGGCCTCGCGTGTTGAGTTCCACTGACGCACTCCGCCGTCCAGACGAGAAGGGCCGGTCTGACCGTTGAACCGCAGGCAGGTGTTGCAAATTCCTACGGCAACCGTGCTAGAAGGGCGCTGCCGAAGGTTGCGGACTGCGGGCCGTCCCCTCGCTGATCATCTTTCGAACCGTTCTAATCGGCCAGACTATGGGAATTCCGAGCCCCGAAGTCAAGTTTTCCCTGA
Organism: Hyphomicrobiaceae bacterium; assembly: GCA_023384095.1. GTDB lineage: Bacteria > Pseudomonadota > Alphaproteobacteria > Rhizobiales > Hyphomicrobiaceae > ZC4RG25. The sequence goes on from JAHDXT010000001.1 coordinate 178,884, forward strand.
AGCCCGCCGCACTCCCCATTCGAGGCCGTACCTGAGGCCTGCCCGCCTCCGGCCGCCCCGTCAAAGGACAACAGCCCCAATCCTCGAGGACAGATGCCTGAGTTGATCATCAACGGCCCCGCCGGCCGGCTCGAAGCGCGTTATCACCACGAGACCCCTCGCGACAGCCCGATCGCGCTCATCCTGCACCCGCACCCCCAGTTCGGCGGGACCATGAACAATCAGGTGGTGTATCATCTCTATTACGCCTTCGCCGAGCGCGGCTTCTCCGTGCTGCGGTTCAATTTCCGCGGGGTGGGACGCAGCCAGGGCTTCTTCGACAATGGCCCGGGCGAGCTCGCCGACGCGGCTTCCGCGCTCGACTGGCTGCAGATCGCCAAGCCGGAGGCGAAGAGCTGCTGGATAGCCGGCGTCTCGTTCGGCACCTGGATCGCCATGCAGCTCCTGATGCGGCGCCCGGAGATCGATGCCTTCATCTGCGTGGCGCCGCCGGCGAACCTTTACGACTTCACGTTCCTGGCGCCGTGCCCGTCCTCCGGGCTGCTCGTCAACGGCGAGAGGGACCGGGTCGTGCCCTCGGCCTCGGTCGCCGAGCTCGCGGTCAAGACCAAGACCCAGCGGGGGATCAAGATCGAGCACGAGATCATCCCCGGCGCCAACCACTTCTTCGAGGGCGAGGACAAGATCGCCGCTCTCAAGGAGGTCGTCGGCAGCTATGTCGACCGCCGCCTCGCCCAGATCCTGCGCGCCAAGAGCGAGGAGAAATAGCCGGACTCCTGACCGTGCCGGCCGTCCCGCACTGGCCGGGCTCGGTGGCCGGGGTCAGGCCCGGCTGGGTCTGACCCCCTTCATGCCGATCCTTCGTGCCTGAGCACGCTCGCGCTCAACCGGCAGGCGCGCGGGCCAGAATGCCGCCCGTCAGGGGCCCCGGCACACCGGTCGTCCCCGGGTAGGTGATGGGGAGCCCCGCCAGCGAGCGCACGGCCAGATACGCCCACGCCTCCGCCTCCATGCTGTCGCCGTCGAGGTCGACGGCCTCGACGGGGGCGACCGGCGCCTCGAGATGCCAGGCCAGCAGCTCCATCAGGTGCTTGTTGCGGCGGCCGCCGCCCGCGACCAGCCACAACGCCGGGGGCGTCGGAAACCATCCCAGGCTGCGGGCGACGGCGGCTGCCGTCAGCAGCGCCAGGGTCGCCGCGCCGTCAGCCGGCGCCAGGGCCGCGACCGGCGCCAGCGAGAAGTCGTTCCTGTCGAGCGATTTCGGCACCGGCCGTTCGAAGTGCGGATGCAGCAGGTACTGCCGCAGGACCTCCTCGTCGGCGACGCCGGATCGCGCCAGCGCCCCATCGACGTCGCATGGCTTGCCGGTGTGCCGCTGCGCCCAGTCGTCGAGGAGCGCATTGCCCGGCCCCGTGTCGAAGGCGATCAGGCGGCCGTCCTCGCCGACCCAGGTCACGTTGGCGACGCCGCCGACGTTGAGGAACGCCACCGGCCGCTGCGGCAGCCGCGCCGCCAGGGCGCGGTGGTAGACTGGCGCCAGCGGCGCCCCCTGCCCTCCGGCCGCGACGTCGGCCGCGCGGAGGTCATAGACCACGTCGATCCCGGTCAGGCTCGCGAGCAGGCTGCCGTCGCCGATCTGCACCGTCATCGAATCCGCGGCGCCGCTCGCCGTCCCGGCGCCCGCCTGCGGCCGGTGCAGCACGGTGTGACCGTGGAACCCGATGACGTCCACGTCGGCAGCCGCAACGGCGTGCTCGGCGAGAAACGCCGCGACAGCCTCGGCATGGCGCTCGGTCAGCTCCCGCTCGACGGCGGCGAGGCAGCCCGGCCGCGCCGCGCGGGCCTGCAGGCCCCGGGCATCCTCGACCGCTGCAAGCAGTCTTTCCCTGAAGTCCGGCGGATAGCTGCGCGTCGCCCGCGGCCCGCGCACGACCAGGCTTTCGCCCTCGGTCTCGATCACCGCCACGTCGATCCCGTCCATCGACGTGCCGCTCATCAGACCCAGCGCGCGTACCAGCTTGCCCATCGGCGCCTTCCCGTGCATGTTCCCGCGTCAATTCTCATCGTAGAGCCAAAGCCGAGGCGCCGGTAGGCCGGCGCGCCAGTCACATGCCCGCACCCAAGTCCGACTTCCTGAGGATCCTGACCGAGCGCGGCTACATCCACCAGTGCTCGGACCTCGACGGCCTCGACGCGCTGGCCGCCAGGCGCGATGTCGTCGCCTATATCGGCTTCGACTGCACGGCGCCCTCGCTCCACGTCGGCTCGCTCATCCAGATCATGCTGCTCTACTGGGCGCAGCGGACGGGGCAGAAGGTGATCGTGCTCATGGGCGGCGGCACGACGCGGGTCGGCGATCCGTCGGGCCGCGACGAGGCGCGCCGCATTCTTCCCATCGAGCAGATCGAGGCCAACAAGCAGAGCATCAGGACCGTCTTCGACAAGTTCCTCGCTATCGACAGCGGGCCTGCCGGCGCGATCATGGTCGACAACACGGAATGGCTGGCGCCGCTCAACTACATCGATTTCCTGCGCGATGTCGGCCGCCACTTCTCGGTCAACCGCATGCTGTCCATGGACTCGGTGCGCCTCAGGCTGGAGCGCGAGCAGGAGCTGTCGTTCATCGAGTTCAACTACATGCTGCTGCAGGCCTACGACTACGTCGAGCTGGCCCGCCGTCATGGCTGCAACCTGCAGATGGGCGGCTCCGATCAGTGGGGCAACATCGTGCTCGGCGTCGATCTCGGGCGGCGGATGGGCGCGCATCAGCTCTATGCCCTCACGACGCCGCTGCTGACCACCTCCTCCGGCGCCAAGATGGGCAAGACCGCAGCCGGCGCCGTCTGGCTCAACGAGGACCAGCTCGCCGCCTACGACTACTGGCAGTTCTGGCGCAACACCGAGGATGGCGACGTCGGCCGGTTCCTGAAGCTGTTCACGACGCTGCCGCTGACCGAGATCGACAGGCTGGCCGCGCTCGCGGGCGCGGACATCAACGAGGCCAAGAAGACGCTGGCCACGGAGGCCACCGCACTGCTGCACGGCAGGCAGAAGGCCGAGGCCGCGGCCGAGACCGCGCGCGCCACGTTCGAGCAGGGCGCGCTGGCGGCCGGGCTGCCGACGGTCGAAATTCCCGACGGGGAGATCGCCGCCGGGCTCGGCGTGCTGTCGGCGTTCGTGCGCGCCGGGCTGGTCAGGACCAACAGCGAGGCGCGCCGCCAGATCCAGGGCGGAGGGCTGCGCGTGAACGATGCCGCCGTGACGGACGAGAAGGCTCGCCTGACGCGCGGCGACGTGACGGCCGAGGGCGTGATCAAGCTCTCGCTCGGCAGGAAGCGCCACGTGCTGCTGCGGCCGGTGTGAGGGCGCTCAAAGCAGCCGCGCGACGTGGTCGCCGATGGCGAGCGCCGCGGTCAGGCCGGGGCTCTCGATGCCGAACAGCATGACGAGGCCCGCGTGCCCGTGCTCGGGCTCGGCATGGATGGCGAAGTCAGGCACCGGCTCGCCTTCGCGGTAGAGCTTGGGCCGGATGCCGGTGTAGTCGGGATGCAGCCGCGCGGCATCGAGCCCGGGGTAATAGGCGCGGATGAAGTCCAGGAACTGCGCCAGCCTGCCGGGCTCGAAGCAGTAGTCGATCTCCGGGATCCAGGCGATGTCGGGGCCGAACTTGCAGCGGCCCGACAGGTCGACGGTGGCATGCAGGCCGAGCCAGGCGCCCTGCGGCATCGGATAGACGTGGCGCGTGAACGGCGCGCGGGCGGCCAGCGCGTAGTACTGGCCTTTGGCGTAATAGGTGGCAGGCGGCCGGTAGCCCGACGGATAGGAGAGCGTGGCGGCGAGACGCGAGGCGTGCAGACCAGCCGACAGCACGAGCCTGCGGCAGGTGATGGCCGTCCCTGCCTCGCCGGGAGACCCGACGTCGATCGAAAAGAGACCCGGCCTCACCGCGTCCAGCGCAGCGACGGGGCTGTTCAGCACGATCCCGGCGCCGCTGGCCTCGGCATGCCCTTGCAGTGCCAGCATCAGCCCATGGCAGTCCACGATCCCGGTCGACGGCGACAGCAGCGCCGCCGCGCAGCGCACCTCGGGCTCGAGCTGCGCCGCCTTGTCAGCCGACAGCTCGACGAGGTCGTCCACGCCGTTCCTGGCCGCCGTCTCGCGAATGGCGCGCAGCTTCGGCAGTTGCTCCTCGGCGGTGGCGACAATCAGCTTCTCGCAACGGCGGTGCGCGACCCCGTTCTCCCTGCAGAAGCGGTAGAGCCGCTGCCTGCCCTCCACGCACAGCCGCGCCCTGAGGCTGCCCGGCGGATAGTAGATGCCGGCGTGGATGACCTCGCTGTTGCGCGAGCTGGTCTCCGAGCCGATGACCCCGTGCTGCTCGAGGACCGTCACCTCCTGCCCGGCTTCGGCCAGGGCGCGCGCAACGGCGAGACCCACGACACCCGCTCCGATGATGATGGTCTCGATGTCGGCTGTCATGCTCTCGCTCGGTTCCGGCCGATGCCTTGCGCGCAGCCGATTCATGAGGCATGCCCTCGCCCGGCGCAACCGTGGCCTGGTTATCCCCAGGTCGGCGACAGAGGAGCAAGTCGACCCTTGCCACGAGAACGTAAGTAGAACAAGATGGCCTGATGACCTTCACGTTCATCCATACGGCCGACTGGCAGCTCGGCAAGACTTTCGCCGGGTTGCCGGCCGAAAAGGTGCCCCTGCTGCGGGAGGCGCGGCTGGACGCCATCGGCCGCATCGCCGCTGTCGGGCGCTCCCAGGGCGCCCGCCACGCACTCGTCGCGGGCGACATCTACGACTCGCGTGATGTTGCCGACCGCGACCTGCTGCAGTCGCTCGAGCGGCTGCGCCGCGAGCAGGATGTGACGTGGCACCTGCTCCCCGGCAACCACGACCCGGTGCAGGCCGGTGGCGTTTGGGAGCGGCTCACGCGGTTCGGGGTTCCAGCGAACGTGCGGCTCCATCTGGAGCCTCATCCACAGATGATCGCTGCCGATATCGCCCTGCTGCCCGCTCCCCTCACGGCGCGGACGGCGGCGGGAGATCCGACCGCCTGGATGGATGCGGCCGCGACTCCGCTGGCCCGGCACCGCATCGGCCTTGCGCACGGCTCCATCCAGGGCTTCGGCGGCGAAATGGGCGAGGCGGCCGTGCCGATCGCGCCCGGCCGTGCCGAGACGGCCGGGCTCGACTACCTGGCCTTGGGCGACTGGCACGGCGCGACCCGGATATCCGACCGCGTCTGGTATTCCGGCACGCCCGAGCCCGACCGCTTCCCGGACAACGAGCCGGGCTTCGTTCTCGTCGTGAGAATCGAAGGTCAGGGAAGCCCCGCAATGGTGGAGCGCCGGCCGACGGCGCAGTACACATGGTGGAAACGCGCGCTCGCCATCACCGGCCCCGAGAGCCTGGCGATCTTCGGGCAAAGCCTCGAAGCCGCCGTCGCCCAACCGGAGCGGCTGCTGCTGAGGCTGGCGCTGGGCGGCACGGCGACGCTGTCGACCTGGTCCGAGGCCGAGTCGCGGCTTGCCGCGCTCGAGCAGTCGCTGTTTCATCTGGTCGTCGACAGCACGGCTCTGCAGGTCCTGCCCGAGGACATCGAGCTGGAGGAGTTCGGCGCGGGCGACCTGCGCCGGGTGGCCGAGTTGCTGACTACGACGGCGCGTGACGCGGCAAGCGAGAAGGCGCCGGCGGCCTCGCTGGCGCTGCGCAAGCTCTATCTGCTGCGGCAGAGCTCCCGCGCGGGAGAGTCGTCATGAGAATCCGCGCGATCCGGATGCGGGAGCTGGGCTGCTTCTCCGCTCCCGTCGCTCTCGAGGGCCTGTCCGGAGAGCTCGACGTTCTGGCCGGCCCCAACGAGCTCGGCAAGTCGACCATCCTCAAAGGCTTGCAGGCCCTGTTCACGGCTCCCCACACGTCGCAGGCGAGCGACATCAGGGAGCTCAGGCCCTACGCGGGCGGTGCGCCGCTGATCGAGGCCGACTTCGAAGCCGAAGGGCGGCTCTGGCGGCTGCGCAAGCAGTACCTGAGCGAGAAGCAGACGCTGCTGACCGATGTCGGCTCGGGCAAGGTCGCCGCGCGCGGGGAGGAGGCGCACCGGCGGGCACTCGAGCTCATCGGCAGCGGCGGAGCGCACCGGCTGGGACTGCTGTGGCTGAAGCAGGGCAGCGCGCTGTCGCCAGCAGCCAAGGAAGGGATCAGGGAAGGGGCTCGCGAAGAGCTCAGCCGGGCGATCGAACGCGAGATCGCGGCCGCGAGCGGCGGCGGGCATGATCTCAGGGTCGTACGGGCCAAGGTGATCGAGCAGCGGCGCGCGCTCGTCACCGGTCACGAGCCGCCCCGGCCGGCCGGCGCGTACGCAGTGGCCCTCGCCAGCCGCAGCGAGGCGGAGCGGAGCTTGGAGGCGGCCCGGACCTCCGCCGGCGCGGCGGCCGATCGCCTGCGTCAGGTGCAGACGCTCAGACAACGCCGCGCGATGCTCGCCGATCCGTCCGCGCTCGCCGCGATCCGGCAGCACGCGCAGAAGCTCGGCGCCGATCGCGAGGCCGCCCTGGCGGCGCGCCAGCAGCTCAAGATCGCCGAGGCAAACGTTCAGGCGTGCGAGAGCCGGTTGGCCGAGGCGCAGCAGGCTTTCGAGATGCTGGCCCGGCGGCTCGAGGAAGCGCGCGGCCTCGAGGCGGCGGCGTCAGTCGGCGAGGCAGAAGAGTTGAAGCTGACCGAGGCGCTGGCGGAGCTCGGCCGGAGCATGGACGAGGCCTGCGCCCGGCGGGAGGAGTTGCGGCGGGCGCTGGACGCCGAGCGCGCGCGTCTGCGCACGCGCCATGAGCTGGATGGGCGGCGTGAGGCCGCGGCCCGCCTGGCGGAGGTGTCCGCCCGCCTGAACGAGGCGCGCGAAGCTGCTGCGCGCGCCGACGAGATCCGTGCCCGGCTGGGCGAGGAGCGAGTGACCGAGGACAAGGTCGCTGCGGCGGAGCGCGAGGCGGCCGCGGTCGCCACGCTCGAGGCGCGGATCGCAGCTCAGTTGCCGAAGGTCCGTGTCGCCTACCTCCCGGGGGCCTCGGGGAAGATCCGCGTCGAGGGCAGGCCGGTAGGCGCAGGCGAGGTGCTGACGCCCTCGCGGCCCGTCTCGTTCGAGATCGAAGGGATCGGCGCCATCACCATCGAGCCCGCCGTGCACGACGTCGAAGAGGACGAAGCCGACCTCGCGGCGCATCGCTCCGTGGTCGCCGATCTCCTGGCCGGGATGGACGTGCCCGACCTGGAATCGGCGCGCGGCCGCGTCGAGCAGCGCCGCCGTCTCGAGCGCGAGCTGGCGCGGGCCGAGGACCGGCTGGCGACGCGGGCGCCCGAAGGGATGGCGCTGCTGACGCAGGAGGCGCAGCGGCTGGCCGCGCTTTCGCAGGGCAGCGGCGACGACGGCGCCGGGCTCCCGGAGCGGCCCGAGATCGAAGCGGAGATCGAACGCCTGGGCCGCACACTGCGAGAGGCGGAGCAGGCTGCGGACAGGCTGGCGCGGGATCATGTCGAGGCCCGCGAGCGCCTGGCGGGCAACAGTGCCGCCGCCCGCGCGCGAAAGGCGCAGCTAACGGCGCTGGCAGCCGAGTTGCCGCCGCCCGGGGAGCGCGCAGAGCGCCTCGCCGAGTTCGAGACGGGGCTGCAAACGGCCCGCCTGGCCGTCAACGAGGCCATTCGCGAGCGCGGCGCCTGGCGCGAGACTGCCCCCGACGATGCAGCCATGCGGGCGCTCGAGGCCGGGCTCGCGGCGTCACAGCAGCGGGAGCGGAGCGCGAGGGAGGAGCTTGCCGCCGTGGAGCGCGATCTCGCCGTGGTCGAGCGCGAGTTGGAGCGCGACCGGCACGACGGCATCACAGCCAAGGTGAAGGAGCTGGAGCAGAGGACGCGCTCGCTCGACGACCAGGTGCGCCACTTCGAGCGCGAGCTGTCGGCGCTGGACCTGCTGATCGAGATCGTCGGCCAGGTCGAGCAGCAGTCCCGCGACCTCTATCTCAGCCCGGTCCTGCAGCGACTCGATCCCTACCTGAGCCTCGTGTTCCCCGGGGCGAGGCTCGACATCGGCCGGAGCCTCGATGTGGAGACCGTGGCCCGCGGCGAGGCGACCGAGTCGCTTTCGGCGCTCAGCGACGGCACCCAGGAGCAGATCGCCGTCATCGTGCGCCTCGCCTTTGCGCGGCTGCTGGCCGATCACGGCCGGGCGGCGCCGCTGATCCTGGACGATGCGCTCGTCTACGCCGACGATACCCGCATCGAATCGCTGTTCGACGCTCTTCGGATGGCGGCAGGCGCGCACCAGGTGATCGTCTTCACCTGCCGGGCACGGACCTTCGAGCAGCTCGGCGGGACGCGCCTTGCGGTTGCTCCATGGGCTGGCCAATGAGGCAAGCCCGCGCCCCCGGCCAGGCCCCGCGGCGCTGGGGCCGTAGCTCCGCAGCGCACCAGCAACTACTCGAGCGCGGGGGCCAAATCGACCGGTGTCAGCTCGGGCCGCTGGATTCCGGCCAGAGGGTCGTCCGAGCGCCGGGACTTGCCCTCGAAATAGGCGCCCTGCTCGATGGCCAGGGTCTTGTGAAAGATGTCGCCTTCGACCTTGCTCTCGGCCTGCAGCATGACCTTGCGGCCACGGATGGAGCCCATCACGGTGCCGCGCACCACGACCTCCTCCGAGACTATGCCGCCGGTGATTCGGGCTCCTTCGCCGATGACGATGTGCGTGCCGTGAATGTCGCCCTGCACCTCGCCGTCCACCTGCACCTGCCCATTGGAGACGAGATCACCGATGATGACGAGATCGGGACCGATGACCGACGGTCCCGTGCGGTCGCCCTGACGGCTGGACCGGTGCGGCACCGACGATGGTGTCGGGAGCCCGGGAGGCGATGCTGCGGGGCTCACGGTCCCGAACGGCGAGCCTTGCCTCTCGGCCTTCTTGTTGGAAAAGTTGGACAACATCGAAACGCACCTCCACTCGTCTTGCCAGGTCCCTCTGCCGGCAAGCGGACGGCCGCACCCCCGTGCGGACGTCCATCCCCCCGGGTACGGACACGTTAGAAACGCAGCACCCGGGCAGACTAGCACGCGCCCTGCCTGCGGTCACTGCTTCTGACCACGGATGAAGCGCCGTCGTTCCCGGATCACGCCATCAGATTGCGGACGGCGTCCAGGACGGCTCTGGCATGGCCGGGCACTTTCACCTTCCGCCACACCTTCGCAACCCTCCCTGCCCCGTCGATCAGGAAGGTCGAGCGCTCGACGCCCATATACCTCCGACCGTACATGGACTTTTCCACCCACACGCCGTAGGCCCTGGCCGCACTCTTTTCCTCATCGGCGGCCAGCCTGACGGACAGGCCGTGCTTGCGGCGGAACCTGCCGTGGCTCGCGACGTCATCGGGCGAGACGCCGATCACCTCGACTCCCGCCGCACCGAACTCGCTGCTGAGCGCGCTGAAGTCCCGGGCCTCGGCCGTGCAGCCGGAGGTGTCGTCCTTGGGGTAGAAATAGAGGACGAAAGGCTTCCCGCCGAGTCGCGACAGGCTGACGCTCCCCTCTTCCGTGGACAGCTCGAAATCCGGTGCCGGCTCGCCTTCCTCGACCATCGAGACCGCCTTTCTTTCGACGTTTTTGCGCTCGCACATCGTTCGTGGACGTAGCCTGGAAGATCGCGGTTCCGCAAGCGGGTGATTCTCGGTCAGAGTTGGTTAGCCGGGCGGTGCGCCAGTTGGAGCAGCCGGAACGCCGGAGCGTCGAGGCGGCACCCGCGTGCGCGCTGAACGGCTCGTCTCATTCAACTGCGGCAATCGCCGAACGTGGGCTGACGAGAGGATCGAGCGTGACCAGGAGGCCAGGCGGGACAGCGAGGCCGACCCGGCCCCGGAGCCGGGCGGGCGAGCCGAGCCCGCGCGTCCGCCGCGCCATGCAGATGGGACGATCGTTCGCCGGGCCATGCCTGGCGTGCGGCAAGTATCTGCTGCCGCTGATCCTGCTCGCCGCGCTGGCCGGCAGCATCTTCTATGTACGCATCCTCTACGGCCCGATCTCGCTCAAGGTGCTCGCCGAGCCCATCGCCCGCAGCATCGCCGCGGAGTTGCCGGGGTTCGACGTCAGCGTCGAGGACGCCCTCGTGCGCCTCAACGAGGATGGGCAGCTCGAGTTCCGGCTCCGCAATGTCCGATTGCTCGACGGCGAGGGCGGGCCCGTCGCCATTGCGCCACTGGCTGCGCTCGAGCTCAGCCTGGACGGGCTGTGGGCGGCGCGCCTGTCGCCCGCCAAGGTCGTGCTGATCGAGCCGCGGCTGCTGCTGGCCTACACGGCCGAAAACGGCCTCACTTTCAGCTTCGCGCGCCCGGCGGAACCGGGCCCGTCGGCCACGCCCGGCGAGGCGAGCGGACCCGCGCCCGCGCCGGAAGCGGAGAAGGCGCCCGGCAGCCCAACCGTGCCGGGGCTGCCGGTCGCCTTGCGCCAGCTCGATCTCGCACGGGTGATCGCGGAGGCGTCCGCGCGGGCCCGGCAGCGCTCGGATGCGGCGTCGTTCCTGCGCGAGATCGGCATGCGCAACGCCACTGTGATCTTCGAGCACGGCGCCGGCCAGGCGATCTGGCGTGTGCCGCGGCTCGACCTGGCGCTGTCTCACAAGAAGCTCAGAAGCGTCATAGAAGGCGCTGTCACGATCGCTTCCGGGCGCGGCCCATGGACGCTCGAGTTCTGGTCGGAGGCATCAGAGGCGACGCAGCAGGTCAGGCTGAAGGCCGCCATCCGCGATCTCGTCCCGCGCGCCGTCGCCGAGATGCTGCCGGCCCTCGCTCCCCTGGGCGCTCTCGATGTGCCGGCCAGCGGGGATGTGACGCTCGAGCTGACGTCGGGTGGAAGGCTGCTCGGCGGCCAGCTCTCACTCGAGCTCTCCGGGGGAGAGGTGCGCCTGCCCTGGCTTGCGGGCCTGCCATTGGCGATCGAGGGCGGCAGCCTGGATCTGAGCTACGACCCCGGCGCGCGCTCGCTGCGCATCGGGCCCTCGGCGCTGGCCTGGGGGAGGAGCCGCCTGACGCTGCAGGGCGACGTCGTCAGCTCCATCGGGCCCAACGGCGCCGAGGTGTGGGCCTACCGCCTATCGGGAGTGGAAGGCAGGCTGGCATCCGAGGATTCCGAGATCGCCCCCGTGCCGATCGAGCGCTGGCTGGCGCAAGGCTCGTTCCAGCCCGACACCGGGGTGCTGGCGATCGAGCAGTCGCTGGTCGCGGGAGGCGGCGAGCTGCGGTTTTCGGGACAAGTCGGAGGCGGCGACAGCGGCGGCGTGCGCCTCGAGGGTCAGGTCGGCGCGATGCCGATCGCGACGCTCCAGGGGCTGTGGCCGCGCGCTCTGGGTCGCGACGCGCGCAGTTGGGTCGGGCACAGCCTCGCCGGCGGCCGCGTGCTGGGCGGCTCGTTCAAGTTCGTGAGCGGCGCTCAGCCGGGCGGCGGCAGGGAACCGCAACGGCTCTCGGTCGCCCTTCAGGCGGCCGATCTCCGCGTCAGGCCAGCGGCGGGGCTGCCGCCCGTCGAGATCGAGCGCGCGCTCATCCGGCTCGAGGGGGCGGCGCTCGAGATCACGATTCCCGAGGCTGCGATCGTGCTCCCCAATGGAGGCAGGATTGCACTGAAATCCGGCCGCTTCACCGCCGTCGACGTTCTCTCGGACCGCCCGGCCGGACAGATCGCATTCCGCGGCGAGGGACCCGCGCGCGCCATCCTCGAGCTGGTCGAGGACGAGGCATTCCGGGTCGGCCGCCTCGCAGGCGTGCGAAGCGAGAACATCGACGGCAACATCGAAGCGGCGCTGACGATTACACTTCCGCTGCAGAGGGACATCTCGCCCCGCGATCTGAAGGTCGAGGGCCAGGCCAGGCTGATCGACGGCCGCGTCCGGAAGCTCATCGGCCGGCATGACGCGCAGGCCGCCTCCGTGGTCTTCAACATTACCGACAAGGCCATCGACGCCCGAGGCGACATTCTGGTTTCGGGGGTGCCGGTCAAGCTCGCCGGGCAGTACATCTTCGACGCGCCTCCCGAGAAGCAGCCCCCCTTGCGGCTGACCGCGACGCTCGACGGCGCCGATCGCACCCAGCTCGACATCGACGCCAGCCATCTCGTGCATGGCGAGGTGCCGGTCGAAGTGACGGTCACCCAGCGCGCGGACTCGGAGCACCAGATCCACGTCTGGGCGGACCTGACCCGCGCCGACCTGGTCCTCGACAGCGTGGCGTGGCGCAAGCCGCCCGGGCGTTCCGCCATCATGCAGTTCGACCTGCAGCCGGGCACGCGCTACGAGACCGAGCTGCACAACTTCAAGATCGTCGGCGACGACATCGCCATCAGCGGCTGGATGGGGCTCGACGCCAACGACCGGGTCAAGGAGTTCCGCTTCCCGGAGTTCTCCGTCAGCGTCATCACGCGGCTCGAGGTCAAGGGTGTGCTGCGTCCCGACACCGTCTGGGACATCAAGGCGCAAGGCCAGACATACGACGGACGCGAGGTGTTCCGATCGCTGTTCTCGGTCGGCGAGCTGGGCGACAAGCCCTCGACGGCTCGCAAGAACGAGCCGGGCCTCGATCTGGAGGCGACCATCGACACGGTCGTCGGCTATTCGGACGTGTCGCTTCGCGGGCTCAAGATGCAGCTCTCGGAGCGCGGCGGCAAGCTGACCAAACTCGCGGCCCGGGGCACGCTCGACGGCGGCAAGCCGCTGGAAGTGACCCTGCAGCAGACCGGCAACGATGCAGGCCGGCTGGTCGCAATGTCTGATGATGCCGGACAGGCGTTCCGCCTCGTCGACTTCTACCCGAGCCTGCTGGGCGGGCGTATGCGGCTCGAGGTCGATCTCGACGGGCGCGGGCCGGCCGAGAAGACGGGGCTGCTGAGGGTCGAGCGTTTCCGCATCCTGGGCGATCCGGTGGTGAGCGAGGTGCTGCAGTTCCCGGGCGAGAACCGCCCTTACGATTCGGCGCGCGCGCAGCGGGTCGTGCGCCAGGCGATCGATTTCGACTGGATGCGCGTGCCGTTCTCGGTCGGCCACGGGCAGTTCGTGATGGGGGACTCGGAGATCCGTGGCCCGCTGGTCGGCGCCACCATGCGCGGCAAGGCGGATTTCCGCTCGCGCCGGGTCAACATCGGCGGCACCTATGTTCCGCTGCAGGGGCTGAACTCCGCGCTCGGCATCATCCCCGGCCTGGGGCAGTTGCTCGCCGGCCCGCGCGGGGAGGGCGTCCTCGGAATCACGTTTGCGATCCAGGGGCCCATGGCCCAGCCGCAGGTGCTGGTGAACCCGCTGTCGATCGTCGCCCCGGGCATCTTCCGCGAGATGTTCCAGCTGACACCGAGCCAGAGCGTGACGCCTCCGCCGAGCCCGCCGCGGCGACCGCAGACGGGGTCAGGGCCGCGCGCGTCGAGCGCGCCTGCGGCCTCCGTTCCGGCCGGCCGGACGGGCGCAGTCGAGCCCGAGGTGCTGACAGGCTGGTCCTCGGAGACGAGCCCCACCGCCGCGCCGAGGAAGAAATAGCGCCCTGCACTCTTTCCGGGCGCCGATCCCCTGTCACTCGCTGCACGAACGGCCCCCGCGGCGGATCCCTGTCACCGGCGCTCGCCGGCTGCCAATCGGCGCTCGACGAACATGGAGTAGCGCGACATGCCGAAGCAGAAGATCCAGAACACCAGCCCTGCGAATACATAGCCCGTCATCGCGGTGGACGGCGAGAACCAGTTCGAGTCGGTCAGGTTCTGCTGGACGATGCCGAGCAGGTCGAAAAGCCCGATGATCAGCACCAGGCTGGTGTCCTTGAAGAGGCCGATGAACGTGTTGACGATCCCCGGAATGACGAGCTTCAGCGCCTGCGGCAGGATGATGAGGCCCATCTTCTGCGGGTATCTCAGCCCCAGGGCATCTGCCGCTTCGTACTGGCCGCGCGGGATGGCCTGCAGGCCGCCGCGGATGACCTCCGCGAGATAGGCGGCGGAGAACAGCGCCACCATGATCAGTGCCCTGACCAGCTTGTCGATGGTCCAGCCATCGGGCAGGAACAGCGGCAGCATGACGGACGCCATGAACAGCACCGTGATGAGCGGCACGCCTCGCACGAACTCGATGAAGCCGACGCTCACCCAGCGCACGATCGGCATGTTGGACCGCCGCCCCAGCGCCAGCAGGATGCCGATCGGGAAGGCGCCGGCGATGCCGACGCTCGCCACGACGAGCGTCACGAGCAGCCCGCCCCACAGCTCCGTCGTCACAACTTCCAGGCCGACGCCGCCATAGAGCAGCAGGAACGCCAGCACCGGGAAGATCGCCAGCATGTAGATGGACAGGTAGAGCTTGCCGCGCACCCAGGGCATCATCAGCGGCACCAGTCCGGCAAGGGCGAGAATGTAGGTGAGATCGACCCGCCAGCGCTCGGCCTCCGGGTAGCGTCCGTACATGAACTGGCTGAACTTGGCCTGCACGAAAGGCCAGCAGGCCCCTGCGCTCCCGCGCGTGCAGGCGGAGCCGTCCGCGCCCGTCCACGTCGCGTTGAGAAACGCCCAGCTCACGGCGCCCGAGATCGCCAGATAGGCGACATAGAGCCCGATCAGCGTCAGCAGCGTATTGCTCCAGGTCGAGAACAGGTTCTCGCGCATCCAGGCCGCCGGTCCGGTCGTGGAGTGCGGCGGCGGGCGCATCTTGGCGAGGGAGACCTCGGCGGCGGTATCCGACATGGGTCCCTCCCTTACCGCTCGACCAGCGCCATGCGTTGGTTGAACCAGTTCATGAAGGCCGACGTGAGAAGACTGATGGTCAGGAACACGCCCATCGTCATCAGGATGACCTCCACCGCCTGTCCAGTCTGGTTCAGGACCGTGCCGGTGAACACGCTGACGAAGTCCGGGTAGCCGATGGCGACGGCCAGGGACGAGTTCTTGGTCAGGTTAAGGTATTGACTGGTCAGCGGCGGGATGATGATGCGCGCCGCCTGCGGAATGACGACCAGCCGCAGCATCTGCCCGTTGGAGAGGCCCAGCGCCCTGGCCGCCTCCTTCTGGCCCTTGGGCACGCCGAGAATGCCGGCGCGGACGATCTCGGCGATGAAGCTCGCGGTATAGATCGAAAGCCCGAGCAGAAGGGCCAGGAACTCGGGCTGCATGACGATGCCGCCCTGGAAGTTGAAGCCGCGCAGCACCGGGTATTCCCAGCTCAGCGGCGCTCCCAGCACGATGTGCAGCAAGCCCGGCAATCCGACGATCAGGGCCAGGCTCGACCACAGCACCGGGAACTGCTGTCCGGTCTGCATCTGTCGCCGCCGCGCCCATGCGAACAGGCCGATCGAGGCCGCGATCCCGATGAGAAAGGCGATGCCGACGGCATCAAAGCCGGGCTCCGCCACCGGCGCAGGCAGGTAGAGGCCGCGCACGTTGAGGAAGCCGCCGCCGGTGAGCGCCACGCTCTGCCGCGGCGGCGGCAGATTCTTCAGTACCGCAAAATACCAGAACAGAAGCTGCAGCAGCAGTGGCACGTTGCGGACGGTTTCGACGTAGACCGTCGCCAGCCTGGCGATCAGCCAGTTCGACGACAGCCGGGCGATGCCCATGATGAACCCGATGATGGTCGCGAAGACGATGCCGACAGCCGCGACGAGCAGCGTGTTGAGCAGCCCGGCCCAGAACGCGCGCCCATAGGTGGAGACGTTGGAGTACGGGATGAGCGTTTGCGAAATATCGAAGCCGGATGTGCGGTCGAGAAAGTCGAAGCCGGAGGCGATGTTCTGCCGCTGCAGGTTCTCGGCGACGTTGTTGACGACCCACCAGCCGGCGAACACGAGCCCGCCGATCAGAAGCGCCTGATAGATGACCTGCCTGACCTCGGAGCGGTAGAGAAGGCTGGGCTGCTCGGGTACCGTACCCCTGGGTCGATTATGGGTCGTTACTGCCATTCGAGCCCCTTCGCGGGTCAAGGGCCGGTGCCGCCCTGGCCTTGCGGATCCGACCCAAAGCACTTGCGCCGGCCGATGGGGTCGGCCGGCGCAAATGAAATCCGCTTACCGGATCGGCGGAGCGTATTGGATGCCGCCGTCGGTCCACAGCGCGTTCAGTCCACGCTCGATCTTGATGCGCGAGCCCTTGCCGACGTTGCGGTCGAAGATCTCGCCGTAGTTGCCGACCGCCTTGATCGCCTTCACGGCCCAGTCGTTCTCGAGCCCCATGCCCTTGCCGAAGTCACCCTCGACGCCGACGAAACGGCGGATTTCCGGGTTCGACGAGGTCATCATCTGATCGATATTGGCCTTGGTGACGCCCAACTCCTCCGCGTTGAGAAGCGCATAGTGGACCCACTTGACGATGGTGAACCACTGGCTGTCGCCCTGGCGCACGGAGGGCCCCAGCGGCTCCTTCGAGATGATCTCGGGCAGCACGATGTGCTCGTCGGGTTTCTGCATCTGCAGGCGCTGCGCGTAGAGCCCCGACGCATCGGTCGTGTAAACGTCGCACCGGCCGGCCTGATAGGCTTGCAGGCACTCTTCAGCCTTCTCGAACACGACAGGCTGATAGGTCATCTTGCTCCTGCGGAAGAAGTCCGCGAGGTTGAGCTCGGTGGTCGTACCCGTCTGGACGCAGACGGTGGCGCCGTTCAACTCCTTCGCCGAGCTCACGCCGAGCGCCTTCTTCGCCAGAAAGCCCTGGCCGTCATAATAGTTGACGCCGACGAAGCTCAGGCCCAGCGAGCTGTCGCGCCCCAGCGTCCACGTGGTGTTGCGGATCAGCACGTCGGACTCTCCCGACTGCAGCGCCGTGAAGCGCTCCTTGGCGGTCGTCGGCACGTACTTGACCTTTGCGGGATCGCCGAGCACCGCGGCGGCGATCGCCTTGCAGTAGTCGACGTCCATGCCCGTCCAGTTGCCCTTGTCGTCGGGGTTCGAGAAGCCGGCGAGGCCAACGTTGACGGCGCAGTTGAGGGCGCCGCGCTGCTTTACGGCGTCGAGCGTCCTGGCCTGGGCCAGAGCCGCGCTGCTGACGGTGACCGCCAGAGCCGAGATCACTCCGAGCTTGATGAGTTGTTTCATTGTATCGACTCCCTCCTTACGGGCTTGCCTTGCGAAGGCTCGTTTACCGGCTTCCCTCCCGGGACCCGGCCTGAAGCGACTCTCTTTGCCTTTGGTCGAAAGTGTCAATGCGCCGTCCGGCTAGTGGTTCAGGATTTGCGACAGGAATAGCTTCGTCCGTTCCGATTTCGGGTCGTTGAAGAAGGGGATCGGAGCGCCCTGCTCGACGATCTCGCCGCGATCCATGAAGATGATGCGATCGGCGACCGAGCGCGCAAATCCCATCTCGTGCGTGACGCACAGCATCGTCATGCCCGACCCGGCGAGCTCGATCATGACGTCGAGCACCTCCTTGATCATCTCGGGGTCGAGCGCCGATGTGGGCTCGTCGAACAGCATGATGCGCGGGTTCATGCACAGCGCACGCGCGATGGCGACGCGCTGCTGCTGACCGCCGGAAAGCTGCCCCGGATACTTGAGCGCCTGCTCGGGGATCTTCACCCGCTCGAGATACGTCATCGCGGTGCTCTCGGCTTCCGCGCGCGGCATCTTCTTCACCCACACCGGCGCGAGGCACAGGTTGTCGAGCACGGTGAGATGGGGGAACAGGTTGAAGCTCTGAAACACCATGCCGACCTCGGAGCGGATCTTGTCGATGTGCCTGAGGTCGTTGGTGAGCTCGATCCCGTCGACAATGATCTTGCCCTTCTGATGCTCCTCGAGCCGGTTGATGCAGCGGATCAGTGTCGACTTGCCGGAGCCCGAGGGTCCGCAGATCACGATCTTCTCGCCCTGGGCCACCGAGAGATCGATGTCACGCAGAACATGGAACTCGCCGAACCACTTGTTGACGCCGATCAGCTCGACTGCGGGTACGTCGGCATGTGCCGCAAGCGTGGCCGCGGCAGACGTCTCAGCCATGATCCCTCCCGGATCGCATGTCACTGCTTGCGAGGGCTCGCCGGAGCTTCGCGCTCCGTTATCCGAGGTCGCGAACGGATAGGCCGACTATGCCCGAGCCTTACCGGCAGCGCAACGACGCGGTTTGCGGATTGCTCGAACCGAGATCGCCCGGCGCGCGAGCAGATCGCCGAGCGCGCTCAGACGCGCCAGTCCTCGGCGATCATGGCGGCGCCCTTCTCGGCGATCATCATGGTGGGGGCCGCGGTGTTGCCCGACGTGATGGTCGGCATGACCGAGGCATCGATCACGCGCAGGCCCTCGAGCCCGCGCACCTTGAGGCGGGCATCGACGACGGCGCGATCGTCGCTGCCCATCCTGGCGGTGCCGGCCGGGTGGAAGATCGTCGTGGCGATGTCGCCCGCCGCCCTCGCCAGCGCCTCCTCGCCGTCGATGTGCGGACCGGGCTTGAACTCCTCCGCCTTGTACCGGGCCAGTGCGGGCTGCCGGGCGATGTGCCGCGTCAGCCGGATGGCGTCGGCGGCGACGCGCCGATCCTCCTCGGTGGCAAGATAGTTGGGTCGGATCTCCGGGTGCCCCGCCGGCTCGGGCGAGGTGATGCGCACGTGACCGCGGCTGGTCGGCCGCAGGTTGCAGACGCTCGCCGTGAAGGCAGGGAACGGGTCCAGCGGCTCGCCGAACCTCGGCAGGGTCAGCGGCTGGATGTGGTACTGCAGGTCGGGCGTCTCGCGGCTCGAATCCGAGCGCGCGAAGCAGCCGAGCTGGGACGGGGCCATCGACATCGGGCCGGTCCGCCGCACGGCGTACTCGAGTGCGATGCCCGCCTTGTGCCAGATCCGTTGCGAGCGCTCGTTGAGCGTCGGCACCCCGGAAACCTTGAAGGCGCAGCGGACCTGCAGATGATCCTGCAGGTTCTCGCCCACACCCGCCAGCTCGTGGCGGACCGGAACGCCGGCGGCCTTCAGGACCTCGCCCGGACCGATCCCGGAAAGCTGCAGGATTTGCGGCGAGCCGATGGCGCCCGCCGCCAGGATCACCTCGCGGCGGGCGGTGACGGTGCGCGGGCCGGAGCCCTTATGCCGGAACGCGAGCCCGGCCACGCGCTGGCCTTCGAGCGTCAGCCACTCGACGGTGGCATGGGTGAGAACCGAGAAATTCGGACGCTTCAGAGCGGGCCTCAGGAAGCCTTTCGCTGCCGTCCACCGCAGACCCTTCTTCTGGTTGACTTGGAAGTAGCTCGACCCCTCGTTGTCGCCGCCGTTGAAATCGCGGATGCGCGGGATGCCCGCCTGCTCCGCAGCCTCGGCCCAGGCATCCAGGATTCGCCAGCTCACGCGCGGCCGCTCGATCCGCCACTCCCCGCCCCTGGCGTGTCGCCCGTCGAACTCGCCGGGCTCCATGGCCCACTGGTCCTCGTGCCGCAGGAAGAAGGGCAGCACGTCGTCCCACGCCCAGCCGGGGTTGCCGAGCTGGCGCCAACGGTCGTAGTCGCGGGCCTGGCCGCGCATGTAGATCATGCCGTTGATGGCGGAGCAGCCGCCCAGCACCTTGCCGCGCGGGTACTGCAGCTTGCGCCCGTTGAGACCCGGCTCGCTCGCCGTCTCGAAGCCCCAGTCGACCCGGGGATTGCCGAAACAGTAGAGATAGCCGACGGGGATGTGAATCCAGATGTAGTCGTCCTTGCCGCCGGCCTCGAGCAGCAGGACGCGAGTGCCCGGGTCCGCGGACAATCTGTTGGCCAGCACGCAGCCTGCCGATCCGGCGCCGACGATGACGTAGTCGTACTCTCCGAAGGGCTCGGGCATCGCGGTTCCGCTCCTCAAGTCCGGCGCGCCGGCATGGCTTCGACCTCGTACTTAGCCGAGAGCGTCGGGAAGCGGAAGATGCGGGAGCCGCGGCTGCCCCTCGGGGCTGGCCAGCAGCCGCCCGAGGAAGGCGATCGCGTTGCCGTTCCAGTCCGCAGTTTCCAGATGCTCGAAGCCGCACGCGAGATAGAACCGGTTGTTGCGCGCGCCCTCCCCCGTCACGACGTGCATGCCGGGAGCGCCGGCGCGGGCGGCGTGCGCGGCGAACGCCTCGATGAGCTGCGCGCCGATCCCCTGGCTGCGATAGCGGGCCGTCAGATTGATGTGCAGGTGCGCCGGGAAGCGCTGCGTCAGGTGCGCCAGCCCGCCGAAGTACGAAATATCCGAGAACAGGGCGTTGCGGGCGGGATCCTCCAGGCAGCCGACGAGGTATCCGGCCACTGCGCCGTCCGTTGCCAGCGCGACGAACGCATCGTTCGGAAAATGCGCGAGATATCGCGTCAGCCACCGCTCGCGGAACGCGGCGCGGTCGGCTTCGGTGTCGAACTCTCGTGTTCCGCCCGTCTCGAAGAAGATCGCCTCGATATCCCCGCACGCCCGATTGCGGTCGGGGAGCTCCGCCAGGCGGGCAATGATCGTGCTGGCGTCTAGGGCCATGGGCCATCTGCTCCGGATGCTGGCGACGCACCGGCCAGAGGCGATCGGCATGACCTGGCAGTGTCTCCAGCCGGACGACAGAGCCAGGTATGCAGTCCACGCATTCCGGGGATGCAACGGACCCGGTTGCTGCGATGCAACGTGGCATGCCATATACCAGTGTGCATGAGCGAAGCGCCCGTCAACGCCGCAAGTTCAAGCCAAAGAGGACGGATCATGAGCACCAGAACGATCGAGCCCACACTCGACTTCATCCCCGCCGACAAGAGTTTGCGGCCCCCGCAGGGCGTCGCAAGCCTTCTCCGCGCCTTCTTCGCGTCCATCGGCGAAGGCCTTGCCGCGGCCCACCACTACGAGAGGCTGACCGCACGCGGTACGCCTCCCGCAACGGCGGTGGAAATCGTCTTTCGCGATCATTTCGCCGAGCATCGCTGAGAGCATCGGACGCCAGCCTGAGACTTCGGCCGCCGTACAGGGTGCACGCCTTGTACGGCGGATTTCTTTCGCTTGCCCACCGGCCTGCTTTGACGTTGACAGGTCGCGGCGGCCGTTCCTAGATGAAATATCAAAAACGAGACGAAACGTCCCGGAATTCAGACCAATGCTCGGCTGCGACGGTCACACCAGGTTCGCGCTTCACGTCCAGGCCGGCGTCCTGTGCGACCGCGGGCGACCCTCAGGCGCGGGCCAGCGTGACCGCGACGGTGGCCATGACGTCCTCGACGCTGGCCCCGCGCGACAGGTCGGAGACGGGCCTGGCGAAGCCCTGCAGGAACGGCCCGACTGCTTGCGCCCCGGCCAGGTGCTGGACGAGCTTGTAGGCGATATTGCCGGCGTCGAGATCCGGGAAGACGAGCACGTTGGCCCGGCCCGCGACCTCGCTCTCGCCCTTGACCTTCTTTGCCGCGACCGCCTCCACGAGCGCTGCGTCGGCCTGCAGCTCTCCGTCGACCTTCAGAGCCGGCACGCGCTCCCGCACGATGGCGAGCGCCGCCCGCACCTTGTCGACGTGCGGATGGCTGGCGCTGCCGTGGGTAGAGAAGGACAGCATCGCCACCCGCGGCTCCTGCCCGAGGAGCGCCTCGGCGCTCGACGCGGACGCGATGGCGATGTCGGCCAGCATGCCGGCATCGGGGTCGGCGTTGACGGCGCAGTCGGCGAAGACGAGCGCCCGCGCGGCGCCGTCGTGCACTGCCGGCAGCAGCATCAGGAAGAAGCTCGACGGGGTTGCGACGCCCGGCGCGAGACCCACCGTCATGAGCCCCGCCTCGATCACGCGGCGGGTCGGGTTGGCGGCGCCGGCGACCATGGCGGCGGCCCTTCCGGTGGCGACCAGCGCGCCGCCGAAGTAGAGCGGCCGCCTGATGAGGCGCTGCGCCATTCCGGCAGTCATCTTCTCCCGTCCCGCGGCGATCTCCGCCGCGAGCGAGCCGGCCTCGGCATCGGCCTCGGGATCGCGGATCTCGATCCCCGACAGCGGCAGCCGCAGCGCGCCGGCCCTGCTCTCGATCATCTGCCGCGCGCCCACCACCACCGGCTGCGCCAGGCCCTCGTCGAGAAGCTTGCGCGCGGCCTGCAGAATCCGCTCGTCCTCGCCTTCCGGAAGCACCACCTTCAGCCCGCGGCCTGTGACCGCGGCCCGGCAATCGGCGACAATATCCATCTAGGCCCCTCCTGGAGCATCGCGCCGGCCCATTGACCGGGCCGGGATTCCAGCCCTTGGCATCGCAATTCCGCAACGGAGTCAACCCCATGAGCGCCGCAGACAACGAGCCCAGGATCTATCGTGGACTGAAGGACGTCCACTTCGAGCGGTCCGCCACAACATTCATCGACGGCAAGGCGGGCGAGCTGCGCTATCGCGGCTACTCGATCCACGACCTCGCCGAGAATTCGACATTCGAGGAGACGGGATACCTGCTGCTGCATGGCGAGCTGCCGACGCGCAGCGCGCTCGCCGCGTTCGACGCGGAGCTCAAGGCCGCGCGGCAGCTCCCGGCCGCCGTTCTCGACATCGTCGCGGCCGTGAAGCATGCCCATCCGATGGACGTCCTGCGCACGGCCGTCTCGGCGTTGGCGGCGTTCGACCCCGACACCGCCGACAACAGCCGCGAGGCGACGCTGCGCAAGGGCGTCCGGCTCACCTCGCAAGTGCCGATGATCGTCGCCGCGCACGAGCGCATCCGCAACGGTCGACAGCCCGTCACGCCAGAACCGGGTCTGTCGCATGCGGCGAACTTCCTCTGGATGCTGAAGGGCGAGACGCCGTCAGCCGGCGCCGCCAGGCTGCTCGATACCGATCTGGTGCTGCACGCCGAGCATGGCTCCAACGCCTCCTCCTTCACGGCGCGGGTGGTGGTCGGAACGGACGCCAACGCACATGCTGCGATCACGGCGGCGATCGCCGCGCTGTCGGGCCCCGCCCACGGCGGCGCCGCCGAGGACGTCATGCGCATGGCGCAGGAGATCGGGGAGCCGGCCAACGTGCCCGCCTACGTCAAGGCAAAGCGCGCTGCGAAAGAGCCGATCACCGGGTTCGGGCACCGCGTCTATCGCGCCGAGGACCCCCGCGCGCGCCACATGCGCGAGGGTGTCCGGCGGCTGTCGAAGGAGATGGGCGAGCCGAGGTGGTACGAGATCCTGGAGGCGCTGGTGAAGGAGATGGCGCCCTACGCGCGCCACGGCGTCAACGTCAACGTCGATTTCTACTCCGGCGTCATCTACTACCTGCACGGCATCCCGAAGGACCTGTTCGTGCCGATCTTCGCGGTCGGACGCGTGCCGGGCTGGGCTGTCCAGATCCTCGAGCAGCAGGCCAACAATATCCTCATCCGCCCACTGACGCTCTACGATGGCCCGGCGCCGCGCGCCTATGTGCCGATCGAGCAGCGCGGCTGAATTGAAAAAACGGGCCGAAAGTCTCGGCCCGTTCCTGCGCTCGTCCTTGCCGTTCTGCGTTACCAGCCCCGGCACCAGCGGTAGCGTCGCCACCAGTAGCTGCTGCCCGTGATGATCGCCCTGCGCCTGAGCCACGCGCAGCTCCGGCGACCATAGTGGATCCTGAGACTCGGGCCGAGCCAGATGCCGAACCGCGGCCCGCGATGACGACGGACGAAGCGATGCCGGCGGTGGAACCCGCCGTGGAAGCTGCGACGATGGAAGCGCTTGAAGCTACGATGCCCGCGACGGCGGACCTCGACGATGCTCGACGATTCCGCCGCGTCCAGCATGGGAAGCTTCGCGGCCACTGCCTGGGCCTGCGGCGCCGGAGTTGCGACGATGAGGAAGGCAGTGGCGGCGGCCATCGATAACAGACGTTTCTTCATTAGAGACTCCTGAACCAACGTTCGCCGGCTGAGGCCGACGACGAACCGACCAAAGTCTGAGCTTCCCCACGTGATGCAGAAGCATCATAGAACGTTTGGCCCGGAGTTCCAATGCCTTATCTAGTTCCGACTGGTTCCGCGGCGACGTGCGGACCGCTACCCGACGTTGTTGGCGAGCTGCCGGCGGAAGGCAGGCGGCAGATCGGCCGGAAGCGGCGGCGGGACCGGCGGACCATAGTTCGGACTGAACGGCTCGCTGGGATCGTCCGACTCGGTCCGGGACCGGCGCACTGGCGGTGTCTGGGCCGGCATTCCGTCGTCCTCCAAGACGACCTGCCGGCCGGTGCCGTCATACCAGGAGGCTTCGCGGTACTCCGACTGGCTGGCGCAGCCGGCAAGGAGGAGGGCGAGTATGGGACCGAACGGGATCGCGGCGCGGCCGGGAACGGCAGCACGCCGTACGGGAATGCACTTCGACAGACGCATGGAACCGACACTCCGACTGACGCGAACTGCCTTCCATCAATGCGCACTCATGGTTAAGGCCGGGTTAGCTGGCGTCCCGGGAACGGCGCAATTCCGAGCGCCGGCACCGCTCAACGCATGAATCCCGGATGCACCGCACCTTTCCATGCTGCGGCGCATCCGGAACAATAAGGTGGAGAAAGGCCTCTGTCTGGATCGGGAATAATCTATTCGCCATTCGCCATTCGCTATTCGCTATTCCCTACTCGCTGCGCAGCGCATCGATTGGGTTGAGCAGGGCCGCCCGGCGGGCCGGGAAGAACCCGAACACGATGCCCGTCATCGCCGCGGCTGCCATCGCCACCATCACGGCCTCGGCATTGATCAGGATCGGCCATTCCGCGGAGATCGCGACGATGGCCGCCCCCCCGACGCCGATCACGATTCCGATCACGCCACCCAAGAGGCTCAACGAGACCGCCTCGACGAGAAACTGAGTGAGGATGTCGCGGCGCCGGCCGCCCACGGCCATCCTGAGGCCGATCTCGCGCGTGCGCTCGGTCACCGACACCAGCATGATGTTCATGATGCCGATGCCGCCGACGACGAGCGAGATGGCCGAGGTCGCGCCGAGCAGCCAGCCCATTGTGGACAGCGCAGCCGTCCGCGCCTTCAGGAACTCCGCCAGGTTGCGGACATTGAAGTCGTCCTCGGTCCCCGGCCGAATGCGGCGGCGCTGGCGCAGCACCGTCTCCATCTCCTCCTGCGCCTCCTCCAGGCTCGCGCCGGGCTCGAGCTTCACGTAGATCTGCCCGACCTGGTCGTTGACGACCTGGCTCCTGCCGACGATGCGGCCGCGCGCCGCCGTGATCGGAACGAAGATGATGTCGTCCTGGTCGCGCCCGAAGCTCGACTGGCCCTTGGCCGTCAGCACGCCGATCACCTTGAACGGCACGTTCGTGATGCGGAAATCCATGCCGATGGGATCGCCGGCGCCGAACAGCTTCTCGGCCACGGTGGACCCCAGGACCGCCACCCGGGCCCCGGTCGAGACCTCCTGGCTCGTCATCTCGCGCCCCTCGGCCAGCGGCCAGTCGCGCACGGTGAGGTACTGGTCGTGAACGCCGCCGATCTGCGTCGTCCAGTTCATGTTGCCGAACACGACCGGAGCATTGCCCTGCAGATAGCCCGAGATCGCCATCACCCGCGGGACCTTCTCGCGGATCGCCTGCAGATCGCGCTCGGCCAGCGGCAGCCGCGTCCCGGCGCCTGCGGAACGTCCAGCGACGCGCGATGCGCCCGGATAGACCACCAGCATGTTGGAGCCGAGTGAGGCGATCTGCCGGTCGATCTCGCTGGTCGCACCCGAGCCGACGGCGACCATGACGATCACCGAGCCGACGCCGATGATGATGCCGAGCGTCGTCAGCACCGAGCGCAAGAGGTTGGTGCGCAGCGCGCTCAGCGCGACGGACAGGCTGTCGAGAATGCTCATTCCGCCGCCCTCCTCTGGAATCCGGACTGGGGTTTGTCCTCGACGATGCGGCCGTCGCGGAACACGATCTTGCGCAGCGCATACTCGGCGACGTCGGGCTCGTGCGTGACGATGACGATCGTGATGCCTTCCGCGTTGAGATCGCAGAAGAGCTGCATGATCTCGGCGGACGTCCTGCTGTCGAGCGCGCCGGTCGGCTCGTCGGCCAGCAGGATCTTCGGATTGCCGACGAGCGCGCGTGCGATGGCCACGCGCTGCTGCTGGCCGCCCGAAAGCTGGCGCGGATGATGGTCCAGGCGGTCGGCGAGCCCGACCTGGGCCAGCCGGCGCCGCGCCAGCCCCTCCGCGTCGGAGGGCTTCGGGTTGGCGTAGAGCAGCGGCAGCATCACCTGGCGCAGCGCGGGCGTGCGCGCCAGCAGGTTGAACTGCTGGAAAACGAAACCGATCGTCCGGTTGCGCAGCACCGCCAGCTCGTCGGAGGACAGGCTCGAGATGTCGCGCCCGTCGATCGACAGCACGCCGGAGGTCGGCACGTCGAGTGCGCCGATCAGGTTCATCATCGTCGACTTGCCGGAGCCGGACGGCCCCATGATGGCCACGAACTCGCCGGCGCCGATCTCGAGCGACACGTCGTCGAGCGCGCGCACCGTCTGGTCGCCCATCCTGTAGACCTTGGACACGCCGCTGGCGCTGATCAGCGCGTGGCGGGCCATCGTCGTCACCGTGCCGCTCATTGGCCGACCTCGCGGGCCCGGGTCACGAGCTGGTCGCTGACGGCGATGTTGCCGCTCAGGATCTCGGTGAACTGGTCGTCGGCGATGCCGAGGCTGGCATGGCGCTGCTCGAGCTCGCCGGCGGGGCCGAGAGCCCAGACGGTCGCGGTGCGCGCGCTGTCGCGATTCTGCTTCCAGCGCTCGAACAGCGGGCGCTGCTCATCGGTCAGCATCGGCTGGACGATCTGCTCGATGCGCTTCATGAACTGGCCGCCGCCCTGACCCGCACCTGCCCGCTGCGGCCCACCGAAACCGGACGGCGGCGCCGGCCTGTTGGCGCGAGCCTCACTCATCCGCTTCATTTCCTCGGCGAGCCTCGCGGCCTGCTCGTCCGTCAGGTTGAGCTCGACCTTGAGCTGCCCCGCCATGGCCGCGCCGCGCCGCCCGGCTGACGCCGCGTCCACGCTGGCGGCAGGTCGATTGCGGGGCCTGAAGCGCAGCGCATCGTTCGACAGACGCAGAACGTCGTTCTTTTCGGCCGTCACGATCTGCAGGTTCGCGGTCATTCCGGGGTAGAGCCGCCGATCCTCGTTCGAGGCCTCGACGATGACGGTATAGGTGACGACGTTCTGCAGCTCGGTCGCGGCCAGGCGCACCTGCGTCACGCGGCCTTCGAACTTGCGGTCCGGGTAGGCGTCGACCGTGAAGGAGGCGGCATTGCCCTCCGCGATGACGCCGACATCGGCCTCGTTGACCTGCGCCTCGATGCGGATGCGCCGCAGGTCCTGCGCGATCTGGAACAGCTCCGGCGCCTGCAGGCTCGCCGCCACCGTCTGCCCGACGTCGACGGTGCGCGAGATGACGGTGCCGTTGATCGGCGAGCGGATGATGGTGCGGTCGAGATCGATCTGGGCCTGCTGGAGCTGCGCCTGGCGCTGGGCGATGACGGCCTTGGCGTTGTCGACCTGCGCCCGGGCGATGATGAGCTCTGCGCGCGCCACCTCGGTGTCGCGGGTGGCCGTGTCCAGTGCCGCCTGCGCCGAGAACCCGCGGTCGGCCAGCTTCTGTTGGCGCTCGATGGTGCGCTCCGCCTGGCGCAGCATCGCCTCCGACTTGACGACCGCTGCTTCCTGGTTGGCAAGCTGCGCCTTGGCCGCCGCCAGGTCGGCCTGCGCCTGGGCGACCTTGGCCTTGAACGTCTTTGAGTCGAGCTCGGCGAGGACGTCGCCTTCCTTCACCTCCGTGTTGTAGTCGGCCGACACCGTCCGGATCTGTCCGGAAAGCTGCGATCCGACCTGCACGGTGACCATCGCGCGCACCGGCCCCGACGTGGAGACGATCTTGCGGATCGTCCCGCGCGTCACCTCTGCGGTGTCGTAGCTGAGGCCGGCCTTGCCACCGCCCATCACGTTGGGCAGCCACAGGCTGGCGATGGCGAGCGCGGCCAGCGGGACGGCCAGCGTGAAGAGGTACTTCTTGAGACGGGAGGTCATCATTGGTGTGCCTGTCTGCAGCGGGTGTCGACCGGAGTATAAACGCCCCGGCAGCATGGAACCCGTCGGATGAACGGGTGCTGGACGCGCCCGTATCATAATCTCCGAATGAACATATACATCAACATCAGTGGCATTTGCGGTCGCGCGATGTCATCGGCGCTTCGCCATGACCGGCGGAGGCCATCGGCTGCGACATGAACCGCAGATGAATACGGCATTCAGGGCCTGTTCAACCGGCCCGTTCCAGGGTGAGACTACCCTGAGAATACTTCCCCGGCGTGATCCACGGGGCGCAGCGCTCAGGGTCGCTGCGCCCCAACTCCATTCCTCCCGCGAACGTCGCTATCCGGACTTGCCGTCAACGGCCTTTCCGACGGCGTTTGATTTGCCGCGGCCGAAGGGCTACCTTGCCGGCCCATCCCACTTTGATTGCCCTTCCCAACGCGACGGAGGACGCCGTGACCTTCAAGCTTCCCGATCTGCCATACGCGTATGATGCGCTGCAACCCTACATGTCGGCCGAGACGCTGCAGTTCCATCACGACAAGCACCACCTCGCCTACGTCGACAACGGCAACAAGCTGATCGTCGGCTCAGGACTCGAGGGGCAGAGCCTGACCAAGGTCGTCAAGGGGGCGTGGGCGAAGAAGAACCAGGGCCTGATCAACAACGTCGGCCAGCACTACAACCACCTGCACTTCTGGAGCTGGATGAAGAAGGGCGGCGGCGGCAACAAGCTGCCGGGCAAGCTCGACAAGCTCGTGCAGGGCTACGGCGGCTTCGACAAGATGCGCGCCGACTTCATCAACGCCGGGACGACGCAGTTCGGCTCCGGCTGGGCGTGGCTGGCGATCCGCGACGGCAAGCTCGAGGTGGCGAAGACTCCCAACGGCGAGAACCCGCTCATGCACGGCGCCCAGCCGATCCTCGGCTGCGACGTCTGGGAGCACAGCTACTACATCGATTATCGCAACGCGCGGCCCAAGTACCTCGAGGCCTGGTTCGACCACCTCGTCAACTGGGACTACGTCGAGAGCATGCTGAGCTGAGCCGAGCCGAGCTCCCGCCGGGCGCCGCTGCTCCGGGACCGTTATCGCGCGGTCCCCGGAGCAGCCGTCTATTTTGCAGTGTGGGCGAATTAGCGAATAGCGAATTGGGGAGAATGCAGAGGTGTCCTCCCGCCGGCCACTCAGGTCGCGCCGCAACGCCCCTTTCACTTCATCATCCCGGACGCGCCCCAGCATGAAATGGTGCGGTGCAGAGCCGGGAGCTGCCACGCGCACCCGCTCGCCCAGTGGTCAGTGCCAGATCGACCTCATCGGCGATCAGTGTCGTCGAGCATTCGCTGACCAACAGCGCGAGTGTTGACGATAGCCCTCCGGCTGTGCCGGCAGTTGGTCTCACTCCGGGCACAAACTTGATTGCAGGAAGGTCATCGGGCAGGCTGCCGATGGTGGCACCTGAAGCGGGCCCGAGGCCGTGACCGGTGGGGGAAGTCTGGTGCTGCGTGCTCATTCCGGGGCTCTGGTCGCCGCTGCGGCCCTGATCGCGGCGGGGTGTGCCACGCTCGATACGCGCACTCCCGTGCCGGATGCGGCGATGGCCGGCCGCGCACAACCTTTCAATCTGAGCGGCATCCGCGCCTGGGGGGACGAGGCTCCCGCCGACATCGCGGCGGCGATGCGCAGCCGGGCCCCGCACATGCCGCGGCTGGCCCAGTCCGCCGCGAGGACGCAGCCCGTCGTCGACATCCTGGCGCTGTCCGGCGGCGGCACGGACGGCGCCTTCGGCGCCGGCCTGCTGACAGGCTGGTCGCAGCGGGGCGATCGCCCCGAGTTCGAGGTCGTCACGGGCGTGAGCGCCGGCGCCATCACGGCGCCGTTCGCCTTCCTCGGTCGCCGCTACGACGAGAAGCTGCGCGAGATCTGGACCCGCTACGGCACGAACGAGCTGATCGTGGCCAAGATCGTGCCCGGCCTGCTCGGCGGTCCGGCGCTGGCCGACAGCGGCCCGCTCCGGCAGCTCATCGCCAGGTACATCGATCGCCAGATGCTGGCGGAGATCGCGAGCGAGTACCGTAAGGGGCGGCTGCTGCTGATCGGGACCACCAACCTCGACGCGCAGCGATCCGTGGTCTGGAACATGGGCGAGATCGCCGCCAGCGGCCACCCGCAGGCGCTCGACCTCTTCCGGCGCGTCATCCTCGCGTCTGCCTCGGTTCCCGGAGCGCTGCCGCCCGTCAATATCTCCGTGACCGTCGACGGCCGCTCCTACGAGGAGATGCACGTCGATGGCGGGACCACGCGCGAGGTGTTCGTCACCCCGGTCGACGTTCCTTTCGAAGCCTTCGACAGGTTCTACGAGAGCGCCCCGAAACGGCGGCTCTACATCATCAAGAACGGCAAGTACGGGCCCGAGTACAAGCCGGTGCGCGAACGGGCCCTGCCGATCGCCGCGCGCGCCATCGAGACGCTCATCACCAGCCAGCACAGAAACGACATCTATCGCATCTACCGCATGGCGAAGGACAGCGGGGCCGATTTCAACCTCGCCTTCGTCCCGCAGAGCTTCGAGGCCAAGCCGAACGAGGCCTTCGACGCGCGCTATCAGACGGCGCTGTTCAACGAGAGCCTGCGGCTTGCGCGCTCGGGCCGGGCCTGGGTCGGCATACCTCCGGACATCGCGCCCAAGCCGGGCAAAGGCGGCAGGTGACCAGCCGGCTCCGCTACCTCCTGGCCCGGCCGTCGAGGCTCGCCAGGTAGGCCAGCAGCGCCTCGATCTGCGGCGGCTCGAACGTGAACTCGGGCATTGCCGGGTGGCCGGTGACGATCCCCTCGGCGAGCGCTTCGGCGAGCTGCTCGACCGGATAGCGCTTCGGCAGCTCGCGGAACGGCACCGCCAGCGGCTCGGGGCTCGCTCCCTCACGGCCGATCGCATGGCAGCGCGCACAATGCTTCTCCGCAATAACGCGGCCGCGTGCCTCGGGCGACTGCGCCGCTGCCGCGCCGCTCATCGCCCATCCGCCAAGCACCAGCACGACGAGGGCCGCTGCCGCTGTGTTCGTCATGGTCGCTCGCCTCTGCTCGCCCTATTCCCGATTCGTCTCCGCACCGGCCAGCCGCTCGCGGTGCTCTGCCGAAAAGCCCGCGAACCGGCCCTCCGCGACGGCCGCCCGCATGGCGGCCATCAGCTCCTGATAGAACCACACGTTGGCCCAGGAGAGCAGCATCGCGCCGAGGTGCTCCCCCGCCTTGACGAGATGGTGGAGATAGGCACGCGAATACTCGCGCGCCGCCGGGCAGGCGCTCCTCTCGTCGAGCGGACGCGGGTCCTCGGCATGGCGCGCATTGCGCAGGTTGACGCGGCCAGACCACGTGAACGCCTGCCCATGCCGGCCCGATCTCGTCGGCATGACGCAGTCGAACATGTCGATCCCCCGCGCCACCGCCTCGATCAGGTCGGCCGGGGTGCCCACCCCCATCAGGTAGCGCGGCTTGCCGGCCGGCAGGAACGTGAGCGTGCGCTCCAGCGTGCCGAGCATCGCGGCCTGACCTTCGCCGACGGCGAGCCCGCCGACGGCATAGCCCGGCAGCTCCATCGCGGCCAGCGCCTCCGCCGACCGGCGGCGCAGCTCGGGATGCACGCCGCCCTGGACGATGCCGAACAGCGCCTGCCCGGGGGAGCCCTTCTCGGCGAATGCGCGCCTGCACCGCTCGGCCCAGCGCAGCGACAGCTCCATCGCGCGCCGCGCCTCGTCGGGACTCGCCGGAAAGGCGATGCACTCGTCGAGCTGCATCTGGATGTCGCTGCCGAGCAGGCACTGGATCTCGATCGCCCGCTCCGGCGTCAGCATGTGCCGCGCTCCGTCGACGTGCGACTGGAATGCGACCCCCTCCTCGGTGACTTTTCTGAGCCCCGCCAGCGACATGATCTGGAAGCCGCCCGAATCGGTCAGGATCGGCCCCGGCCAGCGCATGAACGCGTGCAGCCCGCCGAGCCGGGCGATCCGCTCGGCGCCCGGGCGCAGCATCAGGTGATAGGTATTGGCGAGGATGATGTCCGCCCCGGCCTCCCGCACCTGCCCTGGATAGAGCGCCTTGACGCTCGCCGCTGTGCCGACCGGCATGAACGCCGGCGTGCGGATTACACCGCGCGGCGTCGCGATCTCGCCGCGGCGCGCACCGGCATCCACGGCGATCAGCTTGAAGCCGAAGCCTCGCGTCATGAGGTTTCCGCAGCGGGGTGCAGCAGGCACGCGTCGCCATAGGAGTAGAACCGGTATCCCTGCGCGATCGCGTGCGCATAGGCCCGCTGCATGCGATCGAGGCCGGCGAATGCCGCGACCAGCATGAACAGCGTCGAGCGCGGCAGGTGAAAGTTCGTCATCAGGAGATCGACAGCGCGGAAGCGATAGCCGGGGGTGATGAACAGCGCCGTCTCGCCCGCGAACGGCCGTATCAGGCCGTGCTCGTCGGCAGCGGTCTCGAGCAAACGCAATGCCGTGCTGCCGACGGCGACGATGCGCCCGCCGCTGCGGCGCGCAGCGTTGAGCGCGTCGGCAGCCTCGGCGTCGATCTCGCCCCATTCGGCGTGCATCCGGTGCTCGCGCGTGTCCTCGGCTTTCACCGGCAGGAACGTGCCTGCGCCGACGTGCAGCGTCACGAACCGGTGGCCGATCCCGCGCGCCTCGAGCCCGGCCAGTAGGCGCTCGCTGAAGTGCAGGCCGGCGGTCGGCGCGGCGACGGCCCCTTCGCGGCGTGCGAACACCGTCTGGTAGGCCGCGCGGTCGGCCTCGGTCGCGGCGCGCCTGCCGGCGATATAGGGCGGCAGGGGGGCGTCGCCGAGCTGGTCGATCGCCTGATCCAGGTAGGCGCCGTGCAGGCTGAAGGCCAGCTCCACCTCGCCCGCGTCCCCTTTCGCGGCAACGGTCGCATCGAGCGTTCCCAGCAGGCAGACGCGCCCCTCGTCGCCGAAACGGACGAGGTCGCCGGGCTCGAGGCGCTTCGCGGGGCGAGCGAAGGCGCGCCAACGGCTCTCGTCGATGCGCTTGTGCAGGTTGAACTCGACCCTGGACCGCGCGCCGCCGCGGATGCGTGTGCCGACGAGCGCTGCCGGAATGACGCGCGTGTCATTGAGGACGAGCACGTCGCCCGCCCGCAGCAGCTCAGGCAGGTCGGCGACCCTGCGGTCAGCGAGCTCCGCCTCCGCGCCGGGCCGGATGACCAGCAGCCGCGCGGCGTCGCGCTCGCCGAGCGG
This sequence comes from Hyphomicrobiaceae bacterium, assembly GCA_023384095.1. Taxonomy (GTDB): domain Bacteria; phylum Pseudomonadota; class Alphaproteobacteria; order Rhizobiales; family Hyphomicrobiaceae; genus ZC4RG25. The sequence goes on from JAHDXT010000001.1 coordinate 212,081, forward strand.
GTGGAGCGCGATGCGCTCCTCGGGAAGGTCGAAGTCGAAGAGTTCGGTCCGCACGTTCGAGGTGTCCTGGGCTTCCGCGTGACCGTACTGCAGGAGGGCCGCGAAAGGGAGAGGCCATTCGGGCGCGCCCCTGCCGCCTGCGACAGTGGGCCCCGCCGACGGTTGACCGAGATCAAAGTCCGCCGGCCTGCCGGGACTACCGTCCGTTGCGGAACTCTTCGCGCGCCGCGTGCACGCATGCCTGGCGGAGGACAGATGACTCCGGAATTCCTGCAGCGCTACGCGGCCCCCGTCCCGCGCTACACGAGCTATCCGACTGCCCCGCATTTCACCGCCATCGGGCCTGACACCTGTGCCGGCTGGTTGCGCGACGCCGCACCCGGCTCGGCGCTGTCGATCTATGCCCACATCCCGTTCTGCAACCGGCTCTGCTGGTACTGCGGCTGCACGACCAAGGCGACCCAGCAGTACCGGCCGGTCGCAGAGTACATGACGGCGCTGCTGGAAGAGATCTCCACCGTGGGCGGCCTGCTGCCGCCCGGATGCCGGACCGTGCACGTGCACTGGGGGGGCGGCTCACCCAGCATCCTGCTGCCGGACGACATCCGGATCCTGGCCGGCGCGATCGCGGCCAGCTTCGATCAGGCGGCCGGCGCAGAGTTCGCCGTAGAGGTCGATCCGCGCCACATCGATCGGGCGCGGGTCGCCGCCTTCGCCGCAGCCGGCGTCAGCAGGGTGAGCGTCGGCGTCCAGGACTTCAATCCTGAGGTGCAGCGGGCGATCGACCGCGAGCAGACGGTCGAGATGACGCGATCGGTGGTCGAGCAGTTCCGCGCCGCCGGCGTGCGCGGGGTCAATATCGATCTCGTCTACGGCCTGCCACACCAGACGGCCGACAGCGTCGAGCGCACGATGGACGAGGTGCTCGCCCTCGCCCCGGACCGCATCGCGCTGTTCGGCTATGCGCACCTGCCCTCGCGGCTGCCGCATCAGCGGCTGATCCCCGACGAATCGCTGCCCGGCATCGCGGAGCGCTTCGCCCAGGCCACCCGCGCCGCGGGCCAGCTCGTCGCCGCCGGCTACCTGCGCGTCGGGCTCGATCACTTCGCGCGGCCCGGGGACCCGCTGGCGCGGTCTCCGCTGCACCGCAATTTCCAGGGCTATACGACCGATGCCGCCGACGCGCTCTTAGGCCTCGGGGCCTCGTCCATCGGCCGCCTGCCGCAGGGCTACGTCCAGAACAGCCATGCCACGGCGGATTACCAGCGGCGCGTGCGCGGCGGCGGACTGGCTACCGTCAAGGGACGGGAGCTCACGGACGAGGACCGCGCGCGCAGCCTCGTCATCGAGCGTCTGATGTGCGATCTCGCCTTCCCGGCCGCCGAGCTCAGGAAGCGCTTCCCCGCCAATGCCGGGCCGTTGATCGCCGAGGCCCGGGCGGTGGTCGACGCCGATGCAGACGGTCTCGTCGCGGCCGAGGGGGAGGGCTTCCGGGTCACGGAAAAAGGACGGCCCTTCCTGCGCACCATCTGCGCCACCTTCGACGCCTACTTCAACCAGGGGCAGGCGAGGCATTCCGTGGGCGTTTAGGGCTGCCGCGGTCGGGCTTTCAGCCCGCCAGCTCGGCGAAGCGCGCCAGGAAGCGTTCCTGTGCCGCAGCCGTCGGCCAGCCGGAGATGCGCTCGAGGCTGCGTACGAGACCGCGGGGCAGGCGGGCGGGGTGACCGAAATAGCGCTCGGCCTCCTCCTCTCCGAACCCTGCGAGCCGGGTCGCCTCATAGTAGGCGGCGATGCGGTCGGCGTGCTTGATTGCCGCGGCGGCGTGCGGGTCGGTTTCCGGCGGCAGACCGAAGCGGGTGTGGATCGCTCCGAGGAGGCGCCTCTCGAACGCCTTGTAGTCGAGCCCGATCGCCGCCTTGAACGGGCTGATGAGATCCCCGATCACGTACTCGGGCGCATCGTGCAGAAGCGCAATGAGCCGCAGGCCGCGAGGATATGCCGGGTTCAGCGCCGTGACGATCTCCTCGACCACGAGACAGTGCTGGGCGACCGAGAAGGCGTGATCGCCTAGCGTCTGACCATTCCAGCGGGCAACGCGCGCGAGGCCGTGCGCGATATCCTCGATCTCGATATCGAGCGGGGATGGGTCGAGCAAGTCGAGCCGTCGCCCCGACAGCATGCGCTGCCACGCCCGCGGCTGCTCGTCCGGCTGAGGTCCCGATCGGGACTGTCGGCGAGGCTTGATCATCGGCGCGGCGGGGAGAAGGTGCGCTGCAGCTCGGCGCAGGCGGCGTGGCGATGGCAGCTCGTCAGGTGGTCGTTGACCATGCCGACGGACTGCATGAAGGCATAGACGGTCGTCGGGCCGACGAAACGGAAGCCTTCTTTCTTGAGCGCTTTTGAGATGCGAGCCGAAAGCTCGGTCGACGCCGGCAATTTGTCCTGTCCGTCGCGGCGGTTCACGACGGGACCGTCGGGCAGGAAGCCCCACAGGAATGCGGCGAACGACTGCACTTCCGCGAGCTCGAGGAATGCCCGGGCGTTGTCGATCGTCGCCTCGACCTTGAGCCGGTTGCGGACGATGCCGGGATCGGCCATGAGGCGCGCCACGTCGGCGTCGCCATAGCGGGCGATCCGCTCGGCGTCGAAGCCGTCGAAGGCGCGGCGGAAGCTCTCCCGCTTCTTCAGGATGGTGATCCATGACAGGCCGGACTGGAATCCCTCCAGCACAAGCTTCTCGAAGAGGGCGCGGCTGTCCGCTTTCGGCACGCCCCACTCCTCGTCGTGGTAGCGGGCATAAAGCGGATCGGTGCCTGCCCAGGGGCAGCGCACGACGGCGGCAGCAGCTTCTTCGGGTCGCGACACGTCACACCTTCGCGGTTCCGTCTCGAACGGGGATGCCGAACCGCACCCACGGCGGCAGCTCGACCATCACGGGTATGCCGCCAGCGGTAATCGGCTGCCCCTTGCCCTGGGCCTCGCCCACTCGATCCAATCGCAGCAGGGCGAGCCCGCGGGAGCCTGCGACGGAGCCGACGCTACCGATGACGGCCTCGCCGGCCTTGACCTCGGCACCGGACTGCAGCGGCTCCGAGCCGACGACAGGCACCACGCGCTTGCGAGCCGTCGAGCGGTGCTCCATGCGCGAGACGACCTCCTGACCGACATAGCAGCCCTTGGCGAAATCGACGCCGCCGAGCTGGTCGAACAGCGCCTCGTGCGGGAAGGTGTCGCCCAGCACGTAGTCCCGGCCGCCCTCCGGCACGCCGAGCGCGATGCGATGGGCGTGGTACTCGGCATCGGTCGCCGCGGTTGCGCCGGGGATGCCCGATACCCAACTGAACGGCGCCGGCGCGATCCCGCGCCAGCCGAGCCCGGTCAGCCGAGGGTCCTGAAACGCCGATGCAGGAGGCTCGATCGCCGGAACGGGACCGCCCCACAACGCCGCCACGCCGTATTCGCCGGAGACATCCGAGATGGCCACGTCGGCCCGCAGCTTGTAGAAGGTGAGGCGCTTGGAGAGATCGGCCGACTTGTCCCCGGCTGTCTCGAGCAGGAAGCCCTGCCCAGCCTTCACCACCAGGAAATCGAACAGGATCTTTCCCTGCGGCGTCAGCAGGCCGGCGAACACGGCCGGCTGCCGCTCGATCCGGGCGAGGTCGGCGGTGATCAGGCCCTGCAGCAGTCTGGCTGCATCCGGGCCCGCGACACGCACCACGCCCCGGTCGGTGAGCGGCGCAACGTTCAAGCTCGACATCGTGAGAACCCCGATCCATGCAAATGCGCGCGAAGAAAGCACTGGCGGCGGGAGTGCAGAGATATGTACGTAAGCGGCGCACCGCAGCGAGGCAAGCGGATGGGAGGCCCATCGAGCCATGGCCGAGACATATGACGTCCTGCTGAGAGGCGGCACGGTCGTCAACCACGACGGCGCCGGTGGGCGCGACATCGGCATCCGGGACGGACGGATCGCAGCCTTGGGCGCGATCCGCCCCGAGGCAGCCGGAGAGGTCGTCGACTGCACGGGACTGCACATCCTGCCGGGGGTGATCGACAGCCAGGTCCACTTCCGAGAGCCGGGGCTCGAGCAGAAGGAGGACCTCGAGACAGGCAGCCGCGCCGCCGTGCTCGGCGGGGTGACGGCCGTGTTCGAGATGCCGAATACGCGGCCGCTGACGACGAGCGCCGAAGCGCTGGCCGACAAAGTCCGCCGCGCCCGCCACCGCATGTTCTGCGATTTCGCCTTCTACATCGGCGCCACCGGCGAGAACGTGGACGACATCCCCGATCTCGAGCGGCTCGAGGGGTCCGCCGGGATCAAGGTGTTCATGGGCGCCTCCACCGGGGACCTGCTGGTCGAGGACGAGCCCACGCTCGACCGCATCATCGCGGCGATCCGCCGCCGCGCCGCCTTCCATGCCGAGGACGAGGCGCGGCTCAGAGAGCGCGCCGGGCTGCGGCGGCCGGGCGATGCGGCCTCGCATCCTGTCTGGCGCGACGAGATCGCGGCCCTCATCGCCACCCAGCGGCTCGTGCGCCTTGCCGAGAAGCACGGACGCCGCATCCATGTGCTGCACGTCTCGACGGCCGAGGAGATGGCGTTTCTCGCCGAGCACAAGGAGTGGGCAAGCGTCGAGGTGACGCCGCACCACCTGACGCTCGTGTCTCCCGACTGCTATCAGCGGCTCGGCACCTACGCGCAGATGAACCCGCCCGTGCGCGACGAGCGGCACCGGCAGGCGATCTGGGCGGCGATTTCTGCCGGCGTCGTCGACGTGCTGGGCTCCGACCATGCCCCCCACACCCGCGACGAGAAGGACCATCCCTACCCCCAGAGCCACTCCGGCATGACGGGCGTGCAGACGCTCGTGCCCATCATGCTCGACCACGTGAATGCGGGCAGGCTGTCGCTCGAGCGGCTGGTCGACCTCACCAGCCACGGACCGCAGCGTCTGTTCGGCATTCGCAACAAGGGGCGGATCGCGGTCGGCTATGACGGCGATCTTACCGTCGTCGATCTCAAACGGCGCCAGACGATCGACGACTCGATGATCGCCAGCCGCTGCGGGTGGACGCCCTACCACGGCGTCTCGGTCACGGGCTGGCCGGTCGGCGCCCTCGTGCGCGGCCTCCGCGTCATGTGGGAAGGCGAGGTGTCGGGCGCGGCAGGCGGCGAGCCGGTGCGCTTCTACGAAGGCGTCTGACCAGCCTGCTTGACGTCCAGCCTCGACTGCAAGAAAGACTTCTGCCCTGATCGCCCCACGAGGAGCATCTGCCATGAGTGTCGCCGCGGGCCGCGAGTTCCTGAGCATTCCCGGACCGACGACGGTTCCCGACGAGGTGCTGCGGGCCATGCACCGGCCGGCGGTCGATATCTACTCGGGCGGGCTGATCCACGTCACGATGAGCCTGCTCGCCGACCTCAAGCGCGTGTTCCGAACGAGCGGCCGCGCGTACATGTACGCGGCCAACGGCCATGGCGTTTGGGAGGCGGCGCTTTGCAACGTGCTCTCGCGCGGCGACAAGGTGCTGGTCCTCGAAAGCGGTCTTTTCGCCCTCGGCTGGGGCAGGATGGCAGAGAAGCTCGGTGTCGATGTCGAGGTGCTGAAGGGCGACTGGCGCCGGGCCGTGCGGCCGGACGAGGTCGAGGAACGGCTGAGGGCCGACAAGGCGCACGCGATCAAGGCCGTGCTCGTCGTTCAGGTCGATACGGCCTCCGGCGTCGTCAACGACATCCCGGCGATCGCTAACGCCATCCGGGCGGCGCGCCACCCTGCTCTGTTCATGGTCGACGCCGTCGCGTCGCTGGGAACGATGCCGTTCGAGATGGACGACTGGGGCATCGACGTCGCCGTCTCCGGGTCGCAGAAGGGCCTGATGACGCCGCCGGGCCTCGGGTTCGTGGCCGCGAGCGAGCGCGCCTTCGTCCTCCACACGACGGCAAACCTCAACACGCCGTATTGGGACTGGGGCTTCCGCGAGGGCGAGGAGCACTATCAGAAGTACTGCGGCACGCCGCCGGAGCATCTCGTGTTCGCCTTGCGTCAGGCGCTCGACATGCTGTTTGCGGAGGGCTTCGAGGCGGCATTCGAGCGGCACCGGTTGCTGGCCGAAGCCGTGCGGAGGGCCGTGTCGGTCTGGTCGGAGGGCCAGGCGCTCGCCTTCAACATCATCGACCCAAACGAGCGCGCCAACTCGGTCACGACGGTGCTGTGGCAGCCCGAGGGCGGTCCGCAGGCGCTGGTCGACTATGCGCGCGAGAAATGCGGCGTGGTGCTCGGCGTCGGCATCGGCGGTCTTTCGGGCAGGGCGTTCCGCATCGCCCACATGGGCCACGTCAACGCCCCCATGGTGCTGGGCACGCTCGGCGTGGTCGAGACGGGCCTCGCCGCCCTCGGCGTCCCCCACGGCCGTGGCGGCGTCCAGGCCGCCATCGACTGGCTGGGCGAAAGCGTCAGGCCCTGACGCCCCGCTCCGGGCGGCTCACTTCCTGGCGTCGGCCAGCAGGTACATCCTGACGATGGTGTCGGGGTCGGCGACGCGGCCGGAGCCCCCCTCGCCCTTCCTGATCTGGTCCACGTGCGTCATGCCGTCGACCACGCGGCCCCAGACGGTGTACTGGCCGTTGAGGTGGGGAGCATGCTGGAAGACGATGAAGAACTGGCTGTTGGCACTGTTGGGATCGCTGGTCCGGGCGGCGCCGATCACGCCGCGCTCGAACGGCGTCTTGGAGAACTCGGCCGGCAGGTTGCCGTACTTCGAGCCCCCGGTGCCATCGCCCTTGGGATCGCCGGTCTGGGCCATGAACCCGGCGATGACGCGATGGAACTTCAGGCCGTCGTAGAAGCCCTCCTTCGCGAGCCGCTTCACCCGCTCCACGTGCTTGGGCGCCAGGTCGGGCCTGAGCTCGATGGTCGCCTTGCCGGTCCTGAGCTCGAGGATCAGGGTGTTGGCCGGGTCCAGCGGCTTCTGCCCCTGCGCAAAGGCGGGGCCGGCAGCAATGGCGATCGTCAGCAGCAATCCGAGAATACGGGTCAAGGCTCGTCTCCAGTTCTTTGAACGCGTCGGGACATGTGCGGCGCTTGTGGCGGCAATTGGGCAGGCTCGGCAACTTCGACCGCGCGCATTCAGCTCCTCGCCTTCGCCCGGGCCTTGAGCTTGCGGGCGACCGCGGCGGAGACGAAAGGCGCCACGTCGCCGCCCATGGCCGCGATCTGCCGCACGAGGCTCGCCGCGATATGGCGCGTCTCCGGACTTGCCGGAAGGAAGACGGTCTCGAGGCCCGGAGCCATCGCCCCGTTCATGCCGGCCATCTGCATCTCGTAGTCGAAATCGGTGCCGTCCCGGAGCCCGCGGATGATGACGCCGGCGCCGTGCTCCCGCGCCGCCTCGACCACGAGCCCGCTGAACGTCGCCACCCGAACCTTGCCGCCGTGCCTGCGGGTGAGTGCGCGCGTTTCCGCCTCGAGCATGGCGATGCGCTCCTCGGCCGTGAACATCGGCGCCTTGCCGTGATGGACGCCGATGCCGATCACGAGCTCGTCGACCAGGCCGAGCGCACGCTGGATGACGTCCGCGTGGCCGTTCGTGATCGGATCGAAGGAGCCGGAATAGAAGCCGATGCGGGACATGGGAGAGGGGCCAGGATCGAGGTGAGCGCGCCCGCCACCCGTGTCACGATCCGCGCTTTTCTGCAAGGCTCGGGCGCCAAGGGATGGGTGCAAGGCACCGTCCGTGCTGACCCATATCACCATCCCGCCAACGCCACGTCGTAGCTCAAAGGCAGGCTTGCAGCGTTAACGATTTCTCAATCCCGGTGCGTCAATCTTCCGTTAACCATTCGGAGTTGAAGCCGCATGAAAGGCCAGTCTACGGGAGCTGCGCGCAGCGCCTCGAGTCTGAACGAGGTGCGCAACGATACCGGGCGGATCGCGTTCTGCGGCCCGTACGTGCTGTCCGCGATCACCGGCTACTCGATCAGCAAGGTCGAGGCCGAGATCCGCCGCGGCCGCGAGCTGCCGGAGAACAGCAGGCCTGTCGTCAAAGGCACGCGCGCCGACGAGGTCGAGGCGGCGCTGGCCGCATTCGGCTACCAGATGCACCCGCTCGTCACGTACATGCACTTGCCGCGCAAGGAGCGCCCCACCGTCTGGGGTTGGATGCAGAAGCCGCGCAACGCCTGGGCGCATTACATCCTGGCCATCCACAAGGGCCGGGAGGGCCACTGGATCCTGATCAAGGGCGTGAAGATGTGCGACACCTACACCGAGGGCAAGTGGACCTTCGTGTGCGACGGCCCGCATCGCGGCGCGCGCATCATGGAGATCTACGAGGTGAGAAAGGCGGTCGACGCCTGAGGGCCGCACGCGCTGTCGCGCCCCGCCGGCCCATGCTAAGGATGCGGAAACAATAGTCCGATCCGGGAGGACAGCGTGGCCGCTCGCTCCGAACGCCCCCTCGTGGCGCTGGCGATGGGGGATCCTGCGGGAATCAGCCCTGAGCTGACCGCGAGGCTTCTCGCCGACGCAGAGGTGCGTGCCGCCGCCAGTCTCGTCGTCTTCGGCGACCGGCGTGTGCTCGCCGAGGGCGAACGGGTCGCCGGCATCGACGCCGACATTCCATTGTGGACGGCGGCATCACCGGCCGTGGATATGGCCGCGAGCGGCCTGTTCGTCGATATAGGACACCTCGACCCCGCGTCCATCGCGCTGGGAGTAGCCAGCGCCAACGGCGGACGCTTTGCGCTCGCCAACTTCCGTGCAGCCCTGCGGCTCGCCGCCGCCGGGTGCGCGGGCGCCGTGGCCTTCACGCCCTTCAACAAGCACGCCATGCGCCAAGCGCTGCCGGGCTACGAGGACGAGATCGCCGTCGTCACGGAGACGATCGGCGCGGCCGCCCACGGGCGGGAGTTCAACGTCCTCGGCAGGTTGTGGAATGCGCGCGTCACCTCCCACGTGCCACTGAGGCGTGTCGCCGACCTCATCACCAGAGGGACGGTTCTCAACGCGCTCGAGCTGACGGACAGGTGCATGCGCGGCGCCGGCTTCGAGCGGCCGCGGATCGCGGTGGCGGCGCTCAACCCGCACTCGGGCGACGGCGGCAATTTCGGCCGCGAGGAGATCGAGGTGATCGGGCCGGCGGTCGCGGAGGCCAAGGCGCGGGGCATCGCCTGCGAGGGACCGTTCCCGTCCGACACCGTGTTCCTGCGCGCCAGGCGGGGCGACTTCGACGCGGTGCAGACCATGTTCCACGACCAGGGCCAGATCGCGATGAAGCTGATGGGCTTCGAGGAAGGCATCACCCTGATCGGCGGCTACCCGTTCCCGGTCTGCACGCCGGCGCACGGCACCGCCTACGACATCGCCGGAAAGGGCATCGCCAATCCCGGCGCTTCGCGGCAGGCGGTGCTGGTCGCGGCGCGGATGGCGGCGAGGCGCACGCTCGAACGCGGCCAGCTTCACGCATCGCTGGCCGAGATCTGCAAGGCAGCGGCTGCGCGGACCTGAGCGCGGCGGCAGCGCTGCCAGACTTTCAATCAGAGCCCAGGAGGAAGCGAATGATCACGAGACGTATCCTGTTGAGCGGCGCGGGGGTCCTCGCATTGCCTCTCCTCGTCGCAGCGCCGGCGCTGGCGCAGTCCTATCCCAACCGGCCCGTGCAGATGATCGTCCCGTGGGCGGCCGGCGGCGGCACCGACACGGTCGCCCGCATCCTGGCCGCCGGGCTCGAGAGGGAGCTCGGCCAACCCGTCAACGTCGTCAACCGCACCGGCGGCAACGGCATGACCGGTCACAGCGCCATCGCCACCGCGACGCCCGACGGCTACACCATCGGCATCGCGACCTCCGAGATCGCCTCCTACAAGACGCTGGGGCTCGGCGACATCACGCCGGAGTCGTTCGATCTTGTCTCGCGGATCACGACCATCCCCTCCGGCATCACCGTCAAGGCGGACGGTCCCTACAAATCGGCCAACGACGTCATCGCCGCGCTCAAGGGCGCCGCCAAGAACGAGCTTTCCGCATCGGGAACAGGCGTCGGCGGCGCGTGGCACATCGCGGTCGCGGGTCTCAACAAGGCCGTCGGTCTGTCCGCCGACCATGTCAAGTATGTGCCGAGCCAGGGCGGGGCGCCGGCCCTCAACGAGCTGGTCGCCGGCGGGCTTTCGTTCCTCACCGTCTCTCCCATCGAGGCGCGGGCGCTGGCCGACGCCGGCCGGGTCAAGGTGCTGGCCGTCATGGACACCCAGCGCCTGTCCAGCTACCCCGACGTGCCGACGCTCAAGGAGGCGACCGGGCTCGACTGGACCTTCGTCAACTGGTTCTCGCTCGTGCTGCCGAAGGGCGTGCCCGCGGACGTGAAGTCGAAGCTGATCGCGGCGGCGCGCAAGGCGCATGCCCGGCCCGAGGTGCAGAACACGCTCAAGGACCGCGGCATCACGCCGGTCTGGGAGACGCCGGAGCAGTTTGCCGCGTTCGCCGGGAATTTCAGCAAGACGGCCGGCGAGATCCTGACCGATCTCGGCCTGGCGAAGAAGTGAGACCAGAGGATCGGGGTCAGACCCGGCTGGGTCTGATCCCGTCCCACACCGTTCGTATCATAGAGATACCGCACGGGAGGCGAGCCGTGAACGACAGTCACCTGCCGATCATCGACGCTCATCATCACTTCTGGAACCTCGGCCTTGGCCGCCATCCCTGGCTTGCGCCCGACGCCCTGATTCCGTTCCGGTATGGCGACTACTCGAGCCTGAAGAGCACCTTCATGCCAGAGGAGTACCGGGCCGTCTCGGCCGGTCATAACGTGGTGGCTACCGTCACCATGGAAGGCGAATGGGACGAGGACGATCCCGTCGCGGAAAGCGCCTGGATCAGCGGCGTGGCGGAGGACCACGGCACGCCCATGGCCCACGTGGCGCGGGCCTTCCTGCATCGGGCCGATGCCGAGGAGGTGCTCGCCGGCCATGCAGGTTTCCCGATCGTGCGCGGCATCCGTCACAAGCCCGTGGCCGCTGCCGCGCCGGACAGGATCGAGAGGGGGACGCGTGGCTCCATGTCGGACCCGGCGTGGCGGCGCGGCTACGCAATGCTCTCCCGGCACGGGCTGCATTTCGAGCTGCAGGCGCCGTGGTGGCATGTCGACGAGCTGCTCGATCTCATGGCCGCCCACCCCGAGACGCCGGTGGTCGTCAATCACACCTTCCTGCCGGCCGACCGCAGCCCGGAGGGGCTCGACGGATGGCGGACGGCGCTGAAGCGCGCAGCGTCCGCGCCGCAGACGACGATCAAGATTTCCGGCATCGGGCTCGCGGGCCGTCCGTGGAGCCTCGCCGACAACCGCGCCATCATTCGCGACACGATCGAGATCTTCGGTCCCGACCGCTGCCTGTTCGCGTCGAACTTCCCGGTCGACGGGCTGTGCGGCAGCTTCGAGGCGATCTACTCGGGCTACAAAGAGGCAACCGCGGACCTGCCACGGGCGGACCGGCTGAGGCTCTTCCACGACAACGCCATCCGCGTCTACAGGCTGCCCATCGCACCCACCGCCTGACGGAGCCCGCCGCGCATGCGCATCATCGACCTCACCATGCCGATCATCACCGATCACGTGCGCTGGAAGGCGGAGCGCACCGTCGCCGGCGACACGACCAAAGGCGACCTGTTTCAGGTCACGACGCTGAAGGTGTCCTGCCACTCCTTCACCCACGTCGACGCGCGCCGCCACTACTTCGGCGATGGCGCCGCCATCGAGGCGACGCCGCTCGAGGACGTCGTCGGCGACGCGGCGGTGATCGACCTCATGGATGTCGAGCCCGACGAGGCGGTGGGGCCGGAGAAGCTCGCGGCCCGTTTCGCCCATGCGCGGCCCGGCGACAGGATCCTCTTCAAGTCCGGCTGGGACACGAAGCGGTCCTTCCGCACGAGGGAGTTCTGGCTCGATGCACCCTACCTGACGCGCGAGGCTGCGCTGTTCCTGAAGGACAAGGGCGTGCGCACGATCGCCTACGACTTCCCGCAGGACTATGCCATCCGCCTGCTGCTGCACGGCGAGGTGCGCCCCATCGAGGAGCACGTGACGCACGACATCCTGCTGCGCGCCGGCGTCAACATGATCGAGTACGTCGTCAACACGGCGGCTCTCAGCGAGGAGCGGGTGCTGCTCTCGGCCGCCCCGCTCAAGATCCCTGGCGCGGACGGCGCCCCCGCCCGCGTCTACGCCATCGAAGGGCGCTGAGGGACCGGCTTGTCGTCCTCTTCGAGGTCCAACCTGCCGCATCGGCGCATGACGTTTCTGTGGGACGGGGTCAGCCGCTCACCGGCTTTGCCGACCCTCGATGACGAAACGATTCCCACTGCATACCCACACCGTCATTCCCGCGGAGGCGGGAATCCACGACACGCCGCAGATCAGATATGGAGAGTTGCGTGGATGGCCGCCTTCGCGGCATGACGGAAGGAAGGGACCACGCGGGACACTGCCCTTCGGCTCAGTTTCGTTTCAGACCCGGCCGGGTCTGGCCCCGACGCGTGTCGGATGGGGTCAGCGGCTCAGGTGACGCTCGACCGTGACCCGCATCCTTCCGCGTCTGTCGAGTTGGCGATGACAGCCTCTGGCATCATGGATATGATCGTCGCCCACCGGCTGCCGGCCGGACCGTCTCATGGAGGAGGGAAGGTATGTCGACGGGAGCCAGGCTTCTCGTTTCCACGTTGCTTGCAGGTGCCTTGCTGATCGGAGCGGCCGAGGCCCGATCGGTGAAATGGGCGCGATCCGGCGACTCGCTGACGCTCGATCCGCACGCCCAGAACGAAGGTCCCACGCACGCGCTGGCCCATCACATCTACGAGCCGCTGATCATCCGCGACAACCAGGGCAAGCCGCTGCCGGCGCTGGCCGTATCCTGGATGATCACGTCCGACCCCACGGTCTGGGAATTCAAGCTGCGCGAGGGCGTCAAGTTCCACGACGGCACCCCGTTCACCGCCGACGACGTCATCTTCTCCTATGACCGCGCCCGCCAGCCGACCTCCGACATGAAGTCGCTGCTGTCCTCCATCGACGCGCTGATCAAGGTCGACGACCACACGCTGCAGATCAAGACCAAGGGCCCCAATCCGCTGCTGCCGGCCAACCTCACCGACCTGTTCATCATGAGCAAGGCGTGGGCGGAGAAGAACAACGCCACCAAGGTGCAGGATTTCAAGAACAAGGAGGAGAACTACGCGGTCCGCAACGCCAACGGAACCGGGCCGTTCGTGCTCATCAGCCGCGAGCCCGACGTGAAGACGGTTATGCGCCGCAACGAGAGCTACTGGGGCAAGGGGCAGGTGCCGCTCGAGATCACGGAGCTCGTCTATACGCCGATCAAGGCGGACGCCACGCGGATCGCCGCGCTGCTGTCGGGCGAGGTCGATTTCGTCCAGGACGTGCCCGTGCAGGACATCCAGCGGCTGCAGGGCGACGACAAGCTGCGCGTCGCCGTCGGCCCCGAGAACCGCTCGATCTTCCTCGGCATGAACGTCGGCGATCCAGAGCTCAAGACCTCGAACATCAAAGGCAAGAACCCGTTCGCCGACAAGCGGGTGCGCCACGCCATCAACATGGCGGTCAACCGCCAGGCCATCCAGCGCGTGGTGATGCGCGGCCAGTCGATCCCGACCGGCATCATCGCCCCGCCGGGGGTCAACGGCTACACCAAGGACCTCGACGTCATCCCGCCCAACGACGCCGCCAAGGCCAAGGCCATGCTGGCCGAGGCCGGCTATCCGGACGGCTTCTCGGTGACTTTCCACTGCCCGAACGACCGCTACGTGAACGACGAGGCGATCTGCCAGGCCGTGGTCGGGCAGCTCGCGCAGATCGGCATCAAGGCCAACCTCGTCTCGCAGTCGAAATCCATCCACTTCCCGCTCATCCAGAAGAACGAAGCGGATTTCTACCTGCTCGGGTGGGGCGTGCCGACCTTCGACAGCCATTACATCTTCACCTTCCTCTACCACACCAAGACCGACAAGGAGGGCGGCTGGAACGGCACCCGCTACTCCAACCCCGAGATCGATGCGATGACCGTCGGCCTGACCAAGGAGACCGACCTCAACAAGCGCAACCAGACGATCGCGCAGATGTGGAAGGTCCTCCAGGACCAGACGATCTATATCCCGATCCACGTCCAGACGCTGGCCTATGCGATGAAGCCGGACCTCGAGATCCCGGTCGACATCTCGAACCAGCCGAAGCTGAAGTTCGTCAAGATCAAGAAATAGCGAGCACAGGAGAGCCGGCGGCACGCGCCGGCTCCCGTCACCCCGGGCCGCAATGGTCGCCTATGCCCTCAGAAGCCTCGCCCAGGCGATCCTGGTGCTTCTGGCCGTCGGCCTGATCGCCTTCTCGATGTTCCGCTTCGTCGGCGACCCGGTCGCCAACCTGGTGGGGCAGGAGGCGAGCCAGGCGGACCGGCGCGAGCTCACCCAGCGCCTCGGCCTCGACGATCCCTTCATCGTGCAGTTCGGCCGCTTCGTGGCCGACGTGGCTCAGGGCGAGCTCGGCATGTCCTACCGGCACGGCCGCAAGGTGTCGGACCTGATCGCCGAGAAGCTGCCCGCGACCGTCGAGCTGGCTTTCCTCTCCGCCCTCTTCGCGACCGTCGCCGGCATAGTCCTCGGGGTCTTTACCGCCATCCGGCGCAACGGCTGGCTGACCCATGTCATCATGACCGCCTCGCTCGCCGGCGTCAGCCTGCCGACGTTCCTGATCGGCATCGGGCTCATCTACCTGTTCGCGGTGGAGCTCAGGTGGCTGCCCTCGTTCGGACGCGGCGAGACGGTGAGGATCGGCTGGTGGTCGACCGGCCTGCTGACGGAATCGGGGCGCCAGTCCCTCATCATGCCCGTGCTGACGCTGGCCTTCTACCAGCTCACGCTCATCATGCGGCTGGTGCGGGCGCAGATGCTGGAGACGCTGCGGACTGATTACGTCAAGTTCGCGCGGGCCCGGGGCCTCCCCGAGCACCGCATCCATTTCAAGCACGCGCTGCGCAACACGCTGATCCCCGTGGTGACGGTTGCGGGCCTGCAGCTCGGGTCGGTGATCGCGTTCGCCATCGTCACCGAGAGCGTGTTCCAGTGGCCGGGGCTGGGCGCGCTGTTCGTGCAGGCGGTGCAGTTCGTCGACATCCCGGTGATGGCGACGTACCTGCTTTTCGTCGCGCTCGTGTTCGTGGTCGTCAACCTGATCGTCGACCTGCTCTACTACGCGCTCGACCCGCGCCTGCGCGCGGGACGCGCTCTGGCTGCGAAATAGGGCGGGTGCCGATGCAGCAGCTCCAGCCGACGCGCGTCACCCGGACCCGATCGCTCCGAGCCGGCCTGTTCCGTGCCTGGGATTCGGATCTCGCCTGGAGCTACCGGCGCTCGCCCGTGGCGATCGTCGCCAGCCTGACCACGGCGCTGATCCTGCTGCTGGCGCTGCTCGCGCCCTGGGTGGCGCCGCAGGACGCGTTCGATCCGGGAGCCATCCGCCTCGACGACGGGTTCCTGGAGCCGATGCAGCGCAGCCCGGGCACCGGCATGCTGCATGTGCTCGGCACCGACAGCCAGGGCCGCGACCTCCTCTCGGCCATCCTCTACGGCAGCCGCGTATCGCTCCTCGTCGGCTTTGCCGCGGTCGGCTTCTCGATGGCGCTCGGCGTCACGCTCGGGCTCATCGCAGGATTCATCGGCGGCCGCACCGACGCGGTCATCATGCGCATTGCCGACGTGCAGCTTTCCTTTCCCGCGATCCTGATCGCGCTGCTCGTGTTCGGCGTCGGGCGCGGGCTGATCCCCCCGTCCCGGCACGAGGAGATGGCGGTCATCGTGCTCATCGTGGCCATCGGCCTGTCGCACTGGGCGCAGTACGCCCGCACGGTGCGCGGCTCGACCATGGTGGAGAAGGGCAAGGAGTACGTGCAGGCGGCCCGCGTCATGGGCCGGCGGCCGTTCGCCATCATGGGCGAGCACGTGCTGCCCAACGTGGTCGGCCCGGTGCTGGTGATCGCCACCATCAACCTGGCGCTGGCGGTCATCGAGGAGGCGACGCTGTCGTTCCTCGGCGTCGGCGTGCCGCCGACCCAGCCTTCGCTCGGCACGCTGATCCGCGTCGGTCAGCAGTTCCTGTTCTCGGGCGAGTGGTGGATTCTGCTGTTCCCCTCGCTGGCGCTCATCGTCCTGGCGCTCGCCATCAACCTGCTCGGCGACTGGCTGCGGGATGCCTTGAACCCGAGGCTGAAATGAAATTCGCAACAGGGACCAGCACCCTTCGAGCCCTCCCCTGGGATGGCGAGGGAGCGGGCCCACTTGCAGCCCTCCCCTTGACGGGGAGGGCGGCGCGGCGGAGCCGCGCGGGTGGGGTGGGGCGGCAACTGAGACGCTGGTGCAGAGCCACTCCCACCCCCAACCCCTCCCCGCAAGGGCAGGGCTACCGCATATGGCTGCGACGACGGCCCGACGCGCAAGTTCGGGATCGTGCGAGGGGGTGCCGCGCAACAATCGAATCCAGGAGCCCATCGCCGAGCAAGATCGGAATTCACTGCGGTCATATGCGATTCCCCTCCCCGCAAGGGGGAGGGGAGAAGGGGGCAATTGCAGCCCTCCCCTTGACGGGAAGGGCGGCGCGGCGGAGCCGCGCGGGCGGGGTGGGGCGGCAACTGAGACGCTGGTACAGAGGCACCCCCACCCCCAACCCCTCCCCGCAAGGGGGAGGGGAGATGGTGGGCGGGGGCCCCATTTGCCTCGTGCCGCCTGGCTGCCGACGCATGGAGCATTGGCCATGACGGCTCCGGTGCTCTCCGTTCGCAACCTGAGTGTCGCGTTCGCCACGAGGCGGGCCGATCTCGTCGCGATCGAGGATGCGTCGTTCGATATCGCCGAAGGCGAGGTGCTGGGCATCGTCGGTGAGTCCGGGGCAGGCAAGTCGGTGACGGGCGCCGCCATCATCGGGCTCATCGAGCCGCCCGGCCGCATCACGGCGGGCGAGATCCGTCTCACGGGCCAGCGCATCGACAACCTGCCGCTCGCCGCCATGCGCCGGATCCGCGGCAAGCGCATCGGCATGGTGTTCCAGGACCCGCTGACAAGTCTCAATCCGCTGTTCCGGATCGGCGACCAGATCGTCGAGACGATGGCGGTCCACCTCGACATCCCGGCCGCACAGGCCCGCGAGCGCGCCATCGCGCTCCTGGGCGAGGTCGGCATCCCTGCCCCGGAGCAGCGCTTCGATGCCTATCCGCACGAGCTGTCCGGCGGCATGCGCCAGCGTGTCGTGCTGGCAATGGTGCTATGCACCAATCCGGAGCTGATCATCGCCGACGAGCCGACCACGGCGCTCGACGTCTCCGTACAGGCCCAGATCATCGCGCTCATCAAGGGCCTGGCCAGGAGCCACGGCACCTCGGTCATGCTGATCACGCACGATATGGGCGTCATCGCGGAGATCGCGGACCGCGTCGCCGTCATGTATGCGGGCCGCATCGTCGAGATCGGCCAGGTGCGCGACGTGCTGAAGCGGTCGCGCCATCCTTACACGCAGGGCCTGATGGGCTCCATCCCGACGCTGACGGGCGAGGCGGGCCGGCTCGTCCAGATCGCCGGCGCCATGCCCCGGCTCAACGCCCGGCCGTCGGGCTGCGCCTTCAACCCGCGCTGCCCGCGGGCGGTCGATCTCTGCCGGACCTCGCGGCCTGAGCTGACGGGCGACGGCCGGGCGCAGGTGGCGTGCTGGCTGGCGGCCGAGCCGCAAGGAGCCACGCCATGAGCCCGGCGGCCCTGGTCGAGGTCGAACGGCTCTGGCGGGAGTTCGACGTCTCGGGCCCGCTGCTCAACCGCCTCGTGGAGGGCCGGCCGCGGCAGACGCTGACCGCCTTGGCCGACGTGTCCTTCGCCATCGGCCGGCGCGAGACGTTCGCGCTCGTCGGCGAATCCGGATCGGGCAAGTCGACCATCGCCAGGATCATCGTCGGCCTGCTGCCGCCGAGCGCGGGCGATGTGCGCATCGACGGCGTGTCCATGAGCAGCGCCGCCGCCCGCGCGGCGCGCGCCGATCTGCGCCGGCGCATCCAGATGATCTTCCAGGACCCCTACGCCAGCCTCAATCCCCGCTGGCGTGTCGACCGCATCATCGCCGAGCCGCTGCGCGCATTCGGGCTGATCCGGGATCGGCAGGAGATCGAGGGGCGCGTCGCCGAGCTGCTCGGCCTCGTCGGTCTCGACCCGGCGGACGGGCGCAAGTACCCGCACGAGTTCTCCGGCGGCCAGCGGCAGCGCGTCGCCATCGCCCGCGCGCTGGCAGCAAACCCGGAGTTCATCGTCTGCGACGAGCCGACCTCTGCGCTCGACGTCTCGGTCCAGGCGCAGATCCTGAACCTGATGCGCGACCTGCAGGACCGGCTGGGGCTGACCTATCTGTTCATCAGCCACAACCTCGCTGTCGTGCGGCACATGGCGACCCGCATCGGCGTGCTCTACCTCGGGCGGCTGGTCGAGGTGGCCCCGCCGCGCGACCTGTTCGCCAGCCCGCGGCACCCTTACACGCGCATGCTGCTCGACGCCGTGCCGGACCTGGAGATGACCGGCCGCGTGCGCCGGTCTGTCGAAGGCGAGGTCCCGAACCCGATCGACCCGCCGAAGGGCTGCGGATTCCATCCGCGTTGCCCCTTCCAGACCGAGCGCTGCCGCCGCGAGACGCCGGCGCTGGTCTCCCTCGAGGACCGGCTGATCGCCTGCCACGGCATATCCGAAGGGCGGATATGAGCGGGTCCGGCCGGGCCCGGCCTCGCGGGTCGGCCCTCAGCTCTTGACCTTCACGTAGCTGCCCGGGGCGTCCTCGATGACGCCGAGCACGGCTCCGGGCTCGCGGGCCGGGACGCGCTGGCCGGAGTGCCTCGCCAGCCACTTGCTCCAATGCGGCCACCAAGACCCGGGCGTCTGCTTGGCGCCCGCGATCCACTCCTCGAGCGTCCCCGCCGGCTCGCCGTTCGTCCAGTGCTGATACTTCACCCGCTTCGGGTCCGGCGGATTGATGACCCCGGCGATATGGCCCGAGCCCGCCAGCACGAACTCGACTGGGCCGCCGAAGAGCCTCGAGCCGATGAACACGGACTTCGCCGGCGCGATGTGATCCTCCCGCGTCGCCAGCTCGTAGACCGGCAGCTCGACCTTCTTCAGATCGAGCCGGGTGCCCGCGATCTTCATCCGGCCCTTGGCGAGCTTGTTCTCGTGGTAGAACTCGCGCAGGTAGAAGTTGTGATTGGCCGCCGGCATCCGCGTCGAATCCTGGTTCCAGTAGAGCAGGTCGAACGGGAACGGCTTCTTGCCGAGCAGGTAGTTGTTGACGATGTAGGGCCAGATCAGGTCCTTCGGCCGCAGCATGTTGAAAACGCTGGCCATGCGCGAGCCGTCGAGATAGCCGCGCTCGGCCATCATCTCCTCGAGCGCCTTGAGCTGCGTGTCGTCGATGAAGACCAGGAGGTCCCCGGCGGAGCTGAAATCCGCCTGTGCGGCGAGGAAGCTCGCCGAATTGTAAAGGTCCTCGCCGCGCGCCGCGAGATAGGCGAGCGTCGTCGCCAGCAGCGTGCCGCCGACGCAGTAGCCGAGGACGTTGATCTTGTCCTGTCGCGTCTCGCGCATGACCGCATGAGTGGCCGCCAGCGCGCCCTCGGTCATGTAGTCCTCGAACGTCTTGTCCTTGAGCCGCCCGTCGGGGTTGACCCAGGACACGACGAAGACGGTGAAGCCCTGGTCGACGGCGAACTTGATGAACGACTTCGGCTGGGTCAGGTCGAGGATGTAGAACTTGTTGATCCAAGGCGGGATGACGAGCAGCGGCGTCGCGCGCACCTTCTCCGTCGTCGGCGCGTACTGGATGAGCTGCAGGAGCTCGTTCTGAAAAACCACCTTGCCGGGAGTGACCGCGAGATTGCGGCCGACCTCGAAGGCCTCGATGTCGGTCTGGCTGATGCGCAGCAGGTCGCCCGATTTCTCCATGTCCTGCGCGAGATGCGCCAGGCCCTGGACGAGGTTCCGGCCGTTGGTCGCCAGCGTCTCGCGCAGAACCTCCGGATTGGTCATGGGGAAGTTCGAGGGCGACAGCGCGCTCAAGAGCTGCTCGAGATAGAACTCGGCCTTCATCCGCGTGCGCTCGTCGATGCCGTCGGTCTTCTCGAGGACCGACTCGGCCCAGTGCGCAGTCAGCAGGTAGACCTGCTTCCAGTAGTCGAAGTACGGGCTTTGCGACCACTCGGGATCCTTGAACCGGTTGTCGCCGACCTCGGGCCTCGCGACCGGCTCGACCTTCTCGCCGAGGGCGCGGCGAACGGTGGCCTGCCACAGATCGAAATAGCCGCGTACGAGCTCGCCCTGGGCCGCCGCCAGCCGGCCGGGGTCGCCGATCCAGAAGCGCGCGACGTCGGTCATGGCCCGCGCCGCCTCGCTCATCTCGTTCATCGCCGTGTAGGGCCCCATTCGGCTGTCGGCCCGCTCGACGAAGCCGGCCATGACCTTGCCGCCTTGCTCGAATAGCTTGAGCAGGTTGAGCGCCAGCTCCTCGGGATCGTCGAACCTATAGGCCGCGAGATTCGGCCCGGCATCGGGGTTGGGCTTCTGCATGGGTGCCTGTATGACGAAAGGTCGCCGGTCTTGCCAAATCGCACTTGGCCGAGGCAAGCACGGCGTATACTGGATCGCCACTTACATAGTGCGGCGAAGGGCGGCGCGCCAGCACCCAGGCTCGAAGGTGTTGATTAGAATCGGGTAGTCTCTGCCTCGACTGCAACACCGGATCGGACATGATGAGAGGCTCCAACATCGCCGTGCGCTTCCGACCCGCAACCTCCGCCGGCTGCATCGGCGCGGCGGCCGGCGCTTTGGTGCTCACAGCGCTCGTCGCCGGCTGCTCTCAAGCCAACTCGACACGGCTGCCGGAGCTCGCCTCGCTGCCGCGCCGGCTGCTCTCCGAGGAGGAGCAGAAGAAGGCGGTCGAGGCGCTGAAGGCCCGGCAGGAGACGCATCGGGCCGAGGCGATCAAGGAAATCGAGGGCGAGAAGCACCGCTGACGGGGGCGGGAGCGGCGGGCCCCGCATCGCGCGCGAGCCGCGCCGGCCCCTGGACGAGCGGAAGCAATCGATCGTAAAGACGAGCTGCAAACACCATAGGTGCCTGTCAACTGAACGAGACGAGCCCGTGATCGACGATTTCCATCGCATCAAGCGCCTGCCGCCCTACGTCTTCGCAGAGGTCAATCGCCTGAAGGCGGCCGCACGGGCCGGCGGCGCCGACATCATCGACCTCGGCATGGGCAATCCCGACATGCCGACGCCGCAGCATATCGTCGACAAGCTCGTCGAGACCGTCAACAAGCCGCGCACGCACCGCTATTCGGCGTCCAAAGGCATCCCGGGCCTCCGCAAGGCGCAGTCCGCCTACTATCTGCGCCGCTTCGGAGTGAAGCTCAATCCCGAGACCCAGGTGGTGGCCACGCTCGGCTCCAAGGAGGGCTTCGCCAACATGGCCCAGGCGATCACGGCGCCCGGCGACGTCATCCTGGTGCCGAACCCGACCTACCCCATCCACGAGTTCGGCTTCATCATCTCGGGAGCCGCCATCCGCCATATCCCGGCGAGCACCGGGCCGGACTTCCTGCGCGGCGTCGAGCGGGCAGCGAAGCACTCGATCCCGAAGCCGCTGGCGATGGTGCTGAGCTACCCGTCGAACCCGACGGCGATGACCGCGGACCTCGACTTCTATGCCGAGGCGGTGCAGCTCGCCAAGCGGCTCGGCCTCATCATCCTGTCGGACCTCGCTTACGCGGAGATCTACTTCGGCGACCAGGCGCCGCCGTCGGTGCTGCAGGTGCCGGGCGCGATCGACGTCGCGGTCGAGTTCACCTCGCTGTCCAAGACCTACAGCATGCCGGGCTGGCGGATGGGCTTCGCGGTCGGCAACGAGCGGCTCATCGCGGCCCTGGCGCGGGTGAAGTCGTATCTCGACTACGGCGCGTTCACGCCTGTCCAGGTCGCGGCGGCGGCCGCGCTCAATGGCCCGCAGAGCTGCGTCGAGGAGATCCGCCAGGTGTACAAGAGCCGGCGGGACACGCTGGTCGAAAGCTTCGCCCGCGCGGGCTGGACAATACCCCCGCCCCCGGCGACCATGTTCGCCTGGGCGCCGATCCCGGAGCAATTCCGTGACATCGGCTCGGTCGAGTTCGCCAAGCTCCTCATCGAGAAGGCTGACGTCGCCGTCTCTCCCGGGCTGGGCTTCGGCGAGCACGGCGAGGGCTTCGTGCGGATCGCGCTGGTCGAGAACGAGCACCGCATCCGGCAGGCGGCACGCAACATCAGGAAGTTTCTGTCGCAGGCGCCCGCGGCGATGCACAACGTCATCCCCCTGCAGCAGAAGGCGTCCGGCTAGGCCCTGTCCATGTCCAAACCCCTCAAACTCGGCATCGCCGGGCTCGGCACCGTCGGCACCGGGCTGCTGCAGGCGCTCGACGCCCATGCCGACCGGCTCGCCGCGACGCTCGGGCGCGAGATCAGGGTGGCGGCCGTCTCGGCGCGGTCGCGCGACAAGGATCGCGGTGTCCGACTCGACGGGTTCAGATGGGTCGACGACGCCGTGGCGCTCGCGAGCGATCGCGAGATCGATGTGTTCGTCGAGCTCATCGGCGGCGAAGGCGGCGTCGCCGCCGAGGCCGTCGAGGCGGCGCTGAGGGCGCGCAAGCACGTCGTGACGGCCAACAAGGCGCTGCTCGCCCGCCACGGCGTCCGGCTGGCGCGGCTGGCCGAGGAGCACGGCGTGGCGCTCAACTTCGAGGCCGCGGTAGCGGGCGGTATCCCGGTCATCAAGACCATCCGCGAGGCGCTGCTCGGCAACGAGATCCGCCGCGTCTACGGCATCCTCAACGGCACCTGCAATTACATCCTGACCACGATGCAGAAGGAGGGCCGCCCCTTCGCCGAGGTGCTGAAGGAGGCGCAGGCGCGGGGCTATGCGGAGGCCGACCCGACCTTCGACATCGGCGGCTTCGACACTGCCCACAAGCTCTCGCTGCTGACGAGCCTCGCGTTCGGGACCGAGGTGGCGTTCGACGACATCCACGTCGAGGGCATCGAGCACATCGCGCCGGCCGACATCGAGGCCGCCGACGACCTCGGCTACCGCATCAAGCTCCTGGGCGTTGCGCTGCGCACGCCGAGCGGCATCGAGCAGCGGGTGCATCCGGCCATGGTGCCGAAGCACTCGGCGATCGCCGAGGTCTCGGGCGTCACCAACTGCGTGGCGATCGACGGCGACTTCGCCGGCGACCTGCTGCTGGTCGGCTCCGGCGCCGGAGCGAAGCCTACGGCATCGGCCGTCGCCAGCGATATCGGCGACATCGCGCGCGGCCTCGTGCTGCCGCCGTTCCTGGTTCCGTCAGGGCAGCTCATGCCCTACGTGCGGGCCATGCTCGACCGCCACCAGGGCGCCTACTACGTCCGCCTCACCGTCTACGACCGGCCCGGCGCCATGGCCGCGATCGCCAGCCGGATGGCCGAGCAGGAGGTTTCGATCGAGAGCATCGTCCAGCGGCGTCCGCGATCGGCACTGCCGGGCATCGGCGCACGCCCGGTGCCGGGCTCGCTCACCCCGGTCGTGCTCATCACCCATGAGACGACCGAGGAGGCGATCCGCAAGGCGCTCGCCGCCATCGAGCGAGACGGCAAGGTCTCCGAGACGCCGCAGATGATCCGGATCGAGAAGCTCTGAAAACGCCGGCGACCGGCGAGAACGCGGAATGGAGGAACAGGCCCATGCCGAATGACATCAGGGGGGAGGGGCTCGATCGCGTCCTCGTCCTCGAGGTCGGCCGCGTCACCGAGGCAGCCGCCATCGCCGCCGCACGGCTGCGGGGCCGGGGCAACGAGAAGGCGGCCGACAAGGCCGCCGTCGACGCCATGCGCCGCGAGCTCAACCGGCTCCATATCCGCGGCCGCGTCGTGATCGGAGAAGGCGAGATGGACGAGGCGCCGATGCTCTACATCGGCGAGGAGGTCGGAGCAGGCGACGGGCCGGAGGTGGACATCGCCGTCGATCCGCTCGAGGGCACCACGATCTGCGCCAAGGCGATGCCGAACGCGCTGGCGGTGCTGGCCATCGCCGAGCGCGGCGGGCTGCTGCACGCGCCGGACATCTACATGAACAAGATCGCGATCGGCCCGGGCTACCCCGAAGGCGTCGTCGACCTCGACGCCACGCCCGCCGACAACCTGCGGGCGCTGGCGAAGGCAAAGGGCGTACCGATCGACGAGATCACCACCTGCATCCTCGACCGGCCGCGCCATGCCGAGCTGATCAAGGCGGTGCGTGAGGCCGGTGCGGCCGTGCAGCTCATCCCGGACGGCGACATCGCCGGCGTCATCTGGACGACGGACCCCGAGGAGACCGGCATCGACATCTACCTGGGCTCCGGCGGCGCGCCGGAGGGCGTGCTGGCCGCGGCCGCGCTGCGCTGCATCGGCGGACAGATGCAGGGGCGCCTCATGCCGCTCAAGGACGAGGAACGCGAGCGCGCCGCCACGATGGGGGCCGACGTCAGCCGCAAATACACGATGCAGGACATGGCCTCGGGCGACGTCATCTTCTCAGCGAGCGGCGTCACCGACGGCTCGCTGCTCGACGGCGTGCACTTCCGCGGCGACTTCGCCGAGACCGAGACCGTCATCATGCGCGCCAAGACGGGCACCGTCCGGCGCATCAAGACGACCTTCCGGAATATTGGGACTAAGCTTGCGGGGTTATGATCGGGATCGACAGCCGGTGTCGTCCGGCAATTCGCCCGCTATCCCTGCTGCTGCGCGGGCCGGCTGCGGCGCCGGCCCTGGCGAGCGTCATCGAGCGCGAGCTGGTGCCGGGGTGCAAGGTGGACAGGCGCGAAGCCACGCAACCGCGCCTCGGCCGTGTTCCATCCCCGTCGGCACCTGCCGCATGGGGCCGGATCCCGGCTCGGTCGTAGTCGACAGCCGGCTGCGGGCCGATGGAATGCACGCGCTCCGGATCATCGATGCGTCGGTCTTTCCCGTGATGACGTCCGGCAACACGAAAGCGCCTGTCATCATGACTGGCGAGAATGGCGCGGACCTCGTGCCCGCCGACATGAGTGCCGGCGGCGGTGCGCGGCCATATCAGGATGAGCTCGAAGCGGAACCCGGCACGTGAGCAACGTTTTCACCGATGACTGCAAGCTTTCTCCATACTGGTGGGACCGGGTCCCGCGTCCGCAGCTCGACGCTCGTCCGCTGTCGCAATCCGTAGTTGTCGCCGTCGTCGGCTCGGGCTACACGGGTCTCAACGCCGCTCTGGTGACAGCCCGCGGCGGCCGGCACGCGGTCGTGCTCGATGCGGAGGAAGCCGGCTGGGGATGCAGCACGCGCAACGGCGGCCAGGTGTCGACCAGCATCAAGCCGTCGTTCGAGCGGCTGGCGCGGCGCCATGGCGCCCGGCGGGCCCATGACATCCTCGCGGAGGGCCGGAGCTCGCTGGCCTGGCTCGGCGATCTCGTTGCGGCCGAGAAGCTCGACTGCGACTTCGCGGTCGTCGGCCGCTTCCACGCGGCCCACAACAGGGCGCAGTTCGAGGCCCTGGCGCGCCGCATCGCCGATCAGCCGAAAGGGCTCGAGCTCGATGCCCATGTCGTGCCACGCGCCGAACAGCACGCCGAGCTCGGCACCGACGCCTATCACGGTGGCGTGGTCTACCGTCGGCACGCCTCCCTCGACCCGGCGCGCTACCATCAGGAGTTGCTGCTCCGCGTCCAGCGCTCCGGCGGCGAGATCATGGCTCGCTGCCCGGTCGAAGCCATCGAGAAGGAGGCGGGCGGCTTCCGGCTGAGCACGCCGAGCGGCACCATCCGGACACGGGACGTGGTCATTGCCACCAACGGCTATACGGGCCGCCTGACGCCGTGGCTGCAGCGCCGCGTGATCCCGATCGGCAGCTACATGATCGCGACCGAGCCGCTGCCCGCCGAGCTGATGGCCCGCCTCATGCCGCGCAACCGCATCGTCAGCGACACGCGCAGGGTCGTCTACTACTATCGCGCGTCGCCGGACCGGCAACGGGTCCTGTTCGGCGGCCGCGTGTCGCTCAGCGAAACGGACCCGCGGATCAGCGGACCCAGACTGCACGCCGATATGGTCGGCATCTTTCCCGAGCTCGCGGACGTTCGTATCAGCCATTCCTGGTGCGGCTTCATCGCCTACACGTTCGACGAGCTGATGCACGTCGGCCGACACGACGGCATGCATTACGCCATGGGCTACTGCGGCGCCGGCGTCGGCACTGCGAGCTACTTCGGCATGCGCATCGGCCAGCAGGTGCTCGGGCTGAAGGAGGGACGCACGGCCCTCGACGGGCTCGCCTTCGAGACGCGGCCGCTCTATTCCGGAAACCCCTGGTTCCTGGCGCCGTCCGTTCTCTATTACCGATGGCGCGACCGGCTGCCCATCTAGAGCCTGTTCGGCTGAGATCGAAACAGTAGCGACGACCACTTCTCCCCTCCCCCTTGCGGGGAGGGGTCGGGGGTGGGGGTGCCCGGCTTCGGGCGTTGCATTCGTGGCCCCACCCCACCCGCGCGGCGTTCGCCGCGCCGCCCTCCCCGTCAAGGGGAGGGCATCGTGTCGCTTACCCAATAACCCTCACCCTGGCCTTCTCCCGCTGGACAGGGAGAATAGGCGCAACCTGATATGCTTCGATCAAAACCGAACACGCTGCAGGTTCGGAGCTGTTCCGCCAGACCGCGATCACACGGCAGCGTTATTCGGAAAGCGATAGCCGCCTTACCTACTTCAGCCGCTCGAGAGCGGCGTCGGCCTCGGTGCCGAACTTTGCGGCTTCCGACTTCTGCGCAGCGAGCTCCCGCACCACAGTCCAGGTCTCGATCGCCTCTGGCGTCTTGCCTAGCTTCTCATAGGCCAGGGCAAGCTCGCGGCGGGCCTCGATGTTGTCGGGGGCCGACTGTGTCGCGACCTCGAGGTTCAGCTCGGCGCGCTCGAGACTGGCCTTGGAGACCGCCACGGTGCCGTCGGGCTGGCGGTAGGGCATCATCGAGACCCGACCGAGCAGGATCTTGGCCTGCAGGTTTTTCGGATCCAGCTCGATGACGTGATTGAGCTCGTTGATGGCCATCTCGACCTGCCCGCTCTCGACCCGGGTCAGCGCACTGGCGATGTGCGGCTCCACGATATAGCGGTCGACCTTCTTGGCCGCGCGGAAGGCGGCGTGCGCCTCGTCGTAGCGCTTCAGACCGCGGTAGGCGTTGCCGAGGGCGACCTGGGCGGGGATCGAATCGGCGTTGATCTCGACGGCGCGCTGCAGCTCCAACAGCGCCGAATCGTACTTGCCCTGGTCGAGCAGGGCCTGGCCGGCGGCAAAATGCTTGTCGAATTCCTCGGCGCTGTCGCCGCATGCGGCGAGCCCGATCGCCAGCACCAAGGCGAGGAGTAGCTTGCGCATGGGGCCTCCTTTCTCCGCAGCTCAGATGACCTTGCGCCGCAGCCTGCCGCAGATCCAGTCCGAAACGAGGACGAGCAGAAAGATCACCAGAATGCAGGTCGCGGTCTGGTGATACTTGAATAGCTTCATGGTCTGGATCAGCGAGAAGCCGAGGCCGCCCGCGCCGACGAGGCCCAGCACCGTAGCCGAGCGGATGCTGACGTCCAGACGATAGATGGCATAACCGATGAACTGCGGGATGATCTGCGGCGTCACGCCGAACAGGATGACCTGCATGCGCGAGGCCCCGGTCGCGATCTGCGCCTCGACCTGCCCCTTGTCGACGCCCTCGATCTCTTCCGCGCAGAACTTGGCCAGCATGCCCGTGGCGTGCAGCGCGACCGCGAGCACTCCGGCAAACGGTCCGAGCCCGACCGCGCTGACGAAGATGAGCGCGAAGACGAGCTCGTTGATGGCGCGCAGCGCGTTGAGGAGGAGACGCGTGAGGTGGAAGACGACGATGTGCGGGGTCGTGTTGCGCGCTCCCAGAAACGACAGCGGGATCGACATCAGAATCGCCAGCAGCGTTCCCCAGATCGCGATCTGCACGGTCTCGATCGTCGCGTCCCCGAGCACCGCGAGATAGGACAAATCCGGCGGAAACAGCCGGGTGATGAAATCCCACATGAAGGGAATGCCGCTGACCAGCGCAGCCGGGCTGAGCTTGATCTGGGCGGCCGAGTACCACAGCGCGGCGGCCGCCAGCAGAGCCCATCCGGCGAGCTTGAGATGGCGCCGCCGGCGTACCTCGACCTCGCGCTGCAGCGCGGCATCGACCGCACTCTCGAACGTGACGGAATTCATCGGCCCTGGTCTTCCTCCTCGTCCGGATCGCGATAGTAGATGCGATGCAGGACCTCGTCGTCGAGGTCCGCCGCCGTGCCCTCGAACACCACCTTGCCGCGGCTCATGCCGATGATGCGCTCGGCGAACTCGCGCGTGTACTCGACCTGGTGCAGGTTGCAGAGCACCGTGATCCCCAGCTCTCGGCTGACCTGCTTGAGGTAGGTCAGCACCTGGCGCGCGATCTTGGGATCGAGGCTCGCAACCGGCTCGTCCGCCAGGATGATGCTCGGCTGCTGCGCCAGCGCGCGAGCGATGGCCACGCGCTGCTGCTCGCCGCCGCTCAGCGTATCGGCGCGCTGGAAGGCCTTGTGGTCCAGGTTCACCCGAGCCAGGCACTCGATGGCGATGCGCTTGTCCTCCTGGGAGAAATTGTAGAACAGGCTGCGCCAGGTGCTGCGATACGCGAGGCGGCCGGTCAGCACGTTGGTCAGAACGGAAAGCCGCTTCACGAGATTGAACTGCTGGAACACCATGCCGAACTGCCGGCGCAGCGCACGCAGGTCCCGCCGCTTGCCCGTGACCTCCTGATCGCGATGGAAGATCTTGCCCTCGGTCGGCTCGACCAGCCGGTTGAGGCAGCGCATCAAGGTCGACTTGCCGGCCCCGCTCGGCCCGAGGATGACGAGGAACTCGCCTTCCTGCACGTCGGTGTCGATGCCGCGCAGCGCATGCACGTCGTTGCCGTAGCTCTTGGTCAGTCCGCGCACTGAGAGCACTATGGGCGCGGTCTTGGTGGAAGCGGTCATGAGCATGATGCGGTCCACTGGCTCCTCAATAAAGGCGGCTGCGGATGAAGGTCGAGGCAAAATCGATGATGGTGACCATGCCGAGGATGAACAGCAGGATCAGCCCGACCTCGCGCCATTCGAACAGCCGTATGGCAGTGATCAGCTCGAAGCCGATGCCGCCCGCGCCGACCATGCCGAGCACGGTCGCAGAGCGGACGCCGACCTCGAACCAGTAGAGGTTGTAAGTGACGAACTGCGGCAGCGCCTGCGGGAAGACCGCGAACAGGATCACCTGCAGCCGGCTCGCCCCGGTTGCCTCCATGGCCTCGATCGGCCCCTTGTCGACGTTCTCGATCGCCTCCGCGTAAAGCCGGCCGAGAATGCCGCCATAGTTCATCCCGAGTGCGAGCGCGCCCGGAAACGGCCCGAGGCCGACGGCGGCGACGAACAGGATGGCCCAGATCAGCTCCGAGATGCTGCGCAGCACGTTGAGAACGGCCATGGCGCCGTTGCGCAGCACGCCCGAGCGCGTCACCGTGCTGGCGGCAAGCAGGCCGAGCGGAAGCCCGACGAATGTCG
Organism: Hyphomicrobiaceae bacterium; assembly: GCA_023384095.1. GTDB lineage: Bacteria > Pseudomonadota > Alphaproteobacteria > Rhizobiales > Hyphomicrobiaceae > ZC4RG25. Next base: position 241,791 of record JAHDXT010000001.1, read on the forward strand.
CCAGCACGTTGCCCCAAAGCGCGACGTAGAGCGTCTCGACCGCCGGCTGCCAGATCGTCTCGACAAAACCCCACTTCGGCGGCGCCATGCGCCCGAAGTAGTCGGCGATTATCGGGATCGCTCTCGTCACCTCCGCCGGGCGCAGGTCGACGCCGTCGGCGCACCAGACGAGGAAGGCGGCGGCGAGCGCGATATAGACGATATGCCTGAACCGCCAGGTCTGCCGCTGGGCGAGCTCATCGAGAACCGATTGGGCCCGTGACTGATAGTCGATGGCCACGCTGTCCCCTTCTGACGAACGTCAGGTGCAATAGGTCTGCCACTCGACCGCCGCGGGACCCGTGCCGCCCGAACGGCCTCAGCTCGCATGCTCTTCATGGGGGCGGCGCAGGCGGCGCCGCCCCGTTTTGCAGCTCACTTCATCTTCGTGAGGTCGAGATTGAGCGTCTTGGCGATATCGCGCAGCGGATCGTAGTCCTTGTCGGTGATCGGGTCGAAGCGGGCCACGGTGCCCATCTCCCCGAACGGAAGGTTTTTCACGCTGTAGAACGCCTCGCGGATCTTCTTCTTGAGGTCATCCGGCAGGTTCGTGCGGTAGAGGACCGGGTCGTTCCAGATCGGCTCCGATTTCCAGACGACCTTGAGCTTGCTGCAGTCGGCGAGGCCTTTGGCGCAGCCGCGCTCGAAGATGCGGTCGGCCACACAGCCGGCGTCGACCTTGCCCTCGCTTACGGCGACGATCGTGGCGTCGTGGCCGCCGGAGTACATGACCTGCTTGAAATCCTTCTCCGGCGTCAGGCCCGCTGCCTTGAAGGCGGCCGAGGGCACCATGAATCCGGAGGTCGAGCCCGGATCGACGAAGGCGAAGGTGCTGCCCTTGAGCGTCGCGAACGACTCGATGGGACTGTCCTTGCGGGCGATGATGATGGAGCGGTAGCTCGGCTGCATCGTCTTGGCGATCACCGTGACGGCGAAAGCCTCCACGGGCGCCTGTGTCGTCGCAAGGATGTAGGAGAAGGGGCCGAGCAGCGCCACGTCGACGTGGCCGTTTCTCAGCGCCTCGACCGTGCCGTTGTAGTCGGAGCCGACGAAGGACTCGATCTTCATCCCGGTCTGCTTGGCGACGATGTCGAGGATGTCCTGGGACTGGCGGATCATCGCTCGCGAGTCCTCGGCCGGGATGAAGCCGATCCTCAGGACTCCGGTCTTTGTCGGATCATTCGCCTGGCCGAAGGCGGCGGGAGCCGCACAAATGGCCAGCAACGCAACTGCGGTCAGGCTCTTCAACACATTCATTTCGCTGCTCCCTTGCGTTTCCTCTTACTCACATGCTCCCCGCCATCTCGTCGCTCATTTTTATTGAAACGGATTATGTCACACCTTTTGCGGGTTGCTCGCCTCCTCACCAGCGCAGGTTCACGTTCTTCACCTGGGTATAGCTGAGGAGCTCGTCGAAGCATTCCTCCTCGCCGATGCCGCTCTGCTTCCAGCCCCCGTACGGCGCGCCGAGATAGCGGCCGTTCGAGTTGATCCACACGTAGCCCGCCTCGATGCGGTCGGCGGTCTCCATGGCCTTGCCGAGGTCATTGGTCACGATGGATGCGGTGAGCCCGTACTCGAGGCCGTTCGCCTTGGCGAGCATGTCCTCGTAATCGTCCCAAGTCATGATCGACATGACGGGTCCGAAGATCTCCTCCCGCCCGATCCGCATCGCCGGCGTGACCGCATCGAAGATCGTCGGGGCTATGAACAGACCGCGTTGCAGCACGGCGTCAGAGGGCCGGCCGCCGCCGGTGAGCAGCCTGGCCCCGTCCGACCGCGCAGAGGCGATGAACCCCATCACGCGTTCGAACTGCCGCTCCGACACGATAGGACCGACCTCGTTCTCGTCGCGCCACGGCACCCCGACGGGCAGAGCCTCGGCCTGCCTGACGAGCTCCTCGGCCACCGCATCGTGCAGAGAGGCGTGCACGAGAACGCGCGAGGTCGAGCTGCAGGACTGACCCTGCCGGTTCATGTTCATGCCCTTGATCGCGGCGGCCGCGGCCTTCCTCGGATCGGCGTCCGGGAAAATGATGATGGGATTCTTGCCGCCGAGCTCGAAGCTGACCCGCTTCAGCCCGGCCGCCGCCTCGCGTGCTATGGCGCGGCCGGTCGGCACCGAGCCGACGAAGCCGATGCGGTGCACGTCGGGGTGCCGGACGAGGGCCGCCCCCGTCGCGCCGTCGCCGGTGATGATGTTGACCACGCCCGCCGGAAAGATCCCGTCGCACAGCTCGCCGAGCCTGAGGCTCGACAGCGGTGCCTGCTCCGACCCCTTGATGACGACGCAATTGCCGGCGGCGAGCGGCGCTGCGGCCTTCTCCGCGCAGAACCGGAACGGGTGATTGAACGGATTGATCTTGGCGACGACGCCGTACGGCTGCCGCCGCGTCAGGTTGAGGTGGCGCGGGCCCTGGGAGAAGGTCTCGCCCTTGATCTCCGTGATCAGGCCGGCGAAATAGCGCAGCGAGTCCGCGGTCCACGTCATGTCGCCGCGCATGCCGGTGATGGCGTTGCCGGAGTCCACCGCATCGATCAGCGCCAGCTCATCGGCATGCTTTTCGATGCGTTCCGCCAGCAGCACCAGACAGCGGGCGCGCTCCTTGATCGGGACGCGCGACCATTCGCGGAATCCGGCCTTGGCGGCCGCGACCGCGCGGTCGACATCCGCCTCGGTGGCGAACGGAACGTCGGCAAGCTTCTCCATGTTGGAGGGATTGATCGAGGCGAAGCTCTTGCCCTCGACGGGAGCGACCCACTTGCCCCCGATATACAGACTGCGTGGCTCGAGCTGGAGCTCGGGTGCGTTCATCTCGCGGGCCTCACGGCACGATCGCGGCGCGCAGGACGCTGCGCTCGGAGGCTTTCTTGAAGGCGATATCGAGATCCTTCAGGGCGAATTTCGAATCGACGATCTCCTTGAATGGAAAACGCTTCCGGTTCGCCATCACGAAATCGAGCGCCTGGATCAGGTGACGGGGATGATAGTTGTGAATGCCCCGCATCGTCACCCAGCGCTTGACCAGCATGTTGGCGTCGATGGTCACGTTGGCACCGGGATTGACGAGGCCCCCGAGCACGTACCGCCCGCCGGTGCGCAGCATCCGCAGACCTTGGGGAATGACGTCCGGCACGCCGCAGACCTCGATGACGGCATCCGAGCCGTCGGGCTTGCAGAGACCACGCACCCTGGCGACGATCTCCTCGTCCGATGCAGCCTTGATGTTGAACGTGTGGTCGGCGCCGAACCTCTTCGCCACCTCGAGGCGGTCCGGCACCGCGTCGAGCCCGATCACCAGGCGCGCGCCGCGCGACTTGGCCATGGCGCAGCCGTAGAGTCCGAGCAGGCCGAGCCCCTGCACCACCACCGTATCGCCGAGCTGGATGGCGGCGGCCTCGGTCACCGAAACCATGGTCGCGACGCCGCAATTGATCGGCGTCGCCTCCTCGTCACTGAGCTCTGCCGGAAGCTTGAGGATGCCGGTGTCGGGCAGGATATAGCAGTACTCGGCGAAGCCGCCGAGGAAATGCGGGTCCTCGTCAGCGAGGTCGTGGCCGTACTTGCGCACGCCGTGGCACTTCTGCGGCATGTCGTGCACGTCGCGGTAATAGAAATCGCCGTTGAGGAAATACTCGCTCCAGGTGATGCGGTCGCCCACCGCGAGGCGATCGCCACGCATGTCCTTGTCGATTCCGGCGCCGATCTCCTCGATGATTCCGATGATCTCGTGGCCCAGGATGCCGGGGCATGGATTGGGACGCCTGCCCTCGTAGGAGTGGATGTCCGAGCGGCATATCGTCGACATCGTCACCCGGACGAGCACCTCGCCCGCCGCCACGGGCCGCAGCGGATAGGTCTTTATGACGAACGGCGTGTTGGGCGCCTCGTAGACGGCAGCCCTCGCTGTCCGAGCCATCGCTAACCTCCCGTCCCGTGGCCGCTGTGCCGTTGTCTCCCGGCCCTCGCGGATCCAGGTCAGATTTATGTCGTCAAACCTTCGATCCGTTTATGGCGAAGTCGAAGATATGATAATTCCTGAGCCCGCCGCGAGCCGCGCGCGCTGCGTAGCATTCGTGCAGCGGACGATTGAGGATGAAGGGCACCTTGCCCTCGGTCAGTCCTCCGTGTGTACGCAAGCGGTGTCCGGCGAGCCCACTCATGTCGTGCTTTGCGGGCGTCATCCCGATGCAGGTGTCGACATCGCTGATGACGACGACGTCTCCTTCGCGATCGATCGGCAGATCGAAAACCCGCGCCGCCGTCTCCTTGTCGCAGACCATCTCGATCCCGGGCTGCCGCCGGGCGATCTCGATCACGTCCTGAGGCGTCGCCTTGCCGTTGCAGTAGACGCGGACGAAGCCGCCGAACGACCCGTGATGCGCCACGAAGTAGTCGGTGATCGGGCAGATGACGATGGTGGAGTCCTTGCCCAGCTCCTTGTCGAGGATCTCCTGGAGCCAGACCACCCGCGGCGTGGCGTCGGGATTCGACTTGTCGTTCATGCCATGATCGGCGGTGAGCGCTACGACGGCGCCGAGCGCGTCGAGCTTGCCGATCAGCTCGTCCATGCTCTTGTAGTACCGATCGGATTCGCCCTCGCCGGGGGCATACTTGTGCTGGATGAAATCGGTCAGCGACAGGTACATGACGTCCGGCCTGCGGTCGGCGAGCAGCTTGATGCCGGCCTCGAGAACGAACAACGAGAGCTCGCCGGAGTACATGTCGGGCAACGGCAGCCCGACGAGACCCAGGACGTCCTCGATCCCATTCTCAGCCAGGGTGCACTTGTCCGCCTTCTCCGACGAGAAGTTTATCGCGCCGCCCGCGATGTCGAGATCCTTGCCGAGCTGCTGGCGCAGCTTGTCCTTGGCCGTGATCGAGACGACCCGCGCCCCGACGCGGTCGAAGGCGGCGAGGATCGTGCTCGATCGCATGAGCTCGGGCCCCGTCATGACGACCGCTTCGCGTGTTTCTGGCTCGAGATAGAAATTGCCGGAGATGCCGTGGATCGACGGCGGCGCACCGGTGATGATCGAGACGTTGTTCGGACACGTGAAGCTCGGGATCACGCAGTCGGCGACCGCGCTGAACCCGCTCTTCATGAAGCGGGCGATGTTGGGAATGATCCCGTCCTTCAGCGCCCGGTCGAAATAGGCGGGATCGCCACCGTCGATGCAGACGACCACCACCGGCTGCTTCGGCCAAAGATAGCGCACGCCGTTGAGAGTGACTTCCGGCGCCCTGCGGCCGGCCCCACCCGCGGCTTTGGAGGTGCGAGGGCTCGTGTCCTGCGGCATGGCGCTCCTCCATGTCGACGAGGCCGCATTCTCATGAGCGCCATCGCCGTTCGCGGCCAGATCGTTTCCGTTCTTGCATCACGCTACCGCTCGGCGCACTATCGGTCAAATTGCGATTTCTGGACGATCCATCGAGAAATTCAATGCATCAGCGCTGGCTGGCCGCATTCCATGCCGTGGCACGAGCCGGCGGCTTCACGGCCGCAGGCAAGCTTCTCAATGTCGGCCAGCCGACGGTCTCGACGCACGTGCGGGCGCTCGAGGATCACTTCAAGGTCGAGCTGTTCCATCGCCGAGGCCGGACGGTCGAGCTCACCGAGATCGGCAAGATGCTGCTGACCATCACTCAGGGGTTGTTCGGCCATCAGGAGGAGGCGATCAGCCTGCTGCGCGCGGCACAGGCGCTCGAGCGCGGGTCGCTCAAGATCGGGGCGATCAGGCCCTCCGACGCGATGGAGATCGCCGCCGTGATGCGTACCCGCCATCCCCACCTCATGTTGACGGTCACGCTCTGCGCAGGGTCGGAGGTGCTGGACGGCCTCCTGAAATTCGATTTCGACGTCGGCGTGGTCAGCAGCGACCCGCAGGACCCCCGTTTCTTCAGCCGTTTTTACAATCGCCAGCGCATACTGATCCTCGCCAACGTCAGTCACCCGCTGGCGAGGCGCCGCTCGATCCGCATCGAGGATCTCGAAGGGCAGGACTTCATACTGCGTGCGCCGGGCTCCACCACGCGGGCCATCTTCGATAGGGCTCTGCAGGATGCCGGCGTGACCATCCGGCCGGTCATGGAGACCAACAATCGGGAGGCCGTGAACGCTGCGATCGTGCAGGCGATGGGGATTGGAGCGATATCGGAGGCGGAGATCGTTCCTCACGAGCGGCTGAAGGTCTTGAACATCACGAACGCCAGGATATTCAACTACGCCTATGCCGTCTGCCTGACCGAGCGCCGCCGGCGGCCGCTGATCGACGGGTTCATGCGAGCGGCGGAGAAGCGGGCGCGCCCGTGACGGGGGACTCGCGAAATCCGGGCCGTCAGTCCAGGTGCGCTCGGATCGCGTGCCGCTGCCGGCGCTCGAGGGCGCTCGACAGGATCGCCGCCGTCCGCGCGGCGCCATCGAGGTCGAGGCTCACGGCGGGCTGGGGCAGCGCGAGCGCCCGGCCGATCGCCGCGGCCAGCACCTCGACGGAGAGATCCTGCTCGGCCAACGCTATCCCGAGACCGCGCTCCTCGATGAGCGCCGCGCGCCGGGACTGCTCGGTCTCTCCGCCGTCGGCGAATGGGACGAGCACGGCCCTGCACCTGGCGACGAGGACGTCGGCCACCGTGTTGTAGCCGGCCTGCGAGATGGAGAGCCGGGCGCCGGCGAGGGCCGCGGCGAGGTCGGGCACGAAGCGCTCGACCGCGACACCCTTGCTTTCGCCATCCGCTCTCAATCTATCCAGGTCCGCCGCGTCCGCATTTGGCCCGGCGAGCACCAGCCATCTGGCAGAGGCGAGCGACGTGGCGGGCTTGGCGGCGACGGCAGCGGCCAGCAGCTTGCTCCCGACGGCGCCGCCGCCGGCCGATACGACGACGTCCGCGGCGGCAGCGCTCCGGCGGCCTGTCTCCGGCGGATGTGGGGCCACGATCCCGGAATAGGAGATCATTGACGCGATCTCGTCCGCCAACGGGAACGTCGCGCCGAGTGTCACGAGCCGCGGGTCGCCATGCACCACCACGAGGTCGAACCAGGCCCGCAGCACCTCGACGGTCTCTCGCGCGCGGCCCGGTGTTGCGTTTTCCTGCAGGATGTCCCGGATGGAGGCGGCGATGCGCGGCCGGGGAGCCTGGCCATGGGCGGCCTCCAGCAGCGGCATCAGCTCGAAGCGCATTTGCCGGCGGCCGAACGGGAATGCCTCGATCAGGACGATGTCCGGGCGGCTTTGCGACAAGACCGCGAGCAGCTCGGCCGCACGCTGCGCCTTGATCCGGCCATCGGCGGGCTCGCCCGCAGCTGTGACGAGCGTGCCGAACCCGTCGGGGCCGGCCTTCAGCGGCAGAAGCTGAATAACGTTGAAACCGGCGACGTCGAGACCGGCGACAGGCACCCCGCCCAGCACCAGATCGACCGCGAACCCCGCTTCGTGCAGGCCGCGGGCCACCCGCAGGGCGCGGAAGACATGGCCGACACCCAACAGGTGCTGCACGTAGAACAGGACGCGCCGGGTCACTGAGCTGGTTCCAGTGCGAGGCTGCCGCCGTCGGCCCCCAGCGAGGCATCGAGGAGCGCAACGAGCTCGTCCAGCCCGGGCCGCATGTCGAACTTCGCCCGCACATGCCGCTCTCCAGCGGCCGCCAGCCTCTCCCGCAGGCCGGGGTCGCGAATGAGCGCGGCGAGGCCGTCGGCGAGCGCCCCGCTGTCACCCGGCGGCGCCAGCAGCCCGGTCTCCCCGTCGCGGATCAGCTCCGGCACGCCGCCGGCCAACGTGGACAGGCAGGCCAGCCGCTGGCTCTGCGCCTCCATCAGCACATTCGGCAGCCCGTCGCGGTCGCCGTTGCCGGCCGTGCGGCAGGGCAACACGAAGACGTCGGCGGAGCGGTAAGCCTCGAGCACGGTCGACTGCGCCTGCGCGCCCCGCCACGCGATGCGATGGCCGATGCCGAGCGCCCCTGCTCTCTTCGCGAGCGCCTTCAGCAGCTCCCCTCCGCCGATGTGGGTCAGGGTCCAATGGAGGTCCGCGGGCAGCCGCGCCAGGGCTTCGAGCAGGACGTCGAACCCCTTTTTCTCGACCGCGCGCCCGACCGTGAGCAGCCGCACGGGATCGGACGGATCGCTGCCGTCCCTGCGCGAGCGCTCTTCTCCGCTGGCGGCAAAGCTGGCGAGATCGAGCCCGTGATAGACGAGCCGGACATGGCCCAGGGTGGGTGCGAGGCTGGCAAGCCGCTGGAGTCCCGCACGCGTGCAGGTCACGACCCAGCGAGCGGAAGCGAGGTTGCCGCGCAGCTCCCAGTCGGGCGAGGTCCAGATGTCCTTGGCATGCGCCGAGCAGCTCCACGACAGGCCGGTGATCAGGCTCGTGTAGCGGGTCACGGCCGAAGGCGTATGGATGAAGTGCGCATGCAGCCAGCGCGCCTCGGCCGGCATTTCCGCCGCCAGCACCGCCGCCTGACCGAAGCGGCGGAACCGGTTGGGGCTGGGATCGCGGGCGAGATCGCCGAGCCAGGTGGTAAAAGCGCGCCTGAAGCCCGGCCGCCGGGCCGACCGAATAAGCCCCCGCAATACCCGGAGAGGGGCGTGATAAAGGTACTCCGGAAGGTAGAGCACGGGCGCGCGGATCTGCTTGTGCACGGGGTGGATTGCAGGGTCCGTCGGCTGGCGCATGGAAGCGATGCAGAGCCTCAACCCGGCCTGCTGCAGCCCAAGCAGCTCCTGGGCGATGAACGTCTCCGACAGGCGCGGATAGCCCTTCACGACGACGACGATCAACCCGGGGCCGGTCACGAGGCGCGCTCCGTCACAAGCGCGCGAAGGCCGGCAGCGGCCGGACCACGTCGTCGATGAAAACCCCGACCATCTCGCCGATCGCCTGCAGCCCGTCGAGATCGACGCTCGCGCCCTGCGCCGAGGGCAGCGGACGCCCTGGCAGCCGGCGCAGCGCCCGCGCCATCACGCTCGGGTCCCCCGCGGCGCTGGAGTCCAGCATATCGACGATCCCGAGCTCGGCCGCCCGGGCCGCCCGGATGTGCTGCTCGCGGCGCGGCCGGCTGCGCGGCACCAGCAGCGCCCGCTTGTCGAACGACAGGATCTCGCAGAACGTGTTGTAGCCGCCCATGCTCACGATGGCGCTGGCACGCAGCATGATCACCTCGATCTGGCTCTCGAAGTCGAGCACCGTGATGCTCGCGAGCCGGCGCGCCCGCTCGCGGATTTCCTCCCGCTCCTCCGCCACCATGAACGGGCCCAGGATCATGACGAGGGGAAAGTCGAGGGTCCGGTCGAATTCGCGGGCGGCGAGCACCTGCCGCATCAGCGGTCCGCCGTCGCCGCCGCCGCCGGCGGTCACGAGGATATAGTCGTCCGGCAGGTCGAGGGATCTCATGTTGTGAGTGCGGGGTGCGCTGCGCCTCAGGTGGCCGGTGAACGTCATACGCGCGCGCACGGACCCCGGCACGTCGATGCCGGTGAGCGGGTCCCAGAACCCCTTGCTGCCGTAGACCCAGACCGCGTCATAGAACGCCTCGATCTTGCGCCCGACGTCGTTGCGCTGCCATTCGGCGCGAACCTGCTCGGGTGAATCGAGCACCTCGCGCAGGCCGAGCACGAGGGTGGAGCCGCGCGCCTTCAGCATGTTCAGCGTCTGCTCGAGCTCGCCCCTCAAGCCCAGCGGCTCCTTGTCGACGATGAAGACGTTGGGACGGTAGATCTCTGCCGCCTGCTGGATGATGGCGCGGCGCATCTCCAGCGTCTCGCCGAGGTCGATGTGTTGCGACAGCGAGGTGTACTCACCGTTGTAGAGCTTGATAACGCTCGGAATCTTTATGAAGTCCACCCGCGCCCGGAAATCGAATGCGCCGGCGATCGACGAGCCCGAGACGATCAGCACCTGCAGGCGTTTGAACCGCTCCACGAGCGCATGCGCGATCTCGCGGCAGCGGCGGAGGTGGCCGAGCCCGAACGTGTCGTGGCTGTACAGGAGCACGCGCGCATGGTCGTGTCGTCGCATGGATTGGCCGTAAGCAACCTGCCTTCAAGACCGATCACCAGCCTTGGGAGCTGACGGAGCGATCGGCGCTTCCGGGCCGATTGGGTTGCCCCCTACTGTTGTCGCACTGAGATATTCAGGCTCGACTTCAGCATCCGTCGTCAACAAAAAAACGTCGTCTGCTGCATAATAATCACTTGTAGGGGTCGGCGGCGTCGCGCAAGCCGTCTCCCAGGAAATTGAAGGCAAGGACGACGAGGATCACCGGAATCGCGGGCAGCAGCAGCCACGGATAGAGCGCGACGATGTTGATGTTCTGGGCCTCGGTCAGCAGCACGCCCCAGCTCGTGACCGGGGGGCGCAGCCCCAGCCCCAGGAAGCTGAGCGCCGTCTCGCCGAGGATCATGCTCGGAATTGCAAGAGTTGCGCTGGCGATCAGATGGCTCATGAAGCCGGGCACGAGATGGCGCCCGACGATCCGCGGCGCGTTGGCGCCCATGAGCTGCGCCGCCAGCACATAGTCCTCCTCGCGCAGCGACAGCAGCTTGGAGCGCACGGCGCGAGCGAGGCCCGTCCAGTCGATGAGGCCGAGGATCACCGTGATGGCGAAATAGACGATCATCGGGCTCCAGGTCACCGGCATGATGGCCGCCAGGGCGAGCCAGAGCGGGATCGAGGGCAGCGACTGCAGGACCTCGATGATGCGCTGGATGACGAGATCCACGAAGCCGCCGTAATAGCCGGCGAGCCCGCCGAACACGAGGCCGAGCACGAAGCTGATCGCGACGCCGAGGATGCCGATCGTCAGCGAGATGCGCGCACCGTAGATGATCCGCGACAGCACGTCCCGGCCGAGCCGGTCGGTGCCGAGGAGGAACAGCGTCCCGTCCTTCGCGGGGCAGAACAGGTGGACGTCGCTCTCGACGAGGCCCCAGAACGTGTAGCCGTCGCCCCGGCAGAAAAAGCGGATCGGATGCACCGCCGCGGGATCGGGCGAGTACTCCCGCTTCAGGTTGCTCATGTTGAGCGTATAGGTCTGCCCATATACGAACGGACCCACGAAGCGGCCCTCGTGAAACAGGTGAATGGCCTGCGGCGGCGCGTAGATGTGGTCGATGTGCCGGGTCTGGTAGTTGTAGGGCGCCAGGAGCTCGCTGACGAGTATGCTGGCGTAGAGCACCGCGAGGAACAGGCCGGAGGCGACGGCGAGCCGATGGCGCTTGAACTTCCACCACATCAGCCGCCACTGCGACGCGAGGTAGACGCGCTCCTGCGCCGGCGACAGCCGCTCGATCGAGCGCGGGTCGAACGGCCTGTCCGAGACGTAGTGCGGCAGCGGCGCACCGGGCGGAGGCAGGGGCGGGGCCGTCATCGGGTGCTCTTGCCTTGAAGCCGGATGCGCGGGTCGAGGAACGCCAGCGCAATGTCGGAGATCAGCACCCCGATGACCGTCAGCAGCGCCAGGAACATCAGGAACGAGCCCGCCAGGTACATGTCCTGGCTCTGCAGCGCCTGGATGAGAAGCGGCCCGGTGGTCTCGAGCGACAGCACGATGGCGACGATCTCCGCGCCCGACACGATCTCGGGCAGGATGCCGCCTATCCCGCCGACGAAGAAGTTGAGCGAGGAGCGGAGCGGGTACTTCACCAGCGCCTTGAACGGGTGCAGCCCCTTGGCCTTTGCCGTGATCGCGTACTGCTTCTGCAGCTCGTCGAGCAGGTTCGCCCGGATCTTGCGGATCATGCTCGCCGTGCCGGCCAGCCCTATGACGATCACCGGGATCCACATGTGGGCGAGGATCGAGCCGAGCTTCGCCCAGCTCATCGGCTGGCCCATGAACTCCGGCGCCATCAGGTGGCCGATGGAGGTGCCGAACCAGACGTTGGCCAGATACATCAGCACCAGGGCCAGCAGGAAGTTCGGTATGGCGATGCCGAGCAGGCCGAGGAAGGTCAGCCCGTAGTCGCCCCAGCTATACTGGTGGGTCGCCGAATAGATGCCGATCGGGAACGCGATCAGCCAGGTCAGCACGATGGTGGCGAACGAGACAAGCACGGTCAGCATGATGCGGCTGCCGACGAGGTCGGCGACCGGCATCTGATACTCGAACGAGTAGCCGAGATCCCCCTGCACCAGGCCGGCGAGCCAGATGAAATAGCGCTCGACCGGGTGCTTGTCGAAGCCGTACTCCTGCTTCAGGAACTCGATCTTGGCCTTGTCGACGCCCTCGCCCTGGGCCTGCAGCTCGGCCATGTAGCTTTCGAAGTAGTCGCCGGGCGGCAACTCCATGATCGTGAACACGAGCGCGCTGGTGAGCAGCAGCGTCGGGATCATCATCAGGATGCGTCGGACAATATACAGCAGCATGGGCCGGACCGGCTATTGCGTGACGTCGCGGAACCAGAACGTATCCGGCATGTAGCGACCGAAGTAGCCGCCCGGATCGAACGTCCAGGTCCCCTCGTCGGGCACGTTGACGAGGTGGTTTGCCACGACCACCGGCTGGCGCGTGCCGTTGACCGTTCCGATCGTGAACACCTGGTCGGCGTGAATCCTCAGCATCTCGTGCCAGACGGCCGCCCGCTCGGCGGTGGAGCTCGATACGCGCCACCTCTCGTGTAGCTCCAGCAGCCGACTGGCCTCCGGCAGCCCCGGCGGCTCTCCGACCGCGCCGCTCTCCTCGAAATGCTGCCCCCACTTCGGCCATTGGAGTTGCGCCTGCGATGTAGGCGCAAGCTCGCGCGGGCTCATGTCCGGCGTCGCCACCCCGTTGTCCAGCCCGTTCCAGACCGACATCAGCGTGCTGCCGGCGTAGATGCGCTTGCGGAACAGGTCCCGCTGCGTCGGCCGCGCATAGATCTTGATGCCGATCTTAAGCCAGGTATCGCGAACGAGCGACAGAACGTCGGATTCCTCGGTGCTCTCGCCGGCGGTCTCGACGATGAGCTCGGCCCGGCGCCCGTCGGGCAGCAGGCGTATGCCGTCGCCGTCGCGCCGGCCCAATCCGGCCTCGTCGAGCAGCCGGTTGGCGAGCTTCAGGTCGAAGCGCGTCCACGGCGTGCTGTATTCGGGCCTGTAGAGAGGGCTCTTCGGCAGCACGGTGTTGGCGCTCTCGCGCGCCAGGCCGTAGAAGATGGCCTGGTTGATCTCGCGGCGGTCGATGGCCAGCGAAAGCGCCCGACGCACGCGAACGTCCCACCAGAGGCTGCGCCAGACCGGATCCTCCGCGTTGAGGTTCGGCAGCAGCGCGATGCGCGAGCCTTCGCCGCGTTCCCACAGCTTCACCTTCAGCTTGCCGCGCGCCTCCGCCTCCTTGAGGAAGGTATAGTTGTCGAATCGGATGTAGCGCGCCTGCAGGTCCGTCTCTCCGCTCCCGGCCTGCGCGGCAACCAGTGCGCTCGAACCGATCGAGACGATCACCGCATCGGCATAGGGGAGCTGCCGGCCCTGCGCGTCGACACGGTGAAAATAGGGGTTGCGCTCGAAAATGAAGCGGCTGCTCGGCGGCGCGGTGCTGTTGCACCAGGGGTCGAGGCACGGCAGCTCGGAGTTCTCCGGGCGATACATGCGCGCCTTGCGCTCGTGCAGCGGCACCCAGCCCCTGACACGCGCCGACTTGACTTCCTCCCGGAGGTCCTCAGCCCTCGCGTACCTTGCATGGAACTGCTTGAGGTAATGGCTCGGAGCATAGACGTAGAGCGGCCGGGCGCCGGCAAGCGCCGGCACGAAGGCCGGGTTCGGCGCGTCCCAGGTGTAGCGCACCGTCAGCGCGTCCAGGATCTCGAACCGCGGCGGCCGACCGTCGACCAGCATCTCGATCGGCGGGCCGGTCGGCGACAGCTCGCCGTTGCCGGCCATGTCCTCCCAGAAATAGCGGAAATCCTCCGCGGTGAACGGGTGCCCGTCCGACCAGCGGTGGCCGGCCCTGATCCTGAGCGTGAAAACGCGGCCCTCGCTGATCTCCAGGCCCTCGAGGATGTCGGGCGTCAGGTTCAGATCCTCGTCATATCCGACCAGCCGGGCATAGCTGTAGACGACGACCATGCGGAGGTCCTTCTGGTCCGCCATCAGCATCCGGATCTGACCGCCGTGCCGGCCCGGCTCGCGCCCCATGCCCGCCAGATCGACGATGCGCGGGTTGCTGGGGACGCGCGAGGCGACGGGCGGCAGGTTGCCCGCTTTGACCGCCTCCTCGAGCTCGGGCGTCTCGATCAGCTCGCGGGCCGGCGCCGGAACGCTCGCGAAGAAGGCGAGCGCCGCCAGCAGACCCGCCGCCGCGCCTCTCCTGCGGCGGCTGACGCGGCCCTTCGCTCTCGCTCGTGTTCCAGCGGTCATGTTCCAGTCTCCAGGGCTTCCAACTCGCTGGCGTCGGCGTTCGGATTGGCCAGCACCCGGTGGCCGTCGCCGAGCTCGATATACTTGAGCAAGGAGCCGGCGCCGTTCAGGCGGAACCGGGGCGCCCAGTTCGCCTCGTCCGAAGCACCCCCGAGGTCGAGCGCCTTGAAGTCGAGCGGCCGGTCGAGATCCGGGTACGGCACGGCCCTCAGCAGCGCCCGCGTATAGGAGTGCACCGGCCGGCGGAACAGGATGTGGCGCGGCGCGATCTCGACGAGGCGCCCGCGCGCCATCACCGCTATGCGGTCGGCCATATAGTCGACAACGGCGAGGTTGTGGGAGATGAACAGGTAGGTCAGGCCGAGCTCGCTCTTGAGGTCCTTGAGCAGATTGAGGATCTGCGCCTGCACCGAGACGTCGAGCGCCGACACCGGCTCGTCGAGGATGAGCATGTCGGGGTTGAGCGCCAGCGCCCGCGCGATGCCGATCCGCTGCCGCTGACCGCCCGAGAAGCTGTGCGGATATCGGTTCAGGAACCGGGGATCGAGCCCGACCGCCTGCATCAGCTCGACGCAGCGCTCGACCTGCCCGCGAGCCGCACCGCGGCCATGGATCTGCAGCGGCTCGCGGACGACGTTGAGCACGGTCATGCGCGGCGACAGCGAGCTGACCGGGTCCTGAAACACCATCTGGATGCGCGGCCGGAACGCCTTGAGCGCCGCACCTTCGAGTCCGAGAATATCGACTTCGCCGTCTGGCCCCGAATAGGTGATGGAGCCCCGGTCCGGCGTCAGGGCGCGCATCAGGATCTTGCTCAGCGTCGTCTTGCCGCAGCCTGACTCTCCGACGAGCCCCAGGCATTCGCCACACCTGATGTCGAAGCTGACGCCATCGACGGCAGCTACCGATTCCTCTTCGGGCCGGCCGAGCCAGCTTCCCTTGCGGGTGCCGAACGACTTCGTCAGGCCGCGGGCAGCGATCAGCGGCGCACCGCCTGGGACCAGCGGCGTCTTGATCTGCTCTTTGGAGGCGGGCCGCGCCGGCCTTTGCCCATCCGTGTCCCGCAGGGACACCAGCCGTTCACCCGGCTTCATGTCGAAATGCGGCACCGCCTTCAGCAGCGCCCCGAGGTAGGGGTGGCGGGGCGAGCGGAAGATCGCGTCGGCGGTGCCCGCCTCCATGATCTCGCCGTGATAGATGATGACGACCTCGTCGGCCATGTTGGCGACGACGCCGAGGTCGTGGGTGATGAGGAGCATGCCCATGCCGAGCTTCTGCTGCAGCTCCTTGAGCAGGCTCAGCACCTGGGCCTGAATGGTCACGTCGAGCGCCGTCGTCGGCTCGTCGGCGATCAGCAGCGCCGGACGGCAGATCAGCGCCATGGCGATCATCGCCCGCTGGCGCAGCCCGCCGGACAGCTCGAACGGGTACATGTCGAAGGCGCGCTTCGGGTTCGGGAAGCCGACGAGGCCCAGCATCTCCTCGCTGCGGGCGCGGGCTTCCTTCCCGCTCGCCGGCACGTGCGTGGTGAGCGCCTCCGAGATCTGGTTGCCGATGGTGTGGAGCGGCGCCAGCGAGGTCATCGGCTCCTGGAAGATCATCGACATGGTGGTCCCGCGCAGCGCGCGGAACCGCGGCCCGTCAGGATCGAGCGCCGCGATGTCGATAGCCTCCGCCTGGCCGCCGGGATCGAGCAGCATGCGCCCGTTCGTCACCGCGCCGGCAAGAGGCAGGATGCCCATTATCGCCTGCGCGATGACCGACTTGCCCGAGCCGGATTCCCCCACGAGCGCCACGACGCTGCCGCGGCGGACGCGGAAGCTGACGCCCTTGACGACCTCGTGCCAGATGCCGTGCAGCGAAAACGATATCTTCAGGTCTTCGATACGCAGCAGGTCGGTCATCAGGGGCGGTGATCGTCTCGGGTGACAGTGTCTCGACATTGCAATCAAGCAGGCGCGGCGCCTCGGAAGCTGGCCCGGCGTGCAGCATCACTCCCATAGCGCCGGTCCACATTACAGCAATGTGACACAGGGGATGCGGCCCGCGATTGATCTAGAGCTAACACTCAATCCGGTCGCAAGCGTAAACGACCAGATCTCAGACTATTCCCGGAAGAGATAGATCGGGCTCGACCAGGCCCGATGCCCGTCCTCCTGCGTCACGCGGACGAACAGCCGGTTATCGCCCTCGTCGCGCAGCTCGAGTCGCCGACGCAGCGAGATGCGCCGCTCGCTCAGCACTTCCGGCAGACGGTAGATGCGGAGCCTGCGCTCCAGGCCCCCCGCCTCGGCGACGAGGTCCGCCAACCCGATCTCGGCGATCGGGACCTCGCGGCGGACATGGCGGGTGTCGATCTCGAGCGTGCCGCCGTTCGCGTCCTCGAGCCAGAGATCGAGACCGCCGAAATTCCCGGTCGTCACCGCCTTCCAGGCGACCCGTCTTTCGTCCTGGCTCTGGATGCCGCGGTCGAGATTCCAGTTGTTGAGCACCTCGGCGCGGCGAATGCGGTTGCCGGTGATCTCGAGCGCCCCGTCCCATACCGTCGTGCGCGCCCGACCGCGGTACTCCGCGCCTTCCCAGATGACGCGGATGCGGCTCCCGAGCTCCGCATCCCGGTAGGGCCGCACGGTCTCGATGAGGTCGAGGCCGTCGAAGATGTCGAGCCGCTCGATCGGCGCCGAGCCGACAGCATCGACGACGAGCTCCGCCCCGGCCCCGCGGAAGCCGGCGACATCCCCCATGATGACCCGATCGACGTTGCGGGTCTCGGGCGATGCGAACACCGCCGGGTCGCGCAGGAAGAGCGTGCCGGACTCCGGGAGATACGCCTCGACGCCGAGCAGCATCCGGTTGCCTGTCGTGCCGTAGTGATGGCGTCGGCGCATGGCCTCGAAGATCGCGTCACGGTCGAGCCGCGGTGCCAGGAACGAGGTCAGCCCGCCCGTCGCGCCGAAGAACGAGGCCCCGGGGAAATCCGCGCCGGGGCGGCCTTTGTGGCCGTCCGAGTTGCAGACCACACCGACGCGGTAGCCCTTCTCGAACGCGTCGCGCAGAATCCACTCGAACGTGCCCCAGGCGGAGTGGACCTCCACCGCCGTCTCGAGGCTGCCGTCGTGCGCCTGCACGATGTCGGCGTAGCGCCCGCCGACGTGGGCCATCACGACGCAGTCCTTGCCCGCGAGCCTCTCGAACAGGGCCTTGGCGTCATGGGCATCATTGGACTCGTCGGCCATGTCGGCCGCATCGGCGATCTGGGCATGGGACGAGCGGTGGATCGCCTCGCCCTCGTGCCGGTAATGAACGTTGCGGTCGCCGCCGACGGCCGTGTTCGCCGACCACTCGTACCCGGGGATGCACACGAACCGGCCCGGCGCGTCGAAGCCGGCCGTGAGCCCGTTCAGCTCGCGCCAGAACGCCTGCGTGATCTGGAAGTCGTTGCCCTGGTGGCCCATCACGTCGAGGAACGCCTTGTCGCGCCCGAACGCGAAGTAGTCGCGCGCCGAGTTGGTGCCGAGTGTCTCGTCGGACTGGCCATGCGTATCGCCCCAGAAGTGGACCAGGCCCGCGTCGCGCGCGGCGATCCGCAGCGGATTGGAGCGGCACAGCTCGCGCCCGGCGGCGTCGCGAACCGCGACGACGAGGTCCCCCGGCTCGTCGACCCGAAGCTCTTCCGCGACAGCGGCGAAGGCGCCCGGCTCGCAGGCGATCGTCTCCGGCAGCCCCGCGACCGGGCGGCTCGGGGTCAGCGTCAGCCGGCCGGCGATGCGGTCCGAGGCATTGCCCCAGGCGTCGTTGGCCTTCAAGGCGAGGCGGAACGGCTCGCCTGCGCGCACCAGGGTCGGCAGCAGCGCCTGCCAGGCGGCGGGCGGCCCGGGCACGATCGCGATGCTCGGGCTCATGGGCAGCGCGACGTAGTCGTAGGTGGCGATCGCGTCGACCAGCACGCGGAACTGGAATGCGCTCTCGCAGTACGTCTGCACCCGGATGCCGGGCGAGCCGAACCGGCGGTCGCCGAAGCGGACGGTGATCGTATCGCCCGGCCGCAGGAAATGCTTCATGACGCCGATGTAGAGCGAGCGGCTCCACGGACGGATGTTGCGCTTGAACTCCCATTTCGTCTCGAGCGTGGCGCCGTTCGAGGCCTCGGCCGTCGTGTAGCCCGGCCCCTTCGGATCGTCGAGCTGGACCGGGCCGAAGTCGGTGGCGAACCGGAAGCCGATCTTGATCGAGCCGGTGTCGTCGATGCCGAATGCGCCCGCCGTATAGACGAGCGTGAAGGATTGCATCGAGCCGGCCTCGAAGCTGCCTGCAGGCTCGAGCCGCGCCGACCCCATCAGCTCCGGGCGATAGTCGGAATATGGCATGGTCCCCTTTCCATATCTCGTCGGGCTGATCGAACGGCGCGCAGGCGCCTCAGGCGGCGTGTTCCCGCTTGCGCCGCCGGGCCGCGAGCCGGTCCTGCAGCGTCATCCAGCCGAAGACCACGGGCAGGAACCACGGCCGTCCGTTATAAAACGGGATCGCCGGAGGCGGGCGGAAATCCAGCGCCGAGGCGGCGCCGTCCGCGCCGAGGACCTGCAGGCTGGCCTTGCGCCCGGCCCAGGTCGCCCAGACGACGCCCGAGCCGCAATAGCCGGTCGCATATCGCACCCCCCGCCGCGTGAAGATGCGCGGGACCATGTCCCGGTTCATGGCCACGTGACCGAACCAGCTATGCGAGATCTCGACGTCGTCGAGCTCGGGGAAGATGTCCGCCAGCGCCCTGCGCAGATTATCCGTCGGCCACTGCGGGTCGCCGGCGATGGACCCGTCGCGGCCGCCGAGCAGGATGCGCGTGCCGTCAGGGGACGGCCTGTAGTAGTAGTGGAGCTTGCGCGTCTCCGAGCACATGACGCCCCTGGGCATGAGCTGTCGCATCAGGTTGCCGGAGAGCGGCGCGGTGGCGATCATGCGGCTGCGCACCGGCACCAGCCGCCGGCGGAGCCAGGGGTCGGCGCCATCCGTGTAACCATTGGTTCCGGTTATGACGTGGGCGGCGCGAACGCGGCGCCGTGCCGTCTCCACCTCGAAGGTCTCGCCGTCCGGGCGAACGCCGGTCACGGCCGTCTCGCCGTGCACCCTGACGCCGGCCGCGAGCGCGAGGCGCAGCAGCTCGGCATGCAGCTTGGCCGGGTGCAGGCCGCCGATGTCCATGCGCACGACGCCGCCGTGGTAGAAGTCCGTGCCGAGAATAGCGCGCTGCCCGCTGCGCGGCACGGCCTGGATCTCGACGCCGATCGACTTGTTGAGCAGCTCCGCTTCTCGCGCCAGCGCATCGTAATCCGCCGTGTTGGCCGCACCGGTGAACCGCCCGGTCATCGCGAAATCGCATTCGATCCCCTCGGTCCGAATGAGCTCCGCCAGATGCTCGCGAGCGGCTTTGGCCTCGGCCTGGATGGCCGTCGCGCGCGCCTCGCCGAACCGCGCCGTCATCTCGCGCAGGCCCGGGCGGATGCTGCCGCTCGCAATTCCGCCGTTGCGTGACGAGGCCCCTTCGCCCGGCCGCATGCGGTCGAAGACCTGCACCGAGCGGCCGGCGCGGGCCAGTATCAGCGCTGCGCTCAAGCCGGTGTAGCCCGCGCCGACAATGGCAACATCAGACCTCGCCTCGACCGGGTGCGTCGGCAAGGATCGCGGCGGCGCCTCCTCCCACCAGTACGGCTCCTGTTTCAGCACTCTGATTTCCCTCGCAGGCTGGACCAAGCGCCGGAAGAGTGCCGCACCCCGCCGCCGCCGTCCAGATCGGGACGGTGCGGCCGATGCTCCGCGAAGGAACCGGAGCGCCGGGAACAGAAACTCTTGGAACCGCGTTGCAGGTCATCCCAATCTGCGGACGCAGTTGGGGGTCGAAAACCAACGAGGAGTTGACAACCGATGCGAATGCTCAAAATCGCGGCTTTGACCGCGGCATCATTCGGTCTTGCCGTCTCGGCGCACGCCCAGGCGCAGCAGCCGAGCGCGCAGGCAGAGCAAATGTGCCAGCAGATCTGGCAGCAGGCTGACGCGCAGAAGCAGGGATTCGTCACGGGTCAGCAGGCACAGCGGATGAGCCAGGCCATTCAGACCGCGCAAGCGTCTCCTGGAGCCGGCGGTGCGGCCGGCGGCGCGCCCGGCACCAAGGCGCAGCCTGGCGGGACCAACGGCGCGACCGCAGAGCGCGTAACCCAACAGCAGTTCATGTCGGCCTGCGAGCGCAGCCCGCAGTCGTTCCAGCATCTCAGGAGCTGAGTTTGACGCGCCGGCGGAGCTCATCGGCTCCGCCGGCATCCCCATGCACGACCCCTTCAGCCGCAGCCTGCCGCGGGGGCACGTTCCAGGACGAGGGCGAAGAAGCCGTCCGTATCGAACCGGTAGCGCCCCCGCTCCACCTGAAGCGGCGCCTCTCACTCTCCTCGACGTAGAGCGGGCCGTTGCCCGCGGTCAGCCTCGACCCGCCTCGATCACCACGGTTCCGTGTCCGAGCCAGGCGAGGGCTTGCGGGGGGAACTCCAGTCCTTGCGGCGAGTTAACCGGAGTAGCCGCAGGTGGACGAGCCACGAGGAAGGCGCGCGACATGGACGAGAAGAGAAGCGACCAGACCAACGGTCGGCCGAACCGGGGCGAAAGCGCCCGCGAGCTCGTCGCCCAATCGATGTATCAACTCGTGCGCTTGACCCGGCTGGGATTCCAGGCCGCCGCATCCGGCATCGAGCGGCTCGAGGAGACGATGGCGCGCCGGCAGCGGGAGCGGGCCGCCGAGCACAGGCCGATGGGAGAGGCGCCGCCCACGGCGAGGCCCGCGGACACCAACGTCCCGGAAGCGACCGCGGCGGGCGAAGCCGGCGAGCGGCCGCAGCAGCCCGGCGGCCAAGGCCCTGGACAGAGCAGGCACTGAAGGGACCCAACGGGTACTGAAGCGGACACCCGCGCCCGAATGCATCGACACGAGAACCACGACGGACCTCTGCCGGGGCAGGCGCCTTGCGCCCCCGGGAATCACGATTGCGTGAGGCTCCGCCCGAGCTACGGCTCGAGCCTCGTGGATGCCGCCCTCGGCGAAATCCTCCGGGGGCCGCACGTAAAGCATAATCGTAAGTGCAGAGAAAAAATCAACTGGATGCTGGAACCAGTTGGCAACATTCGCGTTAGCTCGTTGCGACCGCATCAACAAACTCCCTACGCCCCCCCCCCGTGGCGAGAGATGTGGTCGGTGCAGGGGGCGCCTTCCCTCGGCGCCCCCTGTTTTCGTGCCGCTGCAGCCGGGGCCGGAGAACGCATTTCCAGGGCCATTCATCTCGATCCGGGCTGGGAACCTAAGAAAGCCTTTTCGGTTGAACCTGCAGCCAACAGGAAACTGGGAGCCTCAAGATGAGAGACTTATACGCACAAGGTGACTTGCTGATCGAGCGCGTCGACGAGCTGCAGCCGTCGGGTAGTCTGCCGTCGGTAAATGCGGACGGCTCGTTCGTCCTGGCAGAGGGCGAGCTGACCGGGCACAACCACGCGATCCATGGCCGCGTCACCATGTTCCGCGACGACAGCCTGGCAAGGGATATCCCCGGCGGGCTCTATGTCGGGCACGTCAATATCGAAGGCCCAGCCGCGCGCGTCCAGCACCAGGAGCACGCCCCGGTCACGTTGCCGAAGGGCACCTATCGCGTGCGCCGGCAGCGCGAGCTGGAGCCGAAGGACGCCCGTGTTGTCGCCGATTAGCCAGCGGACGCGGCTGGAGCGGCTGTCGCCGCTCCAAATCCAGGAAGTCGCGGAGTACCGGAGCCGCTGGGCCTCGATCGGAGTGCAGACTCACCCGGCGGACCGCGAAGCTGCCGAGGCCGGGGTGCGGACAGCCTACCGCTCCGCCGGCTTGGCGGCTCCGAAAGTGGTCTGGTGCGAGGGGCCTCTGGAGTTCGCCAACGAATGGCGCAATGCCGGCCGCAGCGCCATCGGCGCCAGCGTCAAGCGTGAGGTCCACGATCACCCGCTGGCCCGCGTCATCACCTACGCGGAGGCGCGCGTCAGCCTCGGGGTGCGGCACACGGTCATCAACGGCACGCGCCTGCCGGCAGCGACGAGCCTCGCAGTCAACGAGGTGGTCCATGCGGCCGTCGAGGAGGCGCGCCCGCGGTTCTGGGCGCGGCTGAAGCATGGCTGGCGCATGCGCCGGTCTCCCCGTTTTCGTGACAGCGGCTGGGGGCATCCCGACTTCGCCTGGCTTGCCGCCTGCGATTATCTCTCCTCCCTCTGCGGCAGCGCGGACATGGAGGCCCTCGAAGGCATCCTGGCGATCGCCCGCAAATCGGGCTGGATCGTTCCGCACGAGCATGTCTGCTGGATGGGCGAACGGCCGGGCAGCTTGCGGGTGGACGACAAGGCGAGGCTGCACAGCCGCGATGGCCCCGCACTCCAGTACCGGGACGGGCTGTCCATCTACATGTGGAAGGGTGTCCAGGTGCCCGACTGGATGGTCGAGCAGCCGAACCTGATCACGCCGTCGTTCATCGACCGGCATCCCGATTTCCTGCTGCGCCGCTGCATGATCGAGATCATGACTCCGGCCCAGTACGTGGCCAGCGGCGGCGCCATCCCGATCGCCCGTGACGAGACGGGCATCCTGTGGCGCAAGCAGTGGTGGAACAACGATGCCTGGGCCGCCGTCGAGGTGGTCAACGGCACCGCCGAGCCGGACGGTACCTACCGGCACTACTTCCTGCAGGTGCCCCCGAACGTCCGCTCCCCGCGCGAGGCCGTGGCCTGGACCTACGGGATGACCGAGACCGAGTACACGCGCCTGCGCCTCAGGACTTGAGCGCGCCCCACCGCGCGGTCAGGCCCGCGTTCGTTTCAGATCCAGATCGAGAGCCGTCACGGTGGGCTCGATGCCATGCTCGGCCCGGACGAAGGGCCGCAGCACGATCGATCCGTCCCTCTGCCCATGAAGCTGCCGGCTGTCCGGGTCGGGGTCGGCAGCCGGCCTTGTGCTGGTATAGGACTGCTCCAGGATGCCCGGAGCGAAGTTGGCGGCATCGCCCGAGACCGTCCAGATCAGCACGATCGAGCCATCGATCGGCCTGCCCTCGCCGGTGCGCCTGAGCGTGCCGACATACGACTCGGCGTAGCCGCCCTCGGTCGCCCTGAAGTCGCACGACAGCACGACGGCATTGCTCGCGAACCGGTTGACCTCGCCCTCTACGGCGGTGCACGTCAGCGTGCCCAGAACGATCTTCGCATTCTGCGCATGAGCCGGCGAGAACGTCAGACATGCCGCCAGGGCCGCCATCGCCGACCGCGTCCGCATGACAGCTCTCCCGGAGCTCTCGCTGGTCAGTTGCTGTTGAGGAACGTGGCTGCTGTGATAAAGTTTCGAGCCATGTTGGCGTTCAGGCGAGGAACGGATCGAGCCGGCGGCGGTTCTAACGAACATGATGACGACTGGTCAGGCGAGCCGACGGCCACGGGTCCGGAAATGTCCTGTCCAGGCAGAGATGCGGCTGAAATAGCCACGATCCCATAGGTGATGCCGTGGAACTTCGCGTTCTCATAACAGGGCTGACGGTCTTTCTGGTGGCGGCCATCGTGCTGACATTGCTCGGCCTCGGCGGCGCGGCAGGCAACGGAGCCGGGCTGCTGTTCTGGATGCTGCTGGCGGTCCTGGCCGTCGCCCTGGTGCTCAGCCTGCGGCGCGGCGGCGATGAAGAGGTCGTCCGGTTGTCGAGCAGGATGAAGGACCATGAGCGCCGGTAGCCTGATCTACTGGGCTGTGGCGCTTCTCGTCGTGGCGATACTCGCCGCGCTCTTCGGCTTCGGCGGGATCGCAGGGACGGCCATGGAGAGCGCCCGGATCCTGTTCTGGGTCGCCATCATCGCCTTGATCATCGTGGCGGTCATGGGTGCGCTGCGGGGCCGGGGCCGGGGCTGACCGGATGCGGCCCGAGCGACGGCAGCAGGGCGCGTAAGCTGCAGCACGAACGGAACCGGACCCGCGGCCGGATCGTTGACGAGGACGACGTCCCCGAAAAAGAACCAGAGCGAGGAGAGAAGCGATGGCCGAACCGTACTCGCGCAATGACCCCGCCACGGCCAGCTCGTCGGCCGCCGTGCACCGCACGGTGCGCGTGACGGAGACCGGCGATGAGCACACGACGGATTACCAGGCCGAGATCGAGAGACTTCGCTCGGACATGGCGAGGCTCGCCGAGTCCGTCGGCGGCTCGGTGCGGAGCACGGTGCGGCCAATGGCCCGCGAGCTGGAGGCGACCGTGGCCCGCAATCCGACGACATCGATCGCGATCGCCGCCGGAGTCGGCCTGCTGCTCGGTCTCATGATGTCGCGCAGGTAGGGCGCGAGGATAGCAAACCTTTCCATTCCGGGCGTCTGGAGAGTGTGTGCTCGACTTGGATCGAAGCATATCAGCTCAGGCCGATTCCCCCGTTTCCAGCGGGAGAAAAGATGAGGGTCGTCGGGATGGTATGAGGCGATCCCCTTGACGGGGAGGGCGGCGCATCGAGCCGCAGGCGCGATGCGCGGGTGGGGTGGGGCCACAATTGAGACGCTGGTGCAGAGTCCCCCCCCACCCCGACACCTCCACGCAAGGCGGAGGGGAGACCTCGCTGCTGGTTCGATCTGAACCGGATAGACTCTAGCCGCCGCTGAGGTCGGGAAGGTGGATGACCTCGTCGGGTTCCGGCGTCGTCGGCGCCGATGGTTTTCTCCTCGGAATCGGATCCGCGGTCGCAGGCGTCTGCCGCGGGGTCTCGCCTGTCTTGTCCATTCCGACACCTCTCGATTCACGCAGGCCGCCGGTGGGGATCGTCATAGGGGCCGGTCCGTCCCGGCTTCGGCGGATCCGTCCGAGGCTCGGGCTTCGGACGGCGCTCGGGCTGCGGCTGCTTCCGGCCAGGGCGCTCGGGCCGTTCGTCCGCCTTGATGCTCCTGCCCTTCATCGAAACCGCTCATTTCCAGGAATCCTGCGATTCCAACGCCCACCGCGCCCCGATGTTCCGAGGGAACCTACTCGCGGGAGGTCTCGTTCCTGTCGCAGGAAGCATTGGACAGGAAACCGGCAGGAAGCATCTCCCATGGTCGAACCTAAAGGGCGGCCTTCCACTTCGGAGCGTGGTTTCGCCTCGATGGATCCCGCGAGGCAGCGGGACATCGCGCGCAAGGGCGGCGAGAGCGTGCCGGCCGCGAAGCGCAGCTTCGCCCAGGACCCGCAGCTCGCCTCCGAGGCCGGCCGCAAGGGCGGCGCCAGCGTGCCGGCCGCCAAGCGCAGCTTCTCGCAGGACCCGGCGCTCGCCTCCGAGGCCGGCCGCAAGGGCGGCGAAAGAGTGCCGCGCGAGAAGCGCAGCTTCTCCCAGAACCACGATTTGGCGGCAGAGGCCGGCCGCAAGGGCGGGGAAAGCGTGCCGCCCGAGAAGCGCAGCTTCTCACAGAACCGAGGGCTGGCGGCCGAGGCCGGCCGCAAGGGCGGCGAGAGCCGCTCGCGGTGAGCCACCGCCACTCGCCGCAGGCCTGGGCGAAGACAGCTCAACGGACCTGGCGTCCCCGCATGGAGATGGGCCTTGCCGCATCCCAAACCCAATCCGCCGAAGCCGGGCGATCTGCCGGGGGAGGTCCCCGAGCCGATGCCGGTCCCGCCGCCGCTGGACCCGACGCGCCAGCCCGGCGGACCCGAGCGCGATCCGACCGGTGAGCCCGGCAGATCGCCGCCGGGCAGCAGGTCGGGTCAGCGCTGAGACCCTGCAGGATCGGCCCCGTCGCCGCATTGGGCGGCCGCTCCGGCGTCGATGAAGCGCGCAGCGCCAGGAGTTTGCCGTCATGCCGAGACCGACCTGGAAGGGTTATCTCAAGCTGTCGCTTGTCTCGTGCCCGGTGGCCCTCTATCCCGCCACGACCTCCCGCGAGCGCGTCTCCTTCCACATCATGAACCGCGAGACGGGAAACCGGACGCGCTATCTCGTGGTCGACGGGGAGACGCAGGAGCCGGTCGAGCCGGAGGACCGGGTCCGAGGGTACGAGATCAGCAAGAACAGCTACGTCTATGTCGAGGACGACGAGATCGAGGCGGTCAAGATCGACAGCACGCACACGATCGACATCGACAACTTCGTGCCGCGCAAGGAGGTCGACGAGCTCTATCTCAACGCGCCGTACTATCTCGCACCGGAAGACAAGGTGGGGGAGGAGGCATTCCTGGTCATCCGCGAGGCCATGCGCCAGAAGCAGGTGGTCGGCATCGGGCGCATCGTCATGTCGCGCCGCGAGCGCATGCTGCTGATCGAGCCGCGCGGCAAAGGGCTGCTCGCGACGACGCTGCGGAACGCCAACGAGGTGCGCAGCGAGACGGCCTACTTCGAAGGCATCCCGGAGGTCGATCTGCCCGAGGAGATGCTGTCGATCGCGGCGGACATCGTCGCCCGCAAGTCGGCGCGCTTCGACCCGAGAAAATTCGAGGACCGCTACGAGAAGGCGCTGATGGAGCTCATCGAGGCCAAGGGCGCGGGCAAGCCGGCGCCGGCGCCGGCGGCTCCGCGGCCACACCCGACCGCCAACCTCATGGACGCCTTGCGCCGCAGCCTCGAGCGCGAGCCGGCCGGCGCGCAGGCGCCGCCTCGCGGACGTCGCACCGCCGCCAAGGGCGCGACGGCGGCCTCTCGGCGTCGCGGCAACGGCAAGGCGGGCGCACGGAGGGCTTCGTGAGCCCAGGCCTCCGGGACTATGCCGCCAGGCGGGACTTCGCCAGGACGCCGGAGCCTCGCGGCCGGCCCCGGAAGAAGCCCGGTCCGGCGCTGCAGTTCGTCGTCCAGAAGCATGCCGCGCGCCGGCTTCACTACGACCTGCGCCTGGAGCTCGAGGGAGCGCTCAAGAGCTGGGCCGTCGCCAAGGGCCCGAGCCTCGTGCCGGGCGACAAGCGCCTGGCCATCCACGTCGAGGACCACCCACTGGAATACGGCGGCTTCGAAGGCAATATCCCCGCGGGCGAGTATGGCGCCGGCTCGGTCATCGTCTGGGACCGCGGCACCTGGACGCCCGAGGGCGATCCGCACAAAGGCTATGCCAAGGGCCACCTCGACTTCGAGCTCCACGGCAGCAAGCTCAACGGGCGCTGGCATCTCGTGCGCATGCGCCGGCGGCCGAAGGAAAGGCAGGAAGGCTGGCTGCTGATCAAGTCCGACGACGATGCAGCCCGCGAGCCCGATGACCCGGACGTGCTGGAGGAGCGGCCTGCCTCCGTCCTCAGCGGCCGGACCTTAGAGGAGGTCGCGGAGGAAGGGACCGACCTGCCGCCCTTCATCGAGCCGTGCCTGGCCAGGCGCGCCGACAAACCGCCGCGCGGCGCCAAGTGGGTGCACGAGATCAAGTTCGACGGCTACCGTATCCAGGCCCGCAAGGCGGGCGAGGAAGTCGAGCTGCTGACCCGCAAGGGGCTCGACTGGACCGGCAGGTTCGGGTCGCTCGCCGGCGCATTCGAGCCGATCGCCGCCCGGTCCGCCGTGATCGACGGCGAGCTCGTGGTCGAGGAGACGAGCGGCGCGTCGAGCTTCGCCGCCCTGCAGGCCGCGCTCAGGAATGGCCGCTTCGACGCGCTCAGATACTACGCATTCGACCTTCTCTTCCGCGACGGCAGGGACTTGCGCGGAGAGAAGCTCGGCGAGCGCAAGAGACAGCTATCGGAAGTGCTCGCCGGCCTGCCCCGCGACAGCCCGATCCGGCTCAGCGAGCATCTGGAGACCGACGGCGCCACACTGCTGAAGCACGCCTGCCGGATGGCACTCGAGGGCATCCTCTCCAAGCGGATCGACAGGCCCTACCACTCCGGCCGCGGCACCGACTGGATCAAGACGAAATGCGTCGAGCGCCAGGAGTTCGTCGTCGTCGGCTATGCGCCGTCGACGACCGCACGGCGGGCCGTCGGATCACTGGCCATCGCCGACTACGACGGCGGCAAGCTGCGCTATCGCGGCCGGGTCGGGACCGGGTTCACGGAGGAGACCGCGCGCGACCTTTTCGATCGGCTCGAGGTCCTGCGGCGTCCCGCCCCAGCGCCGGCGGAGCTGCCGGCCGCGGAAAGGCGGCGGGGGCTGCGCTGGGTCGAGCCGGAGGTGGTGGTGGAGGTCGAGTTCCGCACCTGGACCGAGGCCGGGCTCGTCAGGCAAGCCGTCTACAGCGGCCTGCGCGAGGACAAGCCAGCGAGCGAGGTGACGGCCGAGCGCGCCACGCCGGCGAATACGGCGGCTATCGCCGTCCGCGAGTTCGACGAGAAGAAGCTGACCCACCCGGACCGCCTGCTGTGGCCGGATGCCGGCGTGACGAAGCTCGGGCTCGCCCAGTTCTACGCCGAGATCTGGCCCTGGATTTCCCCCCACATCGTGCGCCGGCCGCTGAGCCTGCTGCGCTGCCCCGAGGGCATCGGGCAGTCCTGCTTCTTCCAGAAGCACGCCTGGGCAGGCATCGACCCGAGCATCCGCCGCATTCGGCCGCAGGGGGAGGATGAGGACATCCTCTACATCGACGGCCTGGATGGACTGATCGCGCTCGTCCAATCGGGCGTGCTGGAGATCCATCCGTGGGGCAGCACGATCGACGACGTCGAGCGCGCCGACCGCATGATCTTCGACCTCGATCCGGGTCCGGGGCTGCTGTGGGCGGATGTCATCGACGCCGCGCGCGAGGTAGCGGACCTGCTGCGGAAAGGCGGGCTCGAGACCTTCGTGAAGACCACCGGCGGCAAGGGGTTGCACGTCGTGGCGCCGCTCCGTCCAGCGGCGGACTGGGAGTCCGTGAAGGCCTATTCGCAAAGCATCGCCCAGCACATGGCGCGGCAAGCCCCGGACCGGTACACGGCCTCCGTCGCCATGCGCACACGGAACCGGCGGATCTTCGTCGATTACCTGCGCAACAGCCGGGGCGCGACGGCAGTTGCGCCCTATTCGACGCGGGCCCGCCAGGGAGCGCCCGTCTCGGCTCCGTTGGCTTGGGAGGAGCTCAGTGCCGGGATCGGGCCGGCGCACTACTCGCTCCCGAACCTGCCGGCCCGACTTCGCCACCTCGAAGCCGATCCCTGGGCGGGTCTCGACCGGCTGAAGCAAGGGCTTCCCGAGCCGATCGGAAAAGGAACCGGAATAGGAACCGGCCGCGCCCCTCGCCGGCCCGCTCGGAAGACTTCCGAGCACAAGGCAAGCAAAAGGGGAACCTGATCGAACCTCACGGGGTTTCGACAGTGAAATGACAGTGGTGCTCAGACAGATATGACATACCAAGAGAAAAGCTTGAATCGCTCCGTACTGCACTTGCTGTACCGGGCGATGCAGTGCGCCTCGAACATGTTCGAGAGCGAAATCCAGGTGATGACGCCTCGTCAGTTCGCGGTGCTGGCTGCGCTGGACGGCCTCGAAGGGGCCTCGCAGGCGACGCTGACCAAGCACACGGGCATCGACCGCTCGACCCTGTCGGAGGTCGTGCAACGGATCCTGGCCAAGGGGTTCGTCGTACGCCGCAGGAGCACGACCGACCGGCGTGCCTACACGGTCAAGCTCACGCGGCAGGGCCGGGCGAGGCTGTCGTCCGTCAGGCCGGCCGTGGACCGGGTCGACGAGCAGATCCTGAGCATGGTTCCAGTTCGCCAGCGCGACGCCTTCGTTGCTGCCCTGACGGCGCTCACCGAGAACTGCGAGAAGCGGAGCCGGGTGGACGAGGAATAGCCGCGCCAGCAGGTGCGCGGGTCATCCGCCGCCGTTCCTCGGCGTTGCGGCAACCACTCCGGCCGCGCCGGCTTGCAGCCTTCTGAGACCGAGGCGCCTCAATTCAAACCCTGCCCCTGGAGACAGACCAGTCTCCAGGGGCAGGCGCGCGAGCGAGCATTCACCCGGACGTCACTCGCCGAGACGATCCCGTCGCACCGTTCCGTGGCCACGCTCGGCGAGCACCTCGTCGCTCGAGAACGCCTGTGAGAACGGCACGAGCTGGTAGAGCGCCGACAGCCCTATGATGACGAAGAGCAGGCGTGAGAAGTTGCCGAAGATCGCGGTGATGAGGTCGTAGTCGAACAGGCCTATGAGGCCCCAGTTCAATCCGCCGATAATGGTCAGAATCAACGTGATGAGGTTCAGGGTTTTCATCTCTCTCTCCTCGCGCGATGCCTCACATGCGATTGCAACGTCGGGTCGGCCCCAGAGTTCCGCCGCTGCTCGGTCGGGCACATGGTACGGCGCCCGGGCCGCGCGCGGCCGGAACCCGCGCCTGGCCAGCGCGTTATGCCTGATCGTGGAGATCCCAACCGCAGGAGTTAAGTCGCCATGCCCGCACCGCGGTACATGATGGAGCCGTTTCAGCAGATCAGGCGCGAGCTCGACGAGGTTCTGGAACGGTTCATGGGCGAAGGTTTCATGCCGATGCCGGCCCGGCGGGTCGAGACTGGCATGATCTCTCCCCAGTTCGACGTGTGCACCGAAGGCGATACCCTCAGGATCGAAGCGGATCTGCCGGGCGTGGACCCCGAGGACGTCGAGTGCACGCTTCTGGAAGGCGTGCTGACGGTCAAGGGCGAACGCCGCGAGAAGCGCGGAGAAGGCGAAGGCGGGATCGTGCGGGAGCGCAGTTTCGGGCGCTTCGAGCGGCGGTTCTCGCTCCCCGAAGGAATCGACGAGGACAGCCTCGAGGCCCGCTTCGACAAGGGCGTGCTGACCATCACAGCCCACATGAAGCCCGGTATCGGGCAGCAGCGCCGCATTCAGATCGCGGGCGGCACTGACGACGGCCGCAAGGCGAAGGCGGCGGCCCAGCAGGCGCAGCCAGAGCCCCAGCAGGGCCAGGCGAAGCAGCAAGGCAAGCCGGCCGAGCAAGGCGGCAGCCCGGGCCGGGGCCAGCCTGCAGGCAGTCAACCCCAGCAAGGCGGATCCGGACAGCCGAAACGCTGAGGCTGCTCGAGATCAGGTCGTCCTCGCCAGATGAAACACGAGCTTGCAGACGTCGATTTCGGCGTCCCGCAGGGCTCGCCGCGCGGGGACCGCGTCCAGTGCCGCCTCGATCCCGTCCGGATCCGAGCCGTCGATGAGATACACCCGCCCCGGGGACTCGTCGGCAGCCTTGCGTAGCGCTTTCTCCTGACTGGCGATCGCCGTCACCGCGGGCTCGACCTCCCACCGCTCGACGCAGGTCACGACCGGGCTCTCGAGGAGCTGGTCCGCCAGTTCCGCGAGGCCGGCCTCGGGCGATGCGGCCTCCGAGGAGAGGCCGGTTTCCGGGAAACGGCATGACAGGACATAGCCGCCGTCCCCCCTGCCGTGCCGCTCCACGACGCGGAAAGCCCCACGTAGCGTGTTCCGGTAATGCGGGAAGTTGCTGCGCGAGCGCGGTGTCGGATTGTCGAGCGCGTCGAGATAGGCCCGGCTGCCCAGAACCGAGACGTCCTCTACGTCGTAGCGGCAGAAGTAGCGCCTGCCGCGCCGCAGGTTGATGTAGCGGCGGGCGCGCAGGAAACCTTCGATGGCCACGCGCTCGGCGTTGTGCTCGGTGTTGTACCAGTCGTCGAACTTGCGCTCCATTCCCGGGGCAATCCCGTGCCACACTCCGAGAACGCCGTCGCCGACGAGCCCCATGGCCCACTCCCTCGCTTGCGCGATCAGACACCTCCCCCCGGTTCAATCTAGCCGCCGTGGAAAGCGCTGTCACGGCAGGGGCCCATGCGCAAACTGCCATTTCAGGTCTTGAAAACGGTTCTCAAATGGTGAACTCTTCGGGCTCGGAAGCTCATGCAGTGTGGGCGCACGCGCGCGCCTGGGGATAGTCTCCAGGCGCGTGCCGGCTGGCTTGCCGCCGGCACGATCGGGAAGCTCGATCGGCCGGGATTCGCCATGACG
This sequence comes from Hyphomicrobiaceae bacterium, assembly GCA_023384095.1. Taxonomy (GTDB): domain Bacteria; phylum Pseudomonadota; class Alphaproteobacteria; order Rhizobiales; family Hyphomicrobiaceae; genus ZC4RG25. The sequence continues at coordinate 274,032 of JAHDXT010000001.1, forward strand.
AGGAGGAGGTTCGGATGCCGCGCAAGAAGGGCGCAGAGCTCATCACGGAGTTTCTGGTCGGCGAGAAGATCCCCTACGTGTTCGGCATCTGCGGCCACGGCAACGTCGGCCTGCTCGACGAGCTCTACAACGTGCGGGACAAGGTCAAGCTCGTCTCGCCGCGCCACGAGCAGACGGCGGGCCATATGGCCGACGCCTACTTCCGCGTCAAGCATCAGGCGGTCGCCACACTGACCTCCTGCGGCCCGGGGTCGGCCAATCTGGTGATGGCGCTGGCCGTGGCGCAGACGGATTCGTCCGCCTTCCTCGCCATCACCGCCAACGTGCCGACCTCGCAGTTCAACCGCAGCCCGTTCCAGGAGCTCAACCGTCATTACCAGGCGGACTTCCCCAATGTGGTCCGCCCGGTGGTCAAGCGCGCATTCCAGCCGACCCGGGTCGACCAGCTCCCGCTGATGCTGCGGCAGGCGGCGACCACGATGACCAGCGGCCGCCCGGGACCGGTCAGTGTCGACATCCCGTTCAACGTCTTCCAGGAGGAAGCCGACGTCGACAACGAGGCGCCCTGGAACGGCTTCAACGTGCGTCGCAGCGGCGCGGCGCCCGAGGACGTTTCCGCCGTCGTCGGCATGATGCTCGAGGCGGTGCGCCCTGTTCTGTTCATCGGCCACGGCGTGACCCTGTCGGAGGCCGGCGCGGAGCTGACGGAGCTTGCCCGGCGGCTGCAGATCCCCGTCATAAGCTCGCCGAACGGCATGGGCTGCATCGACATGGCCGACCCGCTGTCGCTCGGCTTCATCGGCCGCAACGGGGCCTATCCGGCCAATCAGGCCGGCCGCTACGCGGACCTCGTAGTCGCCATCGGTGCGCGGTTCGACGACCGCTCCGCCTCATCTTGGCTGCCGGGCTACTCGTGGAACTTCCCGAAGACGAAGCTCGTGCACGTCGACGTGGACCACGCCGAGCTCGGCCGCAACTACCCGCCGGATCTCGGCATCCTCGCCGACGCCCGCACCTTCCTGCGCCAGGTGCTGGGCGAAATCGAGCGGCGCAACCCGTCGAGATCAGGACGGCTCGCGGATTGGCACGCGGAAATCCAGACTTGGCGAAAGCAGTGGGACGACTACGTGCGGCCGAACTTCGACCTGCACACCACGCCGCTCAGACCCGAGCGCGTGGTGGCGGACCTGCGCGCGGTGATGCCGGACGACGCCATCATCTCCCTCGACTCCGGCGTGCACCACAACTGGTTCATGCAGTTCTGGGAGGCGCGCAGGCCGCAGACCATGCTCAATACGTGGGGCTTCTCAGGCATGGGCTTCGGCCCGAGCGGCATCCTCGGCGCCAAGCTCGCGGCGCCGGACCGGCCCTGCGTCTCCGTCTGCGGCGACGGCGGCTTCACAATGGTGCCGCACGTGCTCTGCACGGCGGTGGAGTACGACATCCCGGCCGTCTGGGTGGTCTGGAACAACTTCGCCTGGTCGGCGATCCGGGACATCCAGTACGGCCTGTTCTCCGGCCGCGAGATCGGCACCGCCTTCTACCAGGGCGCCAACAACAAGCCGTACAACCCCGATTTTGCCGCCTGGGCGCGCGCCAGCGGGGTGGAGGGCATCACTGTAACGAGGTCGGAGGACCTCAAGGGCGCCCTCGAGCACGCCATCGCGCTCAACAAGCCCGTTCTCCTCGATGTCCACGTCGACGCGGAGGTCAGGCCGCCCGCGACCGGCACCTGGGCGCTGCCGCCGATCCCGCACAAGGAGCCGGCGTTCGGAAAGCCGTACATGCCCGAGCCGGCCGGCGAGTAGGCTCGGGAGGCAAACCCCATGACCCGCATACTGGTGACAGGCGCGAGCGGCTTCATCGGCTATGCCGTGACGGAGGCGCTCGCCGCCCGCGGCGACGAGGTGATCGCCACGGACCAGGCCATAGGGCCGCGGCTGCAGGCGCTCGCGACCCGGCATTCGATCCTCAGAGCCGTCCCCGGCGAGATCACCGAATGGCCGCATCTCGTCGGACTCGTCAAAGAGGGCAGGCCCGACAAGGTCGTGCACTGCGCCGCGGTGGTGGGCGTGCCGGCGTCCGTCGGCTCGCCGATCAACACCTTCCGCATCAACATCGAGGGGACGATCCATCTGCTCGAAGCCATGCGTCTGTTCGATGTGAAGCGTATGGTGAACATCAGCTCGGAGGAGATCTACGGGCCGTTCCAGGCCGACGTCATCGACGAGGAGCACCCCTGCCGGCCGACGAAGCCCTACGGGATCTCGAAGTTCGTCGTCGAGCAGGTCGCGCGCGACTACGCGGCCGCCTACGGCCTGGAGTGCATCCATACGCGCACGTGCTGGGTCTACGGCCCGTACTACCCCCGCCAGCGGGCGCCGCGCAACCTGCTCGAGGCGGCCATCACGGGGCGGCCGCTGCATCTGCCGGGCGGCAAGGCGTTCAGCGTCGATCAGGTGCACATCGACGACGTGGTGCAGGGTATCCTGCTGGCGCTCGACAAGCCCCGTCACCGCTTCGACGCCTATCACATCGCCACCGGCGTCTCGACGTCGCTCGCGGATGTCGTCGCCATGATCCGGGAGAGGCTTCCTGAGGCCGACATCTCGATCGGGCCGGGGCCGCTCACCTTCGTCGACGGCACCGAGGTGGTGCGCAAAGGCGCACTGTCGATCGCGCGCGCCCGCGAGGAGCTGGGCTATGCCCCCCGCTACGACATGCGCACGGGGCTCGACGGCTGGATCGACCTGCTGCTTGCCGGCAAGGGCTGACGGAGGCTCGGCCCGGTCAGCCCGCGAGCGGTCGTTGAAGGGCCGGGGTGCGTTTCTCGACTGCCGCCGCCGCGACATAGGTCAGCAGGGCGAGCGCGAGCGCGGCGACGTAGGGCGTCTCGAGCTCGAGCGCGCCGAGGACGAGCCAGCTCAGTGCTCCCGCCAGCACCGTCGCAAATGCCGCCAGAGCGCCGCCGTAGCGCGTGAACAGGCCGAACACGGCCACCACGAATACGCCGGCGCTGCCCGCGGCCGATGCGCTCTCGACCAGATCCTTGACCCGGTCGGCCGAGTGCGCCATCGCGAACGCGGCGACGGCCAGACAGGCGAGGATGACGCGGTTGAGCGTCAGCCGGCCGCGGTCCTCGAGCCGCGGCAGCATCCGCTCGACGATGTTGCGCGAGACGTGGCCGGAGGTCGCCAGCAGCACCGAGTCGACGGTCGACAGGATGGCCGAGATGACGGCGCCGGCGAACACGACGTAGAGCAGCCCCGGCAGGTGAGCCTCCGCCAGCAACGGTACGATCTGCTCGGCCTCCTCCACGTGCGGCAGGAGTTGCGGCCCGATCAATCCGAGGAACACGGGGATCGCTCCGACGACCAGGTAGATCGCGCCTCCCAGTATGGCGCCGCGCGCCGCGACCGCGGCCGTGCGCGCCCCGAGGACTCGCGAGATGATCTCGATCGCGACGACGGTGCCGCAAATGGGAATGGCGAAGCTCTCGAGCAACACGAGCAGCCCCTCGTCGCCGATGGCCAGGACCTGCAGGCGCTCGCTTTCCACACTGGCCAGCCCCTCCGCTACACCGCCGGCCTGGCCCGCCACCACGGCCGCCAGCACGACGAGGCCCACTATGATGGCAAGGCCCTGGATGAGGTCGGTCCACGCGTCGGCCAGCAGCCCGCCGAGTGCGCTATAGGCGACGACCAGCACCGAGGCGACGGCGATCGCCATCGAGACGTCGAGCCCAGAGGTGGCGCTGACGACCTGGCCGAACGCGCGTACCTGCGCCGCGGCCCAGAGCATGGAGCCCGGCAGCAGCACGATGACGACCAGCTTTTCGACGCCCGGCGAGTAGCGGTCGCGAAAAAAGTCGGCGAAGGTGATGATCCCGCGCTTCCACAGCGGCACCGCGAAGATCGCGCCGACGATGAAGATGGCGAGTGCGTAGCCGAACGGATCGATGCGGCCCCCTGCCAGCCCTTCCTCGTAGACGGCACCCGAGGTGCCGACGATCGCCTCGGCGCCCAAGAAGGTGGCGAACACGGAGAACGAGACGAGGCCCAAGCCGAGCGTCCGGCCGGCGACCAGGAAATCGGTCGTCGTCTTGACACGCCTCGCGACCCACAGCCCGATCGCGAACTGAACCACGACGTAGGCGAGAATGCCGAATTGCACACCGTTCATGGCCCGATCCCCCTCCATGACCCAGCCCGTCAGCTCACGGCGTTATCCCCCAACGCGCCGATGGGGTCTACGGCCAATCTTGATTGCGGTGCCTTCGGCAGCTTCTCTCCTGGATCCCGGATCACCGCTCGCCGAGGCTCACGGTGTCCGGGATGACGGGAGGAGCGCAAGACTTCTGCCGTCATCCAGGCCAAGCGACGGCAAAGCCGGAGGGCGAGCCGGGATCCAGGAGGGAATCGCCGAAGGCTCCATATTCCGTGCCGCACCGTTCCAGGTGTCACAGTTCATCCGCGATAAATGTTAGAGTAACCATGATTGGTCCCGGGCCGACGGGCCACAACACACGGGAGAAGACGATCGCAGTGTCTGCCCTGCTCCTCCGTCCGACGATTGCGGCGCTGACGGCCTTTGCCGTCGCGGCAGCTCCGTTGTCGGAGCGGGCCGGCGCGGCGGTGAAGCTGACGCGCGCCGATTACGAAACCTGCCAGACCGGCGACGAGCAGGCGTTCCGGTCCGCCGTCGAGAGCATCACGCTGAAGGCCCTGCAGACCGGCCTGAAAGCGGTCGACTTCAAGGCTGTGGTGGCCGAGGAGTGGCGCCGCGCCGGACTCGACGAGATCATCGACAAGCGGGTCGACATCGCAGTCGCCGAGGTCCGCGAGGAGTCGAGCTGGGGCGACCTGCTGCAATCGCTCGCATACCAAGAGAAGTCCAAGGAGCTGGCGACCGCGGTCGCCGAGCGCGTCTACCGCTCGGAGCCGGCGAAGGCCGCCATCGGAGAGCTCGCCGTCGGTGTCGGCAAGGATGTGGGCCGCAACATCGAGCTCGCCACGCTCGACGCCGCCGAGCCGTCGCTGCAGTGCCTGCAGGCGTTCCTCGGCCCGCGCTTCGGCTCGACGGTTTCAAGGGTCGTCGCCAAGGACGCCGGCAAGGAGTTCGCCATCGACCCGGAGACCGCCAAGGCGCGGGTGCCGGCCACGGCGGTGCTGATCGAAGGCGGCGAGGGGCTGGCCGGCGCCGTCATCCTGCTGGTCCGCCGTCAGCTCTCCAACCTGGCGGCGCGCATCGGGCACAGGATCGTCGGCGCCGTGCTCGGCCGCCTGGTATCGATCGTCGCCGGCGGCGTCGGCGTGGTGCTGATCGCCAAGGACATCTGGGAGCTGCGCAGCGGCGTGCTGCCGATCATCGCCGAGGAGATGAAATCGAAGGCGACCAGGGACCGGGTGCAGGAGGAGCTGGCGCGGACGATCTCCGAGCAGCTCGACGAGCAGGTGCGCGAGATCGCCACCAAGGCGGCTGACCGCATCGTCGAGATCTGGCGCGAGTTCCGCCGCGCCCACGCCAAGGTGCTCGAGCTCGCCGAGCGCAGCGCGCCGTTCAGGGCCTTTCTGGACGCCGCGCGCCCGGAGCAGCTTGCCCGCATCGACGAGGTGGTGGGCCTCGTCGCTGCGGGCGAGGGCGACCCGGGCGTGCTCGCGCGCCTCCAGGACGGCACGCTGCATACCGCCGTCAACACTCTGGCCGAGCCCGGCATGGACATCGCGCGCGACACGCGCTCGCTCGATGCCGCCCTCCGCTGGTCGGCGATCGCCGGCGACCGTCTCGGGCTCCTGGTCGAGCACGGGATCCACAAGCGCGCCAAAGCCGACGATTTCACCAAGTCTTCGCTCGCCCGCATCTTCGCGCTCGACGACAGGCTGGCCGCGGTGCGGCTTGCAGGCATCGACCGCAGCGCACGCGACGTGTTGTTCGAGCTGGAGGACGGCGACCTGAGGACGCTGGCGCGCAGCCTTGCCGAGCCGGAGCTCGGCACGCTCGCAAGCTATCTGACCGGACTCGAGAGGAGCGCGAGCCAGCGCGTCCTGCGCGCCGTGGCGCAGAGCCCGGCGAAGATGCAGGTGCTCGCCCCGGCGCGGGTGCGCGACGCGGTGCTGGCGAGCCGCGACCAGAACGCCGCCGTCGCCATGATGCTGCGCACCGGCTCGCTCCCCAACCCGGCGACGGTCGGCGCTGACTTCGGCCTCGCCTTCAATGGCGAGGTCAGCCCGGTGCTGCTGTGGGAGAAGCACGCCGTTCTGCTCGTCGTGCTGGCCTTGCTGGCGCTCGTTACGCTCCTCCTGCTGAAGCGGCTCCTGTTCGGCCGGCGGCGCAGGGCGGCGGCTTGAGGCTCGCTGCGGATCGGATGAGGTCGATGGACGCGATGCGGCTGGTGACCACCGAGACGATCGACGAGCCGGTCGCCCACGGCGAGCTGATCTATGCCTGCGCCGTTAGCGGCGCCAACGTGCTGCGCGACATGCGCGAGGCGATCACCAACACCATCGGCGGCGAGATGACCCGCTACGAGGCTCTGCTCGACAAGACCATCGCGCGGGCGCTCGCCAGCCTCTCCGAACGGGCGCGCGAGAAGGGCTACGACGGCGTGCTGGCGGTGCGCATCTCGCACCCGGTCATCACCAACGGAGCGGTCGAGGTCGTGGTGGCCGGCACCGGTTACCGCCGCGCACCGCCTCCGCGATGAGCCACGGCAAGCGGCGGCTCAGTGCAGCTTGACCCGCGGCCGGGTGGCGCCGCGCAGCCAGGCCCCGACCGTGGCCAGGATGGCCGAGCCCCAGCCGAACAGCACCGCCTGGTGGCGCTTGTAAAGCCAGCGATAGATCAGCCGCGCGACGAGGCCGTCCACGCGCATCCGGCGGCCACCCATGAACCCCACCACCGTACCGATCGTATTCGCCTCGCCGAGCGACACGAGCGAGCCGAAGTCGTTGTACCGGAACGGCTGGACCGGCTTGCCGGCCAGCATCCGGGGAATGGCCTTGACGAGATAGCGCGCCTGCTGCTCCGCCGCCTGGGCCCGCGGCGGCACCGTGCCCTTCTTTCCGATCCATGGCGCCGCCGCGCAGTCGCCGATCGCCAGCACGCGGGCATCGCGCGTCGTCTGCAGCGTGCCCGTGACCACGATCTGGTCGTGCCGGTTGGTCTCGAGGCCAGCCAGCTCCTTCAGGCTGCCCGGCGCCTTGACGCCGGCGGCCCACACCGCCAGATCGGCCGGGTAGCGGTTGCCGCTCTTCGTTTCGACATGATCGGCGGCGACCGCGACCACCTCCTCGGAGTTCCTGACCACGACGCCGAGACCGCCGAGCACGTCCATGATCGCATCGGAGGCGCCCGCCGGCAGCTCCTGCAGGACGCGCGGGTCCGCGTTCAGGATCGTCAGCCGGATGAAGCGGTCCGCGTCGAGATCGTCGAGGCCGTAGTCCATCAGCACGCGGGTCGTGGAGCGCAGCTCGGCCGCAAGCTCCACGCCCGTCGCCCCGCCGCCGGCGATGACGACGTCGATGCGCTGCTGCCGCCGCGGAGGATCGGCATAGTTCGCCCGCAGGCATTTGTTGACGAGCCGGCGATGAAAGTCGCTCGCTTCCTCGACGTCATCGAGCGAGTAGGTGTGATCGGCCACGCCCGGCACGCCGAAGGTGTTGGCGATGCTGCCGAGCGCCAGGACCGCGACGTCGAACGGCAGCAGCCGCGGCGGGATGACGACGCCCTCCTCGTCGTAGACCGCCGCCACGTGGACCTGCCGGCCATTGCGATCGAGACCGTCGAAAGCGCCGCGGCAGAAGGTGAAGCCGTGCCAGCGCGCCAGCGCCATGTAGTCCACCTCATCCGTGCTCGGATACATGCTGCCCGACGCCACCTCGTGCAGCAGCGGCTTCCAGACGTGCGTCTCCTGCCGGTCGACCAGCGTCACGTCGAGGCGCTTGCGGCGACGCAGCCCGGCAAGGCCGATGGCGAGCTCGAGGCCGCCGGCTCCGCCGCCCACCACGACCACGCGTGGCCGCTCGCTCGGACGCTCCGCCATCAGCCGCTTTGCCGCTTCACGAGCCGCCTGCGCAAGGAGGCGATGGCCTCGGCAGGGTTCAGGTTTTTGGGGCAGACCTTGGCGCAGTTGAGAATCTGACGGCAGCCGTAGGCGCCCATCGGCTCCGACACGCGGTCGAGCCGCTCGTCGGTGGCCTGGTCGCGGCTGTCCTCGACCCAGCGCGTCGCCTGAAGAAGAACGGCGGGACCGAGAAAGCGCTCCGGGTTCCACCAGTAGCTGGGACAGGCGCCCGAGCAGCAGGCGCAAAGGATGCATTCATAAAGTCCGTTCAGCCGCTCCCGGTCCTCGGGCGACTGCAGCCATTCCTGCTCCGGCTCCGGCTCCTTCGTCTGCAGCCACGGCTGCATGGCGTGGTACTGGCGGAAGAACTGACCGAGATCCGGGACGAGATCGCGGATCACGTGCATGTGCGGCAGCGGGTAGACGCTGACGGTGGAGCCCAGCTTGTCGAGCGGCTTCAAGCAGGCTAGGACGTTGTCGCCGTTGATGTTCATCGAGCACGAGCCGCAGATGCCCTCGCGGCACGAGCGGCGGAAGGCGAGCGTCGAATCGATCTCGTTCTTGATCTTGAGGAGGGCGTCGAGAACCATCGGCCCGCAGCGGTCGAGGTCGATCCAGTATGTGTCGAGACTCGGCAGGCGGCCGGGTTCCGGAACCCAGCGATAGACGCGCAGCGCCTTCCAGCGGCCGTGGCGGCCGGGCTCGTTCCAGGTGCGGCCCTTCGTGATCCTCGAATTGGCAGGCAGCCGAAGTTGAACCACGGGCAGAAATCTCCGAAAGCCGGATAACGCGCAAGGCGGCGCCGGGTTCGCCCTCGGCGCGGCCTGGCTCGAGCTCCTAGCTTCGGCGGGCGGCGAGCGTCACGCCCGTCAAGATGAGCACCAGGCCGCAGACATGGAAGAGCCGCAGGCTCTCGCCGAGCAGCAGCCATGCCAGCAGTGAGGCGTAGAGCGGAACGAGGTGCATGAACGGGCCGGCTCGCGGCGCGCCGATCAGCTCGATGCCCCTGCTCCAGGCCGCATAGCCGAGAAAGCTCGTGAACACGCCGGCGTAGCCGATGGCCAGCACCGTCGACCAGGTCAACTGCAGCGGAAAGCCGATCGCGTGCTCCCAGATCGCGAACGGCACGTTGGCCACAGCCGAAATTGCCGCCAGCGCCGCCATGAAGCCAAACCCGCTGATCTCCGGTCTCAAGCGCAGACACGCGCTGAAGATCGCCCACAGGGTCATGTTCAGGAACACGAGGAGATCGCCGAAATTGAAAGTCAGCCCTGCGAGCAGGGCCCAGCTCCCCTGGGCGACGATGACCAGCACGCCTGCGAGCGAGATCGCGATGCCGATGAGCTGCACACTGCGCACCCGGTCGCGGAAGATCAGCACGCTCGTCAGCACGATGAGCGCCGGCGTGACCGAGTTCATCACCGAAACGTTTATGGCCGTCGTGAAGATGAGCGCGACGTACTGCAGCGTGCTGAACGCTGCGCCACCGATCAATGCCAGCAGCAGAACAGCGCCGGGCCGCTCGACGATGCCTGCCCAGTCGCGCCGCCAGGTCGTCCTGATCAGGGGCGTAAGGAGCAGGAATACGAGAATCCAGCGGAAGACCGACAACCCGGCTGGCGGGACCTGGCCGGCAATGGCGCGGCCGACCACGTGATTGCCGGCCCAGAACAGCGGCGCCAGCGCCAGCATGATATACGCGTTGTTGCGGATTCCCGAGGGGCGGGTCATTGCGTTTCTTCAGGTAAGATGCCTGGGCAAAGCGAAACTAGACGCTGTTGCGCGCCGGGGCCATGCTTTCCACAGGCATCATGGTCGAAGCCGCACGCCCTTGATAAGGCTTCGCATCGGAAATCTCGAAGGGACCAGGCGGCGCCGTGCTCAGGGTCGAGAAGCTGAAGGTCGGCAGGCTGCCGCCGCTGTCGTTCGCGGTGGCCGGCGCGGAATGCCTGTCGATAGAGGGTCCATCGGGGTCCGGCAAGTCGCGGCTGCTGCGCGCCGTCGCCGACCTCGACGACGCCCAGGGCTACGTCTTTCTGGAGGGCGCCGAGCGCCGTGAGATGCCGGCGCCCGAGTGGCGTCGCCGGGTCCGCTATATCGCCTCGGAGCCAGGCTGGTGGGCGGCGACGGGCCGCGAGCACTTCCCGGCCGGCGCAGGCCAGGGCTCGCGGCTGGAGCGCCTTCTCGACGCGCTCGGGCTCGACGCGCGGCTCCTCGACCAGCCCATCGGCCGGCTCTCGACGGGAGAGCGGCTGCGGCTGGCGCTGGCGCGGGGACTGATGGACGAGCCGCGCGTGCTGCTGCTCGACGAGCCGACGGCCGCTCTCGACGCACAATCGACGGCGCTCGTGGACGAGCTCATCAAATTCCAGCTCCTCGCCGGCCGTGCCGTCCTGCTCGTCAGCCACGATCCGGCCGAGATCGCCCGCCTGGCGCACCAGAGACTGCAGCTCGGCGCCGTGGATCATCTCACTCCGCAGCCGGGCGGGGGCCGGGCGCGATGAGCTACGTCCCGCTGTCATGGCTCGACCTGTCGGCGGCGGCCGTGCTGATCGTCATCAACGGCGGCCTTTCGTGGGCGCTCCGCCTCGGGCTCGAGCGCAGCATCGCGCTCGCCACGTTGCGCATGATCGTCCAGCTCGGCGCCATCGGCTTCGTTCTGAAGTTCGTGTTCGAGCAGACCTCGCCGCTGCTGACGGCCGCAATGGCGCTCGTCATGGTGGCTGTAGCCGGGCACGAGGCGCTCGCGCGTCAGGAAACGCGCATCGGCGGCTGGGCGGCCTACGGCATCGGCACCGGCACGCTGTTCTTCGTCGGGCTGCTGGCGACGGTCTACACCATGACCGTCGTCATCGGCCCGGAGCCTTGGTATGCGCCGCGCTACGTGCTGCCGATTCTCGGCATGATCCTCGGCAACACGCTGACCGGCGTCGCGCTCGTGTTCAATGCCGTCACGCAGGCCGCCAGGCGCGATCGGGCCGCCATCGAGGCGCGCCTCGCCCTCGGGGCGACACGGTTCGAGGCAACGTCCGGCGTCGTCCTGCATGCGGTCAAGACGGGGCTCATGCCGATCCTCAACGCCATGGCGGCGTCGGGCATCGTCACCCTGCCGGGGATGATGACCGGTCAGATCCTCGCCGGGATCGACCCCATCGAGGCCGCCAAGTATCAGATCATGATCATGTTCCTGATCTCGGCGGCGACCGCGCTCGGGGTCATGACGGCAGCGGTGGGCGGTGCCTGGCTGATCACCGATGCGCGGCACAGGCTGCGCGTGGCCATGCTCGGCGCAGCCTGAATGCCGGCTGCAGAATCCCGGTGCGATCAGTTCTTCTTGGCCGGCGCGCTGCCCGGCCAGCACACCGTCGCCTCGGCCCTGCAGGTGTGCTCGTCGAAGACGACGAAGTCGAGAAACAGCTCGCAGGAAACCGTCTTCTTGCCGATGGTGTATTTCTTGATGCCGCGCTCGGCCGTCCACTGTGCGACGTACTTGTCCAGCAGCGCCTTGGCGTCCTTGGTCGGGCCGTCCTTGCCGTAATCGTTGACGGAGAAGCCCAGACGCGTGCAGGCCGCGTCTGCCGGCGCGGCCTGAGCCAGTAGCACGGCGGCAGCCGCCGCAGCGGCGAGCTTTCGGGAAACCATACTGAACCCCCCTGGTAACGCATGGCATGGAGCCAATGCACCGACGTATAGCGGTGCGCATTTGGGCTGGCCAGCGCCGAGCGCGAAGGTCGCGCTGACGCGCCTCGCGGCGTTGCCGAACTGCTCCAGATGCCTGGACGCGAGCGCATCGGCGAGGCCGGTTTCCGGAGCCGGAGCCGGCCGCGCTGCGATCCTGCCGCGACTCAGTTCTGATAAGGCGCGTCGCCGCCGCGGGGCGCGATGGCGGAATCGAAGAAGAAGCCGTGATCGAACGGCCCGAACCGCGTCTGGCGGTCGAGCATGGGATCACGATAGGCGTTGATCCCGCCGAAGAGGGTGCGGCTGTTGCCGTAGGTGTTGATCACGTCCTCCGGCACGTAGGAGTACCCGCCGCCGCGCCGCACCGCGTAGCCGTACACTTTGGGCTTGCCCGCACGGTAGTAGCTCGCCGCCGGATAGGCGGCGTAAACACCTGACCGGCTCTTGACGCCATGCGCCCCCGCCGGGCCTGCGAGCAATGCCGCCGCAAGACCGAAAGCCGCACCCAGTTGCACTGTACGCTTCATGGCCACCCTGCCTTTCGCCTGAGAACCCGATCGCTGCAGGATAACGGAAAAAGGAAACGGGCGGGGTAACTCGCACCAGCCAGCTTAGCGACATGGTGACTCTGCGGCGGGGCCGCCACAGGTTTCACGGCTGGCGCCGGCAGGTGGCGATGCGCGGCATCACGCGATCACAATGTCGTGTGATCGATAAAATGCACGCTGCGCGTGCGCCGCGGTCGGTGCGGTATCGCGAAAATCCCGGGACGTCACCGTCTCGGGTGCTTGCGCGCATTTCGGTACAACCCAGTCACGACTGGCACCGCTGATCCGCCCTCGCTGGCGCCGCCTGTTCGGCGCCAGATTCGAGCGGCGGCGATGGGCCCTGACGACCCGGCTCTGGATGCTCCCGGCCGGCGTCACTCAGGGCGTCGCGTCACTTGCACGCGCGCTGCTTGGCGGTGCAGGTGGACATCAGCATGTTGGCGTCGCACTTCATCGCGACCTTGCCGCTCGCCTTGCCGCCGTAGCTGCTGATCGACTGGCCGAGCGCGTTGGTCGCCATGACCTTCGCAATGTCCTGCGTGAGGCCCGTTGCGCTGCCGCCGGCCATCACGCACTTGGCCGCTTCGGCCGTTGCAGTGACGAGCGTCGTCAGCGCGATGAGCGCGCCAGCGCCCAGAGCCACGAGACGTAGCGTATTCATAACTTGCCTCCAGAGCACAGATCCAAAACACCTCACTATGCTCAAGAAGGGGATCGTCGGTTAAGGGACAAACGCGCGAACTGGGGAGAGTTGCTGACGAATTGCCGCCGGCGCGTGGCCGGCAGGCAACGCCGGATTAAGCGCAATCAGCTTCGGATCGCCTCGAGGCTCTACTTGCAGAGCGTCGCCTGTCCGATGCAGGTCGAGCCGAGGCCGGCGCCCTTCTGGCACTTGAACCGCACCCGGGTGACGGCGTAGCCCGGCGCCACCCCGATCTTCTGGCTGGTGGCCATCCACGAGGCCCACATGCCCCAGTCGGTGGCCTGCAGGATCGCCTCGTAGGCCTGGAACTTGGCGCCGTCTTCCGTCGTGTTGGTCCCCTGGCCCGCCTTGTTGATGCAGGCCTTCGCCAGAGCCGGCGAGGCCGCCCCCAGCACGAGCACGGCAGCCCCGGCGCCGGCCGCCAGCGCGGTAGTCAGCTTGAGCATCTGGAGAACTCCCTGCGGAAAATAGAAAGCGGACTGAGCAACACTGCCCCAGTCCGCTTCGATTGCCTATTGCCCCTGACCCGGTTTCCCGGCTGCCCGGATCGTTTTGATGAGATGCGTTGCAGGGAGGCGGCAGTGCCGCTCCATGGCTGAAGTGCGTGCTAACCCGAAACCTGCAGATTGACCGCCTTGGGACCCTTGCCCCGCTTGTCGGGCTCGGTGTCGAATGACACCCGCATGCCCTCGTCGAGAGCGCCGATGCCCGAACGTTCGACGGCTGTCACGTGCACGAACACGTCCTTGCCGCCCTGGTCTGGCGTTATGAAGCCGAAACCTTTGGTCTGGTTGAAGAACTTGACAGTTCCAGTCTGCCGCATGCGAGGTCTCCTTGTCCCCGTAGTGGTGGCAACAGCGTGCGTCTCCACAGGCGAGCGCCCATGTAGCTAGGCAGTCCAATCCGATTGTCGGGGAATCGTGAGGTGCGATCGAGAACGCGACGCAGGTGCGCAGAATGCATCAGCAGGCTCAGCGGTATCCGCCGGGTCCGATAGGCCGCCCGAACTAGCTTGAAACTATGTGCGAACCGCCGCGACAGCGCAAGGTAAATCAGCGTGAACGCAACCCTTGCGTGCGGGCTTGGCCATTCCGAGTCGCGCCCCGCAGCCACAGAAGCCGGTGGCCCGCGCCGGAGCCGTCGCCGAGCCGCGCCGCCAGGAACGGCAGCAGCACGCTTAGGACCTCGTCGAGGCGATAGGGAGGATTGGCGATGACCAGTCCTGCGCCGTTGAGCCGGGCCGGATCACGGGGCGCACGGATCAGCAGCTCCGCCGCCAGGAGCTTCGGCAGCCCTGTCGCCGCCGCTGCGGCGTGGAAGGCGTCGATCGCCCCGGGGTCCTTGATCGGATACCACAGCAGATACGCGCCGGTCGGGAAACGGGCCGCCGCCTCGCGCAATCCCAGCGCCAGGCGCTCGAGCTCGCCCGGCTCCTCGAACGGCGGATCGACGAGCACCACGCCGCGCCGCTCCTTCGGCGGCAGCAGGGACTTGAGCGCGATCCAGCCGTCGAGTTGCAGCACCTTCGTCTGGCGGTCGCGCTGAAAAAGCTCCTTCAGGCGCAAGCCGTCCTCCGGGTGCAGCTCGTTCGCGACGAGCCGGTCCTGGGGCCTGAGCAGCGCCCGCGCGATGCACGGACTGCCCGGATAGGCGTGAAGCCCGCCCGCGGCGTTCTCGGCGGCAACGGCAGTCAGGTAAGGAGCCAGCAGCGCCGCCACATCGTCGGGGAGCGAAGCTGCGTCCGGTCCATGGATCCGACCGATGCCTTGCCGCCACTCCCCCGTCTTCTCCGCGGGGCCGCGCTCCAGGTCGGAAAGCCCGACGCCCGCGTGGGTGTCGACGACGCGGAACGGCGCCGGCTTGCGCTTCAGATGCTCGATGACCAGCGCCAGCGTGGCGTGCTTCAGCACATCCCCGAAATTGCCGGCGTGATAGGCGTGGCGGTAGTTCATGCGGGCGAGGGTTGTGGGCCTTGCCGGCGCCGAGTCAAGCGCGCCTCGCGCCTCGGATGCGCTTGGCCTTCTACCGCATCATCTGCACGTCGCCGCAGACGCTGATCGCCTGGCCGGTGATGTTGCGGCCGAACGGCGAGGCGAGGTAGAGCGCCATGTTGGCGATGTCCTCGACCTCGACGTTGCGCTTGAGCGATACCGGATCGAGCATCTGCCGTCGCATCTCCTCGGCCGTGATGCCCAGCGCCACGGCCTTGGCGGCGGCAACGCGGTTGAAGCGCTCGGTGCGCACGTGCCCGGGCAGGATGGCGTTGACGCGGATATCGTGCGCGCCGAGCTCCATGGCGAGGCTCTTGGTAAAGCCGACGACGGCCCACTTCGAGGCGGAGTAGGGGCTGCGCATGGAAAAGCCGAGCCGGCCCGCGATCGAGCTCAGGTTGACGATCGCGCCGCGGCCGGCAGCCTTCATGAGCGGCACGGCTTCGCTTGCACAGAAGAACTGGCTGCCGACGTTGATGCCGAGCGTTTCGGCAAGCGCCTCTGGTGACACGTCCTCGACGTTCGCCGTCGGGCCGGCGATCCCGGCGTTGTTGACCAGCACGTCGAGCCCGCCGAACGCCTGCCTGATCTCCACGAACAGCGCCGCGACCTGAGCCGGGTCGGCTACGTCGGCGAGGCTGGCGTGAACACCGGGCAGAGTTTCGCGAGCCTTCTGCAGCGCCGCTTCGTCGATGTCGCAGATCCAGACCTGCGCGCCGCGCGCGAGGAACGCCTCGGCGATGACGAGCCCGATGCCGGAGCCGCCCGCGGTTACGAGCACCTTCTGGCCCGCCAGGTCGACAGGCAGATAGGAGCGGGGCGCAGTCGCAGCCATCATCGATCCTCCTTGCCGGCGGCGCCGGACGGCGCCGGCAGCTCGAGCGCCGTCCAGTACCACCACTGGCGCTCGCTGACCCAGTCCTTCGTGTCCTCGCGGTACTCCTGGAAATGCGGTGAACTGCGATGCGCCGCGAAGGCCTCCTCGTCGCGATAGACCTCGATCAGCAGGAACAGCGTCGGGTCGTCCCGTTCCTGATGCACATCGAACCTGAGACATCCGCCCGGCTCGCGCTCCAGGCTGTTCCGCGCATGCCTGAGCAGCCGGGCCTTGTAGAGCTCGACGGCATCGGGACGGGCTCGGAGGTGGGCGGTATGCAGCACTGACATCCTGCGGTCTCTCTCAGGTTGCCGGATAGAGCAGGGAGCGCATGTCGTGCTCGGCCTCGAAGCCGAGATCATCGCGTGCGGCCGTCAGATCATAGAGCGGTGCGAACGGGTTTGCCGCGTAGGTCTCCGGCCGCTTCACGGGGATGCGCCGGCCCATGATGTGGGCGAGCCGCTCGACGGTCGGCTCCGGGGCCAGCGTGTTCCTGGCCGAGATGAAGTAGGCGGCGAAGCGCGGGTTGCGGACCTCCAGCGCGAGCTGGAAGGCGCGGGCGAGGTCGCGTGGGTCGACGTAGTGCCACATCGGACCGCCGCCGGCCGGCTGCCGGCCGCCCGCCGCCGGACCCTTGTAGCCCGTCGGGTCGGCGGCGCGCGCCCTCACCTCGCACTCGAACTCGGGATAGAGGACGTAGACCGGCCGGATGACCAGCACCTCCAGCCGTCCGCGCAGCGAGAAGCTGCGGCCGAGGTCCTCGCACAGCACCTTGCTCAACGCGTAGGGGTCCGTCGCCCGCAGCGGATGGGCGGCGTCGACCGGCAGATAGTCGGGCGGGATCATCGCGCTCGACATCACGGTGTAGCCGACGACGGAGTCACTCGAGGTGAGGATGACGCGCCTGACGCCCGCCTGCTCCGCGGCCTCCAGCACGTTCCAGGTGCCGACCGCGTTGGTCTGCACGATCTCGCTGCCGCTGCCGCTCCAGATGTTCGGGCGCGCGGCGATGTGGACGACCGCGTCCTGGCCTTTGCAGGCCGCCGCAACGGCGCCAGGATCCTCGACGGAGCCGCGCGTGAACGGCATGTCGACCTTTGCCGGCGCGATGTCGAGGCCCGAGACCTGCGCTTTTCCCCGGAGCTCATCGACGACGTACTTGCCGAGCAGACCGCCGGCTCCGGTCACCAGCACCTTCTCGAACTGCATCGTCGTGCCTCCCACTGTCAGGGTAGAATGCGAGCGTCTCGATACTGCTGAAGCTGGCCGAGCAGCATCTCGCCGGTGTCGATGGTCTCGTGGAAGCCGGCGCGGCGCAGTCGATTGAGGTCCGAGATCACATCGTAATCCTGGCCGAACACGAAATCGGCGAAACCCCAGCGGGCTACTTCGTCGAGCCTCTTCGGCACCAGCCCGTATTTTGCGACGATGCGCGCCCACACGGGCTGCTTGTCCTCCATCCAGCGGGCGAGCGGCAACGGGCGCACGATGCCGGGCTCGAGCCCGAACAGGCGGGCGATGCGCGGCCACAGGCGCTCCCAGCGGATCACGTCGCCGTTGGTAATGTTGAACGCCTTGTTCGCGCACGCCGGGCTCGTCGCCATGTGCACCATCCCGCGCGCGAGCAGGCCGGCGTCGGTCAGCTCCGTCAGTGCGGTGAAGTTGCCGGGCTTGCCGGGGAAGTCGAGCTGCAGCCCCAGCTCCGCCGAAATCGCGGCATAAGCGCCGATGATGGAGACGAGATTGCGCGGCCGCTCGGGTGCGAAATCGCAGATGACGTTGGGGCGCGAGGCCGACCAGGTCCAGCCCCGGCCTTCCTGGCGGGCGCGGAGCAGATCCTCCTGGCCGTAATAGAAGTTGGGCGGCATGTGCCGCGGGTCGTCCTCCCGGGCCGGCGTCGGGTAGCGCCCGAGATGGAGGCCGTACCACTTGCCGCCCTCGACGAGGTGCACGTGGCGCAAGTCGCGGGCCGCGTGCTCGACCCCATCGAGCAGGTTGCGCAGCAAGGCCACGTTATCCTCGACGCTCTCGACGCCGCCCTCGCCGTGCTCGGCGCGCGCGCAATAGAAAACGTGCGTGATGCCCGAATGCTCGGCCAGCGCGCGCCGGCACTGGACGGCATCGCCGAGATCGGCAGCAACCCAGCGTACGGACACGGCGGCGGATGGCGGATTGCGGCTGAGGCCGACGACGGACCACGCGGGGTCGCCGGCCAGCAGCTCGATCAGCCGCTTGGCCACGGCGCCGGTGGCGCCGGCAACGAGTGCCATCCTCTCGGCCATCGACGATTCTCCGCCGGGCAGGGCGCCGGGCTCAGCTCACCGCCTCGCGCTGGCCGGCGGCCGGGAGCGGGTCCGCCTCGCCCGAGACGATCATGCGCAGGATCTCGTCGCGCGAGGTCTCGGCGACGCGCCGCGTGCCGACGAGCCGGCCCGTCTTGAGCACCGTGATGCGGTCGCTGTGCTCGAACACGTGGTTCAGGTTGTGGCTGATCATCAGCACGGCGAGGCCGTGCGAGCGCATCTCGCGCACCAGGTCGTAGACCTTGCGCGTCTCCTCGACGCCCAGCGCCGCGGTCGGCTCGTCGAGGATGACCACCCTGGCATTGAAGTAGACACTACGGGCGATGGCGATCGACTGCCGCTGGCCGCCCGACATCGAGCGCACCTTCTGGCGGATCGACGGGATGTTGATCTTGAGCCGGCTGAGCAGCGTGCGCGCGTCCTCCTCCATTCGGCGCAGGTCGAGGAACGGGCGGAGCGGCCCGTTGAGGGTCAGCTCGCGGCCGAGGAAGATGTTGGAGGCGACGTCCAGGTTGTCGGCCAGCGCCAGGTCCTGATAGACGGTCTCGATGCCGAGTGCCTTGGCGTCGCGCGGCGCGCCGATGTCGACTTCCCGGCCATCGAAGTGGATCGCCCCGGAATCCCTCGGCACGGCGCCCGACAGGATCTTGATGAGTGTCGACTTGCCGGCGGCGTTGTCGCCGACGAGCGCCTGCACCTCGCCCGCGTAGATGTCGAGGTTGACGTCGGCCAGCGCCTGGACGCCGCCATAACGCTTGGAGATGCCGCGCATCGCGACGAGCGGCTGTGTCTGCTGATCCATCACCTCTCCGTTCCGCCCGCCCGCCCGGCGCATACCCGGCCGCTGCGATCAGGACGGAATGGCGGCGCAACAGGGCGCGTCCGCCATTCCGCTGTTTTCGCTCCAGGTCAGGCCTTGCCGGCGACCTTGTCCCAGGACGGCACGGCGCGCTCCTCCGGCGTCTTGGCGACCTTGCCGACGTTGCTCTTGTCGATGATGAACACCGGCAGCAGGATCTCGGCGGGGACCTTCTCGCCCTTGAGATGCCGCACCGCGGCCTGCACGGCGAGGTAGGACTGGTCGTGACCCGAGAAGTCGACGGTCGCGAACATCTTGCCTTCGGCGATCGCCTGGATGGCGTCCGGGATGCCGTCGATGCCGACCACCTTGGTCTTGCCGCCGCGGCCGGCCGCGTACAGCGCCTCGACGATGCCGACGGCCATGTCGTCGTTGGCGGACACGACGGCGTCGATCTCGGGGAAGCGTTGCATCAGGTTCTCGAACACCTGCGATGCCGGCAGCCTGCGGTACTGGCCGGGCTGCGAGGCCAGGACCTCGATGCCGGGGAACTCCTTGACGGCGCGCTCGAAGCCCTTCTTGCGCATCTGCGCCGTGATGGCGGCGGGCACGCCGTCGATGTGCACGACCTTGCCCTTGCCGCCCATCGAGTTGAACAGGTACTTGCAAATCTCGTACTCGAACAACGCGTCGTCCGAGCCGATGAACGTCACCTTCTCGATGTCGGTCATCTTGTTGTTGTAGTTGATGATCGGAATGCCGGCCTTGTTCGCCTTCTGGACGCTCGGCACCAGGGCCTTGTAGTCGACCGGCACGAACACGAACGCATCGGGCTTCTTGACGATCCAGTCCTCGACGAGGCGCGTCTGCTCCTCGATATTGTCGGGCTTCGTGGGGGCGACGACCTCCATGTTGATGCCGAGCTCCTTGGCGGCCTTCTCGGCGCCGATCCGGCAGGCCTTCCAGAACGGGTTCGTCACGTTCTTCACGAAGAAGGCTATGGTCGGCTTGCTGCCTTGCGCGAAGGCGGAGCCCGAGGGGAGCGTCCCGAGCGCGGTTGCCGCGCCCGCGGCGAGCGTGCCTGCCGTGAACTGACGTCTGCTGATGGTCATTCGTATTCCTCCTTTTCCGAACGGATGCTTCTCACTCACGTTGCGCCGCCGGCCCGTCCGATCCGGCCTCCGACGATCTGGTCGGCGAAGACCGAGACCAGAATGATGAAACCGAGCACGCCTGCCTGCCAGAACGTGTTGACGCCGAGCAGATTCATGCCGTTCAGGACGAGCGCCAGGATGAGCGCGCCGACCGCGGTCCCGGTGACCCCGCCGACGCCGCCGAAGAGCGAGGTGCCGCCGAGGCACACGGCCGCGATGGCCGGCAGAAGCTGCTCCTCGCCGAGGCTGACGTCGGCGGCGTTGGTGCGCGCCACCACGACGAGCGCCGCGAAGCTCGCCATCAGGCCGCTCATGGCATAGACGAACACCAGCCGCCGATGCACCGGCATGCCAGACAGCCGGGCCGCGACGGGATTGCCGCCGATGGCGTAGATGCCGCGTCCGAGCGGCGTCCGGTGCAGCAGCACGTGCAAGGCGGCGAGCGTGCCGAACATGATCAGCACCGGCATCGGGATCGGGCCGAGGAAGCCGGCACCGATGAGGCGGAACTCCGCCGGCAGGCCGTAGATCACCTCGCCCTGCATGAAGACGTAGGCGAGTCCGTTGGCGATCCACATCATGCCGTAGGTGGCGATGAACGAGGGCACACCTGCATATGACACGAGCGCGCCGTTCACGAGCCCGCAGGCAAGTCCCGCTCCGAGGCCGGCGGCGATGCCGAGGACGGGATCGCCGCCGGTGATGAGCGAGGCCGCGATGCAGCCGGACAGGCCGAGCACGGCGCCCACGGAAAGGTCGATCCCCGCCGTCAGCACCACCAGCGTGAGGCCGGCGGAGAGCAGGAACAGCGGCGCGGCATGGCGCACGACGTTGATGAGGTTCGACCAGGTCAGGAAGTGGGGGCTCAGGATCGACAGCGTCACCACCAGCAGGGTTAACGCGACGAGCCGGGAGACCACCACGAACAGGCGGTCCGGCGACAGGCCGAGCAGCTCGGGCCGTGCCATCGCACCGTTGGCGCGCGCCAACTGCATGGTCATTGATTGAGCCCCCGGAGCGAGTCGAGACTGACGGCGAGAATGATGACGAGGCCGACGACGGCCACCTGCCACTCCGTCGATACGCCCATCAGGTTGAGGCCGTTGCGCAGGACGCCCACCGCGAGCGCGCCGACGACCGTGCCGATGATGCCGCCGCGGCCCTTCTCGAACGAGGTGCCGCCGAGGATCACCGCGGCGATGGCGTCGAACTCCAGGCCGACGCCGATGGTCGGGTGCGCCGCGTTCATGCGCGCGGTCATGATGAAGGAGGCGATGGCCGCCAGCCCGCCGGCATAGACGTAGACCAGGACCTGGTAGAAGCGCGCCGGGCTGCCGGAGAGGATGAGCGCCTGCCGGTTGCCGCCGATGGCGAACGTGTAGCGGCCGAACTTCGTGTGATAGAGCAGGACGTACGTCAGGGCGAAGCAGGCAGCCGTCGCCCAGATCGGCACCGGTATCCCGAGGAGCACGCCGTCGTTGAACAGGCGCACGTATTCCGGCAGTCCGGTCACGGAGTTGCCCTGCGTCAGCACCATCGCGATCGACATCGCGATGCCGAAGGCGCCGAGAGTGACGATGAACGGCGGCATGCCGACATAGGCCACCAGGGTCCCGTTGAGCGTCCCGAAGGCCGCGCCGATGACGAGCGCCACGCCGATGGCGAGCAGCGGCGGCCATCCGCCGACGAGGAGCAGCCCCATGACGACGCCGCACAGCCCCAGCACGGGGCCGAGGCTGAGGTCGATCCCCTCGGTCAGGATCACCAGCGTCATGCCGAACGCGACGATCGAAAGTACCGAGACCTGCAGCGCGACGTTGGTCAGGTTGGCGACGGAGAAGAACTCCGGCGTCGCCAGCGTCAGCATCACCGACATGAATGCCAGGAGATAGGCGGCGCCCGGCAACTCCGCCAGGAGCTGCAGCGCGCGCGACCGCTTGACGAGCTGTGGGTGTGCCCCGGTCGCGCTCATTGCAGAACCTCCGGGTGCGCCCGCATCCAATCGGCGAACGAGCGCATCCCGGCCTCGAGGCTCAACTCCGGACGCCATCCGGTGTCGTTGAGCAGTCGGTCGCCGCCGAGCGGACCGCGCATGCGGGTATGATCCGTCCAGGGCGCGGTGCCGGGCCCGACCTCGATCTCGGCTCCCGGGACGGCCGCCTTGATGGCGCGCACGACGTCATGGGTGGTGTAGTTGACGCCCGATCCGAGATGATAGGCGTCGAAACTGAGCGAAGCCGCCTCGTAGGCCGCGAGCAGCCCGCCGGCGACATCGGAAACGTGGGTGAAGCTCGCCGCGAAATCGCCGCCGCTCGGCTCGTGCACCGGGATGCGCATCAGCGCGCACTTGAGGAAGTGCGGGATGGGGCCGCGCGGGTTGTCGCGCTGCCGCGGCACCAGCGGCTGGCCGTAGACCCAGGAGATCCGCACGCTGGCAGCCGGCACGTCGAGCTGCGACCGGTACATGCTGGTCAGCAGCTCGCCGCAGTACTTCGTGGTGCTGTAGATGTTGGTGACGGTCTGCTGCGTGTCTTCGAGGATCGGCCTGGTGACGTCCGTGGCGTTCTGGAAAACGGATCCTGTGCTGACATAGAGGAAGCGCCGCCACTTGCCGATGCGCGCGGCCTCGAGCAGCGTCGCGACGGCCCCGGCATTGGTGCGCACCGCGTTCAGCGGGTCCGGGCGGCAGTAGATCTCGTTCGGCAGCGCGGCGGTATGGATGCAGCCGCTGATCGCGTGCGCCGTCAACATGCTGCCGAGCGCGTTGGAGTCCGTCAGATCGCAGCGCACCCAGCTCACGTCGCCTTCGACCGCCTTTGCATCGGCCTCGCGAAACGTGCCACGGTACTGGGCGACGACGGAGCACCCGCGCCTGACGGCCCGGCGGACGAGCTCATAGCCCACATGCCCCATTGATCCGGTGATCAGGACCGCCATTGGCTCGTCTCGTGCTGAAGGTAGGCCATGATGGCAGCTCAGGTCCTTGCGCCGCTGCGAGCTCTTCCCTTTCCGCCGCGCCCCGCCTGTTTTCCAGGATTGTGGGAACACGTTTCTCACGGTGAAAATTGACCAGACCCACCGGTGCTGTCAACCGGGAAGTTGATGCCGCGCCGCTAATCGCGGAAGGTTCGCTTCGGCGCGCTGAGATCCGTGTAGCCGAACTCGGATGACAGCTTGACCGCGCGCTCGCGGACGAGGCGGGCCTTGTCCTGGAGCGCCGCCAACGATAGTCGCCATACGGGGCCGGAGACGCCGACGGCGCCGACGACCTGTCCCGAGAAGTTGCGGACGGCGACGGCCACGCAGCGCACCTCGGAGTTGAACTCGCCATCGTCGTAGGCGATGCCGTTCCGGCGCGCCTCCTCGACCTCGCGCCTGAGCAGCTCGGGGTCGGTGATCGTCTTCGGCGTGAAGCTCGTCAAGGCGCGGCGTTTCAGGAAATCCTCGAGCTGGTCGGGCGAGAGCGAGGCGAGCAGAACCTTGCCGAGCGCGGTGCAGTGCGCCGGGCGGACCACGCCCGCGCGCTCGGCAAGCTGGAAGGCGCCAGTCCCTGCCGTTCGCGCCAGCACCACGACGTCGTCACCAGATCGCACCGCGAAATGGCAGCTCTCCTCGGTGGCCTTGGACAGGCTTTCCAGCACGGGCGTGGCCAGCGTCACCATCTCCGTCTCGTCGAGGGCGCTGGCGGCGAGCGTGAACAGCGGGCGGCCGATGCGATAGCACTTGGTGCCCGGCATCTGCCGCAGGTAGCCGAGCAGCACCATCGTCTTCACGAGGTGAAAGGTGGTGCTGTTGTGGAGGCCGACGCTGCGGCTCAGGTCGCCGAGCCTGATGCCCTCCCGGTGCAGCGCCACCTCCTCGAGAATGGCGAACGCGCGCTCGATCGACTGCACACCGCCGCGCTCCTTGAGGCCGTCGCCGCCCGGCGGTGCAGACCCGTGCTCCAACTGCATTGCGTCAACCTCTTTCCTTGCTTCCCTTGCTTCGGCCATGGCCAACTCCCGATCGACCCATCCGCCCTACAGATTGAATACGACGAGCCGCTCCTCCGTCATGTCCCTGATCGCGTACTTCGGCCCCTCGCGGCCGATGCCGCTGTCCTTGATGCCGCCGTAGGCGAGCTGATCGGTGCGCCAGGTCGACGACCCGTTGAGGATGACGCCCCCGGTGCGGACTTCGCGCACGGCCCGCATCGCCAACTCGAGCGACCTGGTGAAGATCCCGCATTGAAGGCCGAAGCGGCTGGAGCTGACAGCTCGGAAGACCTCGCCCACGTCGGTGAACCTGCGGACGCCGAGCACGGGTCCGAACACCTCGTCGCAGGCGATCCGCATCTCGGGCTTCACGTCCGCCAGCACCGTCGGCTGGAACTGCGCGCCGTCGCGCTTGCCGCCGGTCATGAGCCGCGCGCCCTGCCCGACCGCCTCCTTCACCCAGGACTCCACGCGGATGGCGGCAGCCTCGTCGATGAGCGTGCCGACATCCGTTGCCGGATCGAGCGGATCGCCGATGACGAGGCGTTTTACCTCCGCCACGAGGCGATCGAGGAAAGCATCGTGGAGACTCTCGTGCACGAACACGTTCTGCACCGAGATGCAGCTCTGCCCGGCGAGCCGCATGGCGTTGCGCGCGCAGACCGGGGCGCTGTCCTCGATCGAGGCGTCGGCCGCCACGATCACCGGCCCGTCGCCGCCGAGCTCGAGCGCCACGCGGCGCAGGCCCGAGGCGGCCTTGATCTCGGCGCCGACCCGGCTCGAGCCGGTGAACGTGATGAAGTCGACGCGCGGATCGCGCACCAGCGCCGGGCCGACGACGTCGCCGTAAAGCACGTTGAGCGCGCCCGCCGGCGTGCCCGCCTCGACGAACAGCTCGGCCAGCATGTGCACGGCCCCCGGCGACTGCGGCGGCGCCTTGAGCACGATGGCGTTGCCGGCAGCGAGCGCCGGGGCGATCTTGTGGCAGGCGAGGTTGAAGGGCGCGTTGAAGGGCGTGATGCCAGCCACGACGCCGACGGGGAAGCGCAGCAGCATTGCGATCTTGCCGGCGCCCATCTGCGAGCCGTCGAGCGGCACCTGCTCTCCGGCGATGCGGATCGCCTCCTCGGCCGACAGCTCGATGGTGTCCTGCGAGCGGACGACCTCGCCTTTCGCGTCCTTGATCGCCTTGCCGGTCTCCCGCGACATGACCTCGGCGATCGCCTCCGCCCGCTGCAGCAGCAGCGCCTTGACGCGCCTCAGCAGCGCCGCGCGCTCGTATCCCGGCATGGCGGCCATTCCCGCCTTCGCTGCCACGGCAGATTGCAGGGCCGCGTCGAGATCGGTAAGTGAGGAGCGCGGCGCACGGGCGACAACCTGCTTGCGATAGGGATCGACGACGTCGTGGGTGTCGGCTGCCTCAAGCCAGCGGCCGTCGATCAGCATCGGTATGGTCCTGATGGAGCTTTTCGATACCTCTTTCGCCGTTCTCATGACCAACTCGCCTGTCTTCTCGTCACCATCACCGCCGACCGTCGCTTCCACACGGCCCGAAAAGCTACGATCTCATATCGTGAAACGTCAATTCATATCTTGGTGTACGATGATCGTCTCATCGCCATCGCGGCGAGCAAATTGTGCGAAGCCGACGCAACGTCGCGCTCGGCGAACGCAAGCCTATTTCTCAGATTGTGGGTTGACTTCGCATAATGTGAAAATAATCTTCGGCAGAGCGCGGCACGCGCGCGGAGCAGCGCGGCCATGCGACGGCCGCAACCCTGGGAGACGCCGTTGACCTTCGAGAAAGTGCTCATCACCGGCGGCGCCGGCCGGCTCGGGACCCATGTGGTCGACCGGATCGCCGGCAAATGCGACCTGACCGTCCTCGACGTGAAGCCGCTCGAAGGGCCGCACGCCGGCGGCACGCGGCAGATCAATGCCAGCATCACGGATTACGCGGCCATGCGCGCGGCGTTCTCCGGCCAGGAAGCGGTCATCCATCTGGCGGCGATCCCCAATCCGCGAACGGCACCCGCCGACGTCACCTTCAATACCAACGTCCAGGGCGCCTGGGCCGTCCTCCAGGCCGCCGAGGACGCCGGCGTGAAGCGCGTCGTCGTGGCCTCGAGCGATTCGGTGTTCGGCCTCTCCTACAACCCGCCTGACTGGCCGCCGAGGTACCTGCCCGTCGACGAGGAGCACCCGGTCCGCCCGACCGAGTTCTACTCGCTGAGCAAGCAGGTGACGGAGACCATCAGCCAGAGCTACGCCCACCGGCGCAAGCTCGAGGTGCAGGTCATCCGGCCCGTGCACATCGTCTTCCCGCCGGAATACCCGGAGCTCGAGGCGCGCGGCAGCGATGTCCAGAACTACCACTTCTGGACCTACGTCTCGCCACAGGACGTGGCGCAGGGCTTCGACCTCGCACTGGGCTCGGCCTACAGGGGCTACGAGCTGTTCGTGATCTCGGCCGCCGACGGCCTCAACCCGCGCCCGACGCTGCAGATGGCCAAGGAGCGCTGGGGCACCCTGCCCGAGATCCGCCGACCGGAGGTCTTCAGCCGGAATCCTTACGCCTCGGTGATCGATATCACGAAGGCCCGCGACAGGCTCGGCTACGAGCCGACCAGCAACTGGCGCGAAATGGCCGCCACACTGCGTGGCGCATGACTGGTCGTGGTAGAAATCAAAGCACGACTGGCGAAAATGACGGGTGGGAGTGAAGCGGGGCCTCGGAGAACGCGGGTCTCGGAGAATGCAAGGGAAGGCAGATGCAAATGAATCCCCATGCGGCCGATTTCGCGATCAACTCCTATTCCTACACGCTCGACCACACGGCGCACCAGTTCCTCGACAAGCTCGCCGACCGCGGCTACCGCGAGTTCGAGCTGATGGTCTACCCCGGCCATTTATGGCCTCGGGACATGAGCGCGCGCGATCGCTCCAGCCTGCGCCGGCACGTCGAAGGCCGCGGGCTGCGGCTGGCCACCCTCAACATGCCGAATATCGACATGAACATCGCCGGCGCCTCCGACGAGATGCGCGCCTACTCACTCGACCTGCTGCAGAGGATCGTCGAGCTGGCAGGCGACCTCGGCGCTCCCGGCGTCATCGTCGGTCCCGGCAAGTCCAACCCGCTCTTCTCCATGCCCCGCGAGCGGCTGATGGGCCATTTCTTCGCCGCGCTCGACCGGCTGGCGCCGATCGCGGAGAAGGCCGGCACACAGCTCTACCTGGAGAACATGCCGTTCGCCTTCCTGCCCGGCATCGACGAGCTGCTGGCGGCGCTCGATAACTACGGCCGCCCGGATATCGCCGTCATCTACGATGTCGCCAACGGTTGGTTCATCAAGGAGGACATCGGCGAAGCGCTGCGCAAGTGCGCCAGGTCCGGCAGGCTGAAGATGGTGCACTATTCGGATACCGGCCAGGCCGTCTACCGGCATGACGCCATCGGCCTCGGCAGCGTGCCGTTCGCCGTGGTGCCTCCCGTGCTGGCGGAGATCGGGCACGCCGGACGCCCCATGCTGGAGATCATTTCCCATCAGGCCGACGAGCGCATCGAGGACAGCGTCAGCCGGCTCGCCGGGATGGGCTACGGCAAGGCGCACGCCCGCTGACGTGGAGGGACGAATGTTGCTCAAGGAATACGATGTCGTCGTTGTGGGCGGGGGCAATGCCGCCTTCTGCGCGGCGCTGTCCGCGGCCGAGCATGACGTGTCGGTGCTGGTGCTGGAGCGCTCGCCGGAAGCGGAGGCCGGCGGCAACAGCCGCTTCACCGCAGGCGCCATCCGCTGCGTCTACGACGGGGTCGACGATCTCAAGGCGCTGATGCCTGACCTGACGCCCGAGGAGATCGCCAACACCGATTTCGGCTCCTACATGGAGGAGCAGTACTTCGACGACATGGGCAGGGTCACCGAGTACCGGACCGATCCCGAGCTGACCGAGGTCCTGGTCAAGCAAAGCCGCGAGACGATGCGCTGGATGCGGGCCAAGGGCGTGCGCTTCCAGCCCATCTATGGCCGGCAGGCGTTCAAGGTCGACGGCAGGTTCAAGTTCTGGGGCGGCCTGACGGTGGAGGCCTGGGGCGGCGGCCCCGGCCTCGTCGAGGCACTGACCGGCGCGGCGCGCAAGAACGGTATCAACATCGCCTATGGTGCACGCGCGCTGGCGCTCGAGCACGACGACAGCGGCATCACCGGCATCCGCGTGCGTCACGAGGGCAGGACGCAGACCATCAGGACCAGGGCCGTGGTGCTCGCCGCTGGCGGCTTTCAGGCCAACGCCGAGTGGCGCACGCGCTACCTTGGGCCCGGCTGGGATCTCGCCAAGGTGCGTGGCACCCGCTTCAACACCGGCGACGGCATCCGAATGGCGCTGGACGCCGGCGCGATGCCGACCGGCAACTGGTCGGGCTGCCACGCCGTCGGCTGGGACCGCAACGCGCCGGAGTTCGGCGACCTTGCCGTCGGCGACAACTTCCAGAAGCACAGCTACCCGTTCGGCATCATGATCAACGCCAACGGCGAGCGCTTCGTCGACGAAGGGGCCGACTTCCGCAACTACACCTACGCCAAATACGGCCGCGTGATCCTGGCGCAGCCGGGGCAGTTCGCCTGGCAGGTGTTCGACAGGAAGGTGCTGCACCTGCTGCGCGACGAGTACCGCATCAAGCAGGTCACCAAGGTTTCGGCCAATACGCTCGAGGAGCTGGCCGGCAAGCTCGAGGACGTCGACAGGGAGAAGGCGCTCGAGACGATCCGGGCCTACAACGCCGCGGTGATGGCCGAGGTGCCGTTCAATCCCAACGTCAAGGATGGCCGCGGCACGCGAGGCCTGGCGGTCAGGAAGTCGAACTGGGCGAACACCATCGACGAGCCGCCGTTCGAGGCCTACGCCGTCACTTGCGGCATCACCTTCACTTTCGGCGGCGTCAAGATCGACACCTCGGCGCAGGTGATCGACACCGAAGGCGTGCCGATCGGAGGCCTGTTCGCGGCGGGCGAGATGGTCGGCGGCATCTTCTATTTCAATTATCCGGGCGGCACCGGCCTCATGAACGGCGCCGTGTTCGGCCGCATCGCCGGCGCCAGCGCGGGCCACCTCGCGCGCGGCGCCAACACCTGACCGCATTCTGCGGGGCAAACCGGCGCGCCCGCAGTCTGCCTGCTTGACGAGGCAATCCGTGACCACCGAAACATACGATGTCGTCGTCGTCGGTGGCGGCGGGGC
This sequence comes from Hyphomicrobiaceae bacterium, assembly GCA_023384095.1. GTDB lineage: Bacteria > Pseudomonadota > Alphaproteobacteria > Rhizobiales > Hyphomicrobiaceae > ZC4RG25. Next base: position 303,359 of record JAHDXT010000001.1, read on the forward strand.
GGGACTGGCGGCGGCCATCGAGGCGCGGCGGCTCGGCCGCGACGTCGTGCTGATCGAGAAGAATCCCGCGCTCGGCGGCTCGACGGCCTGGTCGATCGGCTCCGTGTCGGCGACCGCCACGCCGCACCAGATCCGCAAGGGCATCAAGGACGGCCCGGACGGCCACTACGAGGACATGCCGGGGTTCGCCGGTCCGCTCGCCGGCCGCGACAACGACGAGCTGCGCCGCATTCTCTGCGACGGGATGCCCGACACCTTCCGCTGGCTGCTGTCGCACGGCATCCGCTTCTTCGGTCCGATGCCGGAGCCGCCGCACAAACAGCCGCGCATGCACAACGTGCTGCCGAACGCGCGCGCCTACATCTATCACCTGGAGGGGGCGGCGCGGCGCGCGGGCGTCGTCGTCCGCCCGAGCACGCGTGCGGCGAGGCTGATCGCGGAGAGCGGGCGCGTTGCCGGCGTCGAGTGCGAAACCTCGACCGGCACCGTTCGCTTCATGGCGCACGGCGGCGTCGTGCTGGGCGCCGGCGACTTCACGAGCTCGCCGGAGCTGAAGCGCGCCTACATGGGCGAGCGCGAGGCCGCGGTGGCGGGCGTCAACCCGACGGCGACCGGCGACGGGCAGAGGCTGGCGATGGCGGTGGGCGGGCAGATCGTCAACGGCGATCTGGCGCTCGGGCCGGAGATCCGCTTCGTGCCGCCGGCGAGGCAGAACCTCGTCGGGCGGATCCCGCCGTGGACCTGGCTCGCCGAGCTCATGGCCTGGTCGCTGGAGCACGTGCCGGATGTGATCCTGAGACCGTTCGTGATGAGCTTCCTGACCACCGCGCTGGCGCCGTCGCCGGCGCTCTTCCAGCACGGCGCGGTGCTGGTGAACGGCGAGGGACGGCGGTTCACGGACGAGCTCGCCCAGCCGGCCTACGACATTCCCGCGCAGCCGGGCGGCGTAGCCTATATCCTGGTCGATGGCCGGCTTGCGAGGCAGTTCTCGGACTGGCCGCACTTCATCTCGACGGCGCCGGGCATCGCTTATGCCTACATGCCCGACTACCGCCGCAACCGGCCGGACGTCTACCGCGAGGCGCCGAGCCTGGCTGCCCTCGCCGGCAGGATCGGCGCGGCGGGCGATGTGCTTGCAAGGGCGATTTCAGATCACAACGCTCAACTCGGGTCTGAGCCGGGGGAGCGGCGCCCGCTGGTGGAGCCGCCGTTCACGGCGCTGGGCCCGGTTCGCGCCGTCTTCGTGCACAACGAGGGTGGGCTTGCCGTCGACACCTTCCACCGCGTCCTCGACGGCGGGAATGTACCGATCCCGGGCCTTTATGCTGCCGGCGCGACGGGCCAGGGCGGGTTGCTTCTAAAAGGCCACGGGCACCATCTGGCCTGGGCTTTCGTCTCGGGCCGCCGGGCCGGCCGCATCGCCGCGCTCGCGACCGCCTCGCCGCCGACCGTAATCTGAGCCGGCCTGCGGCGAATGTCATCGCAGGCCAGGCGCGGGGCCTACTCGTCCTCGGTCGGCGAGGTGATGACCAGGAACACGAGGTCCGTCAGGCCCGAGTTCTGGATCATGTGCTCGACCCCCGGCGGCAGATAGATGACGTCGTGCCGGCGGACGACATGGTTCCTGCCGGCGATCTCGATCAGACCCTCGCCCTCGAGGACGTGGTAAATCTGTTCCTGCAACTTATGGGTGTGCCGGGCGACGTATGCCATCGGCTGGTAGCAGGAAATGCGATAATCGAGGTGCCTGGCGCCGGCGCTGTCCGGCGTCACCAGCGCTTTCGACAGCGCTCCACCGAAGTGATTGGGAAACTCCCGCCAGGCAACCTCGGCGATATTGCGAATGAATGCCGCACGTTCGCCTTTTCCGGCCGGGCCGGCGTCAGTTGTCGCTTTCACGTCATTATTCGTCATTAGCTGCCTTGCTCCTGTTATGGTGAATGCACTTCTCTAGCATCATGCCGAACCTATGGAGTCCAGACGAATTGACCAATCTGCAACATGCTCGGATAAGGCGATGCAGTCGGCGCTGGTATGTCACGCGGATCGCGTCTATGTGGAGGCGGCCTTCAGCTTGGACATCAGCTCGGGCGTGACCTATCGACGCAATCGATAGCGTCGGTTTAAGCAAGACTATTGGCACTTGGTTCGCCGACGGATAAGAGGGGCTATTGTCCCCAGTGATCTATCGGCATATCAATTCATCGGATGACTCAACAGGTTCGCACCACGTGTCGAGTACGCGTATGAGGTTCCACGTCTTCGTCGACTTCGACGGCACGATCGCTCCTCTCGATACCACAGATCTCCTTCTCGAGCGCTTCGCCGATCCGCGCTGGCTCGACATCGAGGAGCAGTGGAAAACGGGACTGATCGGCTCGCGCGAATGCATGGTGCGCCAGGTCGACCTCGTGCGCGCAACCCCTGCGGATATCGATCGTTTCGTCGACGAGATCGAGATCGATCCGGGATTCCGCGGCTTCGTGCGCCTGTTGAGCGGGCTGGGACATGCGGTCACGGTCGTCTCGGACGGGCTGGACAGGACGGTCGGCACCGTGCTGAAGCGGGCCGGCATCGACGTCCCGTTCCGGGCCAACCGGCTGGCCTGGGTCGGCGGCAACCGCTGGCGCCTGACGTTTCCCCATGCCCGCAGCGACTGCAGGGCGCTGGCGGGCAATTGCAAGTGCCAGTTCGCGGACGCCGAGCGTGTCAATGCACGTATCGTCGTCGGCGATGGGAGATCCGACTACTGCCTCGCCGGCCGCGCGGACCTCGTCCTCGCAAAAGGCTCGCTCGTGTCCCACTGCGCAGAGCTGGACCTGCCGCATGTCGTGTTCCGGGATTTCAGCGAGGCGAGCGAGCTGCTGATGCACTGGATTGCAGCCCGCGTCGGGAGCCCGACGGAGCGTCCGGCTCAAATGGGAGACGAATAGCAATGAACAAGCCGATGCGCTGGCCTGCCGGCTCCGAGCCGCCGCAGGGGCGGCCCCGTGGCGCGAGCGAGGCGGAGCTCCTTGAGCTCGAGGCCGAATACTGCTCTCACGGCGATACGGTCCACTATACGAACCCGCCGAAGATCTTCGATAGCTGCGAAGGCTCGTTCCTCTATGACAGCGAGGGGCGCGAGTACCTCGACCTGCAGATGTGGTACTCGGCCGTCAATTTCGGCTACCGCAATCCGCGGCTCAACAGCGCCGTGGTACGCCAGCTCGAGCGGCTGCCGCAGGTCGCCAGCCAGTATCTCCATCGCGAGAAGATCGAGCTGGCGGCGCTCATTGCCCGTGACGCGGAGAGGAAGTTCGCGGAGAAGGGCCGCGTGCATTTCAATGTCGGCGGAAGCCAGGCGGTCGAGGACAGCCTGAAGCTCGTGCGCAACGCGAAGAAGGGCAAGAGCCTGATGTTCGCCTTCGAGGGCGGCTATCACGGCCGCACGCTCGGGGCTTCGGCGATCACCTCGTCCTATCGTTACCGCCGCCGCTACGGCCACTTCGGCGACCGCGCGCACTTCGTGCCGTTCCCCTACCATTTCCGCGGGCCGAAGGGGATGAGCAAGGAGGAATACGGCAGCTATTGCGTGGCGCAGTTCGCCCGTCTGTTCGAGAGCGAGTACAACGGCGTCTGGGACCCGAAGGCGGGCGAGGCCGAGTACGCCGCCTTCTATGTCGAGCCGATCCAGGGCACGGGCGGCTACGTCATTCCGCCGCCGAACTTCTTCAAGGAGCTCAAGAAGGTTCTCGACGAGCACGGCATACTGCTGGTCGTCGACGAGATCCAGATGGGCTTTTATCGGACCGGCAAGCTCTGGTCGATCGAGCACTTCGGCGTGAAGCCGGACATCATCGTGTTCGGCAAAGCCATCACCAACGGCCTCAATCCGCTGGCCGGCGTCTGGGCGCGCGAGGAGCTGATCAACCCGGCCGTGTTCCCGCCCGGCTCGACGCATTCGACCTTCAACGCCAACCCGATGGGCACCGGCGTCGCGCTCGAGGCCATGAAGATGATGGCCGAGACCGACTATGAGACGATGGTGATGGAGAAGGGCTCCTATCTGCTCGCGGGGCTCCAGGACCTCAAGCGGCGGCACAAGGCTATCGGCGATGTCGATGGCCTCGGTTTGGCGCTGCGCATGGAGGTCTGCGAGCCGCGCGACAGCTTTACGCCCGCCAAGGCGATCGTCGACCGCATGGTCGACGAGGGGCTCAAGGGCGACATCGACATCGGCGGCCGCCGCTACGGCTGCGTGCTCGATATCGGCGGCTACTACAAGAACGTCGTGACGCTGGCGCCGAGCCTGCACATCAGCAGGGAGGAGATGGATCTGGGCCTGAAGCTGCTGGACGCGCTGCTGACGCGCGCTACCCGCGGCTGAGGCCCGAGCCCCGGAACCCGCTACGGCGAGAACCCGGCCGGGACACGGCGCGCCCGGCGTCAGCAACTGCGCGAGGCGGGACATCACTGGTATGAATTCGAGGGATCAAGAGCAACAAGAATGAACAGGCAGGACAGGCTGCAAGAGAACGAGGGGTCGCTGCTGCTGCCCGGCGGGCGGGTGGGCGTACTGCTGATTCATGGGCTCGGCGGCACGCCGGTCGAATTGCGATTCGTCGCGCAGGCGTTGCATCGGGCCGGGCATACCGTCTACTGCCCTCTGCTCGTCGGGCACGGAGGGTCGGAGGATCTCCTCAATACGACGACGTGGACGGACTGGTACAATTCCGTCGAGGAGGCGCACGACCTCCTGAAGCAGCGCTGCGACGTCGTTCTGGCCGGCGGCTTGTCAGCCGGCGTTCCGCTCGCGCTGCTGCTTGCGGCGCGCAGGCCGCAGCACGTGCACGGGACTCTCCTGTTCTCGCCGACCTTCTGGCCGAACGGCTGGGCCATTCCCTGGTATTTCACATTCTTCCGGCTCGTCCGGCAGAAATGGCTCGCAAACCTCATTCATCTCAGGGAATGTGCGCCCTACGGCATCAAGGACGATCGTATCCGCCGGTTCGTGCTCGACTCTTTGCAGAGCGACGGCCGCCCGCTGGAGGACATCTTCGGGCGCAGCGGCGGCACGGTGCTGGAGTTCAGTTGGCTGGCGAAGGCGGCCAGACAGGTGCTGGGCGAGGTGAAACAGCCCGCTCTGATCTTCCATCCGCGTTTCGACGATCAGAGCGATATCAGCAACACCATCATGCTCCAAAGGCGGCTGGGCGGCCTCGCCGAGGTGGTCGTGCTCGAAGACAGCTATCACATGGTGACCCTGGACCGGCAGCGGACCCTGGTGGTCGAGAAATCGCTGTCGTTCACAGCCTGGATCGCCGGGCAGATCGAGGCCGGCGAGCAAATGGAGCGCATCAAGCAGAACCTGGCCGCGTCGGAGTGAATCGCGGCCAGTCGAGGCAACCGGTCCCGGCACGCGGCCGTGTCCGCTATGTCAATTGGCGGCTGCGCAGCGCGGAAGCTCGGCCGGCGCGCGCTGCCAGATGAAGGATTCGCTCAGAAACTTGACGCCCAGATAGCCTTTGACCTGGAGACGGTCGGGCGCGCGTAACCTGATCTCGACATCGTAGGACTTGCCCTCCTTCGGATCGTAGATCCAGCCCTTGTCCCAGGCGCCGTTCGTCTGGACCTCGAGGTCGCCGATGACTTGCAGACCGCAAACCGGACGTTGCCGCTGGAGAGGGTCGGGATTGAGCGCGTCGGTCACCACCTGGCCGCCTTTTGTGACCGGGTCCTTCAGCCAGAAGATGCGGCCGCACAGCCGCGCGCCGCAGGGCGCGATCTCGACCGCGCCATTTCCAGTGTCGTCGTACCAGACGCCGACGGGGCTGGGCGGCTGCGGCGCGGAGCGTTTCGGCGCCGCCGTCTGCGCCTCGGCCCCAGTGCAGGCGGCCGACATCAGGACGAGCAGCGCGGCGGCGCGAATGGTAAACCGCCTTTCGCAAGGGCGCCGCGGCTCTGTAGCGTTTGCATCGCGGCGTGCGAGACGATCGAACTCCATGGATGATCTCCAGCCAATGTTCGGATTGAGCGAAATCGAAATGACGGGTGGGGTTTCATGCCTTGGCACCGCCAAACTGGTGCGCCAATTTGCGCGACGAGGTCAGCAGCGTCTTCATCTGATGCTTAACTCCTGTCGCTTTGAGGAGTGGCGCCATGATGGCAGACCTTCTATACAGGGCGTGCACCCGCGGCCGGGATGCGCCGGCACAGTGCCGTTGCCCAACGAATTGCTCGATATGCGATCGGGTGTAACCTGCGGCACCGCCTATTCGCCTGAATGCGGATAGTTATCCGATCGCGCAAAGACCGATCAACCATGGAAAGCCGATGATACTGACGCTGGCCATCCGGAACCTGTTTCACGATCGGATCCGTCTGATCGTCACCCTGGTCGGGATTCTCTTCTCGATCGTGCTCGTCGCCGTGCAGCTCGGGCTCTATCTCGGGGCACGCCAGATGATCATCGGCATGATCGAGAACGCGCAGGGCGAGCTGTGGATCACGGCCTATGGCGCGAAAAGCTTCGAGGAGGGCGGCATCCTGCTCACTCCGCGTGAGCGCCATGCGGCGCTCGCCGCCCCCGGCGTCGCCGCCGTCGTGCCGCTCGTTGTGTCGTTCGCGGAGTGGCGCAAGCCGGGCGGCGGCAGCACGACCTCGGTGATCGTGGGAGCGGACCCGGAGGACGGCGGGCTCGAGCCGTGGAGCCTCGTCGAGGGCTCCGTCGCCGCAATGGCGGCGCCCGACGGGATCGCGGTCGACCGCAGCTATCTCGGCGATCTCGGCATCACCGGCGTCGGCGACACCGCCCAGATCGAGCAGGGCCGCGTGCGTGTCCGCGCCATCACCGACGGCATCCGTTCGTTCACCATGGCGCCTTATGTGTTCACCACGCTCAACCGGGCGCGCTCGCTGCTCGGCGTGCCCGGCGAGAACACCACCTTCTTCCTGGTCCAGGTCGAGCCGGGAGCCGACGTCGAGGGCCTGCGCAAGGACCTGGCGGCCCGCCTGCCCGGCACCGAGATCCTCACCAAGGCGGAGTTCCGCGACCGCAGCCTCGATCAGTGGCTGTTCTCGACGGGGGCCGGCGTGGCGCTCATCGGCGGCGCCATTCTCGGCCTGCTGGTCGGGACCGTGATCGTCGCGCAGACCCTCTATTCCAGCACCAAGGATCACCTCAACGAGTTCGCGACCCTGCGCGCGCTGGGCTCCTCGTCGGGCTACATCCACAAGGTGATCCTGGCCCAGGCGGGCCTGAGCGCGGTCATCGGATATGTGCTCGGCATGATGATCGCGCTCGCCGTGGTGGTGCTCAGCACGCACACTGCGCTGCCCATCATCATGACGCCGGGGCTCGCGGTCTCGCTGTTCCTGCTGACGCTCTTCATGTGCGCCATCTCGGCTGTGTCGGCGATCATGAAGGTCACCAAGATCGATCCAGCCATGGTGTTCAGCCGATGAGCCATCCCGTCGTCCTCGAGGCGATCAGCATCGTCAAGGAGCTGGGGGAAGGCGCCGGCAAGGTGCGGGCGCTCAAGGGCGTCAGCCTGTCGCTGAGGGCGGGCGAGCTGACGCTGCTGATGGGCCCGTCCGGCAGCGGCAAGACGACGCTGCTGTCCATTCTCGGCTGCATCCTGACACCGACCTCGGGCAGCGTGCGCATCGGCGGCGAGAAGATCGACGGCCTCGACGCCGAGAAGCTCGCCGGCCTCCGCCGCCGGCACATCGGCTTCGTGTTCCAGTCCTACAATCTGTTTCCGACGCTCACCGCCATCGAGAACGTCCGTCTGGCGCTCGACGTGCGCGGCATGACTCATGCCGAGACCGTGGCGAAAGCGGAGGCGGCGCTCAAAGCGGTCGGGCTGGCGCACAAGCTGCGCAGCTATCCCAGAAACATGAGCGGCGGCGAGCAGCAGCGGGTCGCGGTGGCGCGCGCGCTCGCCGGCGCGCCGTCCGTCATCCTCGCCGACGAGCCGACGGCGGCGCTCGACAGCGAGAACGGCCATGCCGTCATGGCCCTGCTGGCGCAGATCGCGAAAGACCACGATCACGCGGTGCTGGCGGTCACACACGATCCGCGCACGCACGCCTACGCCGATCGGATCGTCCGCATCGAGGACGGGCGCATCGTCGGCGAGGACCGCCGGGCCGAGGCCCACAAGAACGTCAAGAAGTACGACATCACCAGGAAGCGGAAGGCTAATGCCTAGATTGGATTCGACCGCCACGACGCTGGTCATCGCGGTGGCGCTCGCTGCTGCGCTGGGTTATGGCGTCAACGAATGGACGGAAGCGCGCAGGCGCGAGCAGCAGACGGCGTCGCTGGCCCCGCCCGTCACGCAGGGGGCGGCGGCCAAATCGGACTGGCTCGCCTCGGCGCCCGGCCGGGTGGAGCCGCGGGGCGGCGAGGTGCGCCTTTCCGCGCAGGCGCCCGGCCGCGTCGTCGAAGTCCTCGCACGGGTCAACGACAGGGTGCAGGCCGGCGATCTCCTGGTCAGGCTCGACGAGGAGGAGGCGCGCGCGCGTCTGGCCGCCGCCGAGGCGGAGGAGGCCGTGCGCCGTCGCGAGCGGGATGCCGAGACCGTCGGCAAGCCGGCGCAGGACCGCCGCGCGGCCGAGGATGCACTGGCGAGCGCCCAGCGGTCGCTGCATGCAGCGCGCGTCGACCTCGACCGCCTGCTTGCGGCGCGCCGCCGGAATGCCGCGACGCCGGACGAGGTCGTGCGCGCCCGCGCCGCGCTCGACGCGGCCGAGGAGCGGGCCGACCAGGAGCGTAGCGACCTGCGTCGTGCCGCAGCAGCTTCCGGCATGCCGCTGCCGACGAGGCCCGAATCCGCGCTTGCCCAGGCCCGCGCCGAGGTGCTGCTTGCGGAAATCGCTTTCGAGCGCACGCGCATCCGCGCGCCGATCGACGCGGGCGTGCTGCAGGTCAACGTCAAGGCGGGCGAGCTGTTGACCCCGTCTCCCGAGCTCGTGGCCATGACGCTCGGCGACGTGACGGCGCTCAGGGTCAGGGCCGAGGTCGAGGAGCGCGACATCGGCAAGATCCGGGCCGGGCAGCGGGTGGTCGTGCGCTCGGATGCCTTCCCCGGCAGGGACTTCGAAGGCAGGGTGGCGAGCACGGCAGCCTATGTCGGTCCGCCCCGTCTCGGCAGCCGCGGGCCGCGCAAGCCGACGGACGTCGACATCCTCGAGGTGCTGATCGACCTCGACGGCCGTCCGCCGCTCCTTCCGGGGATGCGCACGGACGTGTTCTTCCGACCCGATGTGACCTCCCAGCTCGCGCCGCCTCGGGTCAACTGATGGTGAAGACCCCCTCCCCGCGCAGCATGGCGGGGAGGACAAAGCGACAGGACTGGCTCTCGCGGATGCCCTCCCCTTGACGGGGAGGGCGGCGCGGCGAAAGCCGCGCGGGTGGGGTGGGGTCACGGACGAGGCGTCAGCGCGAGAGCACACCCCCGACCCCTTCCCGCAAGGGGGAGGCGAGCAGCAGTGCTCGCTGCTGCCGTTTCGATCTCAACCAGAACGACTCTAAGCTGCCGCCCTGTTGATCTTCTCCTTGGCCAGCTTGGTCAGCAGCTCGTCGGTGTGCTTCTCCTCCTCCAGAGTCTCGTGCAGGAGGTTGGCCGCGTCGGTGTGGCCGAGCTGCTTGGCCCACGCGGTGAGCGTGCCGTAACGTGTGATCTCGTAGTGCTCCACGGCCTGGGCGGAGGCAATGATGGCGGCCTCGCACACGGCGTCGTCCTCGATCTCCTTCATCTCTTGCTGGGCCTCTCCGATGATGCCGTCGATCGCCTTGCATTCGACGCCCTTGGGCTTCTCCCCGATCATCTTGAAGACCTCCTCGAGCCGCCGCACGTGCTGCTGGGTCTCGTCACGGTGCTGCTCGAGCGCCTGCTTCAGCTCGTTGGTCCCGACGCTCTGGGCCATGGTCGGCAGAGACTGCAGGATTCGCTTCTCGGCCGTGTAGATGTCCTGCAGCCCGTGCAGGAACAGGTCGTCCATCGATTTCATTGGCACGTTGGGATCTCCTTGCAGGATCAGTGTATGCCTATACCGTCGAGCTACGAGGATGGTTCCGGACGCAGTGCGGAGGCGGCCCGCGCTTTCCCGCAACGGGCCGCCTGCTCTCGTCAGCGCTTGGTGCCGCCGGTCGTCCCGGTCGTGCCCGCACCGCCGCCGCCCGTGCGATCACGGCTTGCGGACTTGGCGGTTACGAACTGCGGCGCCTGCTCTAGGTCCTGTCGCGAGTAGGGGGCCGTGAGCTGGTCCGCATCAGCCGAGCGCTGCAGCGCGTCGAACGGGATCGCGACCGTCTTCTCGCCGATGCCGAGGAAGCCACCGACACCGACCAGAGCGGCCATGATCTCTCCGTCTTGCGACATCAGCAGATCGTTGACTTCGCCGATGCGCTCGTTGTTGGCGCCCAGAATGCTTTTCCTCATGAGGTCCGAGGCCAGCACCTGGCCGGGCTGCTGCCGGGCAAGGAATGTCTGCTGGCCGGGAGTCGGCGTCGTGGGCGTTGCCGTCGTTCCAGGCGCGGGCGTCGTCTGCACCTGCGGAGTGGGCGGCACGCCGACCGGTGGCATCGTCTGCTGTGGACCGGTCTGCGGAGGCGCAAGCTGCGGCTGCATCTGGGTCGGAGCCGTGGTCTGGGCCATGGCCCCGCCGGCGCCGAGCATGCCGACAGCCGCGATCAAAGCGATGATCCTCTTGGTCACCTTGTAGTCTCCTCTGAAGTTTCAGCTTGCCAATTGAACTTGTGACGCCGGAGATGGTTTCCGGCCACGGGATGGCATGTCTGGCGTCGCCGAGGAGCCGCGGCAGGACCGTGCCTGCGCGCCCGGAAAGGAACGTTCGAAGGCAAGCCGCGTTCTCGCAGGCATGCGATGAGCAGGCGCTTGCATGCTGGGCGGAATGCTGCGCGCCTGATCGGCCGGGCCGGCGAAACGGCACCCGACTCCGGAAGGAGAAACCGTGGCGACATCGTTCCTGGACCGTTGGGTCAACCGGCTGAAGGCGAGCGCGCGCGAGGAGATCCAGGAGACGGCGCGCTCGGCTCTCCTCTACGCGGTCGCCGCGGCCGCGGCGCTGGCGGCCCTCCTGTTCCTGACTCTCGCGGCGTTCTGGTGGCTCGAGGCGGAGCTTTCGGCGGTCGCGGCGGCGCTGGTGCTCACCGTTTTCTATTCGGTTGCTGCTGCCGTGGTTCTGATCTGGGCATCCTGGAGCAGCGGGGCAGCACCCGTGGCCGAGCCGCCGCCGCAGCAGCGCGCCGATGTCCGCGACATGCCCAGCCAGCAACGGAACATGGTCGACCGGATGGGGGTCAACCTGGACGGCGTCGCCAGGACGCTGGCCGGTGCCGGCTTCCGCACCGAAAGCCTCGTCGTCACCGCTTCCAGCGAGCTGGCACGGCAGCTCTCGCCGCTGCAGCTCGTAGGGCTCGTCTTCGTGGGGAGCTTCCTGTTCGGCCGCCGGCTACGCCGCCGCTGAGTCGGCGCCGCGCGAGAGGGGCTGCGATCAGCCCCGTGCGGCGCGCTTCTGCGGCATCGCGAGCGCTGCCGCGTCGATCGCATCGGGCCCGAAATCGTCCGGCGACTGCACTTCGAGGATGGTCGCCAGCTTCTGGCGCGCGCGGTTGGTGCGGCTCTTCATGGTCCCCACCGCGCACCCGCAGATGGCGGCCGCCTCCTCGTAGGAGAACCCCGACGCGCCGATCAGGAACAGCGCCTCGCGCTGGTCCTCCGGAAGCTGGGCGAAGGCGCGCTTGAACTCCTCCAGGTCGAGGTGCGCGAGCTGCGAGGCCTGCTGGGCCAGGGTCGCCGCGAACCTGCCCTCGGTATCCGAGATCTCACGCGTCAACTTGCGGAACTCGGAGTAGAAGGTGTTGCGCAGGATCGTGAACAGCCAGGCGCGCAGGTTGGTGCCTTGCGTGTAGCGGTTCCGGTTGGCCCACGCCTTGACCAGCGTCTCCTGGACGAGATCGTCGGCGCGGTCGGGATTGCCGGTGATCGAGCGCGCGAAGGCTCTCAGACTGGGTATTTCGCCCAGCAGCCCGTCACGAAAGCTCGTCTCGGTCGGTGGTGTCGGCGCCATCTTCCGTCTCCGCGAGAGCTTGCAAGAGTTCCACGAACCGGTCGGGAACGGCCTGATTGACAGACTCGTCGAACAAGGCCTTGAGCTTTGCGCCGATCTGCTCTTGGATGTTGTCGTTCAGTGCCGGGCCAGCCACCCTCTCCTCCTCGCGGGGGCCCGTTGCCTTGCCCGCATGCAAAGCCTTGCGCTTGGCTACATGATTCATCTAGCTGACCCCGTGCGGAGGGGCGCAAAACAGCGCCCGTCGATTAACTCGACAAACGGCGTGGAGTTCCATCGCCAGCATAAAAAAGCCGCAGCCAGTTGCAACCAACTGGAGGCTGATGCGTTCCAAGTGTAGGATCGCCAGAAGGCGACCGCTAGCGTCTAGGGCATCATT